>DASPMI010000126.1:0-38293 GCA_035627135.1 Anaeromyxobacter sp. | reverse complement strand
GCGTTGCCGGCGGGATCGCCGCCGCCCATCCGGGCCGCGACGGTGATCTCCTTGATGAGCTTGGTGAAGAGCTTGCCCTTGGCCGCCCCCTGGGCCGCCTTCTTGTGCTTGATCTTGGTCCAACGGTTGTGGCCGGACATGCGCGCTCCCGGGGCGGCTACGGCGACCGCTCCGGGAGTAGCACGCGACCTCGGGGCCTTCAAGAGAGGTGGTTCGAGCCTCCGGCTCCCGCCCCCCGTGGGCCGGGGCGGGCGCCGCGGATCGTCTACTGGCAGCTCGCGTTCGAGACGTGCCGGCACATGTGGACCTCGAGCGGCACCTCGGTCCAGTAGAGCGGCGCGGCCGCGTCGCGCGAGCCGGAGCCCGTGCTCGTGGCCGGCGCGCCCGGATCGAGCTGCAGCGTCGAGTAGTAGATCTTGCCTCCCCGGGTGACGCTGTTGCGCGCCATGGGCGCGGCCGGCGGCGCGATCGTGGTCCGCTGCGACCCCCGGTACACGACGTTGTCCGCGGTCGACTTCCCCTGGCTACACGAGAGCGTGGGCACGCCGGTGACGTAGTCCGAGGAGTACCCGATGGCGGTCTGCTGCGCCGTGTTCGCGCCCTGGCACGGGTTGCTCCCGCTCAGCGCGGAGCCGCGGGGGATGAAGCTGTTCCACATCGTGCACGAGTTGACGACGGTGGAGCCGGAGACCGTCTTCTCGTTGCTGCACCCGGCGCTGCACTCGACCTCCGTCGGGCAGGTCACGTTGTACGTGTAGAACCAGCCCGGGTCGTCCACGGAGGCCTGGCACTTCGTGACGCCGCGGCACGTGAGCCGGCCCTCCGCCGACACCTGCGCCCGCGTGGTCTCCACGAGCGAGCACTTGTCGTTCTGGGTGAAGGTGCAGCCGTCGTAGTCGACGTCGGTGAACCGGTTGCGGTCGAACGTGGTCGCGCTGGCCCAGCCGGCCGTGGGCTCGGTCGAGAACGTCTTCTCCGGCACCTGGTACCCTCCGTACGACCATACGCCGTAGAACTTCGCCTTGTTGGTGCAGCTCGCGGCGCCCGGGGGGACCAGGTCCTTGCCGGTGCCGACCGGGTTCACGGCGCACAGGCCGGTCGCGTCGCAGGTGGCTTTGCCGGCGGCGATCGAGCTCCCCGAGGCGCCGCAGGAGAGGCTGTAATTGGAGGTACTCGTGAAGGTGTTCGTCGCGCCGCCCGTGCACGCGCTCGCGCCGGCGGTGCCGCACCCCTGGTCGAACGCCGGGCTCGAGGTCATCCGGCCGGTGTTCGTGCACGCGAAGGCGCCGCTCGAGCTGCACACGCCGTAGTTCACCTGCGTCGAGGTGGCGACGGAGCAGCCCGCCTGGCAGCAGCTCATGAGGTTGTCCGGGCCGCAGCCCTGTCCCTGCTCGAGGATCTGCTCCCGGTTCCCGGAGCCGAGCAGTGTCCGGAGCTGGTGCCGCTGCGGCTCCCAGGCGTTCGACGTCATGTAGAAGAACTCGCTGCGGTTCGTGGCGTACTGGTCGTCGGAGGGCAAGCGGCCCTGCTCGAAGGTCCGCGCGGCCCTCCAGTTCGTCACCCGGCCGGACGCGTCGCGCTCCCCGGGCCAGTCGAACCGCGCCACCCACAGGTTGCCGCCCAGATCGCCCCAGGTGGCCGTGTCGAAGAAGTTGTCGGAGTCGAGCCCCACGTCGCCGGTCGGATCGCCGATGTCGACCATGCCGATCCCGGCGGCCACCGGGAACATGCTCGTGTTGTCACGGGTGGCGTTCCCGAGCACCTCTCGCTTGAAGACGGTGTCGTCGAAGCGCCAGTAGACTTGCCCCGTCCAGGCGTCGACCGTCCAGACGGCGCGGCCGCGGTTCAACGTCGGGTCGTACCCTCCGTTGAGCATGACGATCCACTTCTCGATCCAGCCCTTCTCCTGCGGATCGGGATCTCCGGCGTCGGCCTTGAGCCGCACGGGGCCGATCGGCGGCGGCCGGGGTGACGAATCGACCCACGACTGTGCCTTGTACTGGGCGTCCTCGGAGCGCGGCGGCGGGAACGACCACCGGAACGTCGGGCGCGGCCGCGCGCTGCGCTCGTAGCCGAACGCGTTGGTGACGTCGAGCGCCGTGAACTGCGTCCCGCCCGACCGCTCGCCGAAGATGGCGATGGTGCGGAACTCGTTCACCTGCTTCACGCCGTCCCGGGGATCGCCCCCAGGGACCGGGTTGTTCGTGCTCCCGTCCGCGGGCGCGCCGTCCACCCAGACATCGCGCACCATGATGTTGCCGTCCACCATGTACTGGTGGTTCATGAGCGTGTCGCGGAGACGCGGGAGGAGATCGGGCGGCGTGAACCCCCAGACCTCCTCGCCGGTGCCGTCCTGGACCTCCGACCAGACGCAATCCAGATCCTGCCGGTTGTGCGTGCTCGCCTCGGTGTTCGGCCCGCCCGCGTCGAACGCGTGCAGGAAGCCGCTGTTCGAGCCGACCAGCACGACGTTCCGACGATCGGCGAGGACGCTGCGCCACTTGCGGTAGGCGTTCACCTCGCCCGCCTCCGGCTTGCACCCCTCGTACGACTGGAGCCCGGTCTGGTAGTTGGCCGTGTACTTGGGGTTGGACGTGTAGCCGAACAGGGTCCGCACGCACTGGTTGTCCACGCCCAGCCGGCACATGACGTCCGACGTGGGCGCGTGCACGAGCACGGGCGAAGAGTGGAAGATGTCCCCGAGCTTCCAGAACGTCGGCGCCGGGTTGCTGCCGGATGCACCGAAGTCGTTCTCCCGGTCGCGCTCCTCACCGCCGTACCGCGTCGTGCCGCTCGTCGTGATCGTGCAGTCGGCCGTGGCCACACCGCTCGCGACGCGGTTGCTCCCCGCGCCGGTGCCGTTGCCGGGGTGGGGCTGCACTCCGGCCGGGGGTGCGATGCCGTACCCGGGCCCGCCGCACCCGTCGGAGTCCTGATCCATCACGTCCCAGCCGCGGGCGAACAGGATCACCTGCTGCGCACAGTACGTCTTCCAGTTGCCCGCGACGGTGACGGGGCACGCCGGGAGCGGCGCCGCTCCGCAGAGCTTCGCGAGCGACTCGAAGCTCGCGCACCAGGCCTGATCCAGGTTCATGTACGGCGCGAGCACCGCCGCGTTCTTCGTGGTGAGCTCGTACATCCTCCCGTCGGGGAGCGCCGTCCAGAGGTTGCGCGGCGTCTTCCCCGGCGCGTACTGGGTGTACGGGGCGATGTTGCCGGCGTCGGCGGGCTCGGCCGCGGTCCGGTACCCCGTCGCCGTCGGGGTCGAGAGGACCTCACCCGCGTCCCAGAACTTCTTCGCCGGGATGCCGGGCGCGCCGGTCCCCTTCTTGTACCAGAGCCCGGTGGACGAATCCTCGACGACCTCGTCGCAGTCGGCGTCCACGAGGAAGCTCTTCGTGCAGAGGTTGTAGCCGTCGCGCGTGTCGCCGTCGAAGTTGGACAGGACGGTCTTCCCGCGGCAGACGACCTGCTGCGAGGGGTCATCGGGGTCCGGCTTCTTCGTCGGGTCGCACCCCGCCGCGGCCTCGTCGAAGAGCATCCACTGGTGCAGGTGCCCCTCCCAGGTCGCCTTCTGGTTGGGCCGGAACCGGGTGATGAAGGCCTTCGTGTCCGCGGCGTTGATGGTGGTGAGCGCGGTCGCCGCGGGGGCGCCGAACGACGTCGAGGTGTTGGACACGGCCGACACGGCCTGGGCGACCCCGGCGGCGAGCGCGTCGCCGTCGGCGGCGTTGTTGTACATGCCCCCACCCATGTTGGCGGTCGCCTGGAGGATCGTGCGCGCGTTCCCCTCGGGGAGTCCGAAGCTGACCGCGCTGATCGTCAGGGTCTGCGAGCCGTTGTGGCGAGACGGGGAGAGGTCGTTGTCGTGCAACCACGCCGCGACGCGCGGGAGGCGCGAGGGCGGGTTGGAGGTCGAGTCCGAGGGGCTGCAGCACTTGCTCCGGGGATTGGCGGTGGTGCTGCAGCTCGTCCCGGGGCTGCAGTTGTTCGTGTTCGTGTAGACGTTCTGCGCGTACGTCTGGAGCGCCGTCGGGAACGTCATCTCGCTATTGGGCGAGCCGTCGGTCACGATGATGGTCGCGCTCTTCTGGCAGCTCCAGCAGATCGTGTTGGTCGTGGCGTTCACCCATGGCGCGAGCATGACCCCAGCGCTCGTCTCGCGGAACGCGGTGAGCTCGTAGGTGCTCCCGAACCGGGCCGTGTAGGTCCCCGGCTGCGTGAAGTACTGGCCGACGCGGAAGAGGGCCGAGGCCATCGGCGTGCCGCCGTCGATGAGCGACGGCGGAGTGACGCCGGCCGGCCAGCCGGGGAGGCCGGCGGCGGCGAGCGTCCCGTCCGCGTTGAGGGTGCTGTGGGTGTGGTTGAGGGCGTCGAGGATGTACTGGCGTGCGGTGACGTACTTCGGCGGGTTGACCGGGTACGAATCGGACGCGCTGGGCCCGAGCGGCACGATGATCCGGGCGGAGTTGGTGAGCGCGGTCGAGAAGTAGGTGAGCCCGAGCCGGAGCTGGTCGGTGGCGGCGGAGACCGCCGGATCGATCCAGGCCACCTCCTTGATGACCTTCCGCGCCGACATGAACTTGGGCGGGTTCGCGTTCAGCCATCCGCCCGTGAAGTAGGCGCGCTGGGCGCCGCCGTCGACGTAGTAGGTCGTGGAGCCGGACGAGCAGCGGCGGCCGCCGCCGGACGTGCTCGCCGTGTTGCGGACGCTGTACGCGGCGCGCCAGGCCCGGGAGAAGTAGAACCCTTTCCCTGGGGTGTTGGTGAGGCACGCGGAGCAGTTCGGGAGCGTGGCCCGGAACGTCCTCGTGACCTGGACCGCGTTGGAGGGAGTCGTGCAGTCCCAGTCCTGGTACGTGAACTCGACAGTGCAGGGCGTCGAGGGCGTCGCCGACGTCTCGTTCCAGGACTGGTCGGCGTAGACCGCTTCGGCCTGGAACAGGCAGTTGTTTCCGGTGCAGCCGGTCCCCCATGGCGGGCGGTCGACGAGCCCATTCGTCGCGGTACCGAGGCCCTCATCCACCAGCCTCGTCGTCGGCGTGTAGTTGGCCATCCAGGCGAGGTTGGGGTTCGTGGTCGCCGAGACCGTGCAGGTCCCTTCCTCCGAGACGGCGCCGGGAGCCGGGTTCGAGATGGGCGTGCCCCAGTTCGTCGGCCACTTGCACGTGGCGAGCGCGCCAGTGTCACCCCAGGTGCCGGCGTCGCCGCACTGCGGGACGTTCTGCATCGACCCGGAGACGTCGAGCAGGAACATCACGTTCGACGGCCCCACGGGCAGCGTGAAGAACTTCTCGTCGCCGGCCACGGGGTTGTTGAGCGTGCTCTGGAGCGAGGTCGTGGCGTTGTCGCACTCGGGGCCGCCGTCCGAGCGGAGGGGGAAGGTGAGCACCGCGAGGGCGGAGAGGACGAGGACGCTCGGGTTCTTGTGCAGGCGCATGCGTTCCTCCCTAGAGGCCGTACTGGAGCCCGAACTCGATCTCGAGCTGGCGGTCGTTGGGCGGCCGTCCCTGGATGCAGTGCACGACCACCCGGTAGTTCCCCACGGTGTCGCCGATCCGGTTGGTGAGGTCGTTGGCCGAGAAGGACGGCCCGGTGGTCATGTCGTTGAGTCGCCGGAGCTGCACGCTGCGCACGGACACCTCGGGATCCTCCCCGTAGTGACCGCCCCGGAGCAGCGTCGGGGTCGTGTCCTCGAGCTCCTCGTCCAGCAGCTCGATGTCGGTGATCGAGACCTGGCCGAGGAGCCGGAGCTCGCTCAGGAGCCGCGCGCGGGCAGCCTCTGCGCAGGATGCGACCGCCGCGTCCTTGCGATCGACGATCGCGCCGGCCACTTCTTGCGATGCGAAGCGGACGGCCCCCACCGCGAGGACCGTGATCACGAGGACCACGATGATGGAGATCATGAGCGCGGAGCCGCGCGCCGGGTGCGAGTTCGCCATAGGTCATCCTCCTCCGCAGTTCCCACGCGCCGCCAGGAGACAGGTCCCCGTGCAACCCGGCGGGATCTGCGCCGGATCGTTCAGGAGGCAGTTGTTGTCGGGGTCGAAGGCCTGGGGATCGTAGGTGGGGAACACCGCGACCCGGGCCTCGAGGTTCTGCGTGCGCACCGTCGTCTCGAACACCATCCGGATGAACCCGTCCTCTCCGTCGAGCTGCGGGCGGTTCAGGAGCTCAGGGACCACCCCGGCCCGATCGTCGTTCACGAGCTCGTCCTTCCGCGCCATCCGGACCGTGACGGCGACCCGCACGGCCCGGATGTTGGCCGGGTGGTGCGACGTCCGCGCGAGGTCGAGATCGCGCGGATCGGTGCCGAACGAGGGGATGACGAACGGCGCGCGGGGGTTGAGGTTGAACCGGTGCTCCGCCTCGCCGTTCTCCGGGTCGGTCTCGGCGATGACCTGCGCGCCGGGAGTGGCGCCGAGGACGGCGGCGCCGGCGGCGAGGGGGTACATGTACGCGACCTGGAGGTCCTCGACGTCCGGCACGACCACCCGGTCGATCGGGTTCCCGGCGTCGTCCCGGAGCCCCTGATCCAGCATCAGGTAGGGCCGAGCCCCCGCGGTTCCCCACGGCTGCGGGTTGCCGCCGGGATCGACCGCGAGCACGTGGTACCGGTAGCGATCGATCTTGAACGCGCGGATCCCGGTCGGAGGCGCCCCCGCCGCGGCGCCGAAGCACGGCTCCTCGAGCACGCGGTTCTGGAGCGGGAAGTCGAGCTCGCGGCCGGCCGTGCGCGGCGCGAGTTCGACCTCGATCAGCTCCGGGTCCCCGGCGCTCGGCGTCGCGTTCGCGACGGTCACGTACGCCCAGAGCCACTGGTTGGCCATCCCGTAGCACATGACCTGGAGGACCTGGCCCGGCCGGAGCTCCGTCGGCGCGCCGCCGAGCGGCCGCTGGAGTGTGAGGTGATCGATGCCGACCACCCGCACCTCCCGGGCCCAGATCGGATCGCGCGCGTAGAAGACCAGCTCGTCGGGCCCGTCGATCCGGTCGCGCAGGTTCGGGCAACTCCCGCCCGGATCGGGGCAGCCGTACCCGCCGAACCGCGGGACGACCCCGATCTGCGGGAGGCGGTCCATCGCCGTCTCCTGGAGCACGCCCATGTCGAAGACGGTCGTGGGCTCCATGCCGTACCCGGCCGAGCGGAGATTCACCGTCAGCTCACGCAGCGCGATGCGCGCGGTTTCCTGCATCGCCCGGTCGTCCACGCCGGCCTGGAACCAGCGCTGCGTCCCGATGAGCAACGTCATGCCGGCCGCGATCCCGATGACCGCGATGCCCAGCGCGACCACCAGCTCCAGCAGCGTGTAGCCTCGCGCGCGCACGGTGACCTCAGTTCCCGACGACACCGGGATCCCTCAGGAAGGTGGTGAGCACGATCCGCCGCGCCGGCCCGCCGGCCTCGCCCGGCTCCCAGCGCACGATCACCGCGACCCGCACACCGAGGACCGCTCCGGTCGGATCGAGGACCTGGTTCACGTTCCAGAAGCGCTGGTACGAGACGTGGCGGTGGAAGATGTCCCCGAGGCCGAGCGCGTCGACGTTCGAGATGCCGTTCCAGGCGTTCGGGGGTTCGAGCTCTGCCCAGTCGTGGTCCCAGGCGCCCGCGGGGATGTCCGACATCGGCAGCTCGAACTCCTGATCCCGATCGGCGATGTCGTCATCGTTGCCCGTGCTGGGGTTCGTGAGGCGGCCACCGGGCGCGATCTCCGCGACGTAGTCCCACGTCTGGATCTGGTTCAGCAGGTCCTGGGCGATCGACGTGGCGCGGGTCATCACCCGCGCGTCGTTGTTCATCCTGGAGCCCATGAACTCGAGCGAGATCACCCCCATCGCGCCGACGAGCAGGACGGCGAGGGCGACCACCGCCTCGAGGATCGTGAATCCGGCCTCGCGGGTGCGCTCAGTTGCCATGCTGGAACACCTTCGTCGAGCCCTGGGGGCTCGTGACCACGAGCGTGGAGAAGCGGGTGGGGATCTGCTGGTGATGGATCGTGAGGCTGCCGCCGCTCAGGTCCGTCCTGCACGAGATCGTCGCCCCGGAGACCGTGCAGAACCTCGTGCGCCCGCTGCGATCGAAGACGATCGCGCCGCGGTCGCCCTCGCAGAAGGAGCAGGCGACGTCGACGGGGATCGAGTCGTAGGGGAAGGGTTCGCGGGTGACGCCCGCAGGCCCCGCGCCGCCCTCGGGCATCACGACCCCGCGCGGCAGGTCCAGGGTTTCGAGGAGCTGGCCGTTGGGCGTGATCGTCGGAGCGTCCGGATCGAAGCTCTCGAAGTCGGGCTCCTGCATGGAATCGAAGAAGGACAGCCCTGGCAGCGGCTCGTCCACGATCAGGAAGATCTTGCCCAGGTCCCCTTCGTCCGGACCGACGTGGGGGAACACGAGGAGCGCCGTGTTGCGGCCGCGCGCCAGCGCCTCCTGGCGCGCCCGTCGTGCCAGGGCCTCGAGCTCGACCTCGATCGTCCGGAACGTGGCCCCGGGGCGCGCGCGGGTCAACATCTGGCGCGCGAGGAACACGAGAACGCCGATGATGATGACCACCAGCATCATCTCGATGATCGTGAACCCTCGCGGCTTGCCTCGGAGCACGGCACCCTCCTGTCTCTCTTGCCTCGCGTGCAAACGGCGTGCGCCGGGGATCGCTCCCGCTTCTCCGCGAAACCAGCCGTCCTGCTTGCGCGGAACCAGCAGGTGGGGGCTCGACTCCGTCCGCCCCACATGCAAGCCGTTGCACACCGCGCAAGGGGCTGCACAGCCCGGCTACCAGATGATCGACTCGACCAGCTCGTCGATGAGATCGCCCAGCTTGTCGATGCCGTGCGACTTCGAGAGGTAGCCGTCCGCCCCGGCCTGCTCGGCGATGGGGGCGAGCTCCTCGTCCGGCCGCGAGCTGAAGAGGATGATCGGGATCTTCTCGGTGTGGAAGTCCTGCTTCAGCACCCGCACGATGTCCTTGCCCGAGATGTCCGGCATCATGAGGTCGGTGAGGATGACCTCGGGCTGGAACTGCTCGAGGAGGGCCTGGAACTCGAGCAGGTTCGAGGCCACGGCCACCGAGTGCCCGCGGTCCTCGAGCACGGCCTTCTCCATCTCGAGGGTGATGGGCGAGTCGTCGAGCAGGAGGATTCGCCGCTTCTCGGCCATTCGTGACTCCTAGAGCGCTGCCAGCGCGTACTCCGCCGCGCGGGCGAACGCGCTCCCGTCCTCGGGGATGTCGGGATAGTAGCCCAGGAACGCCTGGCGTTTCCCCTCGGGCCGGCGCTTGTAGGCGTCGAGGGCGTTCCGGTAGGCGAGCCGCGCGCGCGGGAGGTCCTTCAGCGCCTCCCGGCTCCGGCCCAGGTAGTAGTGGCCGAGCGCCAGGTCGGGATCGAGGAACAGGGCGCGGGAGAGCTCCTGCGCCGCCTCCTCGGCCTGCCCGCAGGAGAGCAGGTGGATCCCGAAGAAGAGGTGCGCCTCGGCGCTCAGCGGCTCGAGCGCCAGGGCCGCGAGGTAGCAGCGGTGTGCGGCGTCGTTCTGGCGGAGGACGCCATAGAGGTTGGCGAGCGTGAGCCGGACGGCGAGGCTGTCGCCGCCGCGCTCGAGCATCCGCTCGAGGAGCTCGCGGGCGGCGCCGAAGCGGCCGTCGGCGAAGAGCGCCACGGCGGCGTCGAGGTACTCCTGCGGCGCGAGCGGCGGCTCGGCCCCCGCCGCCGGGGCGTACGCGTCGCCGGGGAGCGGGACGGGGGTGTGCGACGGCGCCATCGGCGCCAGCTTGAGGTGCTTCACCGGCGGCGGCGCCGACGGCATCGGGACGAGGTGCGGGCGCGCGGCCGGCGTCGGCCCGGCGCGGACGGCGGACTCAGGGCGCCGGTAGACGAACGCGCCGGCGATCTCGGTGAGCTCGAACCCCTCGAACAGCCGGAAGAGCGACTCGGAGTAGCCGAGGAAGAGGTAGCCGCCGGGGGCGAGCGCGTTGTGGAACTGGGTGAGCACCTGCTGGGTCGTGGCGGTGTCGAAGTAGATGATGACGTTCCGGCAGAAGACGACGTCCCAGCCGCCCGGCTCGCTGGCCCGCGGGAAGATGCCGGAGACGAGGTTGTGCGGCCGGATGGCGGTGATGAGCCGGCGGAGCCCGGCCCGGACGACGTACCGCTCGCCCTCGGGGTCGAAGTAGCGCGAGAGGAACGGCTCGCGCACCTCGCGGACGCGCCGCGCCTCGTACGCGCCGCGGGTCGCGAACGCGACCGCCTCCGGGTTCACGTCGGTGGCGAGGATCTCCACCTCGTCCGGCCCCGCCCCGGCCTCGACGGCGGTCATGGCGATCGAGTACGGCTCCTCGCCGGTGGCGCAGCCGGCCGACCAGATCGCCACGCGGCGGCCGCCGGCCCGCGCGCGGCCGACGAGGCCGGGCAGGATCGCCTGGAGGGCGCCGAACTGCCGCTCGTCGCGGAAGAAGCTCGTCTTCCCCACCGTGACGAGCGGGAGGAGGCGGCGCAGCTCCTCGTCGCCCGGCGGGGACTGGAGGAGCTTGAGATAGCCGGCGGCGTCGCCGGCGGGCCGCTCCGGGTCCTCGAGCCGGGCGGTCATCGCGATCCGGAGCGCCCCGTGGCCATCGGGGCGGATGTGGAGGCCGACGCGCTCCTTGAGGATCGCGGCCAGCTCCAGCACGTGCTCCTGCGTGATGCCGCTCACTGGACGAGCTCCTGGAGGACGCGGGGGATGTCGTCGAGGGGCAGCACGCGCTCGGCCGCGCCCAGGTCGATCGCCGCGCGGGGCATGCCGAAGACGGCGCTCGTCGCCTCGTCCTGCACGAGGGTGGTGCCGCCCTCGTCGCGGATCACCTTGAGCCCCTCCGCGCCGTCGCGCCCCATGCCGGTGAGGAGCACGCCGCAGGCGCGGCTCCCGTAGGCGCGCGCGGCCGAGACGAAGAGCGGGGTGACGGAGGGCTTGAAGGTCTCGACGGGCGCGCCGTCCCAGAGCCGGACGCGGCCGTGCTCGACGACGAGGTGGCGGCCGCTCGGGGCGAGGACCACGCGCCCCCGCCGCAGCGCCTCGCCGTCCGCGGCCTCGGCCACGGTCAGCGCGCACTCCTGGTCGAGCCAGCCCGCGAGCCCCTCGGTGAAGCCGTCGGCGATGTGCTGCACCACCGCGATCGGGACCGGGAAGGTCGCCGGGAGCCGCCGGAGGATGGTCGAGAGCGCCCGCGGCCCGCCCAGCGACGCGCCCACGACCACGAGCTCCGGCCGCTCGGCGCGCTTCGGCGCGGCGGCGCGCTTCTCGCGGAGGCCACGGGGGTGGCGGATCACCTTCACGCCGGCGAGGAGCCGGAGGCGCGAGCGGAGCAGGTGGCCGTACTCTTCGAGATCCGACTCGCAGCGCGGCTTCTCGACGATGTCGAGCGCGCCGAGCGAGAGCGCCTTGAAGCCGGCGGCCTGCGAGGGGTTCGCGGTCAGGACCAGGATCGGCGTCGGCGTCTCCGCCATGATGCGCGCGATGCCGGCGTAGCCGTCGGCGTCGGGCATCTCCAGATCCATGGTGATGACGTCCGGCCGGAGCTTGCGCGCGAGCTGGGCCGCGTCCTCGCCGTCGCGGGCGAGGGCGACGAGCTCGAGCGCGCCGTCCTCCTCGACGACGCGGGAGAGCAGCTCCCGGAACAGCTCCGAGTCGTCCGCCACCAGCACGCGGACGGGCCGGTCGCCCGCCGTCATCCGCCGACCCCGCACAGCCGGTCCATGGTGGCCGCCAGGCTCTCGGCGTCGAGCTCGCCCTTGACGAGGTACGCGTCGGCGCCGGCGTCCACGCCGCGGCGCCGCTCCTCGGGGGCGGAGAGGGACGAGAGGATCAGGATCGGCAGCTTCACGAACCGCGGCGTCGCCTTCACGCGGCGGGTGAGGTCGATGCCGTCGAGCACCGGCATCTGCACGTCCGTGACGAGCAGGTGGTACGGGCCGCCCTGGAGCCGCTGCCAGCCCTCCTCGCCGTCCACCGCCTCGTCCACGTCGTGGCCGAGCGAGCGGAGCAGGGCCGCCTCGGCCTCGCGCGCGATCGCGCTGTCGTCCACGAGCAGGATCTTGAGCCGCCGCCGCTCGCGCCCGCGGGAGAGCGCGGGCGAGGCGACCCGGCGGGCCGCGGCGACGAGGTCGGGCGTCGAGAGGAGGAGCGCCACCCGGCCGTCCTCCAGCGCCGCGGCGCCGGTGACGAACCGCAGCCCCTTGAGGAACGCGCCCGGCGCCTTCACCGCCACCTCGCGCTCGCCCTGGAGCCCGTCCACGACCACCGCCGCGCCCTCGGAGCCATGCCACACGTACGCCACGAGCGGCCGCTTCGAGCGCGGCCCGCCGTTGAGCGAGAGGAGCGGCCCGAGCGCGACGACCGGGAGGAGCCGGTTCCGGTAGCGCACCGCGCGGATGCCGGCCACCTCGGTGATGTCCTTCGCCTCGAGCCGGCCCACGCTGTCCACGTCGGTGGCGGGGAGGCCGTAGACGTCCTCGTCGATCCGGACGAGGAGGACCTTCATGAGCGAGAGCGACTGCGGCATCCGCAGGGTGAAGCGCGTGCCCTTCCCGGGCTCCGACTCCACCTGCACCGAGCCGCCGAGCGAGGTCACCTTCTTGCGGACCACGTCGAGGCCCACGCCCCGGCCGCTCGTCTCCCCCGCCTCGGCGCGGGTGGAGAAGCCGGGGAGGAAGATGAGATCCATCGCCGCGCGCGCCGAGAGGCCGGCGGCCTGCTGGTCGGCGATCATCCCCTTGCGGAGCGCCGCCTCGCGGACCGAGGCCGGGTCGATGCCGCGCCCGTCGTCCTCGACGGTGATCGCGAGGAGGTCGCCGTCGGTGCGGGCCGTGATGACGATCCGGCCCGCGCGCGGCTTGCCCGCCTTCACCCGGTCCTCGGGCGCCTCGATCCCGTGATCGACCGAGTTGCGCACGAGGTGGACGAGCGGGTCGTTGAGCGAGAGCAGGATGGCCTTGTCCACCCCGGTCTCCGCGCCCTTGACGGCGCACTCGACCTCCTTCCCCTGCTCGCGCGCCATGTCGCGCGCGGCGCGGGGGAAGGCGGCGAGCACCCCGGAGAGCGGGATGAGGCGGGCGGCGCCGATCCGCTCGGCGAGCTGGCCGAACTGGGCGTGGGCCGTCGAGGCGGCCTCGCTCTGCTGCCGCGCGAAGCGGAACGTGTCGGAGCGGAGCAGGTGGACGTCGCCCTCGATCTGCTCGACCAGCCGGAGGTTCCGCGCGTCGCGGACGCGCTCGGCGAGCGCGATGATCCGGTCGGAGAGCCGCGCCCACCGCGCGAAGAGGCCGTTCAGCTCCTTCGAGCGCCGGATCGAGCGCGCGCCCTCGACGAGCATGTCGCCGGCGAGGGCGGCGATCTCGTCGAGCCGGTCCACGTCGACTCGGATGGAGGACGTCTGCTTCTCGCCCCGGAGCTCGACCCGGTCCTCGGCGCGGCGCCGCGGGTACTCGGGCTTCGCCGGCGCGCCCGCGCCCGCGCCCGCGCCCGCGCCCGCGCCCGAGCCCGAGCCCGGAGCAGCTGGCGTCTCCGCGGGCGCAGCGACCGCAGCCGCGGCCGCCGGCGCAGCCGCCGCCGCGGCCGTCCCCTCGACCCGAGACGGCGACGCGCCCGCCTTGCCATTTCCGCCCGCGGCACCGTTCCCATTCGCCGCGCCGATGAGGCTCCGCAGCCGCTCGGCCATCGCCTTCGCGACGTCGCCGCCGTCCGGCGGCGCCTCGAGCATCGGCACGATCGCGTCGCAGGCCGCGAGGAGCGCCTCCACCTGCGCCTGCGGCACCGCCTCCGGCACCGACTTGAGGAGGTCCTCCGCCGCATGCACGACGGTGGAGATCCCCACGAACCCCATCATCCGGGCCTCGCCCTTGAGCGTGTGGAGCTCGCGCGCGAGCTCTTGGCGCCCATCGGCGTCGACCGCGCCCCGCTCGATGGCGAGCAGGACGCCCGAGATCTTCTCCACGCGGTCCGCGGTGGTCTCGCGGAAGCGCGGGAGCAGTTTCTGTCGGATGTCTTCGGTGGGCATCGGAGTGGGCCGCCCGAGGGGAGGCTCCCGCTACTCCACCTTGAACCGCTTGACGAGGTCCGCGAGCCGCTCGGCCAGCTTGGTGAGCTCGGCCGCCGCGCCGGTCGCCTGCTTGGAGCCGGCCTGCGCCTGGCGCGTGACCTCCTCGATCTCGGACATGGACTGCACCACCTGCTCGGTGGCGGTGCGCTGCTGCTGCGTCGCGAGGTGGATCACCCGCGCGGCGTCGCTCGTCTCCTGGATGCCGGAGAGGATGCCGGAGACGCTGGTCATGGCGTGCCCGCCCAGCTTCTCGCCCTCGGCGGCCATCTTCTTGTTGCCGTCCGAGGCCTCCTTGGCGGCGTGGGTGGCCTCGCGGATCTCGGTGATGAGGTTCTTGATCTCCTTCGTCGACTCCATGACGTTCTCGGCGAGGCGCCGCATCTCGGCCGCGACGATGGAGAAGCCCCGGCCGGCCTCGCCGGCCTTCGCGCCCTCGAGGGCGGCGTTCAGGGCGAGCAGGTCCGAGCGGTCGGCGATCTCGTCGATCACCTCGACCACGGTCCCGATCCGCTCGACGCGCTTCGAGAGCTTGGCGATGGCGTCGTCCACCTCGACGGCGTTCTGCTTCACGCTCTCCATCGAGGACATGAACGACTTGATCGCGCCCTCGCCCTGCCGCGCGCCGACCAGGGTCTGCTCGGCGATCGAGGCCACCATCTGCGCGTTCTCCGCGATCTGGTGGGAGGCGCCCTTCAGCTCCTCCATGGTGGCGGTGGTCTCGTGGATCGCCGAGGCCTGCGCGCTGGTGGAGGACTCGTTCTGCGTGGCCGCGGCGAGCACCTCGGCCGAGGAGGTCGAGAGCTGGAGCGCCGCCTCGCGGATCTCGGTGACGAACTTCTTGAGCGTCTCCATCACCTGGCCGATGCCGGCGATGAGCGGCGTGAGGGCCGCGTCCGAGACGCCGAGGCGCAGCGTGCCGGAGAGGTCGCCCTGGATGACGAGGCGGATCATGGCCTCGATCGCCTCGTCGACCCCGGAGGTCACCACCTGGATCCGCTGGCGCGCCTCCTTCATGTCGGAGAGCGCGCGGCCCGCGGCGGCGTTGGCCTGCTCGGCCACGGCGCGGAGCGCCGGGTCGGAGAAGCTCGTCACGTCGAGGCGGTCCTCGAGCTTTCCCTCGGCGAGGCCGTGGAGGAACTGCACCAGGCGCCCGGCCTCGCCCTTGGGCGCGCGCCCCTTCGTCTGCTGCGCAGGGCTCTCGTCGTCGACATCGAACGGATCGGCCATCGGGGTCCTCTCGTCGGTCAGGGCGCAGCCGCGCCAGCGCGACCAGGTCGCGCCGCGTGCTCTGCAAGCAGCGTGGGAAGATCGATGAACGGCATCGGCATGTCGTCGAGCACCACCAGGCCGGACAGCGCGCCCGAGTGGATGCACGCGGCCGCGAAGGCGGGCAGCGGCTGGACGTCCGCCTCGAGCACGGTGCGGAACCCGATCACCTGGTCCACGACGAGCGCCCGCTCCGCGCCCGGCACGGCCACGACGATCCCGCGCTGGTGCGTGAAGGGCGCGCCCAGGGCCGACTCGAGCACGAGGTCCTCGGCCGCGAGGTCGCGCACCGTCCCGATGCGCACGACGTCGCGCACCGGCGCGGCGAAGACGTGGGTGCCCACCTGGAAGAGGACGATCTCGGCGACGGGCGCGCGCTCGTCGTGCCGCGCTGGATCCTCCTCGTCGCCGAGGAACCTCGGCGCGGAGAGGCGGCCCCCTTCCCACTCCAGGTCCGCTCGATCGGCCAGCGGTCTCACGCGGAGGCC
Organism: Anaeromyxobacter sp.; assembly: GCA_035627135.1. Classification (GTDB taxonomy): domain Bacteria; phylum Myxococcota; class Myxococcia; order Myxococcales; family Anaeromyxobacteraceae; genus Anaeromyxobacter. The sequence goes on along the minus strand of DASPMI010000126.1, from coordinate 22,479 downwards.
CCCGCGGGGATCGCCCGCGCGCGCGCGGCCTCGACGAGGCGCGGCATGTCGAGGATCGCGACCGCCCCCAGCCGATCCTGCGCGACGCCCGAGAGAAACTCCGCGACGCCGGTGGACTCGGCCGGCGGCGTCTCCAGCGCCCGCCGCGGGACGGTGATGAGCCCCTCCACGGCCTCGCTCACCACCGCCACCTTCCACGGGCCGCAGTGCACGATCGCGGCGCGGGTGGACGGGCGGAGCGGGATGGAGCCCTGGCCGCAGAGCTGGGCGATGTCCAGCACCGGGAGGACCTCGCCACGGTGAGTGAACACGCCGGTGAGGAACGCCGGGGCGGCGGGCAGGCGCGTGAGCGGGCCGAGCCGGACCACCTCCGTCACGAGCGCCGCCTCGAACGCGTAGCGGCCGCCCAGGAGCCGGAGGCAGAAGAACCACGCCTCCTGGGCGCGGGGCCCGACGTCCATTCGCTGCCCGAAGCCGGCCTTGGGATCCCACATGCGCCCGGGGATTATCCGCCGGGCTGGGACGGAGGGGCAAGTCGGTGATACCTTGTTCCTCGAACCAAAGGGACGCGTCTTGAAGGTCCTCATCTGCTGCGATAGCGAGATCCTCCTCCAGCTCACCGGCATGGCGCTCGAGTCGGCGGGGCACCAGGTCGTCCTGGAGCGGGATGCGCACGCGCTCGTACCCGAGGCGCAGGGCGCGGCCGCCCTCCTGGTGGACGCCGCGCAGGGGCGCCCGGCTGCCGCCCTGCTCCGGGACCGTGGCTTCGCGGGCCGGGTGCTCCTCGTCGGCGAGAGCCAGCCCGAGGAGCTCGCCCGCAGCGCCCAGGAGCTGCAGCTCGACGGCTACGTGGCCAACCCCTGGGAGGAGGACTTCCCCCGGCGGTTCGCGGCGGCGGTCGAGTCCCGGCGGAAGGTGCTCATCGTGGACGACTCGGAGATCGTCGCCCGCCTGCTCCAGGACGAGCTCGAGGCGAAGGGCTTCGAGATCCAGTACGCGCCCGACGTCGAGAAGGCCACCTCCATCATCCTGAAGCGCGCCACACGCCCCGACCTCATCCTCCTCGACATCAACATGCCGAAGGTGGACGGGGCGCAGTTCTGCCGCTTCGTGAAGAAGAACGCGATGTTCCGGTCGATCAAGGTCCTCTTCTGCTCGGGCGAGGACAAGGCGCGCATGGAGAAGCTCGTCGCGGAGTGCGGGGCCGACGGCTACCTCTCCAAGGGCGAGCTCCTCGGAAAGTGGATCGTGGACAACGCCGGATGACGGCCGCCTGACGCCGCTCAGTCCTCCTCCACGCACCCCCAGTTCCACGCCTCGTCCGGCCCGTCCAGGTCGAGCCGCAGCGCGATCGCGCACACCGGCCCACCGCGGGCGCCGGCCGTGGAGAGGACCGTGCCCCGCGGATCGACGAGCTGGAGGGCGGGGAACCGGTCGTTCGCGAGCCCGCCGAGGAGCGAGGTCGCGCCGCACGACGCGACGACGGTCCCGGCGGGGAGGAGATATCGCTGGTCGTACGCGCCGCCCGCGACGAGCGCGAGGGCACCGGGTGCGACGACGCCTTCACCGAGCGCACAGTCGGTGACGGCGCCCGACGGGCTCCGCTTCTCGAGCCGGTGACCGTAGAGATCGAGCGGCCCGTCCCCGCGGTTCTGGAGCACGACGTACTCGCCGCCCGCCTCCGGGGTCGCGGCGTCGATCCGGACCTCGGCGATCACCGGCCGCGCCGGGGGACCTCCGGCGGGACCGGTCTCGAACCGCGCGACGGTCGGCTTCCGCCTCCCGGCGGCGTCCAGCACGGCCCGGCCGTCCGCGGTCTCGACGCGCGTGCCGACCACGACCGCGTACGGGACGAGCGCGTGCAGCGGCGCGGACAGGTACAGCACCGCCCTGCGCCCGCCGTCGGCGAGGGCGATCGAGCCCGGGGCCGCGCCGGCCAGCCGGATCGCGCCTTCCTCGGACTCGACGGCGGCGACCGCCGCCTTCTCGAGGGAGGCCGGGACGAGGACGAGGCGCCGGCCGTCGGCGAGCCCCGCGGGCGAGACCGGCGCGGAGAACTCGATCGCGACCTCCCCGACGTCGACCGGCACGCCCGCGCCGTCCGGCTGTACGCGGACGACCCTCGGCGCCGGCTCCGGCACCTCCGGCATCCCGCAGGCGACGGCCAGGAACACGGCCGCGAGACAGGAGCCGACGGGCGGGGCGGCACGCGCCGCAAGGATCACCCGCCGCCTCACGGCCCGGGCTCCGTGAGCGCGCCGCCCGTGAGCGCGCCGCCCGTGAGCGCGTCGATCTCCGCCGCGAGCCGCGCGATCTCCACCTCGGCCTGCGCGCGGGCCACCGGCTCGGCGGGCGGCGAGAGGAGGAGCGCGACCCGGAGGCGCCGGCGCTCGAAGAAGAGCTTCGTCACCTTCTCGACCGCCTCCTCGCGCCGCCGCGCGTGGGCCTCGGCCCGCGCCGCGGCCGCGAGCTCCTCGGTCCCCACGACGAGCGACGGCAGCTCCCACGTCGCGCGCACGAGGACCGAGTCGGACGGCGCGAAGCGCAGGTAGTCCACTTCGCCGCTGCCCTGGAGGCCGACGACGCGGTTCGCGGACTGGTCGTGGCGGTACTCGGCGGTGAGCTTCGGGAGCAGGGCCGACCAGCGGGCGCGGGCCGCGAGGGCAGGCGCGCGCCCCTCCCGATCGGCGACCCGCGCCGCTGCGCGCTGGAGCGACGCCACGTCGGGGTCGCGCGACGCGACGAGGGAGAGGGCCCGGACGGCCTGCGCCTCCGCGCTCGCGGCGTCGGGCGACGGCGGCGTGAACGGCGGGAGGGCGGAGGCGGCCGGGGGGAGGGCGAGCAGGAGCAGGACGAACGTGCGCATGCCGCCCGCCCAAGCACGGGGCGGGCCAGCCCTCGCGCCCGGGATCTCGCGGGCCTGCGACGCCCCGGTGGACCGCCGCGCGGGCCGCGGTCCGCGCCGCGGCCGGTCGCGTCAGCGCGACCGGTCGAGGAGCTCGCGGACGCGCGCCTGCAGCACCGCCGGCGTGAACGGCTTCTGGAGGAAGTGCGCCCCGTCCGCGCCCGCGACGAGCTCGTCGCGCGCGTACCCGGAGACGAGCAGGACGCGGAGGTCCGGGCGCGCGCGGCGGAGCTCCGCCGCGAGCACGGTGCCGCTCGGCCCCGGCATGACGACGTCCGTCACGAGCAGGTCGAGCTTCTCCCGGGCCGTGCGCGCCAGGGCGAGCGCCTCGGCCGCGTGCCCCGCCACGAGCACGTGGTACCCGGCCCCCTCGAGCGCGCGCACGGTCACGCTCCGGACCTGGGGGTCGTCCTCCACCACCAGCACGGTCTCCGTGCCGTGCCGCGCACCCGCGCTCGGGGCGACGTCCGGGCGGGCGGCGCGGTGCGTGCGCGGGAACGTGATCTCGATCCGCGTCCCGCGCCCCGGCGCCGTGTCGACGCGGATGCGCCCGCCGCTCTGGGTCACGATCCCGTGCACGGTGGCGAGCCCCAGCCCCGTGCCCTTCCCCTGAGGCTTCGTGGTGAAGAACGGCTCGAAGAGGTGCGCCTGGACCTCGGGCGACATGCCCACGCCGGTGTCCTCGACGGCGAGCAGCACGCGGTCCTCGCCGGGCGCGTCCGGCGCGCCGGAGGCCGGGAGGTTCCGGGTCTCGATCCGGAGCAGCCCGCCGTCGGGCATCGCGTCGCGCGCGTTCACGCAGAGGTTGAGGAGCACCTGCTCGAGCTGGACCGGATCGCACCAGACGGGCCAGAGCCCCTCCTCGGACCGGACGGAGACCGCGATGTCCTCGCGGAGCGTGCGCCGGAGGAGCCGCTCGGTCGCGGCGACGACCGCGTCGAGGTCGACCGCCTCCGGCGCGGCCCGCTGCTTCCGGGCGAAGGTGAGGAGCTGCCGCGTGAGATCCCGGGCGCGCACGCCGGCCGCGGCGATCTCGGTCACGGACTCGGGATCGGGCGGCCGGCCGGCGGCGAGGTCGTCGCGCAGCTCGTCGCTGCAGCTCAGGATCACGGTCAGGAGGTTGTTGAAGTCGTGCGCGATGCCGCCGGCGAGCTGGCCGATGCTGTCGAGCTTCTGCGCCTGCTGGACCTGCTGCTGGAGGCGGTCGCGCTCCGCCTCCGCGCGCTTCCAGTCGCCGATGTCCCTGCCGACCGCGAGGATCAGGGGCCGCCCGCGGAGCGTCAGGAGGCGCGCGGACAGGAGGGCGTCCACGGTCCCGCCGCTCCGCGTCCGGAACCGCGCCTCCAGGTTCGACACGGCCCCGCGCGCCTGGAGCGCCTCCGTGAGGCGCGCCCGCTCCCCGGGGTCGTCCCAGATCCCGACGTCGGCAGCGGCGCGGCCGACCACCTCGGTCTCCGCCCAGCCCGTGAGGCGCGTGAACCCCTCGTTCACGGCGAGGAACGTCCCGTGCTCGACGTCGCTCAACGTGATCGCGTCGGGGCTCGTCTCGAACACGGTGCGGAACCGCTCCTCGCTCTCGCGGAGCCGCGCGCTCTGCTCGACGGCGAACCGCTCGTACGAGAGCCTCCGCCGCAGCCCGCGGCGCTCGCCGGCGAGGGCCGCGAGCGTCCCCGCCGAGAAGCAGGCGAGCAGGGCGAGCAGCCCCACGAGCTGGCGGCGCCAGTCCCGCAGCACGTCGTCCCGCGCCAGGCCCGCGACGACGTAGAGCGGGTAGCGGCCCACCTTGGCGAAGGCGAAGATCCGCTCGACGCCGTCCACCGCGGAGACGGCCTCGTAGGTGCCGGTCTCGTGCCCGGCCCCCACGTGCGCCGCGAGCTCCGGCGACGCGGCCCGGCTGCCGAACTCCACCGGGAGCTGGTGGTGCGAGGCGACGAGGCTCAGGTCCGCGCCGCGGAGCGTGACGGTCCCCCGAGGCCCGATGTCGATCTCCGACAGGACCTTCGAGAGCTGCTCGAGCTCGATCGACCCGTTGACCACGCCGCCGAACGAGCCGTCGGTGCGCGAGATCCGGCGGGAGAGGACCACGAGCGGCGTCTGGATGATCCGCCCGCGGAAGGGCCCCGAGACGTGGAGGCCGGCCTCGGGATCGGCGCGCAGGGCGGCGACGTACGGGCGGTCGCTCAGGTCGACGGGGCGCGGGAGCCGGGGCGCGTTCCACCGTGCCCAGCCGTGCTCGTCGAGGACGCGGAGCGAGATCGCCTCCGGCACGCGGGCGCGCTGGCGCGCCAGCATGCGCTGGATGTGCGCCTCGGTCGCGGTCCCCGACGCCATCGCGCGCTCGACCTCGTCGGAGATCGTCTCGAGCGCGACGTCGACGCTGTCGAAGGTCGCGAGCAGGCGGCCGCCGAGGAGGTGCGCGACGTTCTCGGCGTGCGTCCGCGCCTCGGCCGTCTCGTGACGGTAGCCGAACACGAGCCCGGCCGCGACGAGCGCCGCGACGACCAGGTTCGCGGCCACGGCGCCCACGACGAACGGCCGGCCCAGCGGCACGCGGACGCCTCGCGCCTGCACGTCCGTCGCCGGTGGGGCTGCGCCGTCCGAGGCGTTCACGGACCGTAGCGTTCCACAGGCGCGGCGCGCTGCAAAGGAGGCCGGCGGTCGGGAGGTGTGCGACGACGGCGCCCGGGTGGAGCACCCGCCCGCCTCGACGGCGGGGGAGCGTCAGACCGCGAACGACTCGCCGCAGCCGCAGCTCGACTTCACGTTCGGGTTCCGGAACACGAACCCGCTCTGCATGAGCGTGCGCTGCCACTCGACCACGGTCCCGTCGAGGAACGGCGCGCTCTTGGGGTCCACGAAGACCCGCCCGCCGTCGCGCTCGAACACCTGATCCCGGTCCGACGGCGCGGCCTCCCAGTCCACCACGTAAGACAGGCCGGAGCAGCCGCCGCCGCGCACCCCGAGCCGGAGCCCGCCCAGCGGCGTCCCCTTCTGCTCGGCGAGGGTCCGGAGGTGGCGGGCTGCGTCTGGGCTCAGCTCGAGGGTGACCATGCGAGCCTCCTCTTAATCGGCCTGCTCCGCGCTCGCAGCGTCGAGGGCCTGGACGTCGGGCGCCAGCTCCCGCAGCCTCTTCACCTTCTCCACGAAGAGCCGGACCACGTGGTCGACCTCCTCCTCGGTGTTGAAGCGGCCGAGGCCAAACCGGATCGAGGCGTGGGCGAGGGCGTCGGTGACGCCCATGGCGCGGAGCACGTACGACGGCTCGAGCGAGGCGCTCGTGCAGGCCGAGCCCGCGGAGACGGCGACCTCGCGGACCGCCATCATGAGCGCCTCGCCCTCGACCCCGGCGAAGCTCACGTTGAGGTTGCCGGGGAGCCGGTGCTCGAGGCTGCCGTTCACCGTGACGCCGTCGAGCCCGGCGAGGAGGCCGGCGCGGAGCCGCTCGCGGAGCGCGAGGAGCCGCGCCGGCTCGGACGCGAGCGCCCCGCGCGCGAGCTCCGCCGCCTTCCCGAAGCCGACGATGCCGGGCACGTCGAGCGTGCCCGGCCGCAGCCCGCGCTCGTGGCCGCCGCCGTCGAGGAGCGGCACGAGCCGCGCCCGCACCGGCCGGCGGCGCACGTACAGGGCGCCGACGCCCTTCGGCCCGTAGAGCTTGTGCGCCGACAGCGATGCGAGATCGACGCCGAGCGCCTCGACGTCGAATGGGAGCTTCCCCGCCGACTGCGCCGCGTCGCAGTGGAAGAGCACGCCCCGCTCGTGCACCACCCGGGCGATCTCGGCGATCGGGTGGACGACCCCCGTCTCGTTGTTGGCGTGCATCACCGACACGAGCACCGTGTCCGGCCGCAGCGCCGCCCCGACGCGCGCCGGGTCGAGGCGGCCGTCGCGCTCGACGTCGAGGAGCTGCACCTCGAACCCCTCGCGCGCGAGCGCGCCCGCCGCGTCGAGCACGGCCTTGTGCTCGGTGCGGCACGTCACGACGTGGCGCCCCTTCGCCGCGTGGAACCGGGCCGCGCCCTTCACGGCGAGGTTGTCCGACTCGGTCGCGCCGCTCGTCCAGACGATCTCCCGCGCCTCCGCCCCGACGAGGGCGGCGACCTGCTCCCGGGCCTCCTCGACGGCCTCCGCCGCGCGCCAGCCGAAGGCGTGGCTCCTCGAGGCGGCGTTGCCGTACGACTCGGAGAAGAACGGGAGCATGGCCTCGAGCGCCCGGGGATCGACCCGGGTCGTCGAGTGGTTGTCCATGTAGATGGGAATCTTCATCTCGTCTTCCGGGCTCCCAGGGGCGGGGCACGCCAGGGTGCGTAACGCGGGCCCCCGCGGTCGAGTATAAAAGGAGGGATCGGTGGCTCAAGGACTCACCGGCGCCCAAGTGCCCGAAAGGACAGGACTCCGCCCCATGCGTCTCGCCGTCCGCCTCGCCCTCGCCCTCGCCGCGTTCGGCGTGGTCGCCTACCTGCCGGACCTGTTCTCGGCGGGGGTGACCGGCCCGTCGGGCGACCTGGGGCTCGGCGCGCTGCTCGGCCGGGGCTCCCTCCTCGCCTTCGGCGCGGCCTTCGCCGGGGGCGTGCTGACGAGCCTCACGCCGTGCGTCTACCCGCTCATCCCGATCACGGTCTCGATCTTCGGCGCGAAGCGCGCGGGCAGCCGGGCGCAGGCGATGGGGCTCTCCGCGCTGTACGTCCTCGGCATCGCGGTCATGTACTCGGCGCTGGGGCTCGCGGCGGCGCTCTCCGGCGCGGCGTTCGGCAGCGTGATGCAGAGCCCCTGGGTGATGGGGCTCGTCGGCCTCGTGCTCGCGAACCTGGCGCTCTCGATGTTCGGCCTGTTCGAGCTGCAGCTCCCGTCGTCATGGCAGGCGCGGCTCTCGCGCGTGGGCGGCGCCGGGTACGCGGGCTCGTTCGCGATGGGGCTCGTCTCCGGCATCATCGCCGCGCCGTGCACGGGGCCGGTCCTCGCGGCCGCGCTCGCCTTCGTGGCCGCCTCGGGGTCGGTCGCGCTCGGCGTCACGGTGATGTTCGCGTACGCGCTCGGCCTCGGCCTCCTCTTCTTCCTCATCGGCGCCTTCTCGCTCTCGCTGCCGCGGAGCGGGCCCTGGATGGAGACGGTCAAGTCGGTCTTCGGCGTCGCCCTCCTCACCGCCGGCCTCGTCTTCCTCCTCGGCGCGTTCCCCGGGCTCCGCGGCGCCTTCTCCGCGGCGCGCGCGCCGGTGCTCCTCGCGGCGGGGCTCGCCGCCCTCGGCGTCCTCGCCGGCGCGCTCACCGCGAGCTTCGGCGCGCGGCCGCTCGTCGCCGCCGCCAAGGCCTTCGGCCTGCTCCTCCTCGTGGGCGGGCTCGTGTACGGCATCGGCGCGGGTGGCGCCCGGGAGCGCGCCCGCGCCGCGGCGAGCTTCGCCTGGATGCACGACTACGACGCGGCGGTGCAGCGCGCGCGCGCCGAGGGCAAGCCGATGATCCTGGACTTCTGGGCCGAGTGGTGCGCCGCCTGCAAGGAGCTCGACCGCACGGTCTGGGCGGATCCGCGCGTCCGCGCCGAGGCCGCCCGCTTCGTCGCGGTGAAGATCGACGGCACCGAGTACACGGACACGTTCGACGCGATCGCCGCCAAGAAGTACGCGGTCCCGGGCTTGCCGACGGTGATCTTCCTCGACGCGCGCGGCCGCGAGGCGCCGCAGCGCGTGCTCGGCGCGGTCGACCCGGAGGAGATGATCGAGGCCTTGCGCACGGTGGACGGCGCGTGCGAGGACGCGCCCGAGCCGCCGCCGCCGCCGCGCGTCCCGGGCGCGGTCGTGGCGTGCGCGGTGCGGTGGTGATCCCGTGACCGAGCTCGACGAGATCCGCGCGGCGGCCCGGAAGGTGTTCACGAGCGCACAGGCCGCGGAGGCGTTCCTCCGGCTCGACAGCCCCGTGCTCGGCGGCGTCCCGCTCGAGCTCGTGGAGGCCGGGCGCGGCCACGAGGTGCGGGCGTTCCTCGATCGGCTCGCGCGCGAGGCCCCGCCGCCGGGCCCCCGGATCTTCGGGATCCCGCTCAACTGGAAGCGGTGATCGAGCCACTCCTCCCCGACCCCGCGCCCGCGCCCGAGCCCGAGCCCGAGCGCCACCCCACCCCGGCCCCGGTTCACCGCCCGAGAATGCCCGCCAGCGCGCGCGCCTGCCGCGACAGCGAGGCGTCGCGGGCGAGCCGGGCGAGCGCGCGCTGCACGTCCTTGCGCTGCGCGTGCAGGGCGAGCGCGCGCCGCGCGCGTCCGGACCCCTCGACGGTCGCCTGCAGGAGCCCGCGCGCCCCGGCGTCGACCGCGCCGAGCGAGAGCCGGGCCAGGCCGCGGACCTCCTCGACCTCGCCCCGGATCGCCGGGTCGGGGATGGAGGGCTCGATCCCGTACGGCCCCGGCGCGTTGGTCTCGCGCGCCGCGGCGAGGAGCGCCTTCTCGAAGTCCCCCGTCTCCGCGCGGGCGCGCGCGAGCGCGAGGGCCGCCCCCTGGACCCGCTCGGGCGCCTCGACGTCCTCGAGCACCGCGCGAGCGGCCGCCGCCCTCCCCTCGCGGAGCAGGGCCCGGCCGAGCGCGACCTGCGCGGGCGCGTAGGCGGGGTTCACCTCGAGCGCGGCCCGCGCCGCCGCGACGCCGCCGTCGGCGCGGGCGCGCAGGGTGGCGAGGCGCGGCGACGCGCGGAAGGCGTCCTGCTGGGCCGCCGCGGCGTCGAGGAACGACGCGTGGCGCGCGCCGCCGACGGCGACCGGTCCGCGCTCGCCCAGCATCTCGAGGCCTCGGAGCAGCGTGTACGAGGCCGGCTCGTCGCCTCGTCCGTCCGCGAGCGCGGCGGCGGCGGCGCCGACGGCCTCGCGCACCGCCGCGCGGGGATCGGCCGCGGACCACGCGCTCCAGAGCACCCCGAGCAGCTCGGCGCCGGCGGCCGAGCGCGGCGACGCCGCCGGCGCGCGCGCGCTCGCGTCGTGCCGGAGCTCCGGTCCGCGTTCGCCCGAGGGTGTCGGCACGCCTCCTCCGATCGTCCGGCCCCGCGTCCGGCCAGAAGGCAGAGCGGCGGGACCGTAGCGCACCGCGCGGAGCCGCGGCCGGACCATTGTGTGTCCGTCGAGTTCTCCCGACGAGGGCCGGATCCGCCTTCCACCTACACCGGCGTTCGAATGGGTCTCGAACCGTGGAACGGCCGGAGCGCCGTCGGTGACTGCGCGCCGCGTCCCCTGACCGCGGCGCAGGTCCAAGTGGCCGTTCCTTCATCATCTTCCCCGTTGACACCCCGGCGGCCGGGGGCTAATGAGGATGGCCCTTCGCCCAGGTGGCGGAACTGGTAGACGCACCAGATTCAGGGTCTGGCGGCCTCAAAACCGTGGAGGTTCGAATCCTCTCCTGGGCACTGGGCCGGCGCGAAAGCGCCGGCCCTTTTTTTCTCGGCCGCTGGTCACTTCCCTTGACGCCCGGCCCGGATGCATGTTTATGCATCCGATATGCAACAGCGCACCGTCGCCATCGTCGGCGCCTCCGGCTACAGCGGCCTCGAGCTCACCCGGATCCTCGCCCGCCACCCGAACGTCCGCCTCGTCGCGGCCCTCTCCGACCGCTGGGCCGGCGAAAAGGTCGGCGCGCGCGTGCCCGTGCCCGAGCCCACCGCGTCGCTCGCCTACGGGAAGCTCTCGGACGGCGAGCACGTCGACGCGGAGCTCGTCTTCCTCGCCACGCCGGCCGAGGCCTCGGCCGACCTCGCCCCCAAGCTCGTCCAGCGGGGGCTCCACGTCGTGGACGTCTCCGGCGCGTTCCGGCTGAAGGATCCGGCGCTCTACCCGACCTGGTACGGCTTCGAGCACCCCGCGCCCGCGCTCCTCCCGGAGGCGGTCTACGGCCTGCCCGAGCTGGGGCGCGAGGGGCTGCGCGGCGCGCGGCTCGTCGCCAACGCGGGCTGCTACGCCACCACCATCGCCGTCGGCGTCGCGCCCTTCGTGAAGGCGGGGGTGGTCTCGCCCGAGGGGATCGCGATCACGGCGCTGTCCGGCGTCTCCGGCGCGGGCCGGAAGGCGAGCGAGGACTTCAGCTTCGTCGAGATCGCGGACGACCTGCGCGCGTACCGCCTCGCGAAGCACCAGCACGTGCCGGAGATCGAGCAGACCATCGCGCGCTACGGCGGGCGGTGCGGCCCGATCTCGTTCACGCCGGTCCTCGTCCCCATCCGCCGGGGCATCCTCTCCACGGCCCACCTGCGCGTGCGGGACGGCGCGACCGCCGCCGACCTCACGGCCGCGCTCGAGGCGGCGTACCGGGACGAGCCGTTCGTCCAGCTCCGGCCCGCGGACAAGGTGCAGGTGAAGGACGTGCTCCACAACAACCGGTGCCTCGTCGGCGTCGCCTTCGACGCGCGCGCGCGGATCGCGGTGGTGACGAGCGCGCTCGACAACCTCGTGAAGGGGGCGGCCGGCAGCGCCGTGCAGGCGATGAACGCGGTGCTCGGCCTCCCCGAGACGGCGGGGCTCGACCTGCTCGGAGGTTAGCTTGAAGGTACCCAGGGGGTTCCGGTTCGGCGGCGTGCACTGCGGGCTCAAGCCGCAGCGGCGCGACCTCGCCCTGGTCGTCTCCGATCACCCGGCGGCGGCCGCCGGGGTGTTCACGCAGAACAAGGCGGCCTCCGCGCCGATCCAGGACGCCCGCCCGCGCGTGCCCGCGGAGGGCATGCGGGCCATCCTCGCCAACTCCGGGAACGCGAACGCGCTCACCGGCCCCGCCGGCCTCGACGACGTCTCGGTGATCCGGAGCGCGGTCGCGGATGCGCTCGGCATCCAGAAGCGCGCGGTGCTCACCGCCTCGACCGGCGTCATCGGGGCGCGGCTCCCGGCGATGAAGGTGGTCACCGCGCTGCCGGTCCTCGTCGAGCAGCTCGGGGATCACCCGGACCTCGCGGCCGAGGCGATCCTCACCACCGACACGCGGCCCAAGATGGCCGCCCGCGAGGTCGTGCTGGGCGGCAAGGTCGCGGTGATCTCCGCGATCTGCAAGGGCTCGGGGATGCTCGCGCCGCAGCTCGCGACGAGCATGTGCCTCGTCGTGACCGACGCGGCGATCGCGCCCGCGCCGCTCCAGGAGGCGCTCTCGCGCGCGGTGAAGCGGACGCTCAACATGGTGACCGTCGACGGGGAGATGTCCACGAACGACACGGTCTACCTCCTCGCCAACGCGCTCGCCGGGAACCCGCGCATCGGGGAGGCGGGGCCGGACCTGGAGCGGTTCGAGGCGGCGCTGACCGACCTCCTCGGCGAGATGGCGCGGGCGATGGCCGCCGACGGCGAGGGCGCGACCCGGATGCTCGAGGTGGTGGTGGAGGGCGCGCCGGACGAGGAGATCGCCGCGGAGTGCGCGCGGGCGATCGCCTCCTCGCCGCTGGTGAAGGCCTCGCTCTTCGGCGCCGATCCGAACTGGGGGCGGATCCTCGCCACCGTGGGGGCGCGGGCCGGCGCGCGCGGCTGGCCGGTCGATCCGTTCAAGGCGAAGGTGGTGATCCAGGGCGAGCCGGTGTTCGCGGGCGGCGTGCCGACCGACGTCGATCGCGAGGTCCTGCGCGCGAAGATGCGCGAGACGCGGGTGGACATCCTCGTCCAGCTCGCGGCGGGGAAGGCGCGGGCGGTGGCCTGGGGGTGCGATCTCTCGTACGACTACGTGAAGATCAACGCCGACTACACCTCGCTCATCGTCCAGAACGCCGACGGCGGCGTCGGCCGGGACGACCGCGTGGCGAACTACAGCCCGTCGTTCAAGCGGGCCCTGCTCGCGGAGGCGCTCAAGTACATCGCCGCGTTCTCCGGCCAGGTGGCGGTGATCAAGTACGGCGGCGCGGCGATGGTGAAGGACAGCCTCAAGGAGGCCTTCGCCGAGGACGTCACCCTCCTCAAGAAGGTGGGCCTCAAGCCCGTGGTGGTCCACGGCGGCGCGCCGGAGATCACGAGCACGCTCGAGAAGCTGGGCGAGCGGAGCGAGTTCGTCGACGGGCTGCGGGTGACCGACGCCCAGGCGCTGCCGGTGGTCGAGATGGTCCTCACCGGCAAGGTGAACCAGGAGCTCGTCGCCCTGCTCAACGCGCGGAGCGCGGGCGCGGTGGGGCTCTCGGGCAAGGACGGGCGCCTGCTGCGGGCGCGCAAGGCGGACTTCGAGACCGGCCGCGACCTCGGCCACGTGGGCGAGATCGTCGAGGTGAACCGCCAGTTCCTGCGGATGCTGCTCGACGGCGGGTACGTGCCGGTCATCTCGCCGATCGGCCTCGCGGACGACGGCACGTCGCTCTCGATCAACGCCGACGAGGTGGCCGCCGCGCTGGCGGTGGCCCTCGGCGCGCCGAAGCTCATCCACCTCACCGACGTGCCCGGCATCCTCGACTCGCCCGACGGCGAGCTCGTCCGGCAGCTCACCGCCGCCGACCTCTCGCGGCGGCTCGAGGCGGGGGCGATCACGGGCGGCATGAAGTGGAAGGCGCACTCCATCCTCACCGCCCTCTCCGGCGGCGTGGAGCGCGTGCACGTGCTCGACGGCCGCCAGCCGCACACCGTCATCGCCGAGCTCTTCACCGACCGCGGCGTGGGCTCGCTCGTGACGCCGGGGTGACCCGCATGCCCTCCGACGCCACGCGCCGCCGCGAGACGGTCGCCCGCATCATCCGGACCCGCCGGATCGGGACGCAGGAGGAGCTGCTCGCGGCGCTCGCGGAGGCGGGCGAGCGCGCCACCCAGGCCACGCTCTCGCGCGACCTCGCCCGGCTCGGCGCCCGCCGCGTCTCGCGGCCCGACGGCGGGGCGTTCTACGAGCTCCCGCCCGAGGGCGATCCGCTCGCGCTGCTCCGCGGCCAGATCGCCTCCATCGGCGCGAACGGCTCGCTGGTCGTGATCCGCACCGTGCCGGGGAGCGCCAACGCCATCGCCCGCGCCATCGACCTCGCCCAGGTCCCCGAGGTGCTCGGCACCATCGCCGGCGACGACACCATCTTCGTCGCGCCGGGCGCGGGCCTCCGGCCGGAGCGCGTCGCCGCGCGGCTCGCGACGCTGCTGGGCGTGCCGGAGGCGGCGCGCGGGCGGGGGTGACGTCGGCGCGGGGCCGTCGTGAGTCCTCGGGCTCGGGCTCGGGGATCATGGCCCGAGCGGCAGGATGATGCCCCCCGCGGTCCCGCGCGCCTCCCGGTGCACGTGGGCCGCGGTGGACGCGCTCAGGCCGTCGGTCACGATGAACCCTCGCGCGCGCCCGGTCCCCTCGTCCACCGAGAGGATGCCCGCGCCGAAGGCCTCGGTGGTGACCGGCGGCGTCTCCTGCGCGCCGTCGAGCGCGGCGAGGCGCGCCGCGCCGGCGACGTCGAGCTGCCCGCGGATCTCGCCCGCCGGGTTGGCCTCGGTGTGCGCGTTGTAGTAGAACTCACCTGCGGTGAACGCGCCCCGGAGGTCCTCGGCCAGCGGCGCCGCGTCGTCGGCGACCACCCACAGGTCGCCGCCCCCGGCGAGCGGCAGGACGACGCCGCCCGCGGTCCCGCGCGCCTCCCGGTGGACGTGGGCGACGGTCGGCTCGAGCCCGGAGGTCACGAGGAAACCGCTCACCTGGCCGGTCGCCTCGTCCACGGCCAGGAGCCCGGCGCCGAACGCGTCGGTCGTCACCGCGGGCACCTCCTGCGCGCCGTCGAGCGAGGCGAGCCGCGGCGTGCCGGCCTTGTCGAGCTGGCCGCGGATCTCGCCGGCCTGGTACTGCTCGGTGTGCGCGTTGAAGTAGAGCTCGCCCTCCAGGAAAGCGTCGATCTGCTCGCGGGTGAGCGCCGCGGCGTCGTCGGGCACGACCCAGAGGTCGGGCCCGCCCGTCATCGGGACGATCACCGGCCCCGGCGTCCCGCGCGCGGCGAGGTGCACGTGCGCGGCCGTGACGTCGGAGAGCCCCCGGGTGACGAAGAAGCCGCGCACCTCGCCGCTCGCCTCGTCGACCGAGAGCACGCCCGCCCCGACCGCCTCCGTGCGCACCGCCGGCGTCTCCTGCGCGCCGTCGAGCGTCGCGAACCGGAGCGTGCCGGCCGCATCGAGCTGCCCGCGGATCTCGCCCGCCGGGTTCGCCTCCGTGTGCGCGTTGTAGTAGAGCAGACCGTCCGTGAACCCCGCCCGGTCCTCCGCCGAGAGCGCGGGCGCTCCGTCCGGCACCACCCACGTCCGCGCGTTCGCCTCCCCGAGCGGCGGGGTTCCGTTGCCGCCACCATCGCCGTAGCCGTCGCCGTCCCCGCAGGCGCCCAGCGCCGCCGCCGTCGCGAGCCCGAGCATCCAAAGGCCGATGTTCCGCATGTCGAGACCCTCCCCCATCGCCGATGCGCGAGCGGGAGGGTGGTGTCACGCGCGACCACCTGCGACCCACCAGGACGGCAGGCGTCGTGGCAGGCGCCGGCGGCCTCGCCCGCGATCCCGGACCTGCCCCCCGCTCCGCGCTCCTCCCTCCCGTTGGCGGGATCCGGGTGGCTGGAAATGTGGGGCGCTCCGGTCCGTGCACCTGTACCGACCCGTACGCCGGAGCTGGCGCGGCGTCCCGGGACCTCGGGACGCTCCCCGCGGCATGGGTGCGACAGGCGCGACCATCGTTTCTCGAAAAGTGAATTTCGCGGGGTGCGGAGCCCGGCGGCGCCGGAAGCCCCGCGATCCGGGCAATTGCAGCCGGTGCGAGCGCAGCGTTAGTCGTGGGCGCCTGTCGCTCTCATCCCTACCGGAGGAACCATGCTGAAGAAGCTGATCGTGGTGGCCGCCGTCGCGCTCGGCGCGCGCGAGGCCCTCGCCTGCGAGATGGTCTGCACCAAGACGGTCCTGAACGGCTCCGAGATCGTCGGGCCGTCGATGGTGGAGTACGACGTCGCGCTGAGCTGCCCGGCCTTCTCGGACCGCGTGACCTGGCTCGACGACACGCTCGTCGGCCCGCTCATCGATCCGGAGATCACGGACTGGAGGCTGATGCCCTGGCTCGACTCCACGTCGGCCCTTCACTTCCCGTACACCGTGCCGCTGGACTACGACACGTGCAAGACCGCGCCGGGCGCGGCGCTCCAGCCGGACGGCTCCGTGATCCTGACCAACACGGTCACGGGCTCGACCCTGTACCACAAGAACGAGGACGGCTCGCCGTACGTCTTCTCGTGCTCCGCGCAGGTCGTCTGCCGTCCGCCCACGTCCGGGGGCGGCGCGACCCGGACCATCGGCTACTACAAGACGCACGCCGGCGCCGTCGCGCAGTGCCTCGCCGGCAGCCCGATCAACCTGGGGTTCACCACCGTGAGCACCGTCGCGCAGGCGAACGCCGTCCTCTGGGCCAACCCCGGCTCGTTCAAGGGCGTGGACAAGGCCCGGGCGACGCTCGCGCGCCAGACGCTCGCCGCGACCTGCAACGCGCGGCTGTTCGGGACGAGCGACGGCGGCGACATCGCCGCCGCGGTGAGCGCGCTCGCCGGCCAGAGCTGCACGGCGATGAGCGTCAGCAACTCCGCGATGGACGCGTTCAACAACTCCGGCGACGAGGTCGCGTTCCCCGCCGGCGCCGGCCCGTGGGACAACACCGGGAAGCCGAGCCCCGTCCCTGCGTTCCCGGCCTCCGGGCTCGCCTGCCAGTGAGCAGCTGACGGGGGCTGCGCCCCCGCCCCGCCGGCTGCGCGTCGGAGCCACAGTGTTCTGCCGGGGGACGCATGCGCGTCCCCCGGGTGCTCCGCGGGGCCCTGCGCCGTGCTCGCCGCTTCGCGGCTGCGCGCGGCTGCCCCGCGGGGGAGGGGCTGCGCCCCTCCCCCCAGCTTCGCTGGGGGCCCCCTCCCTGCGCTCCGCCTTTGGTGGTCGTGGCGCAGTGATGGTGCCGACGGGGTCCTCGCCACCCCTGGGTACGCCCGCGCGCGCGGACGGGCCCGTCCCGCGGCGCGCGGCGCAGGCACGTCGCTCGCATCGCGAGCTCGTCCATGGACGAGCTCCGCGTCCCCAAGCACCGCGTGGCCGCCGAGGTCTTCCTGCCCGGCGCGGCCCCCCGCAGGATCGCCCTCTTCCTCGCCGAGGCGGCGCCGGATCACGACGGACCGGAGCGCCCGCTCGACCTCCTGAACGGCCGCGCCGACTTCCTGCCGGCCCTCGACGAGGCGAGCGGCGAGATGACCTTCCTCCACCGCGCCGCGCTCTCGGCGGTCCGGGTGGCGCGCGCGGCCGAGCCGGAGGACCTGCCCACCATCCCGACCGAGCACGAGGTCGAGCTCCTCCTCTCGGACGGCGCGGTCCTCCGCGGCATCGTCTCGTACGTCCGGCCGGCGGCGCACGCCCGGCTCGTGGACTTCCTGAACGAGCCGACCCCGTTCCTCCGGCTCGTCGAGGAGGACGCCGTCACGCTCGTCAACAAGCGCCACGTCGCCCGCGTGGCCCTCCTCACCCGGTGACCATGGCCCGCCTCGACCTCCTCATCGAACGGCTGTTCGCCGAAGGCGGCGACGAGCTCCTCCTCTCCACGGGCGCCGGCGTGGCGCTCGCGACGGCGCGCGGCCCCGTCGCGCTCATCCGCCAGCCGCTCACCACCGCGCAGATCGTCGGCGCCGTGGCCGAGATCCTGCCCGACGACGAGCGGGTCGGCTTCCCGCGCCCCGTCGCGTTCCCCTACCGCGCGCCGGCGGGCGCGGTCGAGCTCCGGTTCCTCGTGAACGGCCCCGCGGTCCAGGCGCGGATCACGCGACCCGCAGCCGCGGCCGGGCTCGAGCTCGAGCCCACCGAGATCCGCGCGCTCGCGACCCCGCCGCCCCGCCCGCCGCCGGCGACGCCGCCCGCCGCGCCGGCGCCCGCGCCCGTCGCGAGCGCCGCGCCCGCCGCCCCGGCCCGCGCGCCCATCGCGCGCCCCGCGGAGCCGCGCCCGGCCATGGACGCGCTCCTCGAGGCGCTCGTGGAGCGCCGGGCGTCCGACCTCCACCTCTCGGCCGAGTGCCCGCCCGCGTTCCGCATCGACGGCGACATGGAGGCGGACGCGGAGTACGGCCCGCTCAGCCACGAGCGGCTCAAGGAGCTGCTCTGGTCGATCGCCCCCGAGAAGAACCGCGAGGAGTGGCACGCCCGCAAGGACACCGACTTCGCCCACGAGACCTCGGCCTCGCGGTTCCGCGTCAACGTCTTCGCCGACCGCAAGGGCATCGGGGCGGTCCTCCGGCGCATCCCGACGGAGATCCTCTCCGCGGAGGCGATGGGCCTGCCGCCCTGCGTGCTGGACCTCTGCAAGCTGCACAAGGGCCTCGTGCTCGTGACCGGCCCGACCGGCTCCGGCAAGTCCACGACGCTGGCCGCGATGATCGACGTCGTCAACCGCACGCGGGCCGACCACATCATCACGGTCGAGGACCCCATCGAGTTCGTGCACCCGAACAAGAAGTGCCTCGTGAACCAGCGCGAAGTCGGCGTGCACACCGGCTCGTTCAAGGCCGCCCTCCGGGCGGCGCTGCGCGAGGATCCGGACGTCGTGCTGGTGGGCGAGCTCCGCGACCTGGAGACGATCGCGATCGCGATCGAGACGGCCGAGACCGGCCACCTCGTCTTCGGGACGCTCCACACCAACACCGCCCCGTCCACGGTCGACCGCATCATCGACCAGTTCCCCGCCGATCGGCAGGCGCAGATCCGGACGATGCTGTCGGAGTCGCTCCGGGGGGTGATCGCCCAGACGCTCTGCAAGAAGATCGGCGGCGGCCGCGTGCCGGCGCTGGAGATCCTGCTCGTGACGAGCGGCGTGGCGAACCTCATCCGCGAGGGCAAGACGTTCCAGATCCCGTCGATCATGCAGACCGGCCGGGCGCAGGGCATGTCCACGCTCAACGACGCGCTCCTCGACCTCGTGAAGCGCAAGGTCGTCGACCCGCGCGAGGCGCTCGCCAAGGCGGTGGCGAAGGCCGACCTCGCGTCCCAGCTCGAGCGCGCCGGGATCGCGCTCGAGGCGGCGGCCGCCTGAGCGCCCGCCCGCGCGTGCCGGGCCGCCGGCCCGCGTCCATCCTGTGTCGGAGGCACCATGGCCAAGGCGACACGGATCCCGGCGCTCGGCCCCCGCACCCGCCTGGCGGTGGCCGGGCCGCTGCTGCTCGAGGCGAGGCTCGCGGACGTGCGCCGGCACGAGGCGGCGCTTTTCGACCCGAGCGCGTCGGGCGCCGCGGCCGACCGCGCCGAGCCCGATCCGGACGCCGTCCACGACATGCGCGTCGCGGCGCGCCGGCTGCGGGCGGCGCTGCGGCTGTTCGGCGACGGGAGGGCGTGGGCGCTCGAACCGCAAGTCAAGGCGCTGCAGGACGCGCTCGGCGCGGTGCGCGACGTGCAGGTGCACCGCGACTGGGTCGCCGCGCGCGCGGGCGGCGACCCCGCGGTCCTGGAGCTCGCCCGGCGCGTGGACGCCGAGCGCCCTGCGGCCGAGAAGAAGCTGCGCGCGGCGCTCCGGGCATGGTCGAGCGCCGTCGCCCCGGCGCTGGCGGACGCCTCGCTCGCAGCGGGGGGCCGCGGGAGCCTCGGCGGCAACCGGATCCGCAAGGAGGTCCGCCGCGCGCGCGCGCGCCTCGAGCGGCGGATGGAGGAGGCCGCCCGGGAGGAGCTCGCGCCTCCGGCCGCCCACGCCATGCGCATCGCGGCCAAGAAGCTGCGGTACCTCGCGGAGCTCGCCGCGCCCGGGCGCCCGAAGAAGACGCGGCGGTTGCTCGCGGCGCTGGAGCCGTTCCTCGACCACCTCGGCGCGCTCCACGACGCCGACGTTCGGATGGCCCGCCTCGAGCGCCTGGACGCGGGCGGCGAGGACGGCGCGGCCCCCGGCGTCCGGGAGGCGTCGCGCGCGCTCCTCGAGGGCGTCGCGGCGGAGCGGGCGCGGATGGCCGACGCGCTCCTCGACGAGCTCGAGCTCCTCCGGCGCGAGGGACTCGCGCGCGCGGGCGCCCGCGCCGGCGGCGACGGGCCGCAGCCCGCTGCGGTGCCGGCGCTCACTTCCCCAGCGCGTCCACCAGCGTCTCTTCGAGCTCCGTCGCCGTCCTGAGCGTCGCGAGGTTCGCCTCGTAGATCGCCGCCGCGCGCGCCTGGTTGACGATCTCCTGGACGAGATCGACGCGGTCCGGCACGAGGAGGGCGCGGTCGGCCCGTACCTCGTCCATCGGATCGCGCCCGAGCCGGGCGTCGGGCACCGGCTCGACGTCGGCGGTGACGCCGCCGCCGGCGACGTCTGCCGGCACGACGTGGCTCGGCGTGAAGTCCTCGGTGAGCGCGTTCGCGACGTTGTTCGCGGACACGTCGATCGACAGCGCCGCCACGAGCAGCCCCGACTGCGCGATCCCCGATGCGGAGCTCATCCACGCCTCCCGGCGAGAGTCCTGCCGCTGGCGTCTTCGGCACCGCCACCGGGGTCGATAAGGGGCCGCGGGACCTACAGCAGCGACACCAGGAGCTCCGCGGCCGATCGGACGACCGGCGCGCAGCGGGTCTGGAAGAGCCCGTCGGCCGCCGCCTTCGCCCGCCCCTCCGGCGTCGAGATGTCCACGCCGAGGATCTCCTTGCAGGCGATGGAGCCATGCCGCTCGGCGAAGCGCCGCCAGAGCTCGGCGGTCTTCGCATAGGCGGCCTGCTTGCGGGGGAGGTCCACCGTCACGCCGGAGCCGTGGGCGAGGCCGAGCGCCATCATGGCGCCGGTGACGGCCCCGCAGGTCTTGCCGCTGCCGATCATCCCGCCGCCGAAGCAGCAGGCGACGCGGGCGGCCTGGTCCTCCGGGAGCCCCAGGCGCGGGGCCACCGCGGCCAGGACGGCGCACGAGCAGGAGATGCCCTGCGAGAAGAGCTCCGCCGCGCGGGCGACGGGGTCGGACGGGGGGTGCTGCTGCGTGGTGTCGGACATGTCAGGCCTCCCTCTCGATGCGCCCCCACTCCTCCACGGAGCGGCCGACGCAATCCTCGATGGCGAGCCCGGCGAAGTAGTTTCCCGTGAGCGCGAGCCTCCCGCCGGCGAGGCAGCGATCGATCTCGGCGACCACCTCGCCGTGCCCGAGCGCGGGCGAGGGCAGCGTCCACCGCGCCTCGACCACCGGGCCGAGCTCCTCCGCGGGCACGCGCAGCACCTCCGCCATGCGGCGCAGGCGCGCCTCGCGCGCGAGGCCCGGGCGGAAGTGGAACGCGAACGCGCGGAGCGACGGGTGCGGGAACGGATCGCGCGTCACCGCGGAGTGGAAGAGATCGTCCACGGGCACGACGAACGCGACCTCCGGCATCCAGCAGCGCGCCCGGGGGAGCACGACGCCCATCGTCTCCACGTCGACGACGCGGACCTTCGCCACCGCGTCGCCGAGCTCGTGGAAGTCGTCCCGGAGGAGCGCGGCCGCGCGGGCGGGCGGCACCGCCACCGCGACCACCGCGGCCGTCCGCGTGCGGCCGTCCGCGGTCTCGACCGCGAACCCCGCGCCGTCGCGCCGGACGCGCGCGACCTCGACCCCGGTCGCGACGGTCACGCCGGGCAGCCTGGCGGCCGCGTCGCAGACGGTCTGCAGCCCGCCGTGAAAGCCGTAGCTCCGCGGGAACTCCTTCCGCCGCGGCCGCTTCTTGAACAGCGAGCCCGGCCCCTCCGCCGGGAACCCGTCCGCCTTCTGCGAGGGGACCGCCTCGAGGAACGGCGAGAGGACGCGGTCGTAGTTCCGCCTGCCGATCAGCCGCGCGTAGTACGAGTAGACGGTCTCGCCCGCCTTCTTGCGGAGCACGCCGCGCGGGAAGGCGGCCGCCGCCTCGAGCCAATCCAGCGCCAGGAGGACGCGCGGGGGGGTGAGCCACGTGTACACGCCGCCGCGGAGCAGGCCGAAGCGCTTGCGCGCCTCCTCGCGCCGGACGAGCGCGCCGGTCGCGCCGGCCGCCGCCGCGAGCTCCAGGAACCCGCCGTAGCTGTTGTAGGCGGTGTGCGCCCCGAGCTCGAACCAGAAGCCGTCCGGGCGGCGGTGCGTGTGGAGGCATCCGCCGACGCGCGCGTCGCGCTCGAGCACCTCGACCGCCCGGCCGGCCCGCGCGGCACGCCAGGCGAAGGCGAGCCCCGAGATGCCGCCCCCGACCACGATCACGTCGGCCATGGTCCACGAGCGTTGCAGACAACCGCTCCCCGCGCCAGCGAGTTCCCGCCGCAGGACCCAGCGGGTGCACGGACGGACCACCGGAAGACCCGTGAACGAGCCCGGGCCCGCGCCCGAGCCCGGTTCCTCCTCGGAGCGAGAGGCGCAGCCTCGTGCACGCCGCACGGGCGGAGCCCCCGAACCCGCTGGTCCGGGTCGCGCCGTTGGTTTACAAATGGCGCATGCGCATGCGGATTGGCTTCGTCGGCCTCGGGACCGTGGGGGAGCCCATCGCAAACAACCTCCGGAAGGCCGGGCACGAGGTGACGGTCTGGAACCGGACCCCCGCGAAGGCGAACCACATCGTGTCGAAGGGCGGCAAGCTCGCGACCTCCGCGCGTGAGTGCGCCGCCGGCAGGGACCTCGTGTTCACGTGCGTCGCCGACGAGCGCGCGCTCGACGCCGTGCTCGACGGGCCGGACGGCGTGCTCGCCGGCCTCGCGCACGGCGACGTCCTCGTGGACC
>DASPMI010000125.1:0-12685 GCA_035627135.1 Anaeromyxobacter sp. | reverse complement strand
GGATCGTCGGCACCGCCTGGATCTGCGGCCCCTGCACCGTGCCCTCGATCGGGATCGTCGTCGCGACGGCCCCGGTCTCCTCGTCCTCGAAGATCTCCAGCGCGGCGTCGCCGATCCACTCCTTGAGCTTGGGGCCGACCCCGGGCTCGGCGGCCTTCAGCTCCGCGCCCCGCACGAACGGCCGGACGCCGCCGGTGAGCGCTCCGGCCTTCGCCGTGAAGCGCGCGAACAGGTCGATGGTCCCCTCGGTCGGCTTCACCTCGGCCTTCGCGTCCATGAGCCGGCCGACCTCGGCGAGGGGGAACTCGCGCAGCGTCGCCTGGCCCGCGAAGGTGAGCGCCTTCGCGAGCGGGTCCGCGGTCGCGAACGCCTGCACGGCCCCGGAGCGCTGGAGCGTGCCCGTCATCGCGAAGACCGTCGGCTCCTTGCGGGCGAGCGCGGCGTTGGTCGCGAAGTTCTCCAGGGTCGCCTCGATCGCGTGCAGGCGGAGCACCGGGTCCTCGCCCTCGCGGGCGTCCACCCAGATCACCTCGCCGTCCTTCACCTCCACGCGGTCCATCCGGATGGGCGTCATGGCGTCGAGGCGCTTCGCGAGCCCGCCCGCCTGCTTGGGCGTCCGGCGCGCATCGGGCTCGCGGGACTCGACGAGCGTGATCCGCGGCCGCTCGAGCTCCACGTCGCCCACGACGTGCCCCCGCAGGAGCTCGCGGCCGTACAGGCCCGCGCGGGCGCGGTCCACCCGGATGAACGGGTGCGCCTCGCCCTCGTCGTCGACCTTCTCGATGCGGAGGCCGTGGATCTCGTAGGAGAGATCGGACAGCCGGAGGCCGACCGAGTCGAAGTCCCCGCGCATGCCCTCCATCCCGGCGAGCACGCGGCGCGTCCCCCAGCGGACGAGCGGCTCCGCGCTCACGATCGCCGCGCCGACGAGGAGCACGAGGACGCCGAACACTGCGAGGAGGACGCGCCAGCGGAGCTTCACCCCTCAAGCTAGGGTCCGTTCCCGCGAAGGAGCGCGCGGCCGCGCACACTCAAAGGGGGGCAGGTGGGTGGGCCAGACGAGGAGACCGCCCCGTTTCCGCCTGGAGCGCTAGGATACGGGCATGGCGAAGAAACTGATCGGCATCCTGACGGGCGGCGGTGACGTGCCCGGGCTCAACTCCGTCATCAAGAGCGTCGTGTACCGGGGCGCCGAGTACGACCACCACGTCATCGGGATCCGGCGGGGCTGGGAGGGGCTCACGCACCTCAACCTCGAGGATCCCGAGAGCCGCGCGCGCTACGTCCTCCCGCTCGATCGCGAGAACACGCGGACGATCGACCGCACGGGCGGCACCTTCCTGCACTCCTCGCGCACCAACCCCTCGAAGATCCAGCGGCTGCCGAAGCACCTCGAGGGCAAGGACTTCCCGGTCGCCCAGAGCACGAAGGGCGGGGTCGTCACCACGACCTACGACGTCTCGAAGCAGGTGCTGAAGAACCTCGAGGCCCTCGGCCTCGACTACCTGCTCGCGATCGGCGGCGACGACACGCTGTCGTACGCGGCCAAGCTCCACCAGTTCGGCTTCAAGGTGATCGCGATCCCGAAGACGATGGACAACGACGTCCGCAACACCGAGTACTGCATCGGGTTCTCGACCGCCATCACGCGCGCCATGGACGCGATCGAGCGGCAGCGGACCACGGTCGGATCGCACGAGCGGATCGGCATCTTCCGCGTGTTCGGGCGGGACGCCGGGTTCACCGCGCTCTACACCGCCCACGTCACGTCGATCCGCTGCATCATCCCCGAGTACAGGCCCAAGCTCGACAACGTCATCGACCTCCTCGTGCGCGACAAGCGCTCGAACCCCTCGGCGTACTCGCTCGTGGTCCTCTCCGAGGGCGCCGAGTGGGAGGGCTACAAGGTCCAGGAGTACGGGGACGCCGACGCGTACGGCCACCGGAAGAAGGCGAGCGTGGCCGAGTCGCTCTCGGACGAGATCAAGCGCCGCTCCGGCGAGGAGACGATCGTCTCCGACCTCACCTACGATCTCCGCTCCGGCGATCCGGACTTCATCGACAAGCTCGTCGCCTCGACGTTCGGCAACATGGCCTTCGACGCCGTGCTGCAGAACCAGAGCGGGCTGATGGCGGCGCTCGTGGACGGCAAGTACGACCTCGTGCCGATCCCGGATCCGAAGCTCGGGCCCCGGAAGGTGGACATCGCGACGATGTACAACACCGACCGGCTGCGGCCGAACTACGCGAACAAGCGGGGGCTGCCCGTCTTCCTCAACCGGATCTGAGCCGTCCCGTGAACGAGCCCGCGCCCGCGCCCGAGCCGGAGGAGAATCCGGGCTCGGGGTCGGGCGCGTTCCCGTTCGAGGGTCGTTCCCCCTATCCCGCCGCCGCCAGCGCCTGCGCCGCCGCCGGCAGCTCGAGCGACACCGCCGCCGCGTGCACCACCGCGGCGATGCGGACGGCGTCGTGCACCGCGTCCTCGGTCACGCCGCCCTGGAGCACGACCTGCTCGTGCGCCCGGACGCAGGCCTCGCAGCCGTTCACGGCGGAGACCGCGAGCGAGAAGAGCTCGAAGTCGACCTTGTTCGTGGCCGGCTTCACGAGCCGCTGCATGCGGAGGCGGGCCGGCTTCTCGGAGTAGCTCGCCTTCCCGATCATGTGGCGGAACCGGTAGTAGACGTTGTTCATCGCCATCAGCGCGGCGGCGGCGAGCGCGTCGTCGATCACCGCCGCGTCCACCTCGGCGGCGGCGTCCCGGAGGAGCGCGTCGCGCAGGGTGGCGTTGCGGGCGGCGGCGGCGGTGGCCACCGCCACGCCCCAGCGCTGCGCGGGGGTGAGGGCCCCGCCGGGCTGGAGCACCGTCTGGAGGTTCACCTTGATGTCGCGCGCGGGCTCGGGGAGCCGCTCGCGGACGGCGTCGAGCGCCGCCATGTCAGGCCGCCTCCAGCGTCTTGTCGCCCTGCTTCCAGTTGCAGGGGCAGAGCTCGTCGGTCTGGAGCGCGTCGAGCACGCGGAGCGTCTCGTCCACGTTCCGCCCGACCGAGAGGTCGTTCACGGAGACGTGCCGGATGATGCCGTCCGGATCCACGATGAACGTCGCGCGCAGGGCGACGCCCTCCTGCTTGTGCAGGATGCCGAGCGCGGTCGCGAGCTCGCGCTTCGTGTCCGCGAGCATCGGGAACGGGAGCGCCTTCAGGTCCGGGTGGTTCTTCCGCCAGGCGAGGTGGACGTAGTGCGTGTCGGTGCTCGCCCCGAGCACCTGGGCGTCGCGATCCTGGAAGTCGCCGTTGCGGCGGCCGAACTCGGCGATCTCGGTCGGACAGATGAACGTGAAGTCCATCGGCCAGTAGAAGAGGACGGTCCACTTGCCGGGGTGGCTCTTCTCGGTGAGCTGCTTGAACTCCTTGCCCTGCTCGAGGCTCACGACGGCCTGCAGCGCGAACTCCGGGATGCGGTCTCCGACGGTCAACATGGGTGTCGTCTCCGTTGCGTGTTCCGGGCGGCGTCCATCGCCGCGACGGGGCAGAAGATGCCCTCCGCGCGGTGATAGTTCCAATACATCCTTCCGACTTCTGCGTTAGGATGAAGCTATCATGCCCACCACCCCGCATCCGTTCACCCTCCGCCAGCTCCAGTACGCGCTCGCCGTCGCCGAGGCGCTCAGCTTCCGGCGGGCGGCCGAACGCTGCCGGGTGGCCCAGCCCTCGCTCTCCGCCCAGGTGGCGGCCCTCGAGGAGGCGCTCGGCGTCCGGCTGTTCGAGCGCAACCGCCGCCAGGTGCTGGTCACCGCCGCCGGGGCCGCCCTGCTGGAGCGGGCGCGCGCGGTGACCGCCGCGGCCGACGCGCTCGTCGAGGGGGCGCGCGGCGCGGCCGACCCCCTCTCCGGGCGCCTCCGCCTCGGCGTCATCCCGACCGTCTCGCCCTACCTCCTCCCCTCCGCCGCGCCCGCGCTCCGCAAGGCGTACCCGCGGCTCCGCCTCGAGTGGCTGGAGGAGAAGACCGAGGTGCTCGTGGCCCGGCTCCGGGCCGGGGCGATCGACGGCGCGCTGCTCGCGCTCGAGGCGGAGCTCGGCGAGGTGGAGCACGAGATCGTGGCGCAGGATCCCTTCGTGCTCGCCGCGCCGCGGGGCCACCCGCTCGCCGCCGGCGCCGGGCCGGCCCGGGCGGCGGACCTCCGCGGCGCGGACGTGCTCCTCCTGGACGAGGGCCACTGCTTGCGCGCGCAGGCGCTCGAGGTGTGCAGCCGCGCCCGCGCGCGCGAGCACGAGTTCCGGGCGACGAGCCTCCCGACGCTCGTGCAGATGGTCGCGAGCGGCGCCGGGGTCACCCTCCTGCCGCGCCTCTCGCTCCCGACCGAGACCCGCACCGGCCAGCTCGCGCTCCGCGAGTTCGCGTCCCCGGGCCCGCACCGGACGCTCGCGCTGATCTGGCGCCCCCGCGCCCCGGTCGGCCCGGCGCTGCGCGCCATCGCGGGCACGCTCCGCGAAGCCTTTCCGGAGGACGCCGCCCCTTCGCCCCGCGCGGGCGGCCCCGCTTCGCCCGGCCGTCGCGTATGAACGGGTATGCGCACGGATCGCACCGAGCAGATCGCCGCCGCGGTCGCCCGCGACCTCGGCGTCCCGGACCTGCCCGAGAGGCTCGCCGCCCTCGACGCGAGCCCGCTCGGCTCGCTCCTCCTCGCCGTGTACCGGGCGCACGCCGCGCGCGTGACGCCCGCGGCCCTCTCGGCGGCGCACGCGCGCGCGGGGCGGTACCAGCCGTCGGCGGTCGACGCGCGCCTGCTGCACCGCGCCGACGGTGCGGCGTACGCCGCCGCGGCCGCGTTCGAGGCGCTCGACCTCGCGCCCGTGGAGCCCCTGGGTGCGTGCGCCGCGCTGGGCGGCGTGGACCCGAACCTCGTCCTCGGCGCGCTCCGTGGGGCCGAGGTCCTGGCCGATCCCACCGTGGCGCTCGCGCTGGAGGCGGCCCGCCGGCGCACGGACCGCGCCGTGCGCCGGGCGGTACGTCACAGGTTCTGCACCTCGGCCCGGTGCGTCCGCGTGCAGCCCATCGCGCCGCCGCTCGTGCCGCATTTCCGGCTGTTCGCGCTGGTGAGCGCGGGCCGGGATCCCGGTGACCACCGGTTCGAGCGCGAGGAGATCGTCACGCACCTGTCGGCCTGGCTCTCGTTCGCCGCTGGCCTGCGCGCCGCAGGCTTCCGCGTCGGGCGCGCGGAGGTGCAGCTCTCCGACCTCGCCGCCGTCGAGGCGCTGCTCCGGGCACAGGGCGTGGACCCGGCCGAGGTCCGCGCCGTCGCGGCGGCGCACCGGATCGGCGCCGCCGAGGAGGTGCTCCGGGGCCGCGGCGTCGTCCTCCCCTCCGACGTGCGCGACCCGCGCCGGGAGCTCGGCGCGCTGCACGCGCGCCTCCCGGCGGAGGCGGCCATCCGGCTCGACCGCGTCCTGGCGAGCGTGGTGCCCGCGCTCGCCGGCCGCTTCCCCGGCGTCGCCGTCCGCCTCGACCTCTCCCGGCTCGAGGGGCTCGGATACTACCCGGGGCTCGCGCTGCGGGTCCGGCTGGAAGGCCCCGCGGGGTGGCTCCCGGTGGGAGACGGCGGGTTCACCCCCTGGACGCAGGCGCTCCTCGCGGACCGGAAGGAGCGGTTCCTCGCGACCGCGATCGGGACCGAGATCCTCTGCAAGGTGTACGGGCCGGCGCCGGAGCCCCCCGAGCCTTCCGTTGCAAAGCCACGGCCGGCCCCATAGCCTCGGCGCGTGGACCTCCTCGAGAACTCCGTCCAGCCGTACGCGTGGGGATCCCGCACGGCCCTCGCCGCGCTGCGCGGCCTGCCGACCCCGGCGCCCGGCCCGGAGGCCGAGCTCTGGATGGGCACGCACCCCCAGGCCCCCTCGCACGTCGTGCGCGACGGCCGGCGCGTTCCGCTCCCGGAGGTCGTGACGCGCGATCCACAGGGCGAGCTCGGGGCGGCCTCGCTCGCCGCGCACGGGCCGCAGCTCCCGTTCCTGCTCAAGGTGCTCGCCGCCGACGAGCCGCTCTCGCTCCAGGCGCACCCCGATGCGCACCAGGCGCGCGAGGGGTTCGACCGCGAGGAGAAGGCGGGGCTCCCGCGGAGCGCGCCCAACCGGAACTACCGCGACCCATGGCCCAAGCCCGAGCTCATCTGCGCGCTCGAGCCGTTCGACGCGCTCTGCGGGTTCCGCCCCGCCGCCGAGTCGCGCGCGCTGCTCGAGGAGCTCGGCGCGCGCGCCCTCGAGCCCGCCCGCGAGCGACTCGCCGGCCGGAGCGCGCCCGACGCGCTCCGCGACGCGTTCACCTGGCTCGCCACCCTGCCCGCCCCCGCGCGCCGGCCGCTCGTGGAGGACCTCCTCGCCGCCGCCGCGCGCGCCGGCGCCCGGCCGGGCCCGTTCGCCGACGCCTTCGCGTGGATCCCCAAGCTGGCCGCCCTGTACCCCGCCGATCCCGGCGTCGCCATCGCGCTCCTCCTCCGGCTCGTCCGGCTCGCGCCCGGCGAGGCGCTCTACCTGCCCGCCGGCAACATGCACGCGTACCTGCGCGGCGTCGGCGTCGAGATCATGGCGAGCTCCGACAACGTGCTCCGCGGCGGGCTGACGCCGAAGCACGTGGACGTCCCCGAGCTCCTGCGCGTGGTCCGCTTCGCGGAGGACGAGCTCCCGCTCGTCCGTCCCCGCCCCGGCTGGCCCGGCGAGGAGGTCTACGCGACCGAGGCGACGCACTTCGAGCTCTCGCGGATCCAGCCCGCCGGCGCGCCGTTCCGCGCCAGCGTCGCCGGGCCGGAGATCCTCCTGTGCACGGCGGGTGAGGTCATCGCCTCCGGCGCCGGCGAGCGGCACGGGCTGCGGAAGGGCCAGAGCCTCTTCGTGCCCGCGCGGACCGGGGCCTACGAGCTCTCGGGGACGGGCGTGGTGTTCCGGGCGGCGGTGCCGCGGGGGTGAGCCCCGGGCACGTTGCTCGATCTGCCGCTGGAGTCCTGCACGGACTCCGGCCCGAGAGCGCCAACCAGTTGGCCTTTGTGACCTCACCTGGGCGCCTGCCTTCCTGACGGATTGGCTCGGCGGGCGGGTCGGTGGGTGGCTCTGCGATCGAAAGTACCCCGACCAGGAAGCGCAGGGCGGCCGCGAACCTGTCGAGTCGGCGAGCGACGACTGAGCGTTCAGCGCCGTCGGTTCGCAAGTCGCAGGTTCCCGCTGCTTCCGAACTCGCAGAAAGCTGTGTGCACCAGCACCCGTCCTGTCGCCAGAACGACGAGTCGCTCCTCGCCCGCTTTGCGGCCTGACCGCTGCCCCGCATCCCGCTCCCCTCCCGCTCACTGCACCCGGTACACGTGCACCTTCTGCCCGTCGAACGTCGCGAGCACCTTCCCGTCCCACGACAGGTTGGGCGTCCCCACCGCGAGCCCCTCCGCGCGGTCCTCGGTCCACGTCTTCCCGCCGTCGCGCGTCCGGAAGACGTGGCCCTTCGGCAGGCCCTCGTCCAGGAAGGCCGCGAGCACGCCCTCGGCGCCGACGAAGCGCAGCGCGGCCCACGGCGTCGTCATCGACTCGACGACCGGTCTCCCGAGCGGGCTCGGCGCCTGGGCCCAGGACCTGCCCGCGTCCCGGCTGAGCCACAGATCGCCGTTCTCGTCGAGCACGCGGAGCCGCAGCGCGGCCCCTTCCTCCGCCAGCGAGACGGCCGCGATCGCGCCGCCGTCGGGCGGCAGGCCGAGCCGTCTCCAGGTCACGCCGCCGTCGCCGGTGATGCCGAGGTCGGACGGGGACGCGATCAGCCCGCGCTGCGCGTCGAGGAACGAGAGGAAGCGCCCCTGGCCGAAGCTCGCGCGCTCGGTCCAGTGCGCACCGCCGTCCTTCGACACGCGGACGTGGCCCGCGTTGCCGGCGCTCCAGGCGGCGCCGGGCCGGGCCTCGAGGCCGAAGCGACAGGCGGAGCTGTTCACCCCCGGACTCCACGTCTTTCCGCCGTCGCGGGTGAAGTACATCGCCCCGGCGAAGCCGGCCGTCATGCCGGTCTTCTCGTCCACGAAGGCCGCCACGCTGGCCTTGTGCGTGATCGGGGCCTCCAGCGCCAGCTCCCACCTCGGCGCCGCGGCGGCGCCGCCGGGCGCCCACAGGCCGAGAGCGAGGAGCACGAGTCCGGACCGCGAAACCTTGATCCTCATGTGCGTTGCCTCCCTGTCGCGAGAGGCCTACCACCGGCTCGGACCCGCGCGAATGGCCGGAAGGCAGCGCGATTGTGCAGAGAAGCACGACGCGCGTCACCCCGCCCGCAGCATCCAGTTGGTCCGCTCGCGGTACTCCGACGGCGCGGCCCCGACGTGCTTCCGGAACGCGCGGCTGAACGCGGCCGGGTCGGCGTACCCCACCCGCTCGCCCACCTCGTTCACCGGGACCAGGGTGTCGCGGAGGATGCCCTGCGCGACCTCGATCCGGAGCGCGGTCACGTACTCCATGATGCTCCGCCCGGTCACCGCGGCGAACCGGGCCTGGAGCGAGGTCCGGTTGGTGGCGAACCGCCGCGCGAGGCCCTCCACCGTGAGGTGCTGATCGAAGCTCGCCTGGAGGTACGCGAGCAGCTCGCGCATCCGCTCGTCCGCGGGCGGCACGACCATCGGGTCGATGCCCACCTGGTCGAGGCCGCGCAGGAAGATGAGCAGCGTGATGAGGAACGACCGCGTGCGGCACGGCCACCCCTGGTCGGCGAACCGCGTCCGCTCCTCGTGGAGGCGCTCCCAGAGCGCGCGGACGCGATCCCACGCGAGCGGCCCGGGCTGGAAGAGCCCTCCGGGCAGCACGTCGCGCCGGAGGAACGGATCGAGCCAGTACACGTCCTGGCCCATCACCGTCGGGAGCGCGCTCCGCGCCGGGCCGCGGATGTTCTCGAACGAGAGCTCGTGGTGCAGCACCGCCGGGTGGAAGTAGGCGAGCCGGAACCGGTGGCCGACCCCCTGGAACGCGACCTCCTCCCGCTCGTCGAGGCAGAAGACCGCCGGCGCGTGGAACGGGAACGAGCGCGCGCCGCGCACGAACAGCCCGCCCGCCCCCTCGACCAGCACGAGCCGGAGCCGCGCGCCGAGACCGTCGCGGGGATCGAACCGGTCGGTCGCGGCCGTGCCGAGCCGGAGCTCGTACCCGGGCCAGGTGGCGTCGTGGACGGTGGACCAGGGTGGGCTCGTCACCCGGCCATCCTATCGCGCCCGCGCGGGGCGGGGGGGCCGCGGCGGCGTCGCCGGGCGCAGCGCGCGCGCGAGCCGCCGGACCGCCTCCTGGAGCTCCCGCGGCTCGTGCCGGCCGAATCCGAGCCGGAGCCAGGGGAGCGGCGCCCCATCCAGCGTGAACAGCGCCCCGTGCTGGACCACCACCCCCTCCGCCCGCGCCCGCGCCGCCCACGCCGTGGCGTCGATCCCGCCCAGCGCGCGGCACCAGAGCGCGATCCCGCCCGGCGGGAGCTCGAAGGCGAGGGCCCCGGAGAGCTCTGCGCGCAGCGCCGCCGCCATCGCCTCCCGCCGCTCCGCGTACGCGCGCCGCGCCCGCCACACGAGCCGCTGCGCCTCGCCCTCCTCGAAGAGCTCCGCCACCGCCGCCTCGAGCGCCAGGTCGCCCTGCCGATCGAGGAAGTGGCGGTGCGCCGCGACCGCCTCGACGGCGGCGCGCGGACCGGCGACGAACCCGATCCGGATCCCGGGCGCGAGCACCTTCGAGAGCGTGCCGACGTACACGACGACGCCGGCGGCATCGGCGCTGGCGAGCGGGAGGACCGGGCGGCCCTCGAAGTGGAACTCGTTGTCGTAGTCGTCCTCGAGGACGAGGAGCCGCTCGCGCCGGGCGAGCTCGAGGAGCGCCAGCCGGCGCGAGGGCGCCAGCGTCACGGTGGTCGGGTACTGGTGGTGCGGGGTGAGGTAGACGGCCCGGATCCGCCCTCGCTCGCTCCGGACGCGCTCCGCGAGCGCCTCCACGTCGAGGCCCCGCGCGTCCAGCGCGATCGGGACGAGCCGCAGCCCGGCGAGCCGGAACGCCTCCCACGCCGGCCGGTACCCGAGCGCCTCGACCGCGATCGTGTCGCCGGGCGCGAGGAGCGCCCGGGCCGCGAGCGCGAGCGCCATCTGCGCGCCGCGCGTCACCAGGACCCCGTCCGCCGCGACCGGGAGGCCGCGCGCCTCGCCCAGCATCGCCGCCAGCGCCGCGCGGAGCCGCGGGTGGCCCGCCCGGTCGCCGTAGCCGAGGTGCTCGCGCCGCCGCAGCGCCCGGCGGTAGGCGCGGGCGAGGAGCGGCGCCGTGAAGAGCCGCGGGTCGGGGACGCCGCCGAGGAGCTGGTAGTCGCGCGGGCCGGGCGCGACCCACGACGGATCCGGCGCGGGCGGCACGTCGAAGCCGGGCTCCTCGCTCCGCCGGGGCGGCCGCGCCTGCCGGTCGCGCGCCGGCAACGCGGGGAGATCCCGCGCGACGGTCGTGCCCCGCGCTGCGATCGTGGTGAGCCAGCCCTCCGCCTGGAGCTCCGCGTAGGCCGCGAGCACCGTGTTCCGGTGCACCCCCAGCGTCCGCGCCAGCGCCCGCGAGGACGGGACGGGCGCGCCCGCGCGGAGCGCCCCGGTCCGGATGCGCTCCACGAGCCCGCGCGCGATCTGCACGGCCAGCGGAGACGGGCAGTCGCGGTCGAGGGGGAGCGAGAGCGTCCAGGCGCGCATCTGGTCCAGGCATTTTAGTCGAACTGGACCTTTTGCGTGGACCATGGCCGCGACACCGTTCAGGACATGAGAAGAGAGATCTTCCGGAGCGCCCCCGCCCGGGCCCTCGCCCTCCTGCGGCGCGCGCCGGCCGTCCACCTCGCCACCACCACCCCGGAGGGCGCGCCCGTGCTCCGGGCCCTCGACGCGGCCGTCCTCGACGACGGCGTCTACTTCCACGGCGCGCGCGCCGGCGAGAAGGCCCGCTGCCTCGGGCGGCCCGCGGTGGTGTCGGCCGAGGAGGTCGTCGCGCACGTGCCGAGCTGGATGGTCGATCCGAGATGGGCCTGCCCCGCCTCGACGCTCTACCGGTCCGTCCAGGTGCACGGCACGCTCGCCGAGGTCGCGGATCTCGCGCTCAAGGCCCGCGCGCTCACCGCGCTCATGGAGCGGTGGCAGCCCGAGGGCCGGTACGAGCCCATGAGCGCCGATCACCCGCACTACCGCGGCCAGCTCCAGGGCACGCTCGTCCTGCGGGTCGGCTACGAGCGGGTGGACGGGAAGGACAAGCTCCTCCAGAACCGGAAGCCCGAGGAGATCGTGAAGATCCTCGAGGGCCTCTGGGAGCGCGGCGCACCGGGCGATCCGGCGGCGATCGAGGCGATCCGGGAGGCGAACCCGGGCATCCCGGAGCCCGCGTTCCTGGCGGCGCCCCCGGAGCTCCGACAGCAGCTCCGGCTCGCGGTCTCGCTCGGCGAAGGTGACGCGGAGCAGGCGCGCCGGCTCCTCGCCGGGGAGTACTGGTGGGAGGGGAGCCCGCCGGAGATGATCCCGCCGGTGCAGCGGGCCTCGACCGCGTGGGTGGGCGCGCACGACCGCGAGGGGAGGCTCGTCGCGATGGCGCGGGCGACCGCGGACGGGCGGACGGCCTGGATCTACGACGTGGTCGTGGCGCCGGAGCTCCGCGGGCGGGGGCTCGGGAAACGGCTGCTCCGGCTCTTGCTCGAGCACCCTGCCGTGCGCGGCGCGCCGGCGGCGCGGCTCACGACGCGCGACGCGCAGGCGTTCTACGCGTCGTTCGGGTTCGTGGACGCGGCGGAGCGGAAGCGGTGGCCGGAGGCGAGCGACATGGTGCGGGTGCGCACGAGCTGAACCGGCTCGGGCTCGGGCTCGTTCACGGGTCGGAGGAGTCGGCCGCCGCGGGCTGCACCGCCGCCGCCCGCCGCGGCAGGAGCAGGCTCCCCCCGGACGGCACGAACCCCGCCCGTGCCAGGAACTCGGCCAGCGGGTGGGCCGCCGCGGGCACGCCGTTCACCTCCTCGACGCGCACGCCCTCGTACCGGCCGGCCGACTCGCGCGCGAGGTCGAGCACCGCGTGCGCGACCGCGGTCCCGACCCGGGCGCGCTCGGGCTCGTCGGGCGGGAGCCAGGCGAGGAGCTGCCCGAGGCCGTGCGCGGCCGAGAGGAAGAGCGCGGGCGCGCCGTCCACCAGCACGACGCGCGCCCCGACCGCGCGCGACGGGCGCCGCCCGCCGGGCTCGTCCGGGAGCGCCGGCCACTCGAGCGCGGCGCCCCACGCGTTCGCGGGATCGGTCGCGGCGAGGGTCACGACCTGGGCCCGCTCGCCCGGCTCGCGCGCCGCGCGGAGCGCATCGACCGCCGCGGGGAGCGCGAACTGCATCGCCCCGACCCCCGCGACGAAGTACCCGCGCCGGATCCGCCCCGCCTCCTCGAGGTGCCGGAGCACGTCGTACACCGACGAGAAGCCGCCGGGCAGCCCCTCCGCCGCGACCGCGCTGCGCGTGACGATGCCGTGGCGCGCGAGGAGCTGGTGCGCGGACGCCGCCGCGCGCGACGTGGGCGTCTCCTCCGCGCCCGCCTGCGCGCGCCGCGCCGCGACGAGCGTCCAGCGCCCGCCCGCGGCCGGGGGGGCGGCGAGCCGCGAGCGGTAGCCGCCCGGGGTCGGGATCACCGGGGTGTGCCGCGGACGCTCCCGCTTCGCGG
>DASPMI010000124.1:0-3704 GCA_035627135.1 Anaeromyxobacter sp. | reverse complement strand
CGGCGTCAACGCGCCCGGGCTGCTTGCCGCGGGCTCACGCGTTCAGCGATCGGCTTGCTCCGGAATCGGTGATCGGCTTCGACCGGAATCGGCGATCGGCATGCTCCGGAATCCGTGATCGGCATGGGCCGGAACCCGCAGGAGGCGCTCCAGCGCGCGGACGACGCGCGGCCCGGTCAGCGAGTGGTCGGCCTCGATGAGCAGGCACTCGCGCGTGAAGGCGTCGATCAAGTTCAGGGTCCGGAACTGGGGCCCGCTCGCGAGCGAATCCTGGGTGAACTCCATCGTCCACTGGCGGCGCGGCCTGGTCGGCGGCGGTGGCACGACCCGCAGCGAGGCCGTCGTCCGTTTCCGCCTCTTTCGCCTGACTGCCAGGCCCTCCGAGCGGTAGAGCCGGAACACGAGCTTGTGGTTGAGGCGGTGCCCCTCGCGGCCGAGCAGCACGTGCAGGCGCCGGTAGCCCCAGCGCGGGCGCTGGGCGGCCAGCTCCCGGAGGCGGCTCCGGACATCGGCGCGCTCCGGCCGGCGACTCCGGTAGTAGAGCGTCGACGGCGCGAGCCCGACGACGCGACAGGCCCGACGCTTCTTCATCGCGAACTTCGCCTCGAGCTCGACCACCGCCCGGCGAAGCGCGGCGGGCCCTACCATTTTTTTCCGAGGAGGTGCTGCAGAGCCTGCTTGTCGAGCGTGAGATCGGCGACCAGCGTCTTCAGCTTCCGGTTCTCGTCCTCGAGCGCCTTGAGGCGCTTCACGTCCGAGACCTCGAGGCCGCCGTACTTCGACTTCCATCGGTAGAAGGTCGTCTCGGTAATCCCGACCTTCCGGGTCACGTCCTGGACCTTGGCGCCGGCCTCGACCTCGTTCAGCACCTTGATGATCTGCTCTTCGGTGAACTTGCTCTTCCGCATCCGTCCTCCACGGTCAGTAGAGGACTGACACTCAGTTCCGTCCAGTTTCCGGGGGGCAGGTCAGTCGGCGCCTGCCCCTTCCACGAGGACTCCGGCACCACGCTCGTCGTCAGCCCCACCGAGAACACCTGGTCCTGCTCGACCTGCAACGCGAACGGCGGACCCGTCGAGTGGGTCGCGATGGCCGAGGGCGTCAGCCGCCGCCACGCGCTGGAGCTTCTGGCGGAGGGGCTGCCGGTCCAAGGCACCGCCGGGAAGGTGAAGCACGCCACCGTCCCGAAGTTGGCGGCGCCCGTCAGGCTTGATGCCGACGACCAGGGGCTGCTCCGACAGGTCATCGAGTTCTACCACTCGACCTTGAAGAGCAGCCCCGAGGCCCTGGCCTACCTGGAGTCTCGCGGCATCCGCTCGGCCGAGGCGGTGGACCGCTTCCGGCTCGGGTACGCCAACCGGACGCTGGGTCTGCGGCTGCCGGCCAAGAACCGGAAGCTGGGCGCCGAACTCCGCGGCCGACTCACGAAGCTCGGCATCTACCGGAAGACCGGCCGCGAGCACATGGCCGGGTCCCTCGTCGTCCCCACCTTCGGCGCGGGCGGCGAGGTGGTGGAGATGTACGGCCGCAAGACCACCCCGAACCTGCGGCCCGGGACGCCGCTGCACCTGTTCCTCGCGAAGGAGCCGCGCGGCGTGTGGAACGTGGAGGTGTTCGTCGCGTCGAAGACCACCATCATCGCCAACAGCCTCATCGACGCGCTCACGTTCTGGGTGAACGGCTACAGGAACGTGACGGCCATCTACGGACCGGGGCGTCTGACGGACGAGTTATTCGCCGCATTCCGCGAGCACGAGACCGAGACCGTCCTGCTCGCGATGCGCCGCGACGCCGAGGGTGACCGCTGCGCCGAGGGGCTGGCCGAGACGCTCGCGCTCCGCGGCGTGTCCTCCTACCGGGTCCAGTTCCCCGCGGGCCAGGACGCGAACGACTTCGCCCGCGCCTCCGACGACCCGGTCCGCGCGCTTGGCCGGGTGCTGCGTTCGGCGGTCTGGCTCGGCCAGGGCAAGGCGCCGGAGGTGGAGGTCGAGCCGGTCGTCGAGAAGCTCCCCACGACGCGCCAGAAGCCCGCGCAGGCGCTGCCGGAGGCCGAGGGCGACGCGGAGCCGGCCCCGGTCGTTGAAGCCCGCCAGGACTCGCTGGAGCCCGTTGCCGGGACGCCCAGCGTGCGGTCAGCGCCCGCGGTCGGCGCGCTTTCGCCTGAACGACCGCGCTCCACCGCGGCCGTTCCCGAGGCGACCGCGTTCGGCGCAGCCGTGGTGTCGCGGGGCGCGGTAGGTGATCCACCAGGAGCGCCCAAGCTGATCCACCCAGGGGCGGGCATGGTGATCCACCCATGATCACCCATACTGATCCACCCCAGGAGCGGGGTAGCTGATCCACCCCGCAGCTCCCCACAGCACGACGACGTGGCCGCCGCTGCGAAGTGCGCGGAGGGGTCGTCGTGCGCCTTGTGGCAGCCGAGGGCGCGTGCCACTCCGGGCCTTTTGCCCGGAGGGCGTGGATGGCAGGGAGGAGATGCGACGTGCTCGACGTTCGCGAGATGTTGAGACGGCTGCGGCTCGGCGAGAGCGCGCGGGCGGTGGCGAAGGGGCTCGGCGTCAGTCGCAACACGGTCCGCGAATAC
Source organism: Anaeromyxobacter sp. (assembly GCA_035627135.1). Lineage (GTDB taxonomy): Bacteria > Myxococcota > Myxococcia > Myxococcales > Anaeromyxobacteraceae > Anaeromyxobacter. The sequence continues at coordinate 1,117 of DASPMI010000124.1, read as the reverse complement.
GTCGCCTGGTTCGAGGCGGAGAAGCTCCTGCCGGGCGACGCCGCGACGCTGCCACCCGCGGCCGACCAGCGCGAGGTGAAGGCCATCGAGCTCGGCGGCCAGCGCGTCGAGTACGTCGAGGTCACCCTGGACGACATCGCCCTGGCCAACAAGCTCGCGCACCAGGTGCTCGGCCGCAGCCTCGACGACGTGCCGCCCCACACCCGACGCCTGCTCGTCCTGCTCCACGAGATGGTCATCAGGGAGTGCGCGGCGAGGGAGATGGACCGGACCGCCTACCGCTTCACCAGGAAGACCGTGCGCGAGGCGACCGGCTGGGGCGACACGCAGTTGAAGGTCCACCTCCAGCGCCTGGTCGAACTGGAGTACCTGCTCGTCCACGGCGGGCGCGGCCAGCACGTCTACGAACTCGTCTACGACGGCCAAGGCCAGGGCGGGGAGCGGTTCCTGACCGGCCTCCTGAACCCGGAGAAGCTGCGCCGGTCGGGGGTCGAGGACGAGCGGTCGGGGTCCGGTCGGCCCGTGGTCGGCCCGGAGTCGGGGGCTGGTCGGGATGCCGGAACAGCAGGAACCGGCAGCCGGGTCGAGGGGATGGACCCCGCCGCCGAGTTCACCGCCAACACCACGTCGCAGGACACGACCTCCGGCACGTCGTACGCGCAGGAGCCCGTGTAGATGGCGAAGCGCAACCGGAAGACGAAGCAGACGTTCCTGTCGCTCTTCGTGGGCGCCGACCACCGCACCATGCGCGGCAACATCGCCGCCTACCTGGAGTGGCTGGAGGTCCGCGGCTACACCGACGACACGGTCGAGCACCGCGCCCAGGTCCTGCACTACTTCGCGGCGTGGTGCGAGGAGCGCGGCCTGTCCCGGTCCTCCGAGGTGACCCGGCCCATCCTCCAGCGGTACCAGCGGTGGATGTTCTACTACAGGAAGAAGAACGGCCAGCCGCTCGGCATCAGCACGCAGTACACGCGGCTCATGGTGGTCACGGTCTTCTTCCGCTGGCTCACCCGGAACAACTTCCTGCTCTATAACCCCGCCTCCGAACTCGAACTGCCCCGCACCGAGAAGCGGCTCCCCAAGGCCATCCTGACCATCGAGGAGGTCGAGAAGG
>DASPMI010000123.1:0-17460 GCA_035627135.1 Anaeromyxobacter sp. | reverse complement strand
CTCACCCCGCATGCGGACCATCCCCGCGATCGCGTGGCTTCTCCTCGCCGGCCTCCCGGTCCGCGCGGAGGACGACCCCTGCGTCCCCGTGAAGCCCTGCGAGGTGCCGCAGGGCGGCGCCGCGCTCCCGGCGCTGGAGCCCGCCGCCGACTTCGCCGCCGAGGCCCGGCAGCTCTTCGCGCTCGTGTCGTGCCACGGCGCTCCGCCGGCCGGGCTCGACGCCGCGGCGGTGAAGGCGTTCTGCTCCCCGGCCGAGAAGGCCCGGCGCGAGGAGCGGGCGCGGACGACCCGCGCGGCGATCCAGCGGGCTTTACCGAAGCCCCGCCCGGAGAAGGTGCCGCCGGTCGTCGTCGCCCCGCTCTCCAGCGGCGATCTCCTCGGCACCCTCACCGCGTTCCCCGAGGCCCGGAACTTCACGCTCACGACCCGCTCCCCCGCCGGCGATCCCCGGCCCGAGAGCCTGCGGAACCCGGCGCGGCTGAAGACGTTCCTCGAGAACGCGTCCCTCCCTGCGGAGCCGGCGGCGGCTCTGCCCGCGCTCCTCGCCGCGCTCGCCGCCGAGGGGCTCGAGCCGGCGGGACTCCGCTACTTCCGGGTCGAGCCCGGCGGCGCGCTCCACTTCCTGGGCGCGAACGAGCTCGCGGCGGCGGGCGAAGCAGGCTGGGCGAGCTGCGAGCTCGTGTTCTCGCGGAAGGGTGAGCCGGAGCGGACGCGCGTCGTGCGGGTCATCGCCGCCGAGCTCACGGACGCCGCGGCGGCCGCCGCGCCGGGCCCGCTCGCCCACCTCTCCGCCAAGGGGACCTTCGCCGCGCTGCTCCCCCCCGGCGACGCCGTGGCGGGGGAGGGGTACGGCCGGCTCCGCGCCCTGCTGGAGGAGCGGGCAGCCCTGGTCGTCCACCGGACGCCCTGATTACATCCCGCCCGATGCGCCCCTTCGGCGTCTACGTCCATTTCCCGTACTGCACGCACCGGTGCCCGTACTGCGACTTCGCGGTCACGACCGAGCGGCCGCCAAGCGGCGGGCGTTACGCGCGGGCGGTCCTCTCCGAGCTGCGCCTCCGGGCGGTGGAGTTCGAGGGGCTCTCGCTCCGGAGCGTCTACCTGGGCGGCGGGACGCCGTCGCTCTGGGCGCCGGACGAGGTGGGCGAGGTCGTCGCGGCGATCCGGGCACGGTTCGGGGCGGGCGCGCACCCCGACCTCGAGATCACGCTCGAGGTGAACCCGGAGTCGAGCGACCGGGACCGGCTCGGCGCGTGGCGGGCGGCGGGCGTGAACCGCGTCTCCATCGGCGTGCAGTCGTTCGACCGCGGCGTGCTCGCGAAGCTCGGCCGGCGGCACGGGCCCGACGAGGCCGAGCGGGCGATCCGCGACGCCGCGGACGTCGTCGGCAACGTGAGCGTAGACCTGATCCACGCCGCCCGCCGCTCGACGCCGGAGATCGCCGCCGCGGATGCCGCGCGCGCGACCGCCGCCGGCGCGGTCCACGTCTCGGACTACGCGCTCACGGTGGACGCGGAGGCGCTCGCCGAGGAGGTCCCGTTCGTGCGGATGGCGCGGGAGGGGCGGCTGCCGCTGCCCTCGGACGAGGAGTCCGCCGCCCAGGGGCGGGCGCTCCGGGCCGCGCTCCGGCGGGCCGGCCTGCGCCGGTACGAGATCTCGAACCACGCCCGGCCCGGCCGCGAGTCGGTCCACAACCGGCTCTACTGGGAGTGCGAGAGCTATCTCGGCCTCGGGGCCGGGGCCTGGGGGTGCCGGCGCGGCGACCCGGGCTCCCTCCGCTACGGCAATCTCCGCGGAGCGGGCGCCTACCTCGCGGCGGTCGAGGCGGGCCGGGTCCCCACGGACGAGGAGGACCGGATCGACGCGGCGGCCGAGCGGAACGAGCGGGTGATGCTCGCGCTCCGCACGACCGCGGGCGCCGCGCTCGGGTGGCTCCCGCCCGGCGCCGCGGGCGAGGTGGACGCGCTCGTGCGCCGGCGGCTCGCGGTGGTGCGCGCCGGGCGGCTCGTGCTCACGAGCCGCGGGATGGACCTGCACAGCGCCGTGGCCGGGAGGCTGCTCGAATGAGCGCGACGCGCGTGACACGGACCGTGAATGCTCCACGCGCGAGCCCCGCCTGGGCTCTCGCCGGAGTACAACGAGCTCGGCTGGCGCTGTCGCTCGGGAAGCTCGCGGCGCGGGTGGAGGCGAGCGGGCCGGATCCGAGCGCGGCGGGCAGGGGCCGTTAGCATGGTCCGTATGCCCTGCTCCCCCACCTTCGCCGACCACGCCGTGGACCTCCTCTCGGGGCTGGGCCCCGTCGACGCCCGGCGGATGTTCGGCGGCTACGGGGTCTACGCGCGCGGCGTGATGTTCGCGTTGCTGTACGACGACGAGCTCTTCCTCAAGACCGACGACGAGACGCGCGACCGGTTCCGCGCGGCGGGCTGCCGGATGTGGGTCTACGGGCGGATGGCCGAGACCAACTACTACCGGCCGCCGGACGAGGCGCACGAGGACGCGGAGGCGATGCTCCCGTGGGCGAAGCTCGGCCTGGAGGCCGCGCTGCGGCGGAGGGCGGCGAAGGCCGCGAAGGCGGCGGAGAAGGAGCGCCGGCGTGCTGCGCGCGGGAAGGGCTCGAAGGGCCCGGCGCGCAAGCCCGCCACATCGCAGGCGAAGCGCACCCCCCGCTCGCGCCCGCGTGCGCCGACGCGGTAGATTTCGCGGATGGTGCGCTTCGTCCGCTCCCTCCTCCTGGCGCTCGCGGTCGGGTTCGGCATCGGCGGCGGCTTCCTCCTCGTGCGGCGGCTCCTCCCGGACCGCCGCCCACTCCCGGATCCGCCCGCGGTGGTGACGCAGATCCGCGAGGTGGCGCGGCTCGAGACGCTGCACGTCACGCTCTACAAGAAGGTCCGCTTCGCGCCCGAGCCGCGCGAGGCGGAGACGTTCTGGGGCGACGTCGCCGGCTGGCTCCGGTTCACGTTCCGGACCCCGCACGGCAAGGCGATCGTCTTCGCCGAGGCGGAGCTCGGCCTCGACCTCGCGAAGCTCGACGCCGCGAGCGTGCGCGTCCAGGGCCGGACCGTCGAGGTGGTCCTCCCGGAGGTCCAGGTGCAGATCGTGCTCAAGCCGGGGGAGACGGAGGTGCTCGGGTCGAACCTCGACTCCGCCGAGACCGCGCGCCTGTTCGAGCTCGCTCGCCTCGCGTTCGAGCGCGAGGTCCGGGCCGACGCCGCCCTCCGGGAGCGCGCGCGGGCCTCCGCCGAGCGCGCCCTGCGCGGCCTGCTCCTCTCGCTCGGCTACGACGAGGTGCGGTTCGTGAGCGGGGCGCCGCCGAAGAGCTGACTCCGCCCGGCGTTCACGACTGCAGCCCGCCGGTGAGCCCCTCGATGAACTGCCGCTGGTAGCGCAGGAAGAGCACGAGCGGGATCGCCGCCGCCAGGAAACCGGTCGCGACGATCGCCTGGTACGGCGGCTGGTAGATCATCGAGAGCATCACCTGGACGCGGACCGGCAGCGTGTGCAGCCGCTCGCTCCGGAGGATCACGAGCGGCAGGAGGAAGTCGTTCCACACCCACAGGAAGTGGAACGTGGCCAGCGCGGCCAGGGCCGGCTTCGAGAGCGGGACGATGAGGCTCCACCAGATGCGCAGGTGCGAGGCGCCGTCGAGCCGCGCGGCCTCGAAGAGCTGGCGCGGGATCTTCACGTAGAACTGCCGCAGGAGGAAGACGCCCATCGGGGAGAGCGAGTACGGCAGGACGAGCCCGAGCAAGTGGTTGTCGAGGTGCAGGAACCGGAGCGTCTCGAACGTGGAGATGATCATCGTCGCCATCGGGAGCATGACGAGCGCGAGGATCCCGAAGAACATCGCGTCGCGGCCCGGATACTCGAGGAAGGCGAACGCGTAGGCGCAGAGCGAGCACACGAGCAGCGTCAGCGCGAGCGCGGCGGCGGTCACCACCACCGAGACGAGCAACGCCCTTCCGACGCCCCAGCGCTCGAACGATTGCATGAAGCCGCCGAGCGTGTAGCGCTGGACGGCCGCGACCGGATCCCGGACCAGGATGGGCGGGACCGAGAAGATGTCCACCGGCTGCCGGAAGGCGGAGTCCGCGAGCCAGAGGATCGGGTGCAGGAACACGAGCGAGAGGGCGAGGAGCGGGAGCGTCGCCAGCACCTCGCGGGCCTTGCGGAGCCTCACGTGCGCCTCCTTTCAGCGCTCCTGCCGCCCGAGCCCCAGGACCCGGAACTGGAGCAGGCTGATGAGCAGGATCGCGACGAAGGTGATCCAGCCGGCGGCCGTGGCCTGGCCGACGAGGAAGCTCGACGAGAACGCCATCTCGTAGATGTGCGCCACGATCGTCCGCGCCGAGCCGCCCGGGCCGTAGCGGACCGGGAAGAGGACGTACGAGAGGTCGAACATCTGCAGCGACTGGATCGTGGTGGTCACGACGGCGAACGTCATCGCCGGCCGGAGCAGCGGCAGCGTGATGTGCCACAGCATGCGCGTCCGGGACGCGCCGTCGAGCTGCGCCGCCTCGTAGAGCGCGGGGTCCACGGTCTGGAGCTGCGCGAGGAACACGATCGTCTGCAGCCCGATGGCCCGCCAGAGCGTCACGAGGACCATGATCGGCACCGAGAGGTCCGAGTCCATGAGCCACGCACGCTGACCCGGGAGGCCGATCGCGCCGAGCAGGTTGTCGATGAGCCCCGACGGCTTGAAGTACATGAAGAAGAGCGACGCCGCCGTGACCGAGTTGATGACGACGGGGACGAGGAAGGCGCCCCGGAGATAGCCGCGGGCCCACCGGAGCCGGAGCCGGTTCAACGCCGTGGCGAGCAGGAACGCGAGCGGGATCAGGGTGACGAGGCAGCCGGCCGTGTACCGGAGGCTCGTGCCGACGGCGCGCCAGAACTTGCCCGAGTGGGCGGGGTCCGCCCAGAGCAGGTTCCGGAAGTTGTCCAGGCCCACGAACTCCCCGTCGGAGAACCCGGTCGCGTCGGTGAGGCTCATCCAGACGCCGGACCCGAGCACGTAGAGCTGGAAGACGAGGACCAGCGCAAGAAAGGGGGCCATGAAGCCCCACGCGGCCGCCGTCTCCGTCCGTCGCCGCGCAGGGCGGGCCGCGGGCTCGGCCCGCGGCGCGGATGACGAGGCGTACATCGACGTACCGTGACACGGACCGTCGGTACGTTCAACCTCCTCGCGCGCCGCCCAGAACGGCTCGCGGCACCCGCGAGCGCCTTTGTTACCGGCTGAAAACGGGGAGGAGGCTCACCGCGAAAAGCGCACGGCCCGGTCGAGGGAGGGGCCGGGCCGCGCAGCCGTTCCGTGCCGTCGAAGCTGTCCGGAGGACGTCCGCCCGGGGAAGCGGACGCCCTCCGAACACAGTGCGCTCGCCGCCCTCCGTCCGCGTCAGTGGAGCCGACGCGCGGCGCGGCCGGGGGGAAGCCGTGCCGTGCGTACGGTGGAGGAGTGGACGGGGACGGTCTCGAGGAGAGCGGAGGGGGCCACCAGCCGGAGGAGCTGGTGAACACTCTTCAGGAGCTGGACGACGAAGCGCACGGTGCTTGGGATTGCAGCCGACGTGCCGCCCAATCCGCTCACGCAATGACGACGATCGTGTCAATCCCCCGGGAGTTTTCTCGATCGGGGGGGCTGGGGCCCCGGGGACCTGGGTCGGCGCTCATCGGGTGACGCGCACGGGCGCGTCCTGCACCTCGTCGATCCGGGCGACGAACGTCGCGAAGTCACGGTACTGCGCCGGCGGGATGCGAGCCCGGGGGATCTCGAGGCGCTCCTCCCGCACCAACCCGCGGTCCGTCGCGCGCTCGGTCCGCTCGAACGTGCCGAACGGTCCCGCGAGGCGGATCGGCGGCGCCGCCGTGATGCGCATGCCCGGGGGCGCGACGAGCTCGATCCGGCTGCTCCCGCGCTCGGCCATCTGGACGAGCAGCGGCGTCGTCCGCGCGGCGAGCCGCACGTAGCGCGGGCCGAGCTCGGCCGGCAGGAGCGCGGCCTCGAGCACGAGCCCGCCGGCCTCGGGCCGGGCGAGCGAGGCCGTCCGGCCTTTCCACCGGATGACGAGCGGCGCGGCGGGGTCGTCCTCGCCCTCGAACGAGAGGGCGGTGACGGTGAGGCCGCGGAAGGCGCGCGCGAGCAGGCTCTCCAGCGCCTGGCGGCGCTGGCTCGCGTCGAGCGGCTCGAGCTGCGCCTTGAGCATCGCCCCGAGGGTGCCGTCGTACCGGTCCGCGCCCTCGAGCTCGGCGCCGCCGTCGGGGGCGAGGACGACGCGGAGCTCCACCGCCTTGCCGTCGCCGCGGGCGGCGGCCTCCGGCGTCCGGTCCTCCGACGGGCGCTCGCCCGGGGCGGGGAGGATGAGGGCCTCGCACCCGGCGAGCCAGCCCGGCAGCGCGCCGAACGGGTTGAGGCGCGTGCTCGGGTCGAGCCACACGACCTCGCCGCCGGCGCGGACGCGGAGGACCTGCGCCGGGTAGACCGACGGCGTCGGGAAGCGATGGAAGCTCGGGTCGGCGTTGAACGGCCGGACGAGGGCGACGCGCACCTCGAGCCCGAGCGCCTCCAGCACCGCGCGCAGCACGACCAGGCGGTTGCCGCGCCCGCGCGAGAGCGCCTCGCTCGCCTCGTCGAGGAGCGGCCCCTCGCCGAGGATCGTCCGCGCCACCTTCGCGTAGGCGGCGCGCGCGAGCGCCATCGGGCTCGCGTCCTTCGCCTCGGCCCGGATCTGCTGCGCGAACGCGGCGATCTCCTGCGTCGCGAGCGTCTTCCCGGCGAGGCGATCGGCGATGTTCCGCTGGAAGGCTTCGCGCGACGCGCCGGTGCCGACGGCGAGGTACGGCAGGTACTCGCCCATCGAGGGTGCGTCGGGCTCGGGCACGTACGGCGGCACGTCGCGCTGCTCGCCGCGCACGAGCTCGTGGCCACCCTGCCGGACGACCTCGGGCGCGGGCATCGCGTGTGCGTCGGCGGTGAGGCCGGCCCCCGCCGGCGCGCGCACCACGTACGTCGAGCGGAAGAGGCGTTCGCCCACCACCTGGAAGTAGAACGGGTCGGCGGCGTAGCCCTGGGCCGCGAACGGCGCGCGCACGGCGCGGATGTAGTCCACGAGCACGTAGTCGCCGGGCTCGAGGCCCGCGAGCGAGATCGCGCCCTTCTCGTCGGTCGTGCGATCCGGCTCGAGGGCGCGGCCGTCGGGCTTGAGGGTCCGGAGCGCGATGATCTCGGCGCCGGACGGTGGCGAGACCTCGCCGTGCTCGTCCACGCCGGCCTGGTCGAGCACGTGGATCACCTGCTGCGTCCGCTCGGTGGCGACGCCGCCGGGGTGGATGTCGATCGCCGCCGCGTCGAGGACCATCACCGCGGTCGTGCCGCTCCGCTTCCCCGCGGCCTCGTAGGCGCGGATCGTCTCGCGCGGGTCGAACGCGAGGTCGTCGAGCGCCTCCTTGCCGTCCTCGAGCGCCAGCGCGCGGCGCAGGGCGAGGTCGCCGCCGTCGAGGAGGAGGGCGCGCTCGCGCGCAGCGCGGGCGCCGGCGCGATCGCCGGCGAGCTCCAGGTACCCCGCGCGCGCGGTCTCGAGCCGCGCGTCCCGCGGCCAGAGCGCCGCCAGGGCCCCGAGCCGCTCGGCCGCGGCGCGCGGCTGGCCCTGCGCGACGAGGAGCTCCGCGCGGGCCAGCCCCGCCTCCACGTCCCACGGGCGCGCCGCGAGCAGGCCGTCGATCGCGGCCGCGGCGCCGGCCAGGTCCCCCCGCTCGCGCAGGTGCCGGGCGAGGAGGTCGCGCCCGCCGCGGCACCGCGTGAGGAGCCGGGTGGTCTCGTCGATGCGGGCGAGCGCCTGCCGCCGCTCCGCGAGCGAGCGCGCGACCTGGGCGGCCTCGCAGCTCCCGCCGGCGCCGGACGCCTCGGCCGCGAGCGCCTCCGCGCGCTCGGAGAGCCCGCGCGCGGCGGCGGTGCGGGCGCGGGCCGCGAGCGCGCCAGGCCGGCCGGCCGCCGGCGCGACGAGGCCCGCGAGCACCTCCTCGGCGTCGTCGAGCCGCTCGGTCCCGACGAGCAGACGCGCGAGGAGCACCCGCGCCTCGGCGTGTCCAGGATCGGCGCGCAGGGCGTCGCGGAGCGCAGCCTCCGCGCGCGTCTGCCCGACGCGCGCGTCGAGGGTGGCGTCGCCGCTCCGGGCGCGGGCGACGCTGACGAGCACCGTGGCGGAGCGCGGCGCGAGGGCGAGCGCCTCCGCGAGGAGCGCCTTCGCCGTCTCGCGGTCGCTCTCCAGCGCGTCGCGGGCGGCGAGGACCCGGGCGGCCACCGCGCCCGCGCGGGGCGCGAGGTCCGCGGCGAGCGCGCGCGCGCCCGCGAGCGGCCGGGTCTCGAACGGCCTCGCCGCGGGCGGCGGCGGGCTGCCCGGCGCGGGCGCGGTCCAGGCCGCGTCGGACGGCGCTCCGTCCGCGCGCGCCAGCGAGATCGAGAGCCTGCCCGCGCCGTCGGTCCGCGCGAGCTTCACGGTGAGGCGGTGGCGGCCCGCCGCGAGCTCGAGCGGGAGCGCGGTGGCGCTGGGCAGGAAGGCCCGGTCCGCGCGGCGCTCCCACACCGGCTGGCCGTCGAGCAGGACGCGCACCGTCGCGCTCGTGTTCACGGCGAGCACGTACGCTCCGCCCTTCGCGAGCGCCGCGTCGGCGACGAGGGCGTAGACGTCGCCCCGCTGCGGCTCGCCCACGAGCACCAGCGTGCCGTCGGGCGCCGCGATCGTGCGGGTCGGGGATGGCGGCAGCCCCGCCGGCGCGGCCACCTCGGCGGGCACGGCGCCCTGCTCCGGCGGGATCGGCTGGTCGAAGTCGAGCACCCGCAGGTCACTGAACGGGCCCGCGAGCGTCCAGGCCGTGACGGCGCCGTTCTCGCCGCGGTGCCGGGCGGCCGCGGCGAGCTCGCCGGACGCCTCGGCGGCGAGCGCGCGCGCCACGCGGGCGCGGTACGCGGCCAGGCCGGAGAGCCGGCCGCCCTCGAGGAGCCGGGCGAGGCCGGCGTCCACCTGCGCGCTCCGCGCCGGCGACTCCTCCGCGAGCTCCGCGAGCCGGCGGAGCGCGACGAGGCCGGCCGCGCCGGCGGGATCGTTCCCGGCGGCGGAGAGGAGGGCGTCCGCCTCGCCCTCGGCGTCCAGCAGGCGGCGCGCCTGCAGCGACGTCGCGAGGTCGGTCCAGGGATCGCCGGCGCGTGCGACGCGCACGGACAGGAGCCCGGGGTCGCCGGCGGCGGCCGGCGCGGCGGGCTTCACGGCGGGGCCCGGCCCGGCGCAGGCGGCGGCGACGGCGGCACCGGCCAGGGCGAGCGCGCGGAAGGGCGTCAGGTGGCCTCCACTCACGGTGTCTCCTTCGCTGCGGTGGCTGCGGGCGCGATGCGGACGCGCCGGGAGAAGGCGCGGTCGAGCTGGATCATGAGCTCGCGGAACGACGGGTAGTCCGCGACCTTCACGCGGGCGCCGGAGAGCGCGATCCGGCCCTCCGCGACGATCGCGCCGCGCTCCTCCTGGAAGCGGAGCTCGAACCGCCCGAGCGGCGTCTCGCCGTGGGCGGGCGCGGGGAGGTCGACGACGCGCCAGCCGGCGGGCAGCGTGTACCGGTAGCGGAAGCGCGTGTCGCGGGGGCCGCCGAGGTCGAGCTCGTGGGTGCGGGCGGCGAGCGAGGCGTAGGACTCGGCGTAGCCCTGCGCCGCGCCGAAGGGCGTGAAGCGGAGCCCCGGGCCGTCCGCCTGGGCGGCGCGCGGGACCGACGCGGAGAACCGCAGCTCCACGTCGTCCTCGATCCGCCCGAGGTCCGAGGCGGTGACCCCCTCGACCTTCGCCCCCGGGAACAGCCGGCTCAGGGTCTGCTCGAGGAGCTTCCTGCGCCCCTCCTCGGGACCGTACGTCCGGCGGAAGTCGGGCGCGGCCTGGCCGGAGGCGCGCCACAGCCCGCGCACGGCGGCGCTGCCGTCCGGCGCGAGCGCGAGGTCGAGCTCGGCCTCGAGCCGGTTGTCCTCCGCCCCGGCCTCCGGGATCGTCGTGAACCGCGGCGGGCCGTCCGGGTTCACGACGAGCACGGTCGCCCCGCGGTCCTCGGCGGGCAGATCGCGCGTGCCGGAGTACGCCGCGGTGCCGTCGAGCCAGAGGTCGAGCTCGGGCACGTAGACGATCGCGTGGTTGAAGACGGCGAGCGAGGCGGGCTGCTCCGGAATGCGGCCCAGCCGCCGCATGCGGAGCAGGACGATCCGCGAGTCGATCCCCATCGACGCGAGCAGCGCGTGGAGGAGCGAGGCCTTGTCCTTGCAGTCGCCGAAGCGCCGCGCGAGGACCTGATCGACGCGGTACGGCTTGTAGCCGTGGATCCCGAACTCGAGGCCCACGTAGCGGGTCTGCGAGACGACGAAGCCGTACGCCGCCTGGACGAGCGCGCGCCGGGTGGCCGGATCGGCCGGAGTCATCTTGCCGGGGGGGCACGCGCTGCGCGCCCCCCCGGGCCCCCCGCTCGCTTCGGGGCAGGCTCCTCCGCCTGCCCCTGCGCTCGCCTTCGCCTTTGCCGGGATCGCGGCGCCCTTGCCCGCCGTCGCCGCCGCCGCGAGCTGCCGCGCGAGCCCCTGGATCTCCGGGGTGGGCTTCAGCTGGTCGCGCACGAGCCGCCAGTAAAACTGGTTCACCTCGTCCCAGGTCCGGTACGTGGAGACGTGGAGGTACCGGGCCACCTCGCTCCACCCCGGCATGCCGGGCTCGGGCACGATGCGGGGGAGATCGCGCGCCGTGTAGCGGTGCTCGCGCACGCCGCCCGGGAGCGCCCGCTCGGCGTGCTCCACGCCCGCGGGGGCGTTGGCGTAGATCCCCCGGGCCTCGGGGACGAGCAGCACGTACTCGAAGCGGAGCTTGCGGGAGGTCTCGTCCACGAACGTCACGTCGCCGAAGTAGTCGGAGAGCAGGTTCTCCGAGGCGGTGTCGTCCACGCGCCAGGCGACCTCGAGCACGTCGCCGGGCTGGAGCGCCTCGAACGAGAGGTTGCGCGCCATGAGGTCGTAGTACAGCCGGTACCAGGGCTCGCTCGCGGAGGAGACGCTCTCGCCGTGGCTCTCGACCGTCCGGCCGTCCGGCTTCAGCACCGCCGCGCGCTCGACGCGGAGCTCCTGCCGGTCCGGCGTCCAGGCGAGGCTCTGCCGCCGGAATGCGTCCGCGCCGCGGCGCGTGAGGATCTTGACGACGCGGTGGGTGTAGCTGGAGGAGAGGCCCGTGGGGAGCACGCGCGTGACGTGCAGCTCCCCGAGGACGATCGCGTCCTCGTCCGGCTTCGCGGCCGGCGCCCGGGCCGCGAGGGCGCGGGCGTCGAGCTGGTAGGGCTTCCAGAACCGCTCCTCGTCGGGCGTGAGGCTCCGGACGAGCTCCTTCAGGGCGGGGTTCTGCGGCCGGAGCGCGAGCGCCCGGGCGAGGTCCGCCTGCGCCTCGCGGGCGCGCCCCGCCGAGAGGCGGGCCCGGCCGCGCCGCTCCCAGGCGTCGGCGTCCTCGGGGCAGAGGTCGAGCGCGCGCGCGTAGGCCTCCTCCGCCTGGTCCATCCGATCGTTGGCCGCGAGCAGGTCGGCGAGCCGGAGCTGGAGCGCGAGCTCGCCGGGGGCGACGCGGAGCCCCTCGCGGAGGAGCCCGACCGCCCCGTCGAGATCGCCCCGGTCGAGGAGGCGCGACGCGAGGCTCGCGCGGACCGCGAGGTCGTCGAAGCGGAGCGCGAGCAGCGTGCGCTCGCGCTGGATCGCCTGCTCGAGGCGGCCGAGGCGCATGGCGGCGTGGGCGGCGGCGCGCACGGCGGCGGGCGAGGTGGGGAAGAGCCGCGCGGCCTCCTCCGCCACGAGCGCCGCCCGCGCGGAGAGGCCCGAACGCTCGAGCGCCTCGGCGTAGGCCGTCCGGAGCTCGGCCCACCGCGGCGCCGCCGCGATGGCGCGCGCGAGGAGGCGCGCCGCGGCCTGGGGCCGCTCGTGCGCGAGCTCCTCCTCGGCGAGGAGCCGGAGCACGCGCGGATCCTCCGGCGCGAGCCGGTGCGCGGCGTCGAGGATCACGCGGCGGCGGGTGCGATCCTCCTCCAGCGACGCCGCCGCGAGCTGGGCGTCCACGTCGCGGGGGGCGAGGGCCGCCGCCTTCGCCGCCTCCGCGGCGGCGCGCCGGTCGGCCTCGTCGCCCGCCTCGCGCGCGCGGAGGACGGCGGCGAGCGCGGCGTGCGCGCCCGGCGCGGCGGTGCCGCGGGCAACGGCCGCGCGCCGGGCGAGGACCGCCACCGCGTCCTCGATCGGCGCCGGCGCGGGCCCGGGGCTCGCGGCCGGGGCGAAGGCATCACCGACCGTGAACGATCGGCCCTCGCCGCGCCCGTCGGCGAGGCGGAGGTGGAAGCCCATCCGGCCGTCCTGCTGGCACAGCTTCACCAGGATCCGGTTGGGGCCCTTGCGCAGCGTCACCGTGGCGCCGCGCTGGTCGAGCCGCGCCTCGTGGTACGTCGGGTCCTTGAGCGCGAGCGCGCCGTTGACCCAGACCTTCGCCGCCCCGCTCGCCCCGAACCAGAGCTGCACCCGCTCGTCCTTTGCCGCGACGACGGACGTGACGGCGTACGCGACGACCTCGCGCACGGGGCGCAGCGTCGCGCCGAGGTGCACGAACCCGCCGGCCTGCGCCTCCCTCGCGACCGCCCGCCAGGCGACCTCGCGCTCCTTGCCCGGGTGGCGCGCCGTGGCGTGGATGCCCTCCTCCGGAGGGTACACGGTCGAGAACCCGCGCTTCCCCTCGTCGTCGAAGGGGCCGATGACCTGCCAGCCGCCGACGAACCCGAGCGTGCGGAGCCTGGACTCGCTCCGGAGCAGGTTGCCCTGCGCGCGCTCCACGCGGGCGAGCCGGAACCGCGCCGCCGCGCGGACCTCGGGGTGGGTCGAGCCGTCTCCCTCGAGCGACGCGTACACGGCGGCGAGCTTGCCCAGGTCCGGGTGCTCGGCCTCCAGCGTCTCGAGCGCAAGGAGGGGCGCCAGCGCGCCCGGCGAGGTCCGATCGCGCCACGCGGCCGCCGAGGCGGCGGCGAACCGCTCGGCGAGGGGGTCGCCGCCGCCGGCGCCGGGGACCGGCAGCGCGGCGGGCAGGCCGCGGGCCGGCACGGACGGGAGGAGGGCGACGAGGGCGGCCAGGGCGAGGGCGGGGCGGACCATGGGCTCGCCAGTCTAACGCCTGTCCGCTCCGAACGATTTCTCCGGCCCCCTGTACGCTCCCGCCCGAGCCCCGATGCACCAAAAGCAACCGCGCCCGGCCCTCACGGGCACGGGCGCGGCGAACAGGCTCGGGCAGCTGGGCTACTTGATCGCGATGGCCTTGCCGTTCCCGTCGAAGAGGTTGCTCGTCCCCGGGATCGGCTTCACGCCGACGGGGTCGCCGGCCTTGAGACCGTTCCGCTGGTGGCCCTGGAGCTTCGCGGCGATGATCTTGGTCTGGCCGGCGAAGGACCCGGCGAGCTCGCTGTAGATGACCGTCGAGTCACCCAGCTCCTCGATGAGGTCCACCTTACCCCGCAGGCCCTCCTCGGGCTTGCAGATGACGAGGTGCTCGGGGCGCATGCCGAGGGTGAGCTCGCCGTCCGGGATGGCGATGTCGCCGCGGGCGGTGATCCCGACCTGCCCCGCCTCCCCGACGCGCAGCGTGAGGTCGTTCCCCTTGCGGCCGGTGGTCTGCGCCGGGAGGAGGTTCATCTTGGGCGAGCCGAGGAAGGTCGCCACGAAGAGGTTGGCCGGGTTGTCGTACAGGTCGAGCGGCGAGCCGACCTGCTCCACGATGCCGCCGTTCAGGACGACGATCCGGTCGCCGAGGGTCATCGCCTCGACCTGGTCGTGGGTCACGTAGATCATCGTCGAGCCGAGCTCGTCGTGGAGCTTGGAGAGCTCGATGCGCATCTGGACGCGGAGCGCGGCGTCGAGGTTGGAGAGCGGCTCGTCGAAGAGGAACACCTTCGGCTTGCGCACGATGGCGCGGCCGATGGCGACGCGCTGCCGCTGACCGCCGGAGAGCTGCCGGGGGGTGCGCTCCAGGAGGGGGACGATCTGGAGGATCTCCGCGGCGCGCTGGACGGCCTGCTTGATCTCCGCCTTCGGGCGGCCGGCGAGCTTGAGGCTGAACCCCATGTTCTCCGCGACGGTCATGTGCGGATAGAGGGCGTAGCTCTGGAACACCATCGCCGTCCCGCGCTTGGCGGGGGGGATGTCGTTGGCGAGCTCGTCGCCGATGTAGATCTCGCCCGCGGTCGCCTCCTCGAGGCCGGCGATGATCCGGAGCAGCGTGGACTTCCCGCAGCCGGACGGACCGACGAAGACGACGAACTCGCCGTCCTTGATCTCGAGGTTCACGCCATGGAGCACCTTGGGCCCGTCGCCGAAGGTCTTGTCGATTCCGTTGAGCCTGACGCTAGCCACAGATTCACCCCGTATTTCTGCCGTCGCTTCGACGTGCCTGGATGCGGCGGCGCGCCCCGGGACGCGCCGCCGAACGTGTTACCCCTTGATCGCGCCGGCGGTGAGGCCGGCGATGAGCCTGCGAGACGAGAAGACGAAGAGGATGAGGAGCGGCAGCACCGCCGCGGAGGCGCCCAGCATGACGGCGCCCCAGGGCGTGTTCTGCGGGTCCTGCATCGTCCGGAGCGCGAGCGGGAGCGTGAACTTCTCGTGCGTCTGGAGCACGATCAGCGGGCCGAGGAAGTTGTTCCACGAGCCGATGAACGTGATGAGCCCCAGCGTGCCGAGCGCCGGCCCGAGGAGCGGCAGCACCACGTTCCAGTAGATCCGGAACTCGGAGCACCCGTCCGCGCGCGCCGCCTCGATGAGCTCCTTCGGCACCGCCGAGGAGATGTACTGGCGCATGAGGAAGATGCCCAGCGCGCCGACCGCGCCCGGGAGCCAGAGGGCGACGTGCGTGTCGAGGAGGCCGACCCACTTCATGACGAGGAAGGTCGGGATCATCCCCAGGAACGGCGGGATGAGCATCGTCGACAGGATGATCGCGAAGAGCTGCTTCTTGAACTTGAAGTTGTACATCGCGAACGCGAAGCCCGCGAGCGAGCAGAAGAAGAGCTGCAGGCCCGTCTGCACCACGGCGACGTACACGGAGTAGCCGAAGTGGGCCCAGAAGTTCGGGAGCCGCTGCTTCAGCAGGTTCCAGTTCAGCTCGAGCGCCCACCCGAACATCATCGGGGGCGGCATGTCGAGGATCTCGCTCTGCGGCCGCGTCGCGAAGACGAACATGAAGTAGAAGGGCGCCACCATCATCAGCGCCCCGAGGCCGATCAGGACGTACGCGGCGACGAGGCCGGGGGTGTATTTACGGGTGCTCACGCCACGCCCTCCGCCTCACGGTACCGGGAGAAGATCAGCTGGTTCAGCCAGGTGAGCAGCGCGATCACGATGAAGAGCATCCAGGAGATCGCGCACGCGGTGCCGTACTCGTCCGGATACTCGATCATGTAGCGGTACATGAACATCGCCGCGGTCATGCCCGAGTACTCGACCCCGCCCGCGGCGGTGCCGGTGATGATGAACGGCTCCTCGAAGAGCTGGAAGTTCCCGATGATCGTCAGCGTGACGGCGAAGAGCATCATCGGGCGCAGGAGCGGCAGGACCACGCGCGAGAACGTCTGCCACCGGTTCGCGCCGTCCATCTCCGCGGCCTCGAACAGCTCGTTGGAGATGGCCTGGAGGGCGGACAGGTAGAGCACCGTGTTCCAGCCGACGTAGCGCCACCAGACCACGAACGAGATGGCGGGCTTCACGTACTCGGCCCGGCCCAGCCAGTTGATGTGTCCCTCCCGCCCGTGCGGGATCCAGCCGAGGCCCGGGATCTGCGCGAGGGAGTCGAGCGCGGCGTTGAGCACGCCGAAGTGCTGCGAGAAGAGGGAGCTGAAAATGAGCGAGATGGCGACCGACGAGGTGATGAACGGCAGGAACCAGGCGCCGGTGATCAGGTTCCGGAACCGCTTGTAGGAGGTGTGGAAGAAGTAGGCGAGCGGCATCCCGACGATGTGCTGGGGGACGCCGGAGGCCACGGCGATGAACAGCGTGTTCCACGCGGCCTTCCCGAAGTTCCGGTCGGTGACCGCGTAGTGGTAGTTGCCGGGGATCGGCAGCCAGCCGATCCAGCTCGTGTCGAACCGCTCCCAGCCGGCGAACCGGATCCCCGCGAGGCCCGTGGTGGGGTCCCAGCGCTGGAACGACAGGTAGAGCGAGAAGAGGATCGGGAAGACGCCGAACGTGAAGAACAGGATGAAGAAGGGGCTCACGAAGACGTACGGAGCGGTCTTCTTGTCCTGCACGAGCCACGGGATGAGCCAGGCGAAGAGGAGGCCCAGGATGAAGCCGAGGCCGAACCCGCGGAGCATCGTCGGCACCACGGCGTCGGGCCGGGCGATGTACCAGCCGATGAAGAGCCCGCCGCCGACGAACAGCGCGTGCGCGATGACCTGCCAGAGCCGGCGCCTTCGGGCGCGGACGAGCTCGTACGCCTCCTCGGCCGAGCCCCGCCCGCTCGAGGGCGAGGGTGCAGGCGGCGCCGCCTGGGATGCTGCCGTTGTCGCCATGGATAACCCCGGTTACCGCTATTGGCCCTGGTGAGACAAGGAAATTCGGAACGGGGGCCGGGCCAGCGCCCCCGTTCCGAAATGACTGTGCCGCGATCAGGTTACTGGCGGCGGATGCGGCGCTCGATCTGCTGCTGCGCGTCCGCGAGGGCCTGGTTGATGTCCTTGCCCTTCTCGAGGACCTGCTCGAGCTCCGCGTTCACGATGTCGGTCGCGACCGGGTCGAGCTTGTGCACCACGATGGCGGGCGCCTTGGCGGCGGCGACCTTCCAGAGCTGACGGGCCTTCTGGCCGCCGAGGAACGGCATCGGCTGGTCGAGGAAGGGGTCGTTCTGCGCGGAGACGAGGGCCGGCCACGCGTCGAGCGACTTGAGCGCGTTCAGCTGCTGCGCCTTGTCGAAGCACATGAACTTGATGAACTCCCACGCCTCGGCCTTGTTCGCGGCCTTCTTCGGGATCGCGTAGAACGAGCCGCCCCAGGTCGCGTACGCGCCGTTCGGGAGCTGCGCGGCGCGCCACAGGCCCTTGGTGTCCGGGGCGAGCCAGTTGTTCAGGTGGCCGGCGAGCCACGCGCCGATGGCCTGGGTGGCGATCGTGCCGCGCTTGAAGCCTTCCGACCACTCGTTCGACCAGGCGCCGACCTTCGCGTCCACGCCGGCCTCGCGCGCCATCTTGGCGAGCTGGAACGCCTTCTTGAACCGCGGCGTGTTGACGAGGACCTTGATCTTGCCGTCCGCGGTCTCCTTGCCGAAGAACTGGCCCTCGCCGTCCTTCAGGTTGGAGCGGATGTAGATGCCGTAGATGTCGTTCGCGTGCGCGAGCAGGAACGCGCCGGTCTTCTCCTTAATCTTCTTGCCGGCGTTGATGTAGGACTCCCAG
>DASPMI010000122.1:0-2759 GCA_035627135.1 Anaeromyxobacter sp. | reverse complement strand
CGTAACACCTCGCCCGTGCCCGTCGTGACGTGAGGACGGGCGCCGCCGATGCTCGCGCGCTTGCCCAGGAGGCGCGCGATGGAGCTCGAGAAGCTGGTGGCGGAGTTCAGGGCGGTGGTGCGGCGGTCGGGGCCGCGAGGTGCCGGACGGCGCTATCCCCGCGAGGCAAGGCGGATGGCGGCGGAGTACTTCCGCCGGCGGCGAGCGGTCGGGGCGGCGACGTCCGCGATCTCGCGCGAGCTGGGCGTGAAGCGCCACACGCTCGCCGCGTGGGTCGCGGCGGAAGCGCCAGGGGGCCCGGCGAGGTTCGTGCCCGTGAGCGTCGTCCCCGACGCCGCGACGCCGGCGCGGCTCGTCGTACACGGCCCCGGCGGCGTCCGCGTCGAAGGGCTCGACGTGGCCGGAGTCGCCGAGCTGCTGCGGCGGCTGGCATGATCGGCTCGACGCGCCAAGTCGCTGTCCGCGCGTACGCGGCGCCGGCCGACATGCGCAAGAGTTTCGACTCGCTCTCGGCCCTCGTCACGCAGGGTCTCGGCCGCGACGTGCTCTCGGGCGATCTCTTCCTCTTCGTCTCGAAGAACCGTCGTCGCGCGAAGGTCCTGTACTGGGATGGGACGGGGCTGTGCGTCTTCGCGAAGCGGCTGGAGAAGGGCCGCTTCGCGGCACCGTGGGAACGCGGCGACGGCAAGGAGCTGCAGCTCACGGTGAGCGAGCTCGCGCTGCTCCTCGAAGGGAGCGAAGTGATCGGGCGGATGCCGCTGTCGCCGCCGCCGTTCTCGTTCACGTCGAGCCGTCATGGGGCTGGCGCCAGCGATCCCGGCATGGGATGAAGGTGCGCGTGAAGCTCGACCGCGAGCAAGACCGCGAGGTGCTCCGCCAGGCGGCGATGATCCTGGAGAAGGAGAACCGGCGGCTCGTGGACGAGAACGTCGCTCTGCAGCGCCGGCTACTGGCCCTGGAGGGGAAGAGCCCGGAGGAGCTGCAGGTCCGGCTGGCGGCGCTCGAGGAGCAGCTCGCGGCGATGCGCGAGCGGATGTTCGGGCCGTCGTCGGAGAAGCGCGGCTCGCCGAGCGCGCCGCGCGAGCGGGCACCGCAGACCGGGCACGGTCCGCGCGAGCAGCCGCAGCTCCGCATAGCCGATGTGATCCACGTGCTCGACGAGGCGGACCTGGCGTGCCCGAAGTGCGGCAAGCCGCTCGAGGAGTTCGAAGGTCAGTACGAGGAGTCGGAAGAAATCGACGTTATCGAGCGGCAGTTCGTGATCCGCAAGCACCACCGGCAGAAGTACCGCTGCTCCTGCAACGGCTGCATCGAGACGGCGCCGGGGCCGATGAAGCTCTTCCCCGGCGCACGCTACTCCATCGACTTCGCCATCGAGGTCGCCGCGGGGAAGTACCTCGACCACGCGCCCCTGGAGCGGCAGGTCCGGACCATGGCGCGCGAAGGGCTGATCGTCGACTCCCAGACGCTCTGGGACGTGATCAACCGGCTCGCGATGATCGCGAAGGACGTGCCCGAGGCGATCTTCGCGCACGTGCTCGCCGCCGCCGTGGTCGGCGCCGACGAGACGCGCTGGCGGCTACTCGATGGCCGCGGGCAGGACGCCGGTGAGGCCAAGAATTGGCAGGCATGGGCGCTGAGCTGCCCGACCGGGATCGCGTACCGGATCCAGGACAGCCGCTCGACGGAAGCCGCCCGCGCGCTCATCGGCGACTACGCCGGGACCGTGATGGCCGACGGCTACGGCGCGTACCAGGCACTCCGGAAGCAGGGTGGCAAGTTCCGCCTCGCGCACTGCTGGGCGCACGTCCGGCGGAAGTTCGACGAGATCGAAGCGTTCTTCCCGACCGAGTGCCGGCAGATCCTCGACCTCATCGGCGAGCTCTACGCCGTCGAGAGGCTCTGCCCCACCGGACCGCCGAGCGACGATCTCCGCCGCAAGCTCCGCAACGAGAGATCGCGCGAGATCCTGTCCCGCATCCAGCGCTGGGCGCTGGAGACGCGCGCGTTGCCGGAGAGCGGGCTGGGCAAGGCGAAGGCGTACATGACCGGCCTGTGGGCCGGGCTCACCGCGTTCGTCAACGATCCGCGTGTGCCGCTGGACAACAACGGTACCGAGCGCGGGATGCGGGGCCTCGTCGTCGGCCGGAAGAATCACTACGGCTCGAAGTCGCGACGGGGCACCGAGGTCGCGGCGCTGTACTACACGATCTTCGAGACCGCGAAGCTCGCCGGGATTGACCCCAAGGCGTACCTGCGCCGCGTGGTGCACGCGATCCTGATGGGCGAGCCCATCAGGCTGCCGCACGAGATCGCGGCCGCCGCGACCGCCTGACCATCACGCGCCGCCGCCTGTCCAGACGGGCTCGGGCGAGGTGTTACGCCGGATCACCGGCATGGATCGGCGGAGCCGCCGCGACCGGCGGGATGCCACCGCGACCGGCGGGATGCCACCGCGTCGCCGGAACCGGCGGGTCCGGTTCGTGCGCTTCGAGAACGGCCGCGTGGTGCGCGTGCGCGGCTACGGCTACGCCGAATCGACGGCGCGCCGCCCGCCGGTCACCCCTCCGGCTCCTCGCGCCGCGTCCCCTCACCGCCTCCGCCGTTCCCCACGTCGACGCCGCGTCCCGGACCCGGCTCGCGCCCGGCCGCGGCCTGCGCGCGGCGGGCCCGCTCCCGGGCCCGCTCGCGCTCCTCGTACCGGCGGATCGCGAAGGAGAGGATCTCGCCGATGAGGCTCCGGTGGTCGATGCCGGCGG
>DASPMI010000121.1:0-13669 GCA_035627135.1 Anaeromyxobacter sp. | reverse complement strand
CGGGGCGATGTGCTTGCCGCGGATCTTGTGGCTGTTGTAGTCGCGCTCGTAGATCTTCACTTCCTCGTCGAGCCGCGAGATGTACGGGATGTCGATCTTGACGGTGCGGTCCCGCAGCGCCTCCATGAACTCGTTCGACTGCAGCTTCTTGTACTCGGGCTCGTTGGTGTGCCCGATGATGACCTCGTCGATGTCGGTCTGCGGGAACTTCTTCGGCTTGATCTTGTGCTCCTGCGTCGCGCCGAGGAGGTCGTAGAGGAAGGCGACGTCGAGCTTCAGGATCTCGACGAACTCGATGATGCCGCGGTTGGCGATGTTGAACTCGCCGTCGAAGTTGAAGGCGCGCGGGTCGGAGTCCGAGCCGTACTCGGCGATCTTCCGGTAGTTGATGTCGCCGGTGAGCTCGGTCGAGTCCTGGTTCTTCTCGTCCTTGGGCTGGAAGGTGCCGACGCCGATGCGGTCCTTCTCGGAGAGGATGAGCCGGCGCACGCGGATGTGAGAGAGGACCTTCTCCCAGTCACCCTTGTACTCGGTCATCAGCTCCTTGTAGACGAAGCGGCACGCCGGGCAGAGGTCGCCCGTGTCCGGGATCGTGAAGCCGGACTCGGGGGGGCAGAGATCGGAGTAGACCTTGGCGCGCCACTCCTGCGGCACCAGGTGGAGCGGCTCCTCGTGCATCGGGCACGGCATGAACTCGCGCCGCTTCACGCCGTCGAGGTTGGTCCGCTCGACGTCCCAGCCGAACGTGTAGAGCGCGCCCTCGGCGGTCTTCGAGTACGCCTCGAGCCCCTTCTTGAGGAGGCGCGCGATGGTGGACTTCGAGGAGCCGACCGGCCCGTGCAGGAGGATGACGCGCTTCTCGGTGCCGTACCCCTGCGCGGCGCTCTTGAAGACGTTCACGAGCTTCATGAGCGCGATGTCGAGGCCGTAGATCGCGTCGCGGCCGCCGAAGTCCGGGTCGGTGAAGAAGTTGAACCGGACCAGCTTCTTCTTGTTGTCGATGTACTCGGTCTTCCCGTGCGACAGGATCATGTCGTACACGCGCTGGAAGGCCGTGCGGGTGACCTTGGGGTTCTGCCGGACGATCTGCAGATACTCCTCGAAGGACCCCTCCCAGTGCTGCTCGGAATAGCCCTGCCGGTCCTGGAGCGCGGCGATCCGTGCGAGCAGACCGCCACTCATTTCCCTGGGCTCTCTCATCGTGCTCCTCGTCGTGGTCGCGTCGGGTGCGCCGTGCCGCGGCGATTCGCGCCGCAGAGGGAGCATAAGATGCGAGGAGCCCCGCTGCAGAGTCGCGCGCGAGGAGAGCAACGCCCCGTCGGGTGTGACGCGCGGGATACGGTCTCAGCGGCGTCGCTGGCGGAAGTACTTCACCTGCCACGTCTGCACCGCCGCGTTGTGACAGGCGAGATCGGGGCAGAACTCGTGCGAGCCGTCGTTGCGGGACACGAAGTAGAGGTCCGCGCACGAGTCGGGCGCGAGCACCGCCCGGAGCGCCGCCGCGCCCGCGTTGGCGATGGGGCCGGGGGGCAGGCCCGCGGTCGTATAGGTGTTGTACGGGTGAGGGGTCGTCAGGTCGGTGCGCGAGATGTTCTTCGACCACCGGCCGGTCCGCAGCATCGTCGCGTACATCACGGTCGGGTCGGTCTGCAGCCGCATGCCGAGGCGCAGGCGGTTGTGGAACACGCACGCGATCCGGGGCCGCTCCGACGCCTGGCCGGTCTCCTTCTCGACGATCGACGCCAGGGTCGCGACGTCGCCGAGCCCCAAGGTGACCTCGGGCTTCCGCTCCGCGTTCGCCCGCTCGTACTCCGCCTTGAAGCGCGCGACCATCCGCTCGGCGAGACCGCGGGCCGTGATGCCGCGCGGGATGGTGTACGTGTCGGGGAACAGAAACCCCTCCAGCCCCGCGCCCGGGACGCCGAGGGCCTCGGCGACCGAGGGATCGCGGGCGACGGCGAGGAACTCCTCCGCGCGCACGAGCCCGGTCCGGGCCACGATCTCGGCGATCTCGTCGGCCCGGAGCCCCTCCGCGACCGTGAAGCGGTAGACCTTCACGTGCCCCAGGTGGACCCGCTCGAGCACCTGGTCGGGCGTGAGCGGACCCGCGAACGAGTACTCCCCCGCGCGGAACGTGGGCCCGTCCCGCCGGACCCACCGTACGTAGAGCCACGCCTCCCGCTCGTGCGAGAGGACCCCGGCCGCCGCGAGCGCACGGACCACGCCGCGCGCGGAGCTGCCCTGCGGGACGACGACGACCTTCTCCTCCGGGCCGCCGTACGGCGCCGATCGGAAGCGGTCGATCTTCCACCAGAGGACGCCCGCGGTGCCGGCCGCGCCGAGCGCGAGCAGCACGAGCAGCGCACGGAGCGCGCGCCTCACGCGCCCTCCCGATCGAGCCAGCCCTGCAGGATCACCGCCGCGGCCTCCTGGTCCACCATCGAGCGACGATCCTTCGACGAAAACCCCTGCTCGCGCAAGCGCGCCTCGGCCTCGAAGGTCGAGAGCCGCTCGTCGAACAGCTCGACCGGGACCCCGAGGGCCGCCGCGAGCTTGGGCTGGAACGCGCGCGCCCACCGCGCCGCCTTGCCCTCGGAACCGTCCATGTCGAGCGGGAGGCCGAGCACCGCCCGGCTCACCTCGTAGTCGTGCGCCAGCGCCGCGATGGCGGCGAGGTCCTTCGCGTCCCCGCGCCGCTCGATCGTGGCGAGCGGCCTCGCGGTGCGGAGGACGTCGTCGGCGAGCGCCAGCCCGATCCGCACCCGCCCGAGATCGACGCCGAGGGTCCTCACGGTCCGTACTAGAGCATCGAACTCCGGCGGTGGGAAGCGGTCCGCGCCGCGGCCGGTGGTCCGGGTCGCGGACCGCCCGCCGGGGCGAACCCTCCGCGTTTTCGGGCGCGTGGCGTTGGCACGGCGCGCGCTCTGTGGCTCGACGAGCGGCCGAGCCAGGCTCGGCCCGACCTCCAGGAAAGGACCTTTCATGGCGAACCACATCTCGAACAGCGTCACCGTCGCGAGCGCAGGCGCGACGATCGTGACGACGGCGGGGGGACCGGGCGGGGCGCCGCCCGTGACCGTCGCGGCCTTCCAGAACGCGGACGTGCTGGTCGTGGCGATGCCGCACGGTCCCGTGTGCAGCGGCGGTGTCATCGCCGCGCCGCCGCGCCGACCGACGCGCCCGAAGGCGCCCCCGGGGTGGGCGCAGCCCACCATCTACACCGCGGTTGGGAAGACGAAGACGCCGTCCAGGACGGGTGCGTCGGGCGCGACGAAGACCACGACGAGCGCGGGCTCGACCTCCACGAGCAAGAGCACGTCGGCGAGCACCAGGTCCAGCGGACCGCTCGCGTTCCTCGACGACAAGAGCCTCTCCGTCGACGAGAAGCTGTTCCGGTTCCTCTGCTACGTCGCCGACAAGAACGAGAAGGCCCTCGAGAAGAAGCTCGAGGAGATCTCCGGGAAGCAGAAGGGCACCGGCGCCGGCGGTACCAGCGGCGGCAAGAGCACGGGCACGAGCGGCTCGAGCGGGAAGTCGTCGGGGGGCGGGGGCGGGTTCCTCGGGAGCCTCCTCGGCGGCGGCGGGGGCCAGGGGCTCCTGGGCGGCCTGATGGGTGCGGGAGGCCCGATCGGCGCGCTGGCCGGCGGGATCCTCGGCGGCGGGGGCGGGGGTGGTCTCCTCGGAATGGTGGGAGGGAGCGGGGGCGGCTTCCTCGGCATCCTGGGCGGCGGCGCCGGAGGCGGTGGCGGCATCCTCGGCGCGTTCGGACCGATGCTGTCGGGCGCGGGGCTCGGGGGAGATCTCCTCGGCGGTGGAGGGTTGAAGGACCTCGTCTCCCAGCTCGCCGGGCCGGTGCTGGCGGCGGGCGCGAGCGTGATGGGGTTCCCGATGCTCGCTCCGCTGGCAATGCAGCTCGGGCCCACGCTCGCCAACGGCGCGATGAGCCTGCTCGACGGCGCCGCCGGAGGCGGGAAGGCGGGGTCGAGCGGCTCCTCGGGAGGCGCATCGGGCGGCTCGGGTGCGTCCGGGAGCTCGGGCAGCTCCGGCACGTCGGGGAGCTCCGGCACGTCGAAGACGTCGGGGGGCACCAACGAGCCGGACATCTCGCAGAAGGACCTCATGGAGATCCAGCGCCTCCAGGACAAGCAGAAGGAGGCCTTCACGATGATCAGCAACATGCTGCGGGCCATGCACGACACGAAGATGGCGGTCATCAGCAACCTGCGCGCCTGAGGAGCCGACCATGACCATGACGACCACGATCGACGAGGCGGGCACGCTCGCGGAGCTCGGCACCATGAGCGCGGACCCGACGCTGGCGGAGCTGCAGGGGATGACGCCCGAGCTGGGCGAGGCGGTCCTCGAGCTGGCCGAGCAGGAGCTCGAGGCCGGGCACGTCGCGACGGCGCGGACCATCCTGGAGGGGCTCGTGGTGACCAACCACCGCGACGCCCACTCCTGGGCGCTCCTCGCGGTGGCGCACCGGCGGCTCGCGCAGCCGCTCGCGGCGCGGTTCTGCGCCGAGGTCGCGGCGAGGCTCGCCCCCGGGGACTCCTGGGTGCGCCTCGTGCGGGCCGAGAGCCTCCTCGGCGTCCCAGGGCCGCAGGACGAGGCGCGGAGCGAGCTTGCTGCGCTGGCGCCGGACGGGGAGGTCGGGGCGCGGGCGCGCTCCCTGCTCGCCGCGCTCGGATAGTGAAACGACTTAGCGGCCGGGATCGCCGTGGCTGGTCGAGGCCCCCGGCGCGCCGCGCTTGACGGTCCTCTCTCGTTTCGGGGATATTTCGCGGCCGAGCCCAGGGTCCGTGCCCCGCGGGCTCCGGGGCCGGCGGTCGGCCCTCGTGAACGATAAGGAAGTGGGAGCGATGGCGAACGGCACCGTGAAGTGGTTCAACGACGCGAAGGGCTACGGCTTCATCTCTCAGGAGGGCGGCGAGGACGTCTTCGTCCACCACACCGCCATCCAGATGGACGGGTTCCGCACCCTCAAGGAGGGGGAGCGGGTCGAGTTCGACGTGACGCAGGGCCCGAAGGGTCTGCAGGCGGCGAACGTCCGGAAGGCGTAGTCACCTTGCACTGACGAGCGTAAAGGGCGGCCTCGGGCGACCGAGGCCGCTCGCGCTTGTGCGGTAGCCGGAAGAAGAAGCGCCCGGGGGAGCTCGCCGGGCCGGGACCGAGGCTGAAATGAGCGAGAAGGAAGCAGGCATCGAGGTCCAGGGCACCGTCGAGGAGGCCCTCGCCGGCGGCATGTACCGCGTGAAGGTCGATCAGGGGCCGGTGGTCCTCGCCTACGCCTCCGGCAAGATGAAGAAGTTCCACATCCGCATCATCCCGGGCGACCGGGTGAAGCTGGAGCTCTCGCCGTACGATCTCACCCGCGGGCGGATCACGTACCGCGATAAGTGACGATCAGTTGAACCGCAGGCGCGGGGCGGCACACCCGGTGAGCACCGCGTCCCGCCCGGCGAACTCCAGCGACTCGACCAGCGCCGCCGACAGCTCCTCCTCGGTGAGCGTCCCCTGGACGCTCATGGTCCTGAGGAGCCCGTCGACGCGCTCCTCCCACGCGTCGCTCAACCAGCCCCGGTTCCACATGTAGTGATACCGGACCGGGTTCGGGATGACCGTCGCCAGGAAGGCGGCCTCGCGCGGCGTGAGGTCCCGCGCGTCCTTCCCGAACCAGTGCCGCGCCGCCGGGCCGATCCCCCAGACCCCGGGGCCCCACTCCGCCACGTTGAGGTAGACCTCGAGCAGGCGCTGCTTCGGGACCGACGCCTCGAGCGCGACGGTCAGCATGGCCTCGCGCAGCTTGCGGGCGAAGGTCTTCTCGCGGGAGAGGTACAGGTTCTTCGCGAGCTGCTGGCTGATCGTCGAGCCGCCGCGGACCACGCGCCCGGCCTGCGCGCCCTGGATGGCCGCGCGGCGGAGCTCCTCGAAGTCGAACCCGGAGTGGCCGAAGAACCCGGAGTCCTCGCTGGCGGTCACGGCGCGCACGACCCACCGCGGCAGCTCGGAGACGGGCACGAAGTCGGGGTTGGCGGGCCCGACGAGGAACTCGTGGACGCCGCCGGAGGTCGTCTCGGCGCGGTGGACGAACGCGCTCCGGATCGCTGCGGGGGCGGCGCGCCGCGCCTCCTCGCGCATCCGCGAGAGATCGAGCGCGGCGTCGACGCGCCAGGCGGCCGGATCGAGGAGGGGACCGTCCACCCGCAGGCGGGCGTCGAGGGTGCCGGCGGGGAGAGGTGCGCCGGCGGGGAGGGCGAGCGACGGCGGCAGGGCCTCCGCCGTCCGCCGGAAGTCGAGGCTATCGGCGCGCGCCTCGAACGAGAGCGGCAACCCGTCGACGAGCGCGAGCCCGCCCGCCACCACGACCGGAGCTCCGCCCGGGAGCGTGAGGCGGCCCGCGTCGAGCGCGAGCCGCCGGGTCGCGCCGCTCCACGCCACCGTCCCGGCGAACGCGACATCGACGGGCCCGATGGGCTCCGCGCCGGCGAGCCGGCCGGCCACCTGGAGGCCGCGGGCCCGCGCGTCGAGCTTGGCCTCGACCCGCGCGAGCCCCGGCTCCGCGTCGCCTTCGATCGAGACGGCGAGGGTCCCCCCGGCCCACGCCTCCGCGATCGCCGGCAGGCCTTCCGGCAGCGCGCGGCGGTCGAGCTCCTCGACGCGCGCGGTGACGTGCCACCCGCCGCCGCGCCGCTGGAGCGACACGGCGCCGTGGCCGGAGCCCGGAAAGCGGGCGTCGGCGTGGAGCGCGTCGCCCTCGGGGGCGGGGGTCACGATCAGCTCCAGGGGCCCGGCCGTGATCGCCCGATCACGCACCGTGAACGTGAGCCGGACCCCCTCGAGCGAAACCGCCGCGGGCGCCACCCGGCCCGTGCGGAGGAGCGCCGCGAGGTCCGGCCGGACGCGCAGGGTCTCCACGCGGAGCGGGGCGGGCTCCCCCGGTCGGGACGGCTGGAGGAGCAGCGGGCCGAACTGGACCCGGAAGAGGCGATCGACGCGGACGTGGGGGCCGAGCTCGACGGGGCCGAGCCGCTCCTCGACGAGCGCGAGGAGCCGGCTGCGAAGCGCGCCGCTCCGGCACGCGTGCCAGGCGACGAGCTGCGCCGCGCCGTACGCGACCAGCAGCCCCGCGACGCCCCACGCGGCGAGCCGCGGCAGAGCGGCCAGGCGCCTGCGACGGGCGGGGGCGGGAGCGGTCATCGCGCGCGCTGTGTACCGGTCGGCGCGCCGGAGATCAACCGTGCGGCGCGCCGCAGGCCCCGGACGTGCATGCTCCGGATGAAAATAGCGCCCCACCTGTTAACATCCGCGGGAGATCATGGCCTTTCTCGGCCCCAGCCTGCGCCGCACGAAGGTGCTCGACCGGCCCGTCCGGCGCGTCGCCGTGGCGGGGCTGATCTCGCTCGCAGTGAACGCGGGCGTGCTGCTCCTCCTCGGGGTCGCGGGCGCGTTCGAGGTCCCGAAGGCGATCGACGCGGACAAGGTGGAGCTCGCCCCGCTCTCGGACGCGGAGTGGGACGCGAACCGGACGATCCGTCTGCCGTCTCCGGACGGCGACCGCGCTCCGCCGGCGCTCGCCCGCCCCGCCCCGCCGACGCCACCGCCCGAGGAGAAGAAGGCGCGCGAAGAGAAGCAGCCGCCCGAGGAGAAGAAGCCGCGCGACGAGGCGGATCCGCCGGGCCGACTGGTCCAGGCCGCGCCCTCCGAGGATTCCACGCCGCCCAAGGAGTCCCGCTTCGTCGCGGACCGGGACAGCTCCGTGGCGAAGGAGACCCGCTCCCGCTTCGCCGGGACGAAGAAGTTCGAGAACGTCCTGCCCGGGGTCGTCGAGGGGCAGTCCCGGAAGGCGCGCGGCGACGGAGGCGACGCCGCGGAAACCCGCGCGGAGAAGATGGGGCCCGACGTCCCGGACGGCGCGAACGCGGACGAGCGCAAGCAGCCGGGCCCGAAGGAGGATCGGATCGCGCGCGTCGATCGCCCTGCCGAGCGCGGCCCCGGCCCTGGCCTCCCGCGGCCGAGCCTCCCTGCGCTGCGCGCGCCCGGCGACGAAGGCCTCGGCGCCCCGGGCCTCCCCGGAGAGCCTCGTGCACCGTCGCTCCGGGCCGGGGAGCCGAACCTCACGCCGAGCGCCGAGAGCATGGCCGCCCTCACCGGCGGCCCGAGCCCAGACGACCTGCGCGCCATGGACCTCGAGGAGGGGGACGAGACCCGGCTCAACACACGATTCTTCCGCTACGCGACCTTCTACAACCGAGTCTACTCGGGGATCTACGAGCAGTGGGATCCCAACGAGGCCTACCGGAAGCGCGACCCGGAGCTCAAGACGTATCCGCTCCGCGACCGCACGACCGTGTTCGCGCTCACGCTCGATCCCGCGGGCGAGATCCGATCCGTCGAGCTCGTCCAGTCCTGCGGCCTCGACTTCCTGGACCGCGAGCTGCTCCGCGCAGTGAAGGCTGCTGGCCGGTTCCCCAACGTCCCGCCGTCGCTCGTGAAGGACGGCGTGGTGAAGATCCCGCCGGTCGGCTTCACGCTGGTGATGGATCCGAAGCACCGGCCCCGCGTCTACTTCCAGCGCTGGCCGTGACGGCGGCGGATCCCGTCACCCCGGCCTCCACCGCAGCACCGGCCTCCGCGCCGCGCGCGTCTCGTCGAGCCGCGCCCGGAACGGCCGCACGGGCGCGGCGTGGAGCGCGTCCGGATCGCGCCGGGCCTCCTCGGCGATGGCGAGCATCGCTTCCGCGAAGGCGTCGAGCGTCTCCTTCGACTCGGTCTCGGTCGGCTCGATCATGAGCGCGCCCTGGACCACGAGGGGGAAGTAGATCGTCGGCGGGTGGAAGCCGTGATCGATGAGCCGCTTGGCGACGTCCATGGTGACGACGCCGGCGGCCTTCTGGTTCCGGTCGTCGAACACCACCTCGTGGAGCGACTCGGTCTCGTAGGGGAGGTGATACGCCTCGCGCAGCCGCGCGCGGAGGTAGCTCGCGTTGAGCACGGCGAGCTCGCCGGTGGCGCGGGCGCCCTCCGGCCCCCACTCGCGGACGAGGGCCCAGGCCCGCACGAACATCGCGAAGTTGCCCCAGAACTCGCGCAGCTTCCCGATGGTCGCGGGCCGCTCGGCCGGATCGGTCACGAGCCGGTACTCCGTGCCGTCCTTCACCACGACCGGGAGCGGCAAGAACGGCTCGAGCACCTTCTTCACCGCGACCGGCCCGGAGCCCGGGCCGCCGCCGCCGTGCGGGGTCGCGAACGTCTTGTGCAGGTTGTACTGCATGACGTCGAACCCCATGTCGCCCGGCCGCGCCACGCCCAGGAGCGCGTTCATGTTGGCGCCGTCGCCGTAGACGAGGCCGCCCTTCGCGTGGACGATCTCGGCGATCTCCGCGACGTGGCGCTCGAACACGCCGAGCGTGTTCGGGTTGGTGATCATGATCGCGGCCACGTCCTCGTCCATCGCGGCGGCGACCGCCTCCGGGTGGAGTCGCCCGTCCGGCCCGGACGCGAGCTGGACCACCGCGTAGCCGTTGAGCGCCGACGTCGCCGGGTTGGTGCCGTGCGCGGTGTCGGGGATGAGGACCTTCTTGCGCGGGTTGCCGCGCGCCGTGTGGTACGCGCGGATGAGCATGAGCCCGCACAGCTCGCCCTGCGCCCCGGCCGCGGGCGTGAGCGTGGTCGCGTCCATGCCCGCGATCTCGGAGAGCGCGCGCTCGAGGCCGTACATGAGCTCGAGCGCCCCCTGGCAGAGCTCCGCCGGCGCGAGCGGGTGCAGGTCCGCGAAGCCGGGGAGGCGCGCGACGGCCTCGCTCGACTTCGGGTTGTACTTCATCGTGCAGGAGCCGAGCGGGTAGAACCCGGTGTCGATGCCGTGGTTCCAGGTGGAGAGGTGGGTGAAGTGCCGGACCACCTCCAGCTCCGAGAGCTCGGGCAGGCCGGCGAGGCCGTCGCCGCGGAGGAGCGCGGCGGGCAGGGCAGGATCGAGGCCGCGCTCCGGGCGCGGCAGGGAGACGCCGCAGCGGCCGGGAGAGCCCTGCTCGAACACGAGCTTCTCCTCGTGGACGAGCCCGCGGGTCGCGCCGCCCAGCCCCGTCGGCGCCGGCGCGCCGGCCGCCTCCGGGGCCTTCGGCGCGTCCACGCCGGGGTTCATCGTCGGCTTCCATCCGGTGGGGTTCGCCATGTCAGTCCCTGAGCGCGCGCGCGAAGAGCTCGATGAGCTCGGGGGAGTGGAGCTCGGTCGCGCAGCAGAGGAGCGCGCCCTTCGCCCACGGACGATCCGGGTACCAGCGCGCGAGCGGCGCGCCGGCGACGATGCCCCGCCGCGCGAGCTTCGCCACCGCCGCCTCGGCGTCGCCCACGTCGAACGCCTGCTCGTTGAAGACGGGGCCCGAGAAGACGGGCGCGAAGCCGGCCCGCCCGAGCGCGTCGCGCAGGAGCTGGAGCCGGGCGTGGTTCAGGCGGGCGAGCTGGTCGAGCCCGCGCCGCCCGAGCAGCGACAGGTGGATCGTCGCCGCGAGCGCGCAGAGGCCCGCGTTGGTGCAGATGTTCGAGGTCGCCTTCTCGCGCCGGATGTGCTGCTCGCGGGTGGAGAGGGTGAGGACGAAGCCGCGGCGGCCGTGCCGGTCCACCGTCTCGCCGGCGATGCGGCCCGGGAGCTGGCGGAGGTGGGCCTCGCGCGCGGCGAAGAAGCCGGGGGCGGGGCCGCCGAAGGTGAGCGGGTTCCCGAAGCTCTGGGCGCTCCCCACCGCCACGTCGGCGCCGAGCGCGCCGGGCGGCGCGAGCAGGCCGAGCGCGACCGCCTCGGCCGTCACCGCGATCGTGAGCGCGCCGGCCTTCCTCGCCAGCGCGGCCGCCTCGGGCAGGGCGTCCACGACGCCGAGGAAGTTCGGGTAGCCGACGAGGACGCAGGCGGTGTCGCCGTCCACGGCGCGCGCGAGCGCGTCGAGGTCGGTGCGGCCGTCCGGGCCGAAGGGGACGGTGATGATCGCGTCGTCCGTCGAGCGCAGGTAGGTCGCGAGGACCTTCCGGTACTCGGGGTGGACGGCGGCGCTCACCACCACCTTCCGGCGACCGGTGACGCGACCAGCCAGCAGGGCGGCCTCGGCGGCGGCGCTCGCGCCGTCGTACATCGAGGCGTTCGCCACCTCCAGGCTGGTGAGCAGGCAGATGAACGTCTGCCACTCGAACAGCGCCTGGAGCGTGCCCTGCGAGACCTCCGGCTGGTACGGCGTGTAGGCCGTGAAGAACTCGCCGCGGAGGAGGAGCTGATCGACCGCGGGCGGGACGTGGTGCGGGTACGCCCCGGCGCCCGCGAACGGCGGGTGGCGCGTGTCGTTGCGCGCGGCGAGGCGGCGAAGCTCGGCGAGGAGCGCGATCTCGTCCAGCGCCGGGGGCAGGTCGAGCGGGCGGGAGAGCCGGAGCGGCTCCGGGATCGACGCGTGGAGGTCGGAGATGCTCTTCGCCCCGATCGTCTCGAGCATCGCCCGGACGTCCTCGGGGGTGTGCGGGTGGTAGCGCAAGGGTCGCCCTGGGGCCTGCTCGATCACTCCTGCTCGTCGAGGAACGCCTGGTACGCCTTGGCGTCCATCAGAGCGTCGACCTCGGCGGGGTCCGAGGGCTCGATGACCACCATCCAGCCCTCCTCGTACGGATCCTCGTTCACGGTCTCGGGCGCGTCGGAGAGCGGGTCGTTCACCTCGACCACCTTCCCCGAGATCGGTGCGAACAGCTCCGAGACGGCCTTCGTGGACTCGACCACGCCGAACGCGTCGCCCTTCTTCACCGCGTCGCCGACGTCGGGGAGCTCGAGATACACGACGTCGCCGAGCTGGTCCTGCGCGAACTCGGTGATGCCGACCACGACGTTCTTCCCTTTCCGGCGGGCCCACTCGTGCTCGCGGGTGTAACGGAGGTCGTCGGGGAAGTTCATGGGTTCCTCACGGGCGCGTGTAGAAGGGAGTCTTCACGGCGCGGGCGGCGGCGGGCCGGCCGCGGATCTCGACGGCGAAGGTCGATCCCTCGGCCGCCAGGGCCGGGGGGAGGTAGGCGAGGCCGATGGACGTGCCGAGCGACGGGCTCTTGGTGCCGCTGGTGACGGCCCCAACCTGCCGGCCGTCCTGGAGGACGGGGTAGCCGTGGCGCGCGATCCCCGGCTCGGTCAGGACGAAGCCGACGAGCTTTCGCGCGATGCCCTGCTCGCGCTGGCGGAGGAGCGCGTCGCGGCCGACGAAGTCGCCCTTGTCGAGCTTCACCACCCAGCCCAGGCCGGCCTCGAGCGGCGTCGTGCCCTCGTCCATGTCGGCGCCGTAGAGCCGGTAGGCCATCTCCAGCCGGAGCGAGTCGCGGGCCCCGAGGCCGCAGAGCGCGAGCTTCTCGTGCTGGCCGGCGTCGACGAGCTCGCCCCAGACGTGGGCGGCCTGGTCGGGCGGGCAGAAGAGCTCCATGCCGTCCTCGCCCGTGTAGCCGGTGCGGGCGACGAGGCAGGGGACGCCCGCCACCTCGCCCTGCGCGAAGCGGTAGGAGCGGAGCGCGGAGAGGTTGGCGTTGGTCAGCCGCTGAAGGAGCTGCGCCGCGAGGGGACCCTGGAGCGCGAGCTGGGCCCACGCGTCCGACTCGTCGCGGACCTCCACCCCGCCGCCGGTGGCGTGGTCCGCGAGCCACGCGAAGTCCTTCGCGCGGTTCGAGGCGTTCACGCAGACGAGCAGGTCCTCCGCGGAGCGGCGGTAGACGACGACGTCGTCCACGATGCCGCCGTCCTCGCGGCAGAGGCAGCCGTACTGCGCCTGGCCGTCGGCGCATCGCGCGAGGTCGTTCGTGAAGAGCCGGTTCAGGGCCTCGAGCGCACGCGGCCCGCGGAAGACCACCTCGCCCATGTGCGAGACGTCGAAGAGGCCGACCCGCGTCCGCACCGCCTCGTGCTCGGCGAGGAGCCCTTCGTACTGGACCGGCATGTCCCACCCGGCGAACTCGACCAGGCGCGCACCGGCCTTGCGGTGGTTCTCGTAGAGCGGGGTTCGGAGGGCCATGGCGCCTCGGGGGAGGGCGCGCGGATTCTCCTCGGCGCGCGCGGGAGGGTCAAGCCGCCGTCACGGCGCCGTACGCGCCGCGAGGCGGACCGTGTTCACGAGGAGCATGGCCCGCGTCATCGGACCGACCCCGCCCGGGACGGGCGTGATCGCGTGCGCGCGCTCCGCCGCGGGCGCGTACTCCACGTCGCCGACCAGGCGCCCGTTCGCGAGCCGGTTCATCCCCACGTCCACCACCGCCGCCCCCGGGCGGATCCACGCGCCCCGGACGAGCTCCGGCCGACCGATGGCCGCGACGAGCACCTCCGCGCGGGCCACCTCCTCGGCGAGGTTCACGGTCCGCGAATGGGCGATCGTCACCGTCGCGTGCCGCTCGAGCAGCATCGCCGCCATGGGCTTGCCGACGATGTTCGACCGGCCGACCACGAGCGCGCGCTTTCCCTCGAGGTCGACCTTGGCCTCGTCGAGGAGGCGGATCACGCCGGCCGGCGTGCAGGGGCGCGGCACGTCCCCGATGCCGATCGAGAGCGCCCCGACGTTGAACGGGTGGAAGCCGTCGGCGTCCTTCGCCGGCGAGATGGCGTTGAGGACGAGCTGCTCGTCGACGTGGTCGGGGAGGGGGAGCTGGACGAGGATGCCGTGGACGGACG
>DASPMI010000120.1:0-95364 GCA_035627135.1 Anaeromyxobacter sp. | reverse complement strand
CGCCGCCCTCACGCCCCCCACCCCCTCGCGCAAGAAGT
The DNA here is from genome assembly GCA_035627135.1 of Anaeromyxobacter sp. Taxonomy (GTDB): domain Bacteria; phylum Myxococcota; class Myxococcia; order Myxococcales; family Anaeromyxobacteraceae; genus Anaeromyxobacter. Next base: position 95,326 of record DASPMI010000120.1, on the reverse strand, counting down.
TCGGCACACGAGGTGCGCGAAGCAACCACGTGACCGTCCGCCACGTGTGGGGCTGCGTCGGATCGACCGCGAGCAGCGCCGCGCGCACGTGCCCGCGCCGGGCGATCGGGCATGAGCTCGCTCGGCGCCCGCGGCGACGCGAAGGCTCGGAACCCTGCCGGGATCGAGCCCTCCGCGACCACGACCCTGGACCACGTCGCGCGCCAGGGTCGAGGAAGTCGTGAGGGGTTTCCATGCGCGTCTCCCTTTCGCCACCCCCGCCCTTGCGGTAGAACCCGCCCCATCAGCCGCAGGGCCGGGCGCCCGCTCGCACGGCCACGCAACACGCCCGACTCGGGCTGGAGACACGCACATGACCCCAGGGCTCACTCCACTCCGCAAGGGCGAGAAGCTGGCGATGCTGTTCCCGGGCATGGGTGCCGTCGCCACGACCGCCATCGCGGGAGCCCTCGCGGTTCGCAAGCAGCTCGCGGCGCCGGTCGGGTCCCTGACCCAGCTCGGCAACATCCTGGAGGAGGACGGGAACGAAGGGCCGCGCCTGCGCGACGCGCTGCCGCTCGTCGCGCTCGACGACGTCGTCTTCGGCGGCTGGGATCCCATCCCCGACGATGCGTACGCAGCCGCCGTCCGGGCGAAGGTGCTGGAGCGGCGCCACCTCGATCCGATCCAGGCGGAGCTCTCGGCGATCGAGCCCATGCCGGCCGTCTTCGACCGCGCGTGGGTCCGGCGCCTCGATGGCCCGAACGTGAAGACCGGCACGCTCCGCCAGAAGGCGGACGCGCTCGTCGCGGACATGCTGGGGTTCCTCGAGAAGAACGGCTGCGCGCGCGGCGTGGTCGTCTGGACGGGCTCGACCGAGGTGTACTGCGAGCCCGGACCGGCGCACCGCTCCCTCGCCGCGTTCGAGGCCGCGCTCGACGCGGACGACGCCACGATCGCGCCCTCGATGATCTACGCCTACGCCGCGCTCCAGGCGCGGCTGCCGTTCCTCAACGGCGCGCCGAACCTCAACACCGAGACCCCCGCGCTCCACGAGCTCGCGCTCAAGCAGGGCGTCCCGACCGGCGGCAAGGACTTCAAGACCGGCCAGACGCTCATGAAGACCACCATCGCCCCGATGCTGCGGGCGCGGATGCTCGGCCTCTCCGGCTGGTTCTCGACCAACATCCTCGGGAACCGCGACGGCGAGGTGCTCGACGACGCCGCCAGCTTCAAGACCAAGGAGGTCTCGAAGAAGAGCGTGCTCGACTCCATCCTGCTCAAGGACCGCCACCCCGAGCTGTACGGCGACATCGAGCACAAGGTCACGATCCACTACTACCCGCCCCGCGGCGACAACAAGGAGGGCTGGGACGCGATCGACCTCTTCGGCTGGCTCGGCTACCCGATGGAGATCAAGATCAACTTCCAGTGCCGCGACTCGATCCTGGCCGCGCCGCTCGTGCTCGACATGGCGCTGCTCGCGGACCTGGCGGCGCGCGCCGGCGAGCGCGGCCCGCAGGAGTGGCTCTCGTTCTTCTTCAAGAGCCCGGTGACGGCGCCGGGGCGGGCGCCGATGCACGACCTCTTCCGCCAGCAGTCGGTCCTGTTCGAGCGGCTCCGGAAGTACGCCCAGGCGGCGGCCGCCGCCCGGAAGCAGGCGGCCGCAGGCTGAGCGAGCGTCGAGAAGCCGCGCCGGCGGGGTCGAGAATCGGCCCCATTCGGCATACCATGCTCGCGCCATGGTCACGAGCGGTCGATACGCCGTCCTCTTCCACCTCGCCCTCGCGCTGGCGACGATGCTCGCCTACGCGATCTTCCGTCCGCCGCGCCCCGAGCGCGTGAAGGACCTCCGCGGCCCGATCGGCGCGCTCGGCGCATGGGCGTACTGGGCCACGCGCTGGGTGCTCCGGGCGGCGCTCGCGCTCCGGCTCACGCCCGACGCCCTCACCGCCATCGGCGTCGCCCTCAGCATCGGCGCCGGCGTGCTGGCCGTCCTCGGCGCGCACGGGTGGGCCTGCGTCGCGCTGATCTGGGGCTCGGCGGCCGATCTCCTCGACGGCGAGGTGGCCCGCCGGACGGGTACGAGCAGCCGCGCGGGCGCCTTCCTCGACTCCAACCTCGATCGCGTCTCGGAGGTCGGCTTCCTCGCCGGGATCGCCGTCGCGCTCCACCCCTCGGCGGCCGGGATGGTGTGCGCGGTGGCGGCGATGGCCACGTCCTTCATGGTGAGCTACGCGCGCGCGCGCGGCGAAGGGCTCGGGGTCTCGTGCCCGTCGTTCGGGCTCGAGCGGCCGCACCGCCTGCTCGCGTTCATGATCGCGATGTGCGCCGCGACCTTCGTCTCGCCCGCGAACGCCGCGCGCGTCCTCACCTGGGTCTCGGGCGCGGTCGCGCTGGGCGCGGGCCTCACCGCGCTCGCGCGGGTCTTCACCATCCACCAGCTCCTCCGCCGCGGCGAGCCCACGCGAGACCTGCAGGGGACGCCGCCCGGCGCCATGCCCTAGGGCGCGCCGCGCGCGCCTCCCGCCGGGCGAGAGCCGCCTCGGCTCCTGCATGGACCTCCTCCGCATCGCGTCCGACTGGCACCTCGCGCCGCGAAGCCCACCCGCCGACGGGCGGCTCGCCGTCGCCTTTCTCCGGCGGGCGCGCGCGGACGGCGCGTCGGTGATCCTGAACGGCGACGTCTTCGACGACCTGTTCGCCGGCGCCGGGTGCGGAGCGCGCGCCCACCCCGACGTGGTCGCCGAGCTCGAGGGGCTGCGCGGCGAGGGGAGGCTCCGGCGCCTCCGCGGCAACCACGATCCCGCCGGCGGCGAGGCGCGGGTCGTGCTCGAGTGGCCCGCGGTCGGCCGCGTGGTCGTGACCCACGGCGACGGGATCGATCCGCTCCACCGGTCCTGGCTGGGCCGCCTCGGCCACGCGATCTCGCTGCGCGCCGGCAGCTTCCGGCTCGTGCGGCTCGCCATGGCGCTCGCGGAGGTCACCGCCCGCGCCCTGCTCGGTCGCCGGATCCTCCAGGGGTTCCGGACGCGGTGCATCGAGCTCGTCGCGCGCGAAGCGTGCGCGCTCGGGGTCTTCGGCCACGTCCACGCGCAGCACCTCGCGCCGGGGGACCCCTACGCCAACGCAGGATGGCTGCACGGCGGCCGGCTCGAGTACCTGGAGCTCGGCCCCGAGGGCGCCCGGCTGCGCGTCCTGACGATCGAGGAGCTCGCGCCGGAGCGGGTCGCCGCGGGTTGAAGGGCGACGCTCGCCCGGTGGCCCGGCGCGCGCGCGCGATCAGGGGCTCGCGGCCGAGGGCCCCATGCCCGCCGCGCCGACGCGCTCGAGCGCGCTCACGAGCTGCTCGCGCGAGAACGGCTTCTCGAGGAAGGCCTGGGCCGCGGGCACGTCGCGGCGCCGCTCGGCGCTCATCGCGATGATCGGGACCCCGCTGAGCCGCGGCGTGCGCCGGACCCGGGCGACGAGGTCGTGCCCCGTCATGCGCGGGGTGTAGAGGTCGACGAGGATCGCGGCGAAGCGAGGGCCCCTCCCGAGCATCTCCCAGGCCTGCACCCCGTCCGAGACCGCCGCGACCTGGTACCCGACGCGGGCCAGGAGTGCACGGATCGCCTCGCGCATGCCCGGATCGTCCTCCACCAGCAGGACGCGACGAATGATGTTCCCCTCCACGCCCGTGAAGCTACGCAGCCGCGGCACGGAAAGCAGCAAGGACCGCGGCGCGCGGCCTTGCGCACGGAGCGTGTACGAACGGCGATCAAGCGGGCGGCGGTTGGCGGACGGCCTCGCGACGCGCGGGCGCGGCCCGTGGCCGGGCGCGACCCGGCCATCGCGCACCGTCGCTTGCGATCCGGCCACCGGCGGGAGGAGCCGCTCGCTCCCGCCGGCGCGCCCTCTCCCCCCGTCCACGGGCGGTGGAGCGCACCCGGACTGCATGACTCGATCGCCACGGCGCGGACGGGTCGCAGGCCGCCCGCACGACCGCTCGGGGAGGGGCCTCGCGAAACGGCCCGCCCCTGCGCACTCCTCACGCCATGGCCCAAGCGTCTCAAGGATTCCACGAGCGGGACGACCTGCTCAGCGAACGGACCCAGGATCTGCACCGCGCGATCGTCTCGCTCCAGGAGGAGCTCGAGGCGGTGGACTGGTACCAGCAGCGGATCGACGCGACGCGCGACCCCGAGCTGAAGCAGATCCTCGCGCACAACCGCGACGAGGAGAAGGAGCACGCGATGATGCTCCTCGAGTGGTTGCGCCGGAAGGACCTCGGCTTCGCGCGCCAGCTCAAGCTGCACGTCGGGAAGAGCGGGCGGATCGCCGAGGAGGAGGAAGAGGAGGAGGCGGCCGGGCTCCGGCCGCCGCCGGGGCGCGGGGCGGGCTCGAGCACGAAGGCGGGGGACTAGATGAGCTGGCACGATCGCGAGGGATCGCCGTTCCCGCAGGACGTCTGGGACGTCATCGACGCCACGGTCCGCGCCGCGGCCGAGGAGGTGCGCGCCGCGCGACGCGTGGTGGAGGTGGTCGGGCCGCTCGGGTTCGCCGCGCGCGCCGGGGTCGCCGAGGATCGTCCCGCCCGCGGCGAAGGACCCGCGCGCGGGCCGGAGGAGGCGGGCTCTGCCCGCCGACGGGGCGAGGGCGAAGCCCGAGCAATTCTCGACGAGGCCGACGTCGCCCCCCACGTGCACGTCCCCGCGGTGCAGGTCATGCCCGTCATCCACCGGACCTTCTCCCTCGGCGCCCGCGCCGTGGAGGCGTTCCTCGCGCGCGGCGAGCCGCTCGGCTCGACCGAGGCGGCGGAGGCCGCGCGGCAGGTGGCGCGCGCCGAGGAGCGGCTCCTCGTCGAGGGGCACGCTGCGGCCGGCGTCCGCGGGCTCCTCGATCAGCCCGGCGCGCTGCAGCTCCGCGCCGGCGACTGGAGCGATCCCGGCCGGGCCGCGGACGAGCTCCTCGCCGCGCTCGCGCAGCTCGACGCCGCCGGCCGCCACGGCCCGTACGCGGCCGCGGTCTCGCCGGCGCGCTTCTACCAGCTCCTGCGCCCGCACCCCGCGAGCGGCGTCTCACCGCTCGAGCAGCTCCGCCCCGCGTTCACCGGCGGCATCGTGAAGGCCCCGACCCTCGCCGACGGCGCCATCGTCGTCGTGCGCTCCGGCTCCGGCCCGCGCGCGATCGTGGGGGAGGAGCTCGCCGCGGCGTACGACGGGCGGGAGGGCATCTTTCACCGGATCTCGCTCGTCGAGTCGGTGACGCTGCAGCCGGGCGTGCCCGGGTCGGTCGCGGTGCTGCGGGGATAGCGCGGAAGCGGTGGGCGAAGGGGCGGCGAGGGATCCTGGAGAGGCGCACTCGTCGTCCGCTGCGTCGCGGACGTGCGAGCCCTCACTCCCGCACCAGGCGCGAGTCCTCCAGGACTCCGCGCGAGCGGGCGAACGCGACGACGCGGTCGGCGTTCGGCTTCTGGGACTCGTACTCACCGGGACGGGATCGCCAGTCGAGGCGGGTCCCGTCCTTCATGATGAAGCTGAGCCGGTGCCTGCGCACGCCGGACAGCCGGCGCAGGCCGTAGAGTCCGGCGAACACCAGCGCGCCGACGGGGACGCGCGTTCCGGCGGGCCCACCGGGCGAGGGCGAAGCCCGAGCGGTTCTCGGCGAGGCGGACCTCGCCCTCACGTCCCGCCCGTCCGCTCAGAACTTCGGGATCCCGCACACCTGGCGGATGGCCGGGTTCCGGCTCGCGACGTAGAGGATGCGCCCGTACTCGTCCACGGGAGCCCCCGAGTCGTAGACCGTGCCCTTCGGATCGCCGTACGCGTTGAGGCTGCGCGCCGCGAGCTCGCGATCGACGCAGGCGCGGATGTCGGCGGGCGAGACCGCGGGCTCCTGTGCCGCCGCAGGCGTCGGCTCCGTCGCAGATGCCGGCTCGCCCGCGTTCGCCGGGGTGGCCCCGCCGGCCGGCGGCGCGCTCGCGTCGGGCGTCGTGCCGGCGGTGACCGAGGCCGCGTCGGGCTTGGCCTCGAGCGCCGCGCGCAGGTCCTCGTACTTCATCTTCGTGGCGCCCTCGCGGACGAGCACGTGCCCCTTCTCCGGCCCGAACGTGCCCTGGTACAAGCTCGCCGCCCCGCCGTGAGCGGTGTTGGCGACGTAGATCGCCTCGTACCGGTACGCGCCGGGCGGAAGGTCCCTGCAGAAGGAGCGGACGTCGAGCCGCACCTCCATCCCGCTCGCGGCGTTGAGCTTGCGGATCCACCAGATGTCGTACGTCTTCTTGGCCGGGTTCGGCGTCTTGCACGCCACCGAGCCGTCCGCGCGGAAGAGCGTCACCTGCGCCGCCTCCGGCTTCGGCCCGACGAGCTGGATCTGCATCGCCGTCCCGTTGAACACGACGAGCTTCAGATCGAACGGGCCCTCCGGCTCCCACGCCACGAGCTCCGGAGCGTTGAGGCGGATCGGAGCTTGGTAGCCCCCGGCCGACGGCGTCGAGGCGCAGCCCGCTGCGAGCAGCGCTGCGGCGGCGATCGAGGGGGCGACACGGCGGATCATTGAGTCCTCCCGGAAGGGTACGAGGGCCCGTAGCATACAGGGACCCGTCCACGGCGCCAGCCCGGCCACCCCTGCGCCGCCCTGCGCAGAACAGAACGCTCGAGTCGCCCCCCTCTTCCCGCGGAACGAGCCCGCCGAGCCACGGGCGCCCGCCCGCCCGGCGGCGCCCCGGACGGGCGAGCGCGCGCGATCGCGCGTCGAGCGCGCGCGATCCGCCGCGCCCTCGGCGCGCGGCCCCGGGGTGCGCTGACGTTGCTCGCTTCACGTGGAGCGAACCCCTGGAACCGGGTGGCGCCCCTCCGCGTGCCGACCACCGGTCGCTGCGCGGACGAGGCAAGCAACGCGTGTTTGTCCTGTGGGAGAACGACGCAGGTTCACCGTCGATCCAGTTGACAGGGGCGTCGGTTCCATGCGCTATTACGTCCACGATTCGTTCTCACCACCCCCCGGAAGCGTGAGCCTGCTTGCCGAGGGTGTAGGTTGCAGTTGGAGCCTCGCCTCGAGGGAGCAGCGGGGACATCCGGAGCCAGATGCAGCCAATGAGGGACCGATCGACCCTGGCCCAGCACGAAGCGCTCGCCCGAACCATGATGCGCGCGGCTCGCCGATTGCACCGTCCTTTCACGCAGCAAAGACGACAGTAGTCAGCTGTACTACCTTCTCTGTCGTGTCGTGTGTAGTGCAGGACCTGAGGGAAGAGGGAAGAGGGAAGCAGCAAGCAGTGCTTCACCCAAAGAGGGAGACGAAATGAACAAGGTCAAGTTCACCGTGCTCGCCATCGTGGCTGCGTTCGCCACGACGGCGGCCGCGTCCGATATCGAGTTCCACGGCTACACCCGCGTCGGCATCGCGCTCAACAGCGAGGGCGGCAACGGCGTGTGCTACCGGCTCGGCGGCGCCGACGCCGACTTCCGCCTCGGCAACGAGTGCGACTACGTGATCGAGCCGAACTTCGAGATCACGATGGCCAAGCTCGACGACAAGTCGAGCTGGGGCTTCCACTTCATGCCGAAGGTTTACAAGCGCTGGCAGCCGATGGGCGGCCGCGACCTCGACACGCTCGCCATGTGGGTGGGTCAGGTCTACTTCTTCGGCAACAACATCCCGTGGCTGGCGAACGGCTCGCTCTGGGCCGGCCGCAAGTACTGGGATCGCCTCCAGCTCGGCATCAACGACCAGTTCGTCGAGAACGAGGACTCCGAGTCGTTCGGCGTCGAGAACATGGACCTCGGCTTCGCCAAGCTGTCGTTCGGCGTCGGCCTGACCGGCAACCAGCCCGGCTCCAACGTCGGCGGCCAGCCGCCCCCGAACGAGGGCGCTCCGGACCAGGCTGATCTCGGCGCCCGCCGCTTCAAGATCGCGGCCCGCCTGACCGGCATCCAGACGCTGAACAAGGACTCCTCGCTCCAGATCTGGACCGCCCTCTACGGCCAGAGCCGCGACGAGGACTCCGGCGCGGACGAGGTCGACGGCGGCTGGCGCATCGGCGTGTACCACAACTTCGGCTTCGGCGCCGGCGGCAACCTGTTCGTCGGCTTCAAGGCTGACAAGAACACCAGCTTCTCCGGCTACGACGGCGCCGGCGACGGCCGCACGGCGTACCGCGCGTTCGCGCAGTACGGCGTGGCCGTTCCGGCCATCCGGACGTCGTTCGACGTCCTCGCCGAGTACCGCGTCGCGGTCCCCGAGGCCGACGGCGCCGACAACGCGTACTGGTACTCCGTCGGCGCCCGCGGCGACGCGCAGCTCGTCGGCCCGCTCCGCTTCCTCCTCGAGGCTGGCATGGACCAGACCTGGGTTGGTGAGGACGGCGACGCGAACTGGCTGCTCAAGGTCACGCCGGCCCTCGCGATCAGCGCGGGCAACGACCCCTGGTCGCGGCCGACCTTCCGGTTCTACTACACGTACGCTGCGTGGAGCGATCCGGGCGTGCTCGAGAGCGGCTGGCACTCGCAGGGCACGCAGGAGGCGTTCGGCGCCGACGCGAAGAGCGGCTCTTCGTTCGGCGTCCAGGCCGAGGGCTGGTGGTAGGTTAGAAGCCCGGAGCTGATTTCCGGGTGAAGCTCGGGCGGGCGGGCCTTCGGGTCCGCCCGCTCTCTTTTTTTGCTCTGCGCGGGCCTCGCGCGCGGCTGCCGCGGGCGGCGCCCGCGCGTCGCGTCCCGGCCCGGCGTCGCCCTGCCCCCTGTACCCGGCGTTCACGGTGTGTTCGCTCGGCAACACCGGGCCCGGCACCTGTGGCGCACCGTGGCGACATCCGAACCCGCTGCTGGTGCGTCTCCAACCCGGGGTGCTGCGCCACCGGAGCGCCGTAGGACGGAGGCGCGCCCGCGCGCGGCGGCAGCCTCCCCGAGGAGCGACCGCTGATCGCGCCCGACGCAAGCCGTCGGGCTCGGCGTCCCTGGCCGATGAGGGCCCGCGCGGGCGCGTGCGGCCGCACGTCCAAGGCCGGAAACAGCTCGGCCCGGCCCTCGTGAGAGGAGCCGGGCCGGCGGACTTCCCTGATCGCGCGTCCTTCGCGCCGCTAGAACTCGATCCGCCCGAACTGCCCGCTCTCCACGAAGCCCCAGACGCCGAACACCGCCGACGTGACGAGCGCGACGCCCGCACCGATGCCGGACGCGGTCGCCATCGAGCGCTGCCGGTTTCCGTCGCTGCGGTACTTGTCGTAGACGTCCGGGTCCTCCCCGGGCCTCAGCTCCCCCGTCTGCGGGTCGAGCATCGCCTTCGCCTTCGAGAAGTTGCGGTTGGCCGCCGAGTTCTCGTAGAGCGCGAACCCGCCGAGCGCGAGCGCGGCCGCGCCCGTCCCGACGGCGGTCCACTTCTTCCCGTACCCCGGCCTGTGCTTCGGTCCCGGCGTCACGACCTTGGGCGGCGGCTGCTTGAAGGCGCTGGCGGCCTTCACGTCGAGGTCGGGCGCGGGCTTGGCCTTCGGCGCCTCGGCGACGACCGCCTCGGTGATGACCGCGCCCGACGACTCACCGGTCAGCAGGAACCTGGCCATGTCGCGGAAGCCGCCCTCCGGCGCGCGCCAGCCGGCGAGCCGGAGGCGCCCCTCGCGCAGGAGACTGCCCTTCCGCACGTCGTAGAGGCTGCCCACGAGGTACCGGACGTCGCCGTCCGAGCTCACGGAGGTGGCGAGCACGCGATCGAGCTTGAGCGACGCGCCGGCGGTGATGATGCCGTGCGCGCGCTGCGCCGGCACGAGCGCGAGCCCCGGGCCGGCGTCGGGCCGGTACATGTCGGCGACGCCGAAGTCGAGCGCGAGCGTCGAGTCTCCGCCGGAGAGGTCGATGGCCACCGGCGGGAGCCGCGCGCCGTTCGCCACCGCAGAGATCCGGTAGGAGCCCGCGGGCAGCGACAGCGACAGCGGCGTCGCGCCGACCTCACGCCCCTCGACGAAGATCCTGGCGCTGCGCGACGAGGTCACCGTGAGCTTCCGCTGCGGGCCGGCCTTGAGGGCGGCCCGGACGTCCTCCACCTGCTTCGCGAAGCTGGGCGGGTACTGCTCGGGGTCGACCTTCAGGCCGGGATCGGCGCGGACGAGCCGCTCGAGGAGCTCGCGGCTCTCGCCCTTGTGGCCGAGCGATCCCTCGGTGCGCGCGAGCCGCAGCATCGCGCGGCTCCACTGCGAGAACGCCTCGGGCGTCGCCGGCAGCCGCTCCAGGTCCTCGATGACGGCGCGCAGCGTCCGCGCGGAGCCGTCGTAGTCACCCGACTGCGAGGCCGCGACCGCGCCGCTGTACGCGCGATCGAGCTCCGTGAGCGTCGCCGTGGAGGGCGACCCGGCCATGCGCAGCCGGAGATCCTCCGGCGCGGCGACGCCGCGCGTCTGCTCCGCGAGCGTGGCGCGGAGGCCGCGGGTCAGATCCACGAGCTCGACGCCCGGTCCGGGTGGATCGGCGACCGGGAGGACGCCGGTGGACTCCGGCTCCGCGACGGCGAGAAAAGGCACGACGACGAGTGCGAGAGCGGCAAACGCGCGCATGGGGTCCCCACTTTCAACGACAGGTTGCCCCGGATCCTCGCAGAAAACGGCCCCGATGGGATCCCTGACGTGAAGCCTTGCTATACTCGGCCGACCCGATCGCCCTGGTGCCCGGCCCGATGAACTTCGTGTGCACGACCTGCAAGCGGGAGGTGGAGACCCCCGGCCACTTCTGCCCCTTCTGCGGCACACCTGCGCCCACGCCCACGCCGAAGACCGAAGACCCGCTCGTCGGCCGGAAGATCGGCGGGAAGTACTTCGTGCACCAGCGGCTGGGGAAGGGCGGCATGGGCCTCGTCTACAAGGCCACCGACGTCGTCCTCGACCGGCCCCTCGCGCTCAAGATGCTCGACCGCGCCCTCCTCTCCGACGCGGGGATGGTGCAGCGGTTCCACCGCGAGGCGCGTGCGGCCTCGCGCCTCAACCACCCCAACTGCATCACCATCCTCGACTTCGGGCAGCTCGAGGACGGCCAGCTGTTCATCGCGATGGAGTTCCTGCCGGGCCGGCCGCTCACGAAGCTCGTGGCCGAGGAGTTCCCGCTCTCGCACGCGCGGGTGATCCGGATCGGGGCGCAGATCCTGGCCGCGCTCGCCGAGGCGCACGCCGCCGGCGTCATCCACCGGGACCTCAAGCTCTCGAACGTCATGGTCGAGGCCCGGCGCGACGAGCCGGACTTCGTGAAGGTGCTCGACTTCGGGATCGCCAAGCTCGTCGCGGGCGACAACCGCTCGGAGCTGACCACCGCCGGGATGATCTGCGGCACCCCCGGCTACATGAGCCCGGAGCAGGCGCGCGGCGAGGAGCTGGACGCGCGGAGCGACCTCTACTCCGTCGGCATCATCCTGTACGAGCTGCTCACGGGCCGGCTGCCGTTCGAGTCCGAGACGCCGATGGCGCTCGCCGTGAAGCACATCACGGAGATGGCGGTCGCGCCCTCCGCGCGCCGTCCGGAGCTCGGGATCCCGCCCGAGCTCGACGCGCTCGTGATGCGCGCGCTGGCGAAGAGCCGCGACGAGCGGTTCGCGAGCGCCGAGGAGATGCGCGCCGCGCTCCTCGACGTGGACCTGGGCGAGGCCGGGCCGCACGCCGGGCAACGGCAGGGCGTGCCCGCGACGATGGTGATCCCCTCCACCCCGCGCCCGCAGCAGCCCCGCCGGCCCTCGGGCGCGAACCAGCCTGCGACGCGCCCGACGCCGCGGGCGTCGGACTCCGCGCCGGGATCCTCCAGCGGGCGGCGCACGCCCGCCGCCGTCGCGGCCGCTCCGGCGCCGGCGCCGCGGCGGATGCGCCCCGCGCTCCTCGCCGGCATCGCGGCGGGCGCGCCCGTGCTCGTCGCGATCGTGGCGACGCTCATCGCCGACCCGTTCTCCTCGACGGGGAAGCCGCCGCCGGCCGACGAGCCGGAGCTCGTCCTCCCGCCGCGGCCCACCTCCGCGCAACAGCCGCCACCCGCCGGGGCCTCGACGACGTCGGCGGATTCGCCGGCGCCGGGCGCGACGGCGGCGAACCCCCAGCCCGCTCCTCCACCCGCGGGTTCGCCCCCCTCGCCGCCGCCGCCCGACCCCGAACCCAAGGCCGTCCTCGCGGAGCCGCAGCCGCAGCCGGCGCCCGAGCCCACGCCGCCGCCTCCGAAGCTGCCGCGCGCGCAGAAGGGCATCCAGCAGGTGGCCGACGCGCTCGGCGTCCTGCGGCTCCCGCCTGCCGCCTCCGGCGCCGGGCTCCTCGTCGTCAACGCGAGCCCGTGGGGTCAGGCGGTGGTGGACGGGAAGGAGGTCGGCGAGACCCCCAAGGAGCTGCGCGTCGGCGCCGGCCGGTATCGGGTGAAGGTCGTTCACCCCACCCTCGGCGCACGCGAGGGTCAGGTCGTCGTGGAGCCCGGCAAGCGCAGGGTGTTCCTCGCCGATTTCGCGAAGTGACCGGCGTCACCGATCGAAGAACGTGTCGGCTCGTACCGTTGCGCGTGCCGCAACCTGTGGCAAACTCGTCGAGCGACTCACCCCGGGGACCTTCCATGCTCCGCACCATCGGCAGCCTCGTCGCTGCGACCTTCCTCCTCACGGGCTGCAGCCTCGTGGGCCTCGCGAAGCCATCGAGCGCCGGCCCCATGCGCCTCCAGATCGAGGCCGGCGCGCGCCTCAACCCGGACGACGCCGGTCACTCGCTGCCGACCATCGTGCGCGTGTACCAGCTCCGCTCGGCCGCGAAGGCGCGGACCGTCGAGCTCACCGATCTGCTCCGCGATCCCAAGCAAGCGCTGGGCGAGGATCTCCTCTCGACGGAGGAGCTGCTGCTCTCGCCCGGCCAGACCATCGAACGCACCCTCACCCGCGAGCCCGAGGCGCGGGCCGTGCTCGTCGCCGCGGTCGTGCGGCGGCCCGCGGGGGTGAGCTGGCGCGACGTCGTCGAGCTGCCGCCCACCAAGACCAAGAACCTCGCCTACGTGCTTCAGGAGTACCGGCTCACGGCGCGCTAGCCGGACCCGGGGGAGGAATTTCATGCGGTCTCCGCTCCGGGTGATCTGGTCCGAGGGGATGTTCCTCTCGCCCCAGCACCTGCAGGCGCAGGACAGATACTACGAGACCCTCCTCGCCAGCCGGCTGGAGGCGGTCGCGCCGTTCGCGTGGGGTGTCTCCGAGCTGGAGATCGACGCCGCGGCGCTCGCCGCCGGCCAGCTCCGGGTCGAGCGGTTCGCCGGCGTGCTGGCCGGCGGCCTGTGCGTGACGTTCTCCGGAAACGACGTCGAGGCGCCTCCGCCGCGGTCCGTCGCCGAGGCCTTCCCGGCCGGCGCGCGGAGCCTCGAGGTGTGGCTCGGCGTCGCGCGCGAGCGCGAGGGGATCGCCGCAGCGGGGCCGCCCGGTCCCCCCGAGGCGCCGCGGCCGCGGTTCCACCTCGGGAGCCGCCCGGTCGCCGACGTCATGCAGCCCGGCGCGGTCGTGCCGGTGGATCTCGGCCGCCCGAACGCCGTCCTGCTCCTCGGCGCCGAGTCGCGCGAGGACCACGAGGCGATCCAGATCGCCGAGATCGTCCGCACCGGGAGCGGGCAGCTCGCGCTCGCCGAGACCTTCCTCCCGCCCATGCTGCGCATCGGCGCGACGCCGCGCCTGCCCGGGCAGCTCCGCGAGCTCGTCGCCCGCATGGTCGCGCGCCAGCGGGAGCTCGCCGACGGGCGGCGGCAGCGCGAGGCCGCCGCCGGCGAGGTCTCGGGCAGCGACGTCTCGCGGACGCTGCAGCTCGCCCTCCTCTCCGGCGCGATCCCGGGGCTCGCCCACCTCGCCGACCTGCCCGACGCGCCGCCGCGGGAGCTGTACCTCGCGCTCGCGTCCCTCGCCGGCCAGCTCGCGGCGTTCGCGCCCGACGCCGACGTGACCGGCATCCCGCGCTACGCGCACGAGGAGCCGCGCTCCACGTTCGACCCGCTCTTCGCGCGGCTCCACGCGTACCTGAGCGGGCTCGGCGTCGAGCGGTTCACCCGCGTCCCGCTGGAGATCCGAGGGCTGCAGCACGTCGCGCGCGCGGTCGACGACGCGATCCTGCGCGAGGCGCACCTCATCCTCGCGGTGCGGAGCGAGCTCGCGGAGACGGTGGTCGCCGAGCAGCTGCCGCGGCTCTGCAAGATCGCCGCCCAGGGCGATCTGACCGCCCTCGTGCAGGCGGCGGCGCCGGGCGCGCCGCTCCAGGTCCTACACCGGCCCCCGGCCGAGATCCCGCTCAAGGCCGGCACGGTCTACTTCCAGATCGATCGCAACCACCGGCTCTGGAACGGCGTCCTCACCGAGCGTACGGTGGCGATCCACCTGCCGCCGCCGTTCGATCCGAGCCGTACCAAGCTCGAGCTGCTGGCGATCCCGAAGGCGGCGGGCTGACGCAGGGTCCTTGCTGGAACCGGCGGCCATTCGGTACCATCGAGGGACTTCGGAAGATCCGGCGTGAACGGGGTGAGCGGCGCGCCGAAGGGCTCCGCCGCGGGAGGGGTTCGACGTGGATCGCGTCACGGAGATCACGCGCGATTGCTTCAACGCGATCGCCCAGCTGCGCGCGGCGGACCCGGCGAGCCTGCCGCCGCCGCAGCAGCTGCACGCCCGCCTGCGCCGGTTCGTGGACGACCTCCTCCGCCGGGCCGGCGAGGCCGGGCTCGGGCGCGAGGAGGCCTCCGACGTCGCCTACCCCGTCGTCGCGCTCGCCGACGAGGTGATGCAGACGAAGGACGACGACGTCATCCGGACCTTCTGGAACGCGCAGCCGCTCCAGTTCCAGTACTTCGGCGAGAACGTCGCGGGCGAGGAGTTCTTCCACCGCCTCGAGCGCGCCCGGCGCGATCCGCGCCGGGCCGACACCCTGCGCGCCCACTACCTCGCGCTCGCGTTCGGATTCCAGGGGCGCTACCGCGTGCGCGGCGGCGATCTCGAGCTCCTCGGCCTCCTCGAGGCCGTCGGGCGCGAGGTGCTGCGCGGCGGCGAGCACGATCGGGAGACGCTCTCGCCGCACGGCGAGGGCAAGGGCGAGCGCGCCGCGGGGAAGGGGGGCAACGCCCTCATGCTCTGGATCGCGGCCGGCCTGCTCGCCGCGTCGCTCGCGCTGTACGTCGGGCTCCGGATCTCCCTCGGCGCGAGCACCGCCGACGTGGTGGAGCGCATCTCCGCGCTGGCGAAGGGCTGACCGATCATGTTCCTCCTCGCCTTCCTCGCCGTCCTCGTCCTCGCCGCGCTCTGGACCGGCGCGCTCGTCCTCGGGTGGCCGCTCTGGCCCGCGGTCTTCACCACCTTCGTCGCCGTCTTCGGCGCGGTGCTGCTCTGGGTGTGGCGCCGCGTCCGCGCGCGGCAGGCGGCGGGCGAGATCGAGAAGAGCCTCCAGTCGCAGGCCGACGCGCACGCCGCCTCGGTAAGGCCCGACCAGCAGGCCGAGATCGACGCGCTGCGGGCCGAGTTCCAGAAGGCGGTCGCCGCCCTCAAGTCGTCGAAGCTCGCCCGCGGCGGGCGCGACGCGCTCGCGCTCCTCCCCTGGTACGTGATCATCGGCCCGCCGGGCGCCGGCAAGAGCACCGCGCTCCGCAACTCCGGCCTCCAGTTCCCGTACCTCTCGGCGCGCGGCGGCGGCGTGAAGGGCGTCGGCGGCACCCGGAACTGCGAGTGGTGGCTCACGAACGAGGCGGTCATCCTCGACACGGCCGGCCGCTACTCCACCGAGGACGAGGACCGCGAGGAGTGGTCGTCGTTCCTCGACATGCTCCACCGCACGCGCCCGCGGAAGCCGGTGAACGGGCTCCTCGTGGCGGTGAGCGTCGGCGATCTCGGCGGCGAGACCGAGGACGGCGTGGTCGAGCTCGCGAAGCGGCTCCGCGAGCGGATCGACGAGGTGATGGCGCGGCTGCAGGTGGTGCTGCCGACGTACCTCCTGTTCACCAAGTGCGACCTCATCCCCGGCTTCGTGGAGAGCTTCTCGGACCTCCGCAAGCAGGACCGCGGGCAGATCTGGGGCTTCACCGCCTCGGCCGCCGACCGGACCGCGCCGGGCGAGCTGTTCCGCGAGCGGTTCGGCGAGCTCGTCTCGGTGCTGGAGGAGCGCGCGCTCGAGCGGATCGGCGACGAGCGCGGGCTCTCCGCCCGGGAGAAGATCTGGCAGTTCCCGCAGCAGGTCGCGGCCCTGGAGAACAACCTCGCGCTGCTCGTCGAGAACCTCTTCGTCGAGAACGTCTATCAGGACACCCCCGTCCTCCGCGGCGTGTACTTCACCAGCGGCACACAGGAGGGGCGCACGCTCGACCGGGTGATGGGCGCGATGGCCGACGCGTTCGGCCTGCGCCCGCAGCTCGGCGCCGACGAGCGGGTGCTCGACGCGAAGAGCTACTTCCTGCGCGACGTGTTCCAGAAGGTGATCTTCCCCGACCAGCACCTCGCGGTCCGGAACGCGAAGGCGGTGCGCCGCCAGGCGCTCCAGCGGTGGGGGCTCGCCGCCGCCGCGGCGGCCGCGGCGCTGCTCCTGTTCGCCCTGCCGCTCCAGGCCTACCTGCGCAACCGGAGCCTGGTCCGGTCCACGGGGGCGCTCGTCACGCAGGCCGCGAACGCGCTCGACGACGCGAAGGGCCTGCAGCTCGCGACGCTCGACCCGCTGCGGGCGCGGCTGGATCAGCTCCGCAGGTGGGAGACGGACGGGGCGCCGTTCTCGATGCGCTTCGGCATGTACCAGGGGGACGCGCTCCTGCCCGGCGCCCGGGCCCTTTACGCCGCCGCGGCCCGCCGGCTCGTCGTCGAGCCGGTGTACGGCCTCGAGGCGGAGGAGCTCGAGGCGTTCGTCCGCGAGTACGAGCGGAGCGAGTCCCTGCCGGCCGAGACGGCCTATGCCGCCGCATACGACCGGCTGAAGCTCGATCTCCTCCTCTCCGGCCCGAAGGCGCCGGGCGAGCCGGTGGCCTCGCCGGAGGACCGGGCCTGGGCGGTGGAGCGGATCACCGGCCGGTGGACGGAGGGCGCGACGGCGCGCGAGGCCGAGGCGGCGAAGAAGGTGACCGCCAACGCCGAGCTCTTCCTGGAGATCCTCGCCGAGGAGCCGGCGCTCGGGCTCGTCCGGTACGACGATCTCGTGCGGCGCGTCCGCGGCGTGCTGAACCGCGTGCCGTACACGTCGCTGGCGGTGCAGCGCCTCGTGCAGGCGGTGGAGCCGAAGGGGATCGGCGTCACGCTCCCGACGCTGCTCGGAGAGCCGATCGCGACGCTCCGGGGCGAAGCGAAGGTCCGCGGCGCGTTCACCCGCGACGGCTACGACGACGTCGTGAAGGCGCTCCTCGACGATCCCTCGAGCCTGCTCGAGCCGTGGGTGCTGGCGCGCGACGCGAAGGACGCGGAGGAGCGGCTCGCCGAGGCGTCCCGGCGGCTCCGCACCCGCTACTTCGAGCTCTACATCGACGAGTGGAAGCGGTTCCTCGACCAGACCACGGTCGACGCCGCGGCGGCCGGCGGCCCGATGGCCGCGCTCCAGGAGCTCACGCGCGGCGAGCCGCCGCCGCTCCAGCGGCTCCTCCGCGGGATCGCCTATCACACCCGGATCGGCGGCGCCGCCAACGCCGTGAGCGGCGCGCGCCAGGGCGTGCTCGAGCGGCTCCAGAAGCGGATGGGGTCGGGCGGCGCGGTGGTGACCGCGGCCGCGCAGGAGGACCCCGCCGCGCAGCGCGAGCTCGGGCCGCAGAGCGTCGAGAAGGCCTTCGCCGGCCTCGTCGCGTTCGCGGTGCCGCCCGACGCGGTCCCGGGCGCCGTCGCGAAGGCGGTCGCGGGCGGCAAGCCCGACGCGGCGCAGGCGCCGCGCAGCCTCCCGATGGACTACTACCAGGAGCAGCTCGTCTTCGTGCGCGACGCGCTCCTCACCGCGCGCGAGGGCGGCGACCCGCGCGCGCTCGCAGAGCGCGTGGCCTCGGCCCGCACGCGCATCCGCGGCCTCATCGACCTCGCCGAGATCGGCTGGCGGCCGCGGCTCGAGGCGCTGCTCTGGCCGCCGATCAACGCCGCCAGCGGCGCCACCGCGGCCCAGGCGGCCGACAGCGCCGCCCGCGCCTGGTGCACGAGCGTGGCCGGACCGTACCGGCAGCGGCTCGAGGGGCGCTACCCGTTCCGCGCCGACGGCGACGACGCGTCGCTCTCGGACGTGGCGGAGTTCTTCCGCCCGGGCGGCGAGATCTGGGGCTTCTACGACCAGTACCTGAAATCCGACGTGCCGCGCGGCGGCGAGGGCTTCCGGTTCGCGAAGCAGCTCGGCGGCGCCACCGGGTTCCAGCCCGGGCTGCTCGCCTACCTCGACCGCGCCAACGAGGTGACCCAGGTGCTCTTCTCGCCGGGCGTCGCCGAGCCGCGCGTCCAGCTCAACGCGCGCATCCGGCCCACGCCGGGCGTGGCGGTGGTCTGGCTCGAGGTCGACGGGCAGAAGTTCGACTACCGGAACGGCCCCGAGGAGTGGCACCGGATCGCCTGGCCGGGGCCGGGCCGCGGCCAGGGCGCGTTCCTCCGGGCGCGGGCCGCGAGCGGCCAGGAGGAGATCGTCCAGCAGGAGGGCGACTGGGGCTTCTTCCGGCTCATGGAGGCCGGGCGCGTGAAGGGAGAGGCCGGGAAGGAGTTCAGCGTCACCTGGACCCTGCCCTCGCTCGGCGCCAACGTCACGATCGACTTCCGCCCCGACCGCGCCGACACGCCGTTCTTCGGCAGCCGCAAGCGCGGGAGCGGGAAGTTCCTCGCGCCGTTCCGGGTGGGCCTCGCGCCGCCGGCCGAGATCGGCCAGGGCTCGCCCGTGTGCAACGGGGAGGGCGACCTGTGAGCGGAGGCGTCGCCCTCTTCGGGAAGCTCCCCGCGCAGGGGGACTTCCTCCGGCTGGACGCCACCGGCCCCACGGCGGAGCTGCTCGTGGGCTGGCTGCACGAGGCGATCGAGCCCGTCCACCGCGCCGGGCTCGCGTTGCCGGCCGCCCCGGTCCGCTTCCTCCTCGGCGCCCCTGGCCGCGAGGCGGCGGTCGGCACGATGGTCGCGAGCCGGGACAAGGTGGGGCGGGCGTTCCCGCTCTGCCTGTTCACCGGCGTGCCCGCCGCGTCCCTCGCGCGCCACTACGCGGCGGTGCCCGCGGCGGCGGGCGCGTTCTGCGCCGCCGCCGAGGCCCTGCTCGCGCGCGCGGCGGAGCTCGCGCCGGCCGCGCTCGCCGAGGCGGCGCGCGCGCTCCCGCCCCCCCGCGACGCGCGCGAGGTCGAGGCGGAGGTCTCGGCCGCCGCCGCGGCGCGGCCATTCGGCGAGGTCCTCGGGCGCGCCTTCCCCGCGCCCGACGGCGCGGCCGCGTACGGGATCTCCACGCTGGGCGCGGCCCTGAAGCAGGTCCGGGCGGGTCCCCCCGCGAAGGCGACGCTCGCGGTCGAGGCGGCCGCCGGCGACGACGTCGAGCGCTGGCTCTGGCTCGAGCTCGTGCGCCGGAGCCTCGGCTGGTCCGCGCCGCCCGGGATCTTCTGGACCGGCGGCCGGCTGGTCGTGTCGCTCGGCCCGCCCCCGGCGACCGTCCTCGCCCAGCTCTGCGACCCGAGCCACCCTCCGAGCAAGATCTGGCCGCTGCGGACCGACCGCGCCGAGGCCATCGCCGCCGCGCGCCGCGGGCTCGCGCCCGAGGTGCTGCACGCCCTCGAGGCGCCCGCCGGCCCCGCGACGCGGCTGTTCGAGCTCCTGCCCGCCGGAGGTGGCCGTGGCTGACACCGCGCCCGATCCGCTCGAGACCCTGAAGGCCCGCGCCCAGACCTGGCTCGCGCCCATCCCCGGCGCCGCGCCGGGCGGCGTGACCGCGAAGCTCGACGTCGCCTACCAGGCGGTCGCGAACGAGGTGGGCAAGCTCGACACGCCGGCCGGCGGCGACGTGGACTGGAAGAAGGTCGCCGCGGGCGCCGGCGAGCTCCTCGAGAGCCGCACGAAGGACTTCACGCTGGCCGCGTACCTGGCCCGGGCGCTCCAGGCGATCGAGGGGTTCGAGGGGCTCGGCACCGGGCTCACGCTCTACGGCGGCCTGCTCGAGACGTACTGGGAGAGCGCCTTCCCCGAGGTGAAGCGGCTCCGCGGGCGGGCCAACGCGACGCAGTGGCTCGTGGAGAAGGCGGCGGCGGGCCTCCAGCAGTGGCTCGACCGCGCCGAGGCGCCCGGCCAGGGCGTCAAGGTGAAGGCGTCGGACGTCGCTGCGCTGCAGGCGACGGAGGCCGCGGCGCAGCGGCTCGCCGAGGTGGTGCGCGCGAAGCTCGGCGACGCGGCGCCCGCGATGGGGCCGCTCCTCG
The DNA here is from genome assembly GCA_035627135.1 of Anaeromyxobacter sp. Classification (GTDB taxonomy): domain Bacteria; phylum Myxococcota; class Myxococcia; order Myxococcales; family Anaeromyxobacteraceae; genus Anaeromyxobacter. The sequence goes on along the minus strand of DASPMI010000120.1, from coordinate 75,047 downwards.
AGGTCGTCCAGCGCGTCAAGGCCACCGCCGAGCAGATCCTGCCGCCCGCGCCCCCGCCGCAGCCGGCCACCCCGGCGCAGCCGGCGGAGGCTCAGCCCGTCGCCCAGCCCACTCCGTCGACGCCGGCGGCGACCCCGACCGTGACGACGGCGGGGTCCGCGCCCGCGCGGGCGCTCGACGTCCCCGCCGTCACCGCGCCCGCGAGCGTCGAGGGCGCGACGGAGTACCTCCGCGACGCGGGCACCGCGATCGCCAGCGTCGGCGCGGCGCTGCGCCGGGCCGACCCCACCGACGCCGCCGCCTACCGCGTGCTCCGCACCGGGCTCTGGCTGCACCTCGCCCACCCGCCGCCCGCGACGGGCGGGAAGACGAGCATCCCGCCGCCGCCCGAGAACCTGCGCGCGTCGCTCGGGCTCATGCTCCAGAACCAGCGCTGGGCGGCGCTCCTCGAGGAGGCGGAGTCGGCGCTCCAGCAGCACCGGCTCTGGCTCGACCTCCACCGCATGAGCGCCCAGGCGCTCGCGGCGCTGGGCGGCGCCCACGCGCGCGCCGCGGAGGCGGTGGCGAGCGAGGTGCGCGGCCTGCTCGCGCGGATGCCGCCCCTGCCGTCCCTCACGTTCAACGACGGCACGCCGCTCGCCGACGCGCAGACGAAGACGTGGCTCCAGGAGTCGGTCGCCCCGAAGCCGGCGGCGCGCGGCGGCGGGGACGCGGGCGGCGACGACGTCCCGGCGGAGCCCGTGGCCGAGGCGCGGAAGCTGCTCGCCGCCGGCCAGATCGCCGAGGGGCTCGCGGCGCTCCAGGCGCTCGTGATGAGCCGCCCGGCGGGCCGGGCCCGGTTCAAGGCCCGGCTGCTGCTCGCCCAGGCCGCGGCCGGCGCGGGGCTGCAGCCCGTCGCGCTCGCGACGTTCGAGGAGCTGGACCGGGAGTCGTTGGCGCACCGGCTGGACGCGTGGGAGCCCACGCTCGCCGCCGAGTGCTTGAAGGGGCTGGTCGCGGCGTCTCGCGCGCTGGCCCAGGATCCGCGAGGGACGAGCCCCGAGCTCGCCAGCCAGTACCAGCGCCTGTGCCGACTCGATCCGGCGGCGGCGCACGAGGTGTGGCCGTGATCGAGAAACCGCCCGCACGAGGAGGACGAGGATGAGCCCGAAGGACCAGACGGTCGCCCCGAAGGAGCGCGTCAACATCGTCTACAAGTCGCAGGTCGGCGACCAGCAGGAGGAGGCCGAGCTCCCGCTCAAGATCCTGATGGTGGGCGACTACACCGGGAAGCCGGACGACACGCCGCTCGAGGACCGCAAGCCGATCAACATCGACAAGGACAACTTCAACGAGGTGATGGCCAAGCAGAACCTCGAGGTGGCCATCCAGGTGCCGAACAAGCTGTCCGACGAGAAGGACGCGATGCTCGACCTGAAGCTCCAGTTCAAGAAGCTGGACGACTTCGGGCCCGAGGGCGTCGTGAACCAGGTCCCGGAGCTGCGCAAGCTCCTCGAGCTGCGCGCCGCGCTCACCGCCCTCAAGGGGCCGCTCGGCAACATCCCCGCGTTCCGGAAGAAGATCCAGACGATGCTCGGCGACGACGAGTCCCGCAAGAAGCTGATGAAGGAGCTCGGGCTCGCCGACTGACGGGCCCTGGGAGAGATCGATGGCAACCGACACCAAGACCGAGACCCAGGCGGCCCCGGCCGCCGCCGGCGGGAACCTCCTCGACGAGATCCTCGCCGAGACCCGGATGAAGCCCTCCGACGAGGGCTACGAGGTCGCGCGCCGGGGCGTGCAGGCCTTCATGCAGGAGCTGCTCGCCAGCAAGGGCGCGGAGCGGGTCGATCGCGGCGCGGCCGACGCGATGATCGCCGAGATCGACAAGCGCCTCAGCGCCCAGGTGAACGAGATCCTCCACGCGCCCGAGTTCCAGAAGCTCGAGTCGGCGTGGCGCTCGCTCCGCTTCGTCGTCGATCGGGTGGACTTCCGCGAGAACATCAAGATGGAGATCCTCTCGCTCCCGAAGGAGGACCTCCTCTCCGACCTCGAGGACTCGCCCGACCTGACGAAGAGCGGCTTCTACAAGCTCGTCTACTCGAACGAGTACGGCGTCTTCGGCGGCAAGCCGTTCGGCGTCATGAACCTCAACTACGAGCTCGGGCCCGGCGCGCAGGACATCGAGCTCCTCCGGAAGACCGCCGCGGTGGCCGCGATGGCCCACTGCCCGGTGCTCTCCAACGCCAGCCCGGCGTTCTTCGGCGAGGAGTCCTTCAAGAACGTCCCCAACCTGAAGGACCTGAAGTCGCTCTTCGAGGGCCCGCAGTACGCGCGCTGGCAGGGCTTCCGCGAGAGCGAGGACGCGCGCTACGTCGGCCTCTGCATGCCGCGGTTCCTCCTCCGGACGCCGTACGGCGAGGGCTCCGTCCCGGTGCGCTCGTTCAACTTCGAGGAGGACGTGGTCGATCACCACGAGCGGTACCTGTGGGGCTACGCGTCCAACGCGATGGTGACCCGGATCGCCGACTCGTTCGCCCAGTACCGCTGGGGCCCGAACATCATCGGCCCGCAGTCCGGCGGCACGGTCGAGAACCTGCCGATCCACACCTACAAGGCGATGGGCGAGCTGCAGAACAAGATCCCGACCGAGATCCTGCTCACCGAGCGGCGCGAGTACGAGCTCTCGGAGGAGGGGTTCATCGGGCTCACCTACCGGAAGGACACGGACAACGCGGCCTTCTTCTCGGCGAACTCGATGCAGAAGCCGAAGACGTTCTCCAACACGCCCGACGGCAAGCAGGCGGAGACGAACTACCGGCTCGGCACGCAGCTCCCGTACATGTTCATCATGACCCGCCTCGCGCACTACATCAAAGTGCTGCAGCGCGAGCAGATCGGGAGCTGGAAGGAGCGCGGCGACCTCCAGCGCGAGCTGAACGCCTGGATCAGCCAGTACGTGGCGGACATGGACGATCCGGCGCCGGCGGTGCGCTCGCGCCGGCCGTTGCGGCAGGCCGAGGTCGTCGTCGAGGACGTGCCCGGTCAGCCGGGGTGGTACCGTTGCAGCTTGAAGGTCCGTCCGCACTTCAAGTACATGGGAGCATCCTTCACGCTCTCACTGGTGGGGAAGCTGGACAAGGAGTGAAGCGGAGCACGGCGGGGGCCGGATCACCGGCATCGGCCCCCGCTCGGAGTCAAGGACGCCCGGAGACGTGCGGGGAGCGATCATGGCCGAGACAGTTCACCTGTTCCTGAAGATCAACGGCAACGCGGTGAAGGGGGAGAGCACGCAGACGAGCCTGGGTCGCGAGGGCTCGATCGAGTGCATCTCGTACGAGATGAGCGTCACCAGCGCGCGCGAGGCGGCCACCAACCTCGTCACGGCGCGCCGGCAGTTCAGCCCGCTCAAGATCGTGAAGCGGGTCGACCGGAGCTCGCCGCTGCTCGTGGCGGCGCTCAGCCAGAACCAGAAGATCGACGGGGTCTTCAAGTTCTTCCGGCCGAACCCGAGCGGCGACGGCACCACCGAGCAGTACTTCACGGTGGAGATCAAGGAGGGCAACGTCGCCTCCGTGAAGCAGTTCGTGCCCTCGACGATCCAGAAGGACACGGCCGGCGAGCCGCCGCAGGAAGAGGTGACGTTCGTCTTCAAGACCATCACCTGGACGTACACCAACGGCGGCGTCACCCACACGGACAGCTGGTCCGGCGAGGGCGGCCGCTAGCAGCCGGCTCCCACCACCGCCCCCGCGCGCGCCCGGACCTCCGGGCCAGCGGGGGCGGGCGGCGGGGCGCTCGAGCGCGAGGTCCTGGTGGCAGGGCGCGGGCTCCTCTCCCGGATCGCCAGCGAGGCTCCCCTCGACGAGGTCGGGGCCGTGCTGGAACACCTGCGCGTGCTGCTCAACACGCGCCAGGGCGAGACCCCCTGCGCGCCGGACTTCGGCGTGATGGACCTCTCCGACGTCGTCCACGCCTTCCCGGCTGCGGGCGCCGGCCTCGCCAAGGCGATCCGCGCCACGATCCTCCAGTACGAGCCGCGCCTCACGCACGTGAGCGTGCGCCACGTGCCCGACGAAGGCCTCCACCTCCGGTTCGAGATCAGCGCGCAGATCGCCGGGCGGCGCGGCGCGCGCCCGGTCCGGTTCGCCACGACGGTCCGCCCCGGCGGCCGCTACGACGTCGCGGGGTGAAGATGTTCTCGAAGCGCTACCAGTCGGAGCTCCAGTTCCTGCGCGGCCTCGGCAAGGAGTTCGCTGCCGTGCACCCCTCCGCGGCCGGGCTGCTCGCCGAGCGCGGCGGCGATCCCGACGTGGAGCGGCTGCTCGAGGGGTTCGCGTTCCTGTCGGCCCGCATCCGCGAGCGGCTCGACAGCGCCGTCCCGGAGCTCATCCAGGATCTCGCCGAGATCCTCGTGCCGCACGTGCTGCGCCCCGTGCCGGCCGCCACCATCGTCGAGTTCCTGCCCACCCCCGGCGCGCTGCGCGCCCGGGCCCGCATCGCCGCCGGCGCCGAGCTCGGCACCGCGCCCGTGGACGGGTTCCCGTGCCGGTTCCGGACCACCGCGGACCTCGACCTCCTCCCGGTGACGGTGCAGGACGCGGTGCTCGACCAGGCCATCGGCGCGACGCCGGTGCTGCGCCTCTCGCTCCAGGCGCCTCCGCCCGCGCTGCCGAGCGTGTTCGAGGAGGGCGGCATCCGGTTCTTCCTCCAGGGCGAGCTGCCGTTCACGACCACGCTCCTCCTCTGGCTCGGCCGCCACCTGAAGGGCGTGCAGGTGAAGGGCGCGGGCGCCGGCGCGCGGCCGGTGCAGCTCCCCGCGCGCGCCGTGCGGCTCCCGGCGTTCGGCCCCTCCTTCCCGCTCCTCCCCTGGCCCGCGCTCGCGCCGCAGGGCTACCGGACGCTGCTCGAGTACTTCACGCTCCCGCAGAAGTTCCTCTTCTTCGAGGTGCGCGGCCTCCACGAGGCGCTCGGCGCGGCCCAGGAGCGGTTCGAGCTCGCGCTCCAGTTCGATCGCCCGCCGGAGCTGCCGTCGCGCGTCGCGAAGGATCACTTCCGCACGAACTGCGTCCCCGCGGTGAACCTCTTCCCGGCGAGCGGCGAGCCCATCCGGCTCGAGGCGCTCGGGGAGGAGCACCTCGTGCGGGCCGCCGAGCTCGATCCGCGCGCGGTCGAGGTGTTCCAGGTCGACTCGGTGACCGGCCTCCCCGACGCCCGCGGCCGCCGGCGCCCCTACCCCGCCTTCGCCGGCTACGACCGCTCGTACGGGCCCGACGTCCACTACCACCGCCTGCGCCGCCGCCACTCGGCGCTCGACGGCGGCATGGACGTGTACCTGTCCGTGCTCACGCCGCGCGGCAACGGCCCCGGCCCGGAGGAGGAGATCCTCTCGCTCGAGCTCCTCTGCACGAACCGGGCGCTCCCGAGCCAGCTCCGGCTCGGCGACGTCTCGGTGATGACCCCGGGCTCGCCGACCATGGCCCGGTTCCGCAACATCGTGCCGGTGACGAAGCCCGTCCGGCCGCCGCTCGAGGGCGAGCTGCAGTGGCGGCTCGTCTCGCACCTCGCCGCGGGGCGGAGCTCGCTCGCGAGGCCGGAGGCGCTCCGGGCCCTGCTCTCGGCGTACGACTTCCCGTCTTTCGTGGACCAGCAGGCCGGGCGCGCGAACCAGCTCCGCATCGAGGGCATCCGGTCGGTGGAGGCGGCGGAGGCGCGCCGGCTCCTCGGAGGCGCGGTCGTGCGCGGTACGCGGCTCCTCCTGCTCCTCGACGAGGCGCACTTCGCGAGCCCCGGCGACGCCTTCCTCTTCGGCAGCGTGCTCGACGAGCTCCTCGGGGCGCAGGTGCCGGTGAACGCCTTCGTCGAGCTGGCCGTCCGCCTCGATCCCTCGCACCGGGAGTACGCATGGACCCCGCGGAACGGGACGCTGCCGTTGCTATGAGCGACGAGGCGGCCCGCATCGAGGCCGCCCGGCGCCAGGGCTTCCTGCCGCTGCTCGTCCTCCTCGACCGCCTGCAGCCCGGCGTCGCGGACCTCGGCGGCGACGTCGGCGCCGCGGCCGAGCACGTCCGCTTCCATCACGACCCCGCCCTCCACTTCACGCCCGGCGACGTATCCCGGGTCGAGGAGCGGCAGCTCCCGCCCGATCCGAACGACTTCACCAGCCGCTCGCGCCGGCGCTGGGACGTCGTGACGACGTTCCTGGGCCTCACCGGCACGGTGAGCCCCATCCCGCAGTACATGGCGGAGGAGATCGTCCAGCAGCCGCCCGACGAGCGCGCGAGCCAGGACTTCCTCGACCTGTTCCACCACCGCGCGATCTCGCTCCTCGCGCGCGGCCTCCTCGAGAACGACCCCGCCGCCTCGCACCGCGGCGATCAGAGCGACCTGTGGTCCACGCGCCTGCTCGCGCTCGCCGGGGTGGATCCTTCGACGCGGATCGGCCCCGGGGGCGACCCGCCGACCGAGCCGGTCGGCGTGGGCGCGGGCGAGGCCCGCTGGCTGCTGCTCCGGGCGGCCGCGCTGGTCACCGAGCGCGCGCCGACGGCCGCCGGGCTCGAGGCGATCCTGCGCGACGCGCTCCGCGACGAGCTCGAGGGCGCGCCGCTCGCGATCGAGCAGTTCGTCGGCGTCCGGGTGCCGATCGCCGATCCCGACCGGACCCGCCTCGGCGTCCAGGCGAGCACGCTCGGCCGCGACGCCGTGCTCGGGCGCACCGTGCTCGACCGGACGGGGACCGTCGGCGTGGTGGTCGGCCCCGTGGGCCGCGCCGGCTACCTGCGGTTCGCCGTGGAGCGGAGCGCGGCCGAGAAGCTCCGCGCCACGCTCGCGCTCGCCGGCCGCGGAGAGCTCTCCTGCCAGATCGAGCTCCTCCTCGAGCCCGGCGCCGCGCCGCCGCTGCGGCTCGCGAGCGAGGGCGGCTCGCGGCTCGGGCGCGACGCGTGGCTCGGCGGCCAGAAGCGCCCCGCGCGCGTGCCGATCGGGAGCTGAACGTGACGCCCGCGCCTCCCCTCCGCTGGGACGTCCTCGAGGAGCACCTCGACGAAGCCGCGTTCCTCCACGCGCAGTGGGAGCGCGCGCTCCGGGGTCCCGAGTACGTGCTGGCGGAGGTGGTGGAGGGCCCGGAGGAGCGGCTCCTCGCGCACCTCGACGGCCTCGTCGTCGGAGGCCGCGCCGCCGCGGAGCGGCTGCTCCTGCCGGCCCTCGAGGCCGACGAGCCCGACGTCGCGTTCGCCGCCGCCTGGGCGCTCCTCGCCTCCGAGGACGGCGACTTCACGGGCGCGGTCGTCGCCGCGCTCGGGAAGGCCGAGCCCGAGCTCGCCGCGTCGATCGGGCGGGCGCTCATGCTGGCGCCGCGCGCCGACGTCTTCGGCCCGCTCGCGCCGCTCCTCGCGAGCGGCCCGCCGCCCGCGCAGGCCGCGGCGCTCGAGGTGCTCGCGTTCCGCCGCCGCGACCCCGGCGCGAACCTCGCGCCGCTGCTGCGCGCCCAGGACGCCTCGGTGCGCCGGGCCGCCCTCCGGCTCGCGCGCCACGTCCCCGCGCGCGTCCACCCGCAGGCGCTCGAGCTCGCCGTGGGCGCCGAGGAGCCCGAGGAGCGGAACCTCGCGATCGCCGCCGGGCTCGTGCTCGGGAGCCGCGCGGCGTGGGAGGCCTGCGAGGCCGCCGCCCGCGACGGCGGACCGGGCTGGGCGTTCCCCGCGCTCGCCTGGGCGCTCTCCGGCGCGCCCGATCTCGCACCCCTCCTCGCCGGGCTCGAGGACGAGGCGCGCCGCGCCGACGCGATCTTCGCGCTCGGCTTCACCGGCCGCGTCGCGGCGGTGGACGCCGTCGCGCCGTGGCTCGAGGACGAGGCGCTCGCGAGGCTCGCCGGCGAGGCGGTCTCGGCCGTGACCGGCCTCGTCCTCGAGAGCGAGTTCGCCGCCGAGCCGAAGCGCTGGGATCCCGACGCCGAGGAGGACGACGAGGAGGACGAGCCCGCGGGCCCCGAGGCCGACCTGCCCGCGCCCGAGGGCCAGGTGGTGCAGGCCTGGTGGGAGCACGCGCGGACCACGCTCGATCCCGCGGCGCGTTACCTGGGCGGCAAGCCCTGGAGCGCCGAGGCGCTCGTCGCTGCGCTCCGCGAGGGCCCGATGCGCCGGCGCGAGGCGCTGGCGTTCGACCTCGCGGTCCGGACGCGCGGGGCGGTGCAGCTCGAGCCGTTCGCGTGGGCGCGGGAGCAGGGCGAGGAGCTCACTTCGCTGGCCGCCCCTGCCCTGCGCGCCGCGAACGCGACGTACGAGCGGATCCTCCAGACGCCCGCGGCACGGCCGGCGCCGGTGAGCCCTGCCCCCGCCGCTCCCCCGGCGCGCGCCTCGCGCCCTCCGGAGGACGGGCTCGTGGTCACCGCGCTCGGGATGATCACGGCGAACGGAGACGGCGCCGCGCAGGCCTGCGCCGCAGCTCGGGCGGGCCTCGTGCGGATCGCCGACCTCGACGGCTTCGAGGCCTGGGACGAGGACGCCGGCGCGATGGTGCCGATCGCCGGCCACGCCGTCCCGCACCTGGCCGGCGGCTTCCTGGGCGCCGCGCGGCTCGGGCGGCTCGGCGCGGCGGCGCTTCGCGAGCTGCTTCCCGCCATGGCGGCGCTCGACCCCGCGCGCACCGCGCTCCTCGTCGCCGGGCCCTCCGGCGCGGCGCTCGAGGCCTTCGAGCGAGCGGGGATGGAGGCCGAGGACCCGGACGACGAGGCTCCGGCGGAGCCGCCGTCGGTGTTCCGGAAGAAGCAGCTGGAGCAGCGCCTCCTCACGATCCTCTCGGACGCGGCCGGGCTCGCGATCCCGCGCGCGAACCAGCGGCGATACCTCGGCGACGGTCCCGGGTTCGCGGCGGCGCTCCGCGACGCCGAGCTGGGCATCGCCCGCGGCACGTGGGACGCCTGCGTCGTGGGCGGCGTCGACACCCTCGTCGAGCCGGCCGTGCTCGACGCGCTCGCAGGCCTCCACGTGCTCCGCACGCCGGCGCGCGCGCAGGGGCTCGTCCCGGGCGAGGGCGCCGCGTTCGTGCTGCTCGAGCGGGCCGCGAGCGCGCGACGGCGCGGGGCGACCGCGCGAGCGCGGCTCGGACGCGCCGTCTCCGGCGCCGCGCCGTCGCGGTTCGCGCCCGTGGAGGGGCCCGGAGTCGCGCTCGCCGCCGCGGTCCGCGCCTCGCTCCCCGGCGTGACCCCACCCGCGATCGTGCTCACCAGCCTGAACGGCGACGAGCGGCGCGCGCTGGAGTGGGGCCACGCGCTCGTCCGGTTGCAGGCGGACGGGCTCCCGGGCGAGACTCCCGAGTGGAACCCGGCCGAGTGGTTCGGCGATCTCGGGGCCGCCACCGGCCCCGCAGCGCTGTGCATGGCGGTGCGGAGCTGGGAGCGGCGCGCGTGGGCAGGACCGGCCGTGGCGTGGCTGTGGGGCGACGGCGGAGCAGTGGGGGCGTTCGGAGTGCAGGGCGTTTGAGAGGGGGACGACCATGACAGCCGAGCACTCCGACATCCGGAACCTGCCGCGCAAGGGCTGGTTCACGAAGGTGAAGGACGACGGCAAGCCCGCGCACAAGAACTACCGGACCACGTGCAAGCAGGGCGGGAAGGGGTACCTGGGCCCGCTCCACGAGGCCCACCACATCCTCCCGCAGACCTCGATCTTCGGCTCCGTCGAGGCCGCCTCCGCCGCCGCGGGGGCGCAGGCCGCCGAGCGCCGCCAGTTCCTCGCGGACGTGATGTGGGTGACCGACTGGAACATCAACAACCCCGGCAACATGATGGGGCTGCCCCACTACCACTCCTACGACCTGTACTACCAGCAGCTGGCGCGGCTCCAGTCCGCCCAGGGAGACGCTCCGAAGTCGAAGGAGCTCGTGAGCTGGTTCAATTCCGCCTATCGCGAGGAGTGGGCGAAGAAATGGCTGACCAAGCTCACGCCGGAGCAGATCGGAAAGCCCGAGGGCTGGCCGATCCACAATCCGGTCAACTGGGGGCACACGGAGTACAACAAGATCGTGCAGGACGCTCTCGAGCGGAGGGTGTGGAGAAGCGTCGCCGAGCAGCGAGCCAAGCACGAGTTCGACGCGCCATCGGTCAAGTCTGGGCTCGAGGCGCTCTCCTCCCGCTGGTTCAGCGAGCTGCAGAAACGGGGAGCCGACGCGCGGCGCGAGAATTGGGACCGCCGCCACGACCCCGACGACGACGATTGGCACACGCCCTTCACCATGGCGGATGTGCCGAACCCGCTCTTCTAGAAAGGGGTACCGGTGATGACATTGCTATTCGCGAAGCGAAGGCCCGTTCGCGGCGCCTGCTGGCTCGAAGCCATCGAGGGCGTGCCGAGAACCTACGAGCTGGACCGTGGGGTCTCGCGAGCCAGCGACTGGCCCTCCGATGCTTGCTTTCGGATGAGCCCGGAGCTGCCCGATGACGTCGGGCTCGTGGACTTTCTACCCAACGTGGGAAGCTGCATCGTAGCGTCCGCGGCGGTGCGGGCGCTCCTGGAAGCGGAGAAGGTCCGCAACGTAGAGTACCTGCCTGTCTCCATCATCAACCACAAGGGTCGCAAGCAGCCCGAGCCATACTTCGTCGTCAACCCGTTCCCGCTCCAGGACTGCATCGACATGGAGCGAACCGTCGGAACTCGGAACGAGATCGACCGGAGCCTCCTCGCGGAGGTGGACCACCTCGTCATCGACGAGAGCCGGATCGATCCCTCCGTGATGCTCTTCCGCATGAAGCACTGGCCTTACCGTGACGTGTACCGGCCTGAGCTGGCCGAGAAGATCAAGGCCGCGAAGTTCACCGGCATCAAGTTCGTGACGCCCGAGGAGGGCCTGAGCTCGCTCTAGATCGCGCCGAACCCGCCAGCCGAGGCGGGGTGCCAGACACCACTCCAGGACTGCATCGATCTCGAGCGGAGGGTCGCGGAGCGGAACGCGATCGATCGTGAGCTCCTCGCGGCACCGGAGAAGCTCGTCCTGGACGAGAGCCGGATCGACCCCAGGGTGAGCTTCTTCCGCCTGAAGCACTGGCCCTTCCGCGACGCGTATCGCGCCCAGCTGGCGAAGGAGTTCGAGGCCGCCAAGCTCACCGGCATCCGGTTCGTCTCCGCCGAGGAGCTCGTCGACGAGCTCTGAGCGCGAGCCGCGGAGACAACACCGACTGAACCGATCGGAGGCCCATGACGCTGCTATTCTCGAAGGACAAGCCGGTTCGCGGGCGCTTGCCACCTGAAGTCGGTCCAAGGATTGGAACGGACGTTCCGCCTCACCCAGGGTGTACCGCTCGCGCACGAGTGGCCGGACGACGTCCACTTCACCATGAGCGACGACTACCCGGACGACGTCGGCCTCATCGACTTCCTCCCGAGCACGAGCAGCTGCATCGTCGCCTCCCAGAAGGTGAAGGACCTGCTGGAAGCGGAGCAGGTCCGCAACGTGGAGTACCTGCCCGTCGCCATCGTCAACCACAAGGGGCGGAAGCAGCCGGAGCCCTACTACGTCGTGAATCCGTTTCCGCTGCAGGACTGCATCGACCTCGAACGCACGGACGGCACCCGGAACCAGATCGATCCTAGCCTCTTCAGCTCCGTGAAGAAGCTCGTCATCGACGAGTCGAGGATCGATGCATCAGCGACCCTCTTTCGGATGAAGCACTGGCCCTTCCGCGACGTCTACCGCCCGGAGCTGGCAGAGAAGATCAAGGCCGCCAAGCTCACCGGCATCAAGTTCGTCGCGCCGGAGCAGGGCCTGAGCATGCTGTGAGCCACCACGGAGGTGGAGAGGAGGCGCGGTGGAGCCCTATCGCATCGAAGACCTGCCCGGCTACATCGTCCATCACGCGCAGTCGCTCATCGACGTCGCCGAGCGGCAACAGCGCGCGGTCCACCTCGGCAAGCTCTCGACTGAGATCGCTCGCCACTACCGCGCGATCGGCATCTGCGCGCTCCTCATCGAGGCGGACGTCGAGGGCTTCTACGGGTGGCTCCTCCACTCCGCGGTCGCTCGCCGGCACTATCTCCGCCGCTGCGCGCGCGACGGCGTGACCGGAGACCGCTGGCAGCGGACGAGCAACGCCGGGCCGTTCCTCGACGCCGTGGCCGCCGGGGCGTGGGACGTCGCCCGCCAGGTCGCCGCGCTCTCCCCCGGCGACTGGATCCAGGGCGCCGAGTACGAGGACGATTTCTGCCACGCGCGGTTCCTGCACCTCCTCGCCGAGCCCGGCGCGGATCCGGCCGAGCTCGCGCGGGTGCTCGACCGCTACGAGCGCGCGCTCGAGGGCGGCGAGGACCTGCGGCTCGACGTCGACCGCGCGCTGCTGTCGAAGGACGGCGACGCCTTCGGCGCCGCGTTCCGGACGCTGCTCGCCGACCGCGAGCGGAAGCTGCGCGAGCTGGCCGACCCGAAGCGCGACTCGGTCCAGGCGCAGGACTACTGCTTCGAGCCCGACCGGCAGGTGTTCGTCGAGGGCCTCGCGCTCCTCCGGCTCGCGGAGGGGCAGGGGATCGCGACGGAGCCCGAGTACCCCACCTGCCCCGGCCTCGCGCGCCGCGCGCCGCTCCAGCGGTTCCAGCCGATCGCCTGGCCGAAGCTGCGGCTCGACTCCGACCTCTGATCCACGCTCAGTTGATCTGCACCGACCCGCCGCGGATCCGGTGCGTGCCGCGCGCCGTGCTCACGATGCGCGCGCCGCGGACGGTGACCTTGCCGTCGCGCGAGAGCGTGATGCTCGCCTCGCCGCAGCGGAGGACGACCTCGTCGCGCCCTTCGAGGACCACGCGCCGGCCGTCCACCTTCGCCTCCGCGGGGACCATCGCAGGGGCCGGCTCCGGCGCGCGCGCTGCGCGCCGGTCTTTGACCGGCGGCGCGCCGGGCTCGCTCAGGAGCTGCTCGAGCAGCGCCGCCCCGGGCGCGAGCGCGACGAGCCCCATCAGCAGCGGCCGGCCCGGGTCGCCGTCCTCGAAGAGCAGCACCGCCGGCTGCCGCGCCGCCGCCGCCGCCCCCGGGTCCGCGATCGCCACGCAGGCGCGCGCGGGCACCGGCCCGGCGCGGTTCCCCTCGAAGTCCACGAGCAGCCCGCGCACCAGATCGTGCCCGGCGATCCAGCCGACCCGCGCGCCGGCGATCCGCTCGAGGCGAACGGGCTTCGCGGCGGCGCGTTCCCTGCGCGTGGCCACGCGGCGCACCTAGAGCTTCTTCCCGCAGATCCAGCAGACGCCCTTGCCGGCCTGCTTGCCGAGGGCGACCACCGGCTGCTGGAGCAGCGGGAACGGGGGCGTGTTCTTCTTGTTGTGGAGCATGAGATCGAACGATCGCGGCGTGCCCTTGCCCTCGATCTTCACGTCGAAGGAGCAGTTCACGAACTCGGCCTTGCCCCGGGTCGTGTTGGAGACGATCCCGCCGACCTTCCCCGGCTCGTCGCCCACCGACTTCTTGAAGCACGAGGACTTGACGCAGATCGGCTTCCCGTCGGCCTTCACCTTCTTCGAGCCCTTCGCCGTGTCCTTCGATCGAGCGATGTTGGGATACGGGATCGGGACCGGACCGCCAGGGCTCGGCGTCTTGCACACGTCCGGGAACGCGATCGAGATGCCGCCCGTATCGGCGGTGACGATCTTGAGCTTGTTCACGCCGACCGCGGAGCCCACGGGCACCTCCCCCTTCCCATGCTACATCGCCTGCGCCGCGGGACGCGACCCCGCGCCCGCCGCCCCCACCCCGACCTGGAACCCCGTCACGCCGGTCGGGTCGCGGAGCGCCAGCTCGCCCCGCCAGAACAGGAAGACCTTCCGCTCGTCCGTGTCCACGACGAGGGTGTCGAGCCGCGTCTGCACGAGGGCGTCCTTCGCGCCGAGGACCTGGACGCCGACGCGGGGCGCCTCCACCCCCGGCAGCCGGAACGCGTACCCGCCCTCCGCCGCCACGCCGCTCACGACCACCGGCTCGTCGCCGCGCAGGTAGCCGGCCGCGACGAGCCCGGGCGACGCCGCGGAGAGGAACCGCCGGTCGAAGTCCCGCGGCAAGAGCGGCGCGCGCTCCTTCTGCCAGCGCTCGTCGTAGGTGCCCGCGTACTGCACCCGCGGCTCCCAGTTCGGCGAGGTGAACCCGAAGCCGGCGGGCGGCGGGCGATCGCCCCACCCGCGGAACGGCCGCGCGGGGTCCTCGAGGTTCGGGCACGGGAGGCCGTCCTCGTAGCCGTCGCTGCTCGCGCGGTAGCCGACGCCGACGGGGTTCCGCGGCTCGAAGGTGTGCTTCCGCTCGTCGGGGTGCGAGCGATCCCAGCCGCCGAAGGCGCGCTCCCACTGGAGCGGGATCTCCTCGAACGCCGCGGGCCGGGACATGCCCACCCCGCCGACCGAGCGGAAGAAGACGCGATCGCCGAGCACGCGGACGCCCTTCCGGAGCGGCCCGACCTGGAGCGCCACCATGAGCTCGGTCGTGCCCGCCCGCGGGGCGACCGCGCTGCCGACGAGGACGACGTCCGTCGCGGGCTTGGGGAGCGTCCCCTCGGGCTCGTACCGCCAGCTCGCGACCTCGGGGTCGCCGTTGGGCTCTCCCTCGAAGAGGGGCGGCTGCTGCTCTTCTGCGAGGGTGAGGCCGGTGGCGGCGATGTCGTAGGTCGCCTTGACGAGCGGCACGAGCAGCGGCCGGCCCTCCTCGTCGGCGACGAAGACCGGCTCGAACGCGAAGGGCGTCGCGTTCTCGACCGCGGGGTGTCCCATGCTCCGCCGATCCTACCAGATTCGCCGGTCGGTCCTTGGCCCGGACCCCGCTTCCGCGGACAATGGTCCCCGGCCATGGCCCTCGACGACTCCCCCGGCCCGGAGACCCGGAGCCGCGCCCCGCGCGCGGTCCTCGCGCGCGTCGTCTCGGGGCGCGCCCGCGCGCCCGAGATGCGCTTCACGCGCGCCTTCACCATCGGCTCCTCGACCGAGGCCGACTTCCAGCTCCTCGAGCCGGGGGTGGCGCCGTCGCACGCCGAGGTCCTCCCGGACGGCATCCTGTGGTGGATCCGCGATCTCTCCTCGACCGGGACGATGGTGAACGGCGCCCGCGCCTCGATGGTCCCGCTCCGCGAGAGCGCGGAGCTGGAGCTCGGGCCCGGCGGTCCGCGCGTGCGGCTCGAGCTCGTCGCCGCCGAGCGACCGCAGCCCTTCGTCCCGGGCGGCGACACGCAGGCGCTGTCCCGCCCCGCCGGCACCGCCGCGGAGCCCGCGCCCGCGGCGCACGTCACCATCCCGCGCCCGCCCCGCGGCGAGGCCGCGCCGGGCGGCTTCACGACCGAGTCGCAGATCCTCCGCCGCTTCCTGCGCAAGGAGGGCGAGCAGCCGATGGGCCGCGAGACCCTCCTCTTCCGCCGCGCCTTCGAGCGCGTGAAGAAGCGGTCCTCGCGCCCGTACCAGATCCTCGCCGCCGTGGTGCTCGTGGCCCTCGTCGCCTCCGGCGGCGTCATCGTCCACCAGCAGCGGAAGCTCCGGACGCTGCGCGACACCGCGGAGCGGCTCTTCTACGCGACGCGCGCCGTCGAGGTGGAGATCTCGCAGCTCGAGGAGGTCGTGCTCGCCCAGGCCGACCGGAAGCTGCTCGGGAGCCTCCTCGAGCGAAAGGCGAAGTTCTCGAAGATGGAGGCCGAGTACGATTCGTTCGTGGAGGAGCTCGGCATCTACGCCAAGCTCCCGGAGGACGAGCGGCTCATCCTCCGGACCGCCCGCGCCTTCGGCGAGTGCGAGGTGAACGTCCCGCCGGAGTTCGTCGCCGAGGTGAAGAACTACATCCAGAAGTGGAAGACCTCGAGCCGCCTCGCGAACGGGCTCAAGCGGTCGGCGCAGCACGGCTACGGCCCCGTGATCCAGCGGGTGCTCCACGAGACCGGCCTCCCGCGGCAGCTCGTGTACCTGCCGCTGGTGGAGAGCAACTACGACGAGCGGGCGGTCGGGCCCAACACGCGCTACGGCTACGCCAAGGGCATGTGGCAGTTCATCGCCTCCACCGGCAACCACTTCGGCCTGAAGATCGGCCCGCTCCACGACCAGCCCGTCTACGACCCCAAGGACGAGCGGTTCGAGTGGCAGAAGGCCACCACCTCCGCGGCGCGGTACATCAAGATGCTCTCGTCGCACGAGACCATGGCCTCGAGCATGCTCGTGATGGCTTGCTACAACTGGGGCGAGGGGAACGTCCGCGCCCTCGTGAACAAGCTCCCGCCGACCCCGCAGGACCGGAACTTCTGGCGCCTGCTGCGCGACAAGAAGGTGCCGCGGGAGACGTACGACTACGTCCTCTCGATCTTCTCGGCGGCGGTGATCTGCGAGAACCCGAAGCTCTTCGGGTTCGAGTTCACCTGCCCGGCGATGCCGGAGCCGGCGGAGGACGTGGTGCCCGCGGGCGCGGGGGGATAGCGGAGGCCGGGATCACCTCGTCCGATCCGGTTCGCCCGCCGCGATACCGGCGGATGCCGGACACCCCCGGACCCGCCTCCGTCCTCCACCTCCCGGAGTTCCCCCTCGCCTGGTTTCGGGCGATACTCTCCGGGTTTCCGGCAGCCGGCCAGGTCACGCACGCCCCACCTTCCGTCGGGCACCGCCGAGGGGGAACACCGATGCGCGTCGAAGCCAAGTCGCTCGTTCGAAAGCTCACGCCCACCGCCACGCGGCACCTCGAGGCCGCCGTGGGACGCGCCGCGCAGGGCGGCTATTACGAGCTCACGGTCGAGCACCTGCTCGCGTCGATGCTCGAGCCGGACGAGGGCGACGTGGCGCTCCTGCTCCAGCAGCACGGCGCCGATCGCGTGCGGCTCGCCGGCACGATCGAGCGGACGCTCTCGGGCATGAAGTCCGGCAACCCGGGCCGCCCCGTCATCTCGGAGAGCGTCTTCAACTGGCTCGAGGACGCCTGGCTCATGGCCTCGGTCGAGCTCGGGGCGCAGAAGCTCCGGAGCGGCCACCTCCTCGTCCAGCTCGCCGCCCGGCCCGACCGCTACACGGGCGAGTCGTACGCCGAGATCGAGGGCCTCGACGCCGACGTCATGAAGCGCGACCTCGCCGACGTCCTGGCGAAGAGCCACGAGCACGCCGAGTCGTGGATCGAGGGCGCACCGGGCGCGCCTGGCGCGGCCGGCGGGCCGGCGGGCTCCGGCGCGGTGGGCGGGGAGGCGCTGGCGCGCTTCGCGACCAACTTCACGCAGCGGGCGCGCGAGGGGAAGATCGACCCGATCTTCGGCCGCCACCGCGAGATCCGGCAGATGGTGGACATCCTCGCCCGCCGCCGGAAGAACAACCCCATCGTCGTCGGCGAGCCGGGCGTGGGGAAGACCGCCCTCGTCGAGGGCCTCGCCATCGCCATCGCGGCCGGCGAGGTGCCCGACTCCCTGCGCGAGGTGGAGCTCCTCGGGCTCGACCTCGGCTCCCTCCAGGCGGGCGCGAGCGTCCGGGGCGAGTTCGAGAACCGGCTCAAGGCGGTCATCTCCGAGGTGAAGGCCTCGCCGAAGCCGATCGTGCTCTTCATCGACGAGGCGCACACGCTCATCGGCGCCGGCGGCAACGCCGGCGGCAGCGACGCCGCGAACCTGCTCAAGCCGGCGCTCGCGCGCGGCGAGCTCCGGACCATCGCCGCCACCACCTGGAGCGAGTACAAGAAGTACTTCGAGAAGGACGCCGCCCTCGAGCGCCGCTTCCAGCCGGTGAAGGTCGACGAGCCGTCGGACGAGGACGCGGTGGTGATGCTGCGCGGCCTCCGCGCGGCGTACGAGAAGGCGCACGGCGTCGCCATCCGCGACGAGGCGGTCACGGCGGCGGTCCGGCTCTCGCGGCGCTACCTCTCCGGCCGGCAGCTCCCCGACAAGGCGGTCGACATCCTCGACACCGCCGCGGCGCGGGTGAAGATCGCCCTCGCCGCGCGGCCCGAGCCGCTCGTCGCCGCCGCGGAGGAGATCGCGAGCCTGGAGCGCGAGCGCGCCGCGGTGGCCCGCGACCTGGCCGACGGGCAGCGCAAGGAGGACGGGGCGATCGCCGAGATCGACGGGCGGCTCGCGGCGGCCCGCGACCGGGTCGCGGCCCTCGAGACGCGGCTCGGCGCCGAGCGCGCCGCGGTCGAGACGCTGCGCGCCGCGCGCGCCGCGCTGGCCGAGGGCAAGGGCGATCGCGCCGCGGTCGACGCCGCCGCGGCCGAGCTCGCGAAGATCCAGGGCGAGGACCCGCTCCTCCACGCCGAGGTGGACGCCGGCGCCGTGGCCAAGGTGATCGAGGCCTGGACCGGCGTGCCGGTCGGCAAGATGCGCTCCGACCAGATCCAGGCGGTGCTCGACGTGGAGAAGCGGCTCACGGAGCGCGTGAAGGGCCAGCCGGAGGCGATCCGCGCCGTGGCCGAGGCGCTCCGCATCTCGCACGCCGGCATCCGGAACCCGGGCGCGCCCGTGGGCGTGCTGCTCTTCGTGGGGCCGAGCGGCGTCGGCAAGACCGAGACGGCGATCGCCCTCGCGGACCTGCTCTACGGCGGCGAGCGGTTCATGACCACGATCGCCATGAGCGAGTTCCAGGAGAAGCACTCCGTCTCGCGCCTCATCGGCTCGCCCCCGGGCTACGTGGGCTACGGCGAGGGCGGGCGCCTCACCGAGGCGGTGCGGCAGCGGCCGTACTCCGTGGTGCTGCTCGACGAGTGCGAGAAGGCCGACCTCGAGGTGATGAACCTGTTCTACCAGGTGTTCGACAAGGGCGTGCTCACCGACGGTGAAGGACGCGAGGTCGACTTCAAGAACACCCTGGTGATCCTCACCTCGAACCTCGCCTCCGACCTCGTCATGGCCGCGTTCGACGACGAGGAGAAGCCGACCGCCGAGCAGATCGCGAAGGCGATCCGCCCGATCCTCTCGAAGCACTTCAAGCCGGCGCTCCTCGCCCGCATGAACATCGTGCCCTTCGCGCCGCTGCCGCAGGACGTGCTCAAGGAGATCGTGCAGCTCAAGCTCGGGACGCTCGCGCGGCGGCTGGAGGCGAGCCACGGGATGAGGTCCACCTTCGCGCCGGAGCTCGTCGATCACCTCGCGGGCCGCTGCCAGGACCCGGAGACCGGGGCGCGCAACGTCGATCACGTGCTCCGCGGCTCGCTCATGCCGGCCCTCTCGCGCGCGCTCCTCGAGCGCATGGCGGCGGGGACGCTCTCGCGGTCCGTCACCGTCGGGGTCGACGCCCAGGGCGGCTTCGCGATCCAGTTCGGGGAGGCGTAGACGGCCATGGATCCGCTGCGCGTCCAGGTGGAGGACCTCGACGGCAAGGGGGTGGAGGCGTACGCCTTCATCTCCTCGCCGGTCCGGGTCGGGCGCGGCGATCTCAACGATCTGCGCCTCGACCGTCCGTACGTGTCGAGCTGGCACGGGGTGATCCAGTTCGACGACGAGGGGATCCGGTTCATCGACCTCGGCTCGACCAACGGGACGTACGTGAACGGCGCCCGCCTGGAGCGCAACAAGCCGGCCGCGATCCTCGCGACGACCGAGCTCACGATCGGGCGGCTCCGGCTCGTCCTCTCGCGCGGCGCGGCCGAGGGCCAGGCGCCGCCGCCGGAGCCGGTCACGATGTTCGCGAAGGTGGTCGCCGCCGAGGTGGCCGCCGCGGGGAACGCCGCGGGCGGCGGTGGGCCGGGCGGCGCGGGCGGACCCCGGCCCGAGGTGGCCGTGTTCCAGCCCGAGCCGGCGCACGTGGCCCCCGTCGTCGAGGCGCCCCCGCCGCCCGACGCCACGGTCGAGAGCGCGCTCGAGGCCGCGTCCTGGCAGCTCGGCGTGCTCCACGACAGCTGCAAGACGGCGAGCGAGAGCTTCCAGCTCGCCCTCGACGGCGTCCTCACGCCGCTCTCGGACCCGCAGCGCCGGGCCGCGCTCGCGGCGATCGCGACGCGCTACCCGTACGCCGCGCTGCACGGGCTCGCGCACGCGCCGCCGCCGGCGCCGCTCTCGCCGATGCCCGCGCAGCCGCACGCGGGCCTCCCGCCGCAGCCGGTCGCCGTCCCGCTCGCGGCCGGCGGCGGGCTCGGCGGCGACGCGCTGCGCCTCGTGCGCGCGTTCGCCGAGGCCTACCTCTCGGCGGCGGAGGCCCCGGCGACGCCGGAGGCGCTGCAGCGCTTCCTGGGCGCGCTCGCCGAGGCGCTCGAGACCGCGGCGCGCGGCTACCTCGAGCTGCGCGGCGGCTACGAGCAGTTCGGCCGCGAGATGGGCATCCGCGTGCCCAAGGGCGAGGGGGCGCTGGCGCGGATCTCCGACGCGCGGCAGCTCGTGGGGTGGCTGCTCACCCCGGCCGACGGCGAGTCCCGGTCGCGCCAGCTCGCGGGCGCGTTCGCGGACCTCATGATCCACCAGGTGGCGCTGCTGAACGGCGTCCAGGCCGGCGCCCGGTCGATGCTCGACGAGCTCTCGCCCGACGCGATCACCGCCGCCGCCGAGCGCGACGGGAAGTCGGGGCTGCTCCGGGCGCTCAAGGAGGCCGGCCTCTGGCGCACCTTCGTCGAGCGGTGGCACGCGCTCGCGGACGAGGAGAGCGCCGTCACCGACGTGCTGTTCGGGAAGTCGTTCGCGCGGGCCTACTCCGCGGTGGCCGGGCGGCGCTCCCCCACCGACTCCGACTCGGAACAGAGGGCGACGCCCCACACCCGCAAGCCGAGGTGAGCCGCGCTCCGCTCACCCGACGAGGAGATCCACGTGACCGTCCGCACCGCCCCGTTCGCGCTCCTGCTCGTCCTCGCCGGCTGCGCCGCGCTCCCCCACCCCTGGCCGCGCGCGCCCCTCTGCACCGGCGCGCTGCGCGAGGGCGCCGCCCTCGACGCCCAGGCGTGGCTGGCGCTGGTGCTCCAGGGCTACGACCCGCAGACCCGCCGCGCGACGACCCCGGCCCTCGACTGCTCCGGCGCGCAGGTCCGCTGGGAGGCGCCCGCCGTCCTCTGCGCCGACCCCAGCACCGCCCGCGCCATGCTGCCGGACCGGCCCATCGGCGACGGCGACGTGGTGGTGAGCGAGGTGGACGCGACGCACCGCCTCGTCTGGATCCTGACGAGCCGCTACGCGAGCGGCGACGCGCTCGGCCCGGTGGCGCTCGTCGAGGTCCGCGGGCACGTCCTCGCCGTCGAGGCGCTCGGGTCGCTGCGCGCCAACCCGGAGCGGGCGAAGCTCGGCCTCCTGCGCGCCGGCGACTCGATGCTCCTCGTCGCCGAGGGAGAGCGGTGCACCGGCGCCAAGGCGGCGAGCTGCGAGCGCTCGGCGCGCGTGATGCCGCTCCTCGGCAACCGGTTCGAGCCCTCGCGCGTGGTGAACGGCGCGGGCGCCTGCCTCGGCGCCGGGTGGCTCCACCTCACCCGCGAGGAGATCGACAAGCTCGGCGGCGGCCGGGAGCGGCGCTACCGCGTGGACGCGTCCGTCTCCGCCGGCCCGGACGGCCTGCGGCTCCTCGAGCTCGTCACGGTGCACGACCGCGAGGGGCGGGCCGCGAACGCGCCCGAGCGGCTCTTCCGGCGCGCGGAGGGGACGACCGTGTTCCGGGTGTGGGGCTCCGACCTGGTCGCGGAGAACCCGACGCTCTGGACGCGGCTCCTGATGACCCGCGAGTAGGTCGCGCGGCTACCGCCCCACGCCCCGCGCCGCCTGCACGCAGCGGATGAGCGCCCCGGCCCGGTCCCGGAGGTCCGACGAGGACGACAGGTTCCGGAAGGCGTCGGTCGCGAGCGCGAACCAGTAGTAGCCCGTGGCAGGCCCCGACGTGCCCGCGTCGAGCCCCTCGATGAGCGCGTCCGGATCGGACACGTCGATGCCCGACTCCTTCCAGAGCTGCCGCAGGTACGCGTTCCGCTCGGTTCTGCACGGGGGCTGCGCCCCCGCCCCGCCGGCAGAGCCGTCGGGGCCCCACTCCTGCTTCGCGGGACCCTGGGCCGTGCTCGCCGCTTCGCGGCTGCGCGCCGCTGCCCCGCGGAGAGGGGCCTCCGGCCCCTCTCCCTGCTCCGCAGGGGCCCCCACCCCGGTCCCGGAGGACACGATCGTGAACGAGCCGACCTGCCCGTCCTCGACGCCCTCCTCCTCCACGCGGAACCAGCCCTCCGGGAGGTCGATGCGTTGCCCCACCGGGAGCTTCTTCGAGAGCACCTCCGTGCGGCCGGAGCCGACGTCGATCGTTCCGCCGGGGCGATCGTCCGCGGCGCGGGCCGGGGCCGGGAGCGCAGCGAGGGCGGCGAGGAGGAAGTGGAGCCGTTTCATCGGGACCTCGATCACGCGGTCAAGGTTCGGCAGGCCGGTGCTCGCCCGCAAGCTCGCGACGTGTCGCTTTGCTGGGGTAGCGTGCGGGCAGCCCCAAGTTGGGATTGGACGGCGGGGCCGAGTTCGAATTGAACCTCGGGTGCGGGCTTGGGGTCGAGCGCGGGCCCGTTCACGGGAGCTTGAACGATGAGGATCGCGATCGTCGGTGCTGGAGGAGTGGGCGGGCTCCTCGGCGGGCTGCTGGCCCGGGCCGGGGAGGAGGTCGTCCTCGTGACGCGCGGCGAGGCGCTCGCCGCGATCCGCCGGGACGGGCTGCGGGTCGACTCGCCGCTCGGCAGCTTCTCGGTGCCCGTCGCCGCGGCGGCGGAGGACCCTGCCGCCCTGCCGCCCTCCGACGCGGTGCTCGTCGCGGTGAAGGCGTGGCAGGTCCCGGAGCTGGCGCCGAAGCTCGCGCCGCTGGCCGCGCCCGGCGCGCCCGTCATCCCGCTCCAGAACGGCGTGGACGCGGCGGACCAGCTCGCGCGCGCGCTGGGCGAGGAGCGGGTCGCCGGCGGCGTCATCAACGTGCTCGCCTGGATCCACGCGCCGGGCTCGATCAAGCACCTCGGCGCCGCCCCGATCGTCGTCATGGGCGAGCGCGGGGCGCGCGCCGGGACGCGGAGCCCGCGGCTCGAGGCGCTCGCCGCGGCGCTCGCCCGCGCCGGCGTCGTCGCCAAGGTGGTCGAGGACGTCGAGCGGGCCACCTGGGAGAAGTTCCTCCTCGTCGAGCCGTGGGGGCTCGTCGCCTCGACCTCGCGCGCGCCGCTCGGCGTCCACCTCGACGTGCCGGAGCTCCGGGCGGTGCACGAGCGTGCGATGCACGAGGTGGCGACGCTCGCGCGGGCGCGCGGCGTGGCGCTGCCGTCCAACGCCGTCTCGGCGACGCTCCAGGTGCTGGAGGCCGTCGCGCCCGACGCGACCGTGTCCATGCAGCGCGACGTCGGCGCGGGCAGGCCGTCGGAGCTCGAGGACCAGGCGGGCGCCGTCCTCCGGCTCGCCCAGGAGGCGGGCATCGCGGTCCCCGTCCACGAGACGCTGTACGGCGTCCTCGTCGCGCAGGAACGGGCCACCCGGGGCGAGATAGCTCGGTTTCCGAGGACTTGAGAAGGTCAGCGGTGGTGAGATCCTCGACGGATCCTGCCAACCCACCGGAACGACAGGGGCTTCTCACGAGGCGACCCCTGACTGCTGAGATCCTAATCAGCCCTTGGGGGCACAGGCCGCCATAACCACCTGATCTTCCTCGTCACGGCATCTGGCGCGTCGCTTGCGATGAGGGGCGTGGGGGCGGCCCTCCGCTGTGGCCGCCCACCGGAGGAAGCCGTGGCCACGTTCATCGAGTACCTGGAGATCCTCGGAGCCTTCGTCGCCGGCCTCTTCGGCCGCGCCGGCGTCTTCCTGCTCGGAGCGCTCCTCATCGCGATCCCGGCGATCCTGCTCGCCATCGCGCTGGGCCAGGTCTCGAAGCTCCGCGCGCGCCGCACGGTCCGCGCCGGCCGCTTCACGTTCCGCCGCGGCGCGTTCCACGCGCCCAACCACACCTGGATCGCGTCGCGCGGCCCCGCCGAGCTCATGCTCGGCATCGACGACCTCGCCCGCGAGCTCCTCCCCTCGGTGACCTCGGTCGAGCTCCCGCGGCCCGGGATGGTGGTCCGCCGCGGCGAGCCCATCGCCGTGCTCCACGCCGGGCGCCGCTCCGTCCGGATCGAGGCGCCCGTGAACGGGATGGTGGTGCGGGCCAACGCGCGCGTGACCGGCGACCCCGGCCTCGTGAAGCGGGATCCGTACGGGGACGGCTGGCTGTTCTCGCTCACGCCCGCCGACACGGCGTACATGAGCTTCCCCGCCGAGGCGGAGGCCGGCGGCTGGCTGCGGCGCGAGGCAGAGCGGCTCGAGCGGTTCTTCGAGCACGAGCTCGGCCTCGCGGCCGCCGACGGCGGCGCGCTCCTCCACTCGCCGCTCACCTCGCTCGGCGACGCCGGGTGGCGGCGCCTGACGGAGGAGTTCCTGCGGGAGCAGAAGCCGGAGCAGGGGGCGGCGTAGCGGGGCGCACCCCGTCATCCTCCCAGGGGTACTTCCCCGCCTCGAGCAGCGCCTCCGCGACGACCCCGAGGGACTCGTCCTCGGGACCGTCGATGCCCTCGAGGCTCGCCGTGACCCGCCGCTCGGCGCCGGCGGCGAACGCCCGGAGCAGCTCCCGCTCCGGCCGCGCGGCGGCCTCGCCGTGGTTCTCGAGCCGCCCCGCGACGCGCGAGAGCATCGCCGCGAACGCGAACAGGTCCACGAGGGCGTCGGCGAGCCGGCGGAGCACGAGCTGCTCGTCGACGAGCCGCTTCCCGTGCCGGCGCAGCGTGCGGTCCACGGACTGGGCGAGCGCGGCGGTGAGCGCCTCGAATCGCGCCGCCTCGGCCGCGAGCGAGGGCGGCAGGAGCGTGAACCGCCCCTTCTCGCGGCTCGGCACGGGCGGCAGGCCGGCGCGGCGGCGCGCGTACTCGGAGAGGAGGCCGAACCCCTTGATCGGATCGGCGAAGACGCCGCGCACCGACTCGGCGAGGTCGCGGATCTCCTCGGCCGCGTCGCCCGCGGTGGTGAGCGCCACGAACAGGCGGAGCACGTCGTTGGTGCCGTCGAAGATGCGGTTCACCCGCGTGTCCCGCAGCGCGCGCTCGTACGGGAAGGCGCGCATGTAGCCGGCGCCGCCCGCGAGCTGCAGCGCCTCGTCGGCGGTCCGCCAGAGCGCCTCGGTCGCGATCACCTTCGCGATGGCCGCCTCGACCGCGACTTCCTGGAACCCGCGGTCGAGCAGGCCGGCGGTGAGATCCACGACGCTCTCGGCGGCGTAGCACTCGATCGCGAGCCGCGCGAGCTTGCCGCGGACGAGCGCGAACGACGAGAGCGGCCGCCCGAACTGCTGGCGCGTGCGCGCGTGCTCGAGCGCGAGCTCGAGGAGCCGCTTCGCCCCGCCGACCGACCCGCCACCGAGCCCGGTCCGCCCGGCGTTGAGCACGCGCATCGCGAGCTTGAACCCCTTGCCGACCTCGCCGAGCACCTGGTCGGCCGGGACGCGGACGCGGTCGAGCGCGATCATCGTCGTCGAGCAGGCGCGGATGCCCATCTTGTCCTCGGGCGGCCCGACGGTGAGGCCGGGGGCGTCGCGCGGGACGAGGAACGCGGTGAGCTGCCCCTTCCCCTCGTGCGCGGTGCGCGCGAAGACCGTGAAGAGCCCGGCGATGGCGCCGTTGCTGACCCAGCCCTTCTCGCCGGAGAGGATCCACGCGCCCCCGTCGCGGACCGCCGTCGTGCGGAGCGACGCCGGGTCGGAGCCCGCCTCCCGCTCCGTCAGGCAGAACGCGGCGATGAGCTCGCCCGAGGCGAGCCGCGGGAGCCAGCGCGCCTTCTGCTCCTCGGTCCCGGCGAGCAGGAGGCCGCCGACGCCGATCGAGGCGTGCACGCCGACGGTCAGCGCCACCGACGCGTCGTGCCGCGCGATGGCCTGGAGGACGTGGGCGTAGCCGGTCGTCGAGAGGCCCAGCCCGCCCACGCGCTCGGGGAGGACGAGGCCGAACAGGCCGGCCGCGCGGAGCTCGTCGAGGAACGCGGGCGGCATCGCGCCCGCGCGATCCCACTCGGCGAACTCCGCCGCCCGCGGCCCGAGGAGCGCCTCGACCCGCCCCAGCACCGCCCCGAGCTTCTCCTTCTCCGCGAGCTTCGGGTCGGGGAACGGGAGGAGGATCTCCTCCTCGATCTGGCCCAACGCCAGCGAGCGCATGAAGCTCGCGGTGCGCTTGTCGATCATCTCTGGCCTCCCGCGCAGGCCGGCGCCGCGGGCGGAATCGGGCCCCCGCGGGGGCGGTGGGACAACCGCCCAGATCCACCGCGACAGGATGGTTGCATGCAAGCGCGCTTGCGGTCTACGTTCCAGGGGTGATGGCGCTCCAACGCCACCTCCCCCGGTCGGTCCGCCGCCTGCTCGTGCTGCTCGAGTTCCATCCCTGGATGCTCGCGCTGATCGTGTTCCTGGCGTGCGCCACCGGCGTCGCGATCATGGAGGGCCTCCGCGATCGGCCTGCCGTGGTGGCGCAGGCGAACGTGCAGGCCCCGGCGCAGCCCGGCCGGTGACCGGACGCCGCGTGGCGATCGGCCGCTCGCCCGGCCCGTCACGCAGCGGACACAGAACCGGCACACGAGCGCCACCGCCGTGCCCCCCGCTCCGCTGGTACTTAAGAGACCGCAGTCGAACCGGGTCACCCCAGCGTCGCGCGGAGTGGTCGATGAAGATCTCGAGGGAGTCGTTCTACCGCTGCGTCTTCTCCTCCTCGAGCTCGGAGCGCGTCGCGCACGTCCGCGCATGGGACGCGGGAGAGGCGGTCCAGCTCTTCCGCTCGGAGCTCCAGTCGGACGGCGTCGCCGAGCGCGGCACGATCCGCGTCTTCACGTCGGCCGACGGCGAGGCGCAGCGGGCGGCGTACCGGCCGTAGCGTTCCTCGCCCTTCGACTCCGCGGCGCTTTGCGCCGCCCCGCCCCATCCTCACGGCCCGAACGCCCGCGCGAACAGCTCGCTCAGCATGCGGGCCGTGAGGCCCCACACCACGCGTGAAGGATCCGCGTGGAACGACCACACCCGCCACCGGCCCGTCTCCGGGTCCACGTCCTCGAACGGCTCCTGCACCTCGCGCAGGAGCGCGGCGATCTCGGGCGGGAAGCGCGCCGGGTCCCAGAGGGCGGCCTGGCGGATCGCGGGATCGAGCAGGCGCGCGAGCGGCAGCTCGAACGGCTCCTCCACCTCGCCCGCCGCGCCGGTGAACGCCGCCGGCGGCGCCGCGACCGCGCCGACGACCGGTGTCACCACGAACCGCGCGATCGAGACGAGGTCGTCGAGCCGACCGAGGAGCTCGACCCGCGCGGGGGGCAGCCCGACCTCCTCCTCGGCCTCGCGGAGCGCGCCGGCCTCGGGCGTCTCACCGGGCTCGAGCCCGCCGCCGGGCAGGGAGATCTCGCCCTTGTGGTGCGGCAGCGCCGAGGAGCGGCGCGTGAACAGGATCGTCGGCCCGCCCGGACGATCGAGGATCGGGAGGAGCACCGCCGCGCGGCGGAACGCGGAGACCGCGAGCGGCCGCGGCGGCCGGGCGGCGAGCGCGATCCGGGCCCGAGCCACGGCGTCTGCGAAGGTCGGGGCCAGCGTCTGCACGCCTTTGATCTACACCACGCACCGCGTCGCCGCCGCACGGACGCCCGCCCGGACGTTTGACATCCGGGCTGGAACCCGGGAAAAACGCGGGATGCGCAGCGACCAGATCAAGAAGGGCTTCGAGCGAGCCCCCCACCGCAGCCTGCTCCGCGCCACCGGCCTCACCGACGCCGACTTCGAGAAGCCGTTCATCGGGGTCGCGAACAGCCACGTGGACATCATCCCGGGCCACTTCTACCTGGCCGAGTACGGCCGGATCGCCAAGGACGAGATCCGCAAGGCGGGCGGCGTCCCGTTCGAGTTCAACACGATCGGCGTCGACGACGGCGTGGCCATGGGCCACCCCGGCATGCTGTACAGCCTGCCCTCGCGCGAGCTCATCGCCGACTCGATCGAGACGATGATGAACGCGCACTGCCTCGACGCGATGGTGTGCATCCCGAACTGCGACAAGATCGTGCCCGGGATGCTCATGGGCGCGCTGCGCGTGGACGTGCCGACGGTGTTCGTCTCCGGCGGCCCGATGAAGGCGGGGACCGCGAAGGACGGCGCCCCGCTCGACCTCAACTCCGTGTTCGAGGCGGTCGGCCAGCGGGCCGCGGGCAAGATCGGCGACGCCGAGCTGCACGACGTCGAGTGCCGCGCCTGCCCCTCCGGCGGCTCCTGCTCGGGCATGTTCACGGCCAACTCGATGAACGTGCTGTGCGAGGCGATGGGGATCGCCCTGCCCGGCAACGGCACCATCCTCGCGCTCACGCCGGAGCGCGAGGCGCTCGTGCGGCGCGCCGCGCGCCGCGCGGTGGAGATCGCGGGCGACGAGCGGTTCCGGATGCGGCGCATCGTCAACGCCGACGCGATCCACAACGCGATGGTCGTGGACATGGCCATGGGCGGCTCGACCAACACCGTCCTGCACATGCTCGCCATCGCCCGCGAGGCCGGGGTGCCCTTCGGGCTCCGCGAGATCGAGGCCATCGCGAAGCAGGTCGCGCACATCGCGAAGATCGCCCCCTCGCTCTCGACCGTGCACATCGAGGACGTCCACCGGGCCGGCGGCGTGCCGGCGGTGCTGAAGGAGACGGCCCGGCGCGGCGGCATCGTGCGCGAGGGCGCGGTCACCGTCACCGGCGAGACCGTCGGCGAGCGGATGAAGGACGCGAAGATCGCCGACAAGGCCGTCATCCACCCGCTCGAGGAGGCCTACTCCCCCGTGGGCGGCCTCGCCGTGCTCTTCGGCAACCTCGCGCCCGAGGGCGCGGTGGTGAAGACCGCCGGCATCCAGCCGTCGATGCGCAGGTTCACCGGGAAGGCGATCTGCTTCGACTCGCAGGAGGACGCGATCGCCGGGATCATGGGCGGCAAGGTCCAGGCCGGCCACTTCGTGGTGCTGCGCTACGAGGGGCCGAAGGGCGGCCCCGGGATGCAGGAGATGCTCGGCCCGACGTCGCTCATCATGGGCATGGGCCTCGGCGAGAAGGTCGGCCTCGTCACCGACGGCCGCTTCTCCGGCGCGACCCGCGGCGCCTGCGTCGGCCACGTCTCGCCCGAGGCGGCCGAGGGCGGACCCATCGGGCTCGTCCAGGACGGCGATCCGATCACGATCGACGTCGAGGCCCGGACGCTCACCGTCGACGTCCCCGACACCGAGCTCGCGCGGCGCCGCGAGACGTTCCGGCCGAGGAAGAAGGACGTGAAGTCCTCGTGGCTCCGCCGGTACGCGCACCTCGTGACGAACGCGTCGAGCGGGGCGGTGCTGAAGACGGAGCTGTAGCCCTCGCCGCTCCCGGGTGTCGCGCTCTTCCGCTCGCCCCGAGCCTGTCGAAGGGCGAGCGGTGAATGGCTGCGCCTGCCGTCGCCGGCCCGGGCTCGGGCCCGTTCACGGGGCTGCGCGCTCCCACACCGCCGCGAAGAACCCGTCCGTCCCGTGGCGGTGCGGCCACGTGCGGACGAAGCCTTCCGGGGTCACGGTCTCCGCCGGCGCCGCGGCGGCGCGGACGCGGCGCCACTCCGGATGCGCCCGCTCGAAGGCCTCGGCGACGGCCTCGTCCTCCTCGCGCCGGAACGTGCACGTCGCGTAGACGAGCCGGCCGCCGGCGCGGACGCGGCGGGCCGCGTCCTCGAGGATCGCGAGCTGGAGCGCGGGCAGCGCGGCGAAGGCCGCGGGATCGAGCCGCCAGCGGACGTCGGGCCCGCGGCGCAGCGCGCCGAGCTCGGAGCAGGGTGCGTCCACGAGCGCGCGATCGACGAGGAGGTCCTGCGGCGCGACCGGGCCGTGGACGGCGATCATCGCGTCCGCGCCGGCGCGCGCCGCCCGCGCGCGGAGGCGCTCGAGCCGCTCCGCGTCGGGATCCGCCGCGTGGACACGTCCTCGCGGCCCGACCGCCGCCGCGAGCAGGAGCGTCTTCCCGCCCGCGCCGGCGCAGGCGTCGAGCACGGCGTCACCCGCGCGTGCCTCGACGAGGAGGCCGAGGAGCTGGCTCCCCTCGTCCTGGACCTCGAACAGGCCCTCCTGGAAGGCGCCGAGGCCGTAGACGTTGGGGCGGGCGCCGGGCGCCTGCGCCACGACGAGCGACCCGGGGACGAGCTGGCCCGGCGCGGTCGTGACACCCTCCTCGGCGAGGCGACCGGCGAGCCCGTCCGTCGTCGTCCGGAGCGGGTTCACGCGCAGGCAGATCGGCCCGGGCTGGTCGAGCGCGCCGGCGAGCGCGGGGGCGTCCTCCCCCGCGGCCCGGACGAGCTCCTCGGCGAGCCAGTCCGGGAGCGACCACCGGTCGGCGAGCGCGGCCGGCGGCGGCGCGGCCGGCGGGAGCGCGGCCGGGGCGAGCGCCGCGAGCGCGGCCCAGTCGGCGCGGCCGCCGAGATCCCGGAGCAGCGCGCCGAGGAGGTGCCGGGGCGGCGCGTCCGGCAGGCCGAGCTGCGCCCGGAGCCGGCGGCGCCAGAGCGCGACGCCGAACACCGCCTCCGCCACCGCGGCGCGCGCCGGGCGAGAAAGAGGCCCGAGCCTCCGGAGGAGGCGATCGAGGACGCGCTCCGCGGCGGCGCCGCCGAGGATCTCGGCGAGCGGCGCGTCGAGCGCGGGGGCGAGGCCCGCGAGCGCGTCCCAGGCGACCTGCGCGACGCGGCGTTCGGCCGGCGACGGGGCCTCCCGCGAGCGCTCCGCCATCACGCCCCCGCGTGCGGCCGCGCCCTGAGCAGCCGCGCCACGAGCTCGCGGAGCGCCGCCGCCTCGAACGGCTTCTCGACGCGCTCGTTGGGGACGCGCTCGAGGAACTCGCGCGCGCTCGGGGTGAAGGCGCCCCCCGTCAGGAACACGAACCGCTCGGCGAGGTGCGGCCGGCGCTCGGCCACCGTCCCGAACAGCTCCATCCCGGAGAGGTCCGGCATCATGAGATCGCAGATCACGAGGTCCCAGCCGTCCTCGTGGTCGAGCAGCGCCAGCGCGCCGTGCCCGCTCCCCTGGACGCGCACGTCGTGCGGCGGGGAGAGGATGCGCTGCAGCGCCCGGCAGACGAGCGGCTCGTCGTCGATCACGAGAATCTTGGCGCGGCGCGTGGGCGCGGGCGGCCGCGGCGCGGGCCGCTCCGCGGCGCCGGCGGGGGCGGGGGGGAGGAGGACCCGGAACGTCGACCCGCGCCCCACCTCGGTGTCGAGCGCGATCTCGCCCCCCATCGCGACCACGATGCCGTGGCAGATCGAGAGCCCGAGGCCGGTGCCGACGCCGACGGGCTTCGTGGTGAAGAACGGGTCGAAGATGCGCGCGCGGAGCGCGGGCGGGATCCCCCCGCCGTCGTCGGCGATCTCGATCACCACCCGCCCGTCCTCGTGGAGCGCGGTCGCGGCCCGGACGACGTGGGCCTCGGGGCGGCCCTCCGGGATCGCCTGGGCGGCGTTGATGAGGAGGTTGAGCAGCACCTGGCCGAGCCGGTGCTCGCTCCCGAGGACCCGCGGGACCTCGCCGAGCGAGACCTCGAGCCGGGCCCGGGCGCGGATCTCGTTGGACGCGAGCGAGAGGGCCGAGCGCAGCACCCGGTTCACCTCGAGCGGCTCGCGCCCCTCGTCGTCTGCGCGCGAGAACGTCTTCAGGTCGCGGACGATCTCGCGGACCCGCGTCCCTCCCTCGCGCGCCTCCTCCAGCGCGGCGATGACGTCCTGCTTCGTCCCGTCACGCCGGAGTTCGCGGATCGAGTACTCGAGGTTCGCGAGGATGAAGGCGAGCGGGTTGTTGATCTCGTGCGCCATCCCGGCGGCGAGCGTCCCCATCGACGCCATGCGGTCGGCGAGCCGGAGCTGGGCCTCCATCCGGCGGCGGTCGGAGACGTCCTCGACCATGGCGAGCGCGTACTCGGGCGCGCCGTCCGGGCCGGCGAGGGCGCACGCCCGGACCTGCGCCTGGACCCAGGCGCCGTCGCGCCGCTGGTACCGGCACGCGGCGTCCTCCAGCGACGCGTTCCCCGCCCGGAGCCGCGCGAGCCGCTCCTCCGATCGCTCGACGTCGTCCGGGTGGACGAGGTCGCGGTACGCCGCGCCCCGGAGCTCCACCTCGGGCCGATCCAGCATCGCCTGCATCGCGCGGTTGGTCTCGACCACGCGCCCGGCGCGGTCGAGCAGGACCATCCCGACCGGCACGCCGTCGAACGCGGCCCGGAACCGCGTCTCGCTGGCGCGCAGCGCCTCCTCCGACCGCTTGCGCTCGGTGATGTCGCGGACGATCCCGTGGAACCAGGCCCTGCCCCCCGAGCGCTCGACCTGGACGGCGACGTCCACCGGGAACGTGGACCCGTCCTTCCGCCGGTACCGGGTCTCCCAGTGGCCCCAGCCGGCGGCGAGCTGGGTCGAGGCCCGCAGGGAGAGGTCGTCGGGCGTCTCCGGATCGCGCAGGTCGTGCAGGGTGAGCCGCAGGAGCTCGTCGCGCCGGTAGCCGAGCAGCGCCTCGGCGCGGTCGTTGGCCTCGACGATCCGCAGCTCCTCGTCCACGAGGAACACCATGTCGTTGCCCCACCGGGAGAGGAACTCCACCCGGCGGGCCAGGGCGTCGCGCTCGCGCCGGGCGGCCTCGCGCCGGCTCCGCCACCAGTGCCCCACGCCGAGCGCGGCCGAGGCGGCGAGCGCGAGCGCGGTCGCGAGCGTCCACAGGAACCGCTCGCGGAGCGGGGAGAACGCCTCCGCCGCGTCGACCTTCACGAGCACGGCCCAGGTCGAGTTCGGCACCGGCCGCGTGGCGTAGATCGACGACACGCCGCGGTAGTCGGGCGCGGCGCCCGACCGCCGCTCGCCGCGGACGGCGGCGAGCAGCGCCTCCGCCCCGGCCTCGCGGGGCCCGACGCGGAGCCGCATCGCCGACCCCGGCAGGTGCCGGAGCCGGTTGAGCACGCGCGCGCCGTCACCGTCGGCGCGCGCCAGCACCGTCTCGGCCGAGAGGCTGCTCGGGACGGGCCACTGGAGGAGCATGGGGAAGAGGCGCCGCTGCGGGTCGATCCGGAGGAAGATGCCGCCGGCGAGCTCGCCCGCGAGGCGGACGGGGGCGATCACGTCGACGTGCATCCCGATCCGGTCCTCCTGGAAGTCCGAGAACCACGCCTCGCCGGTGGCCTCGGCGATCACCAGCGCGCCGCGGATGCGCGTCGGCGTGTGGCCCTCCGCGATGCCTGCGCCGGCGGAGACCTGGAACTCGCCCGCGGCGTTCACGAGCCCCACGCCCACCACGTCGCCCGCGCGCTGCATGCCCGCGAGCCACGCCTCGACCTGCGCCGAGGGCGGCTGGCTCCGGGTCGCGGCGAGCCGCAGCTCCTGCATCTGGTAGCTCGCGTCCGCGGCCAGCGACTCCGCCGCCGCGACCTTCTCGCTGCGCCACTGGATGACCTGGTCCACCTTGAGCGCGGCGAGCGCGTCGAGCTCCGCCGCCCGCCCCTGCCGGAACGCCGTCGCCTCGCTGCGGTACAGGCCGAGGCCCGCGCCGCAGATGGCCAGCCCGAGCAGGGCGGCGAGCGCGAACGCCGTCCACCGCGACGGCGGCCGGCCGAGCGCGTCGTTGGGCGGAACGGATGGGGGGCTCGAGGGCATCCGCGGGAGGACCGGAGCGTGTGGGCGGACAGGATAGCGCAACGGGGGGCCGGCGGGTCGCGGGGGGGCCACGGGCCGGAGGCCCGGGTGGTTCCCGGGGCGGACGTACCTCCCCTCCGCTACAATCTCCCCCGATGACCCCGCGCGTCCTCGTGGTGGACGACAAGGAGAACCTGCGCAAGCTGCTCGTCCGGATCCTCGCGGACGGGTACGCGGTCGAGGAGGCCGAGGACGGCGCGCGGGCGCTCTCGCTCGTCGCCACCCACGCCTACGACGTCGTGGTGACGGACATCCGGATGCCCGGGGCGGACGGGTTCGAGCTCCTCGCGGCGGTCAAGGCGCGGGCGCCGGACACCGAGGTGGTGATGATGACGGGCTACGCGACCGTCGCCGACGCGGTCCGGGCCATGAAGCAGGGCGCGTTCGACTACCTCGAGAAGCCGTTCGACCCGGACGCCGCGCTGGGCGTCGTCGCGCGCGCGGCGGAGCGGAAGCGCCGGGCCGACGAGGCCCGGCGCCAGACGGCCCCGGGCACGGCCGAGGCCTTCCACAACCTGGTGGGGCGGAGCCCGCGCATGCGCGAGGCCTTCGCCCTGCTCGAGAAGGCGGCGGGGCTCGACATCACCGTGCTGCTCCTGGGCGAGACCGGGACGGGCAAGGAGCTCGCCGCCCGCGCGATCCACTATCACTCCGCGCGCAAGGAGCGCCGGTTCGTGCCCGTGAACTGCGGGGCGCTCCCCGCCGACCTCGTCGAGAGCGAGCTGTTCGGCCACGCGCGCGGCGCCTTCACCGGCGCCGCCGCCGCGAAGCCGGGCCTGTTCGAGGAGGCGGAGGGGGGGACGCTGTTCCTCGACGAGGTCGGCGAGCTCCCCCTGCCCGCGCAGGTGAAGCTCAACCGCGCGCTCCAGGAGAAGGAGATCCGCCGCGTCGGGGACACGCAGCCCGTGAAGGTGGACGTGCGCGTCATCGCCGCGACGCACCGGGAGCTGCGCGAGGAGGCCAAGGCAGGCCGGTTCCGGGAGGACCTCTTCTACCGGCTGCACGTGTTCCCGGTGACCCTCCCCCCGCTCCGCGACCGGGCCGACGACGTCCCCCTGCTCGCGCACCACTTCCTCGCGAAGCACGCCCGCGCGCTCCGGCGCGAGCTGGACGCGTTCGAGCCCGAGGCGCTGGCGCGGCTCGCGGGCTACGGCTGGCCGGGCAACGTCCGGGAGCTCGAGAACGCGATCGAGCGGGCCGTCGCGGTGAGCGCGGGCGACCGCATCCGGGTCGCCGATCTCCCGCCCGAGGTGGCGGGGGCGACCCCGGCGCCGGTCGGCGCCGTCGATCCCGCGGCGCTCGCGAAGCTGCCGTACCGGGAGGCCGTGGCGGAGGCGCGCGACCGGACCTCGCGCGAGTACCTGGTCGCGCTGCTCGCGGAGTTCGAGGGGAACGTGACCCGCGCGGCGGAGCGGGCGGGGCTCGAGCGGGAGAGCCTGCACCGGCTCCTGAGGAAGCACGGGATCCGGTCGGATGACTTCAAGTGAAGCAGGCTCCAGGCTACGGGCTCCAGGCTCCAGCTCGGGAGCCGTCCCGAAGCCTGCAGCCTGAAGCCTACACGGGCTGCGCCGGCTCCCCGAAGTCCGTGCTCGGCATCTTCGCCCCGAGCTGGCCCTCGAGCCGCTCGGCGAGCCACGACCGGATCGACTGGAGGTGCACGTCCTCCTCGGCGAGCGCGTTCGTGAACTTCTGCGCGAGGTCGTCCTGGCCGAGCGCCTCGGCCATCGCGATGAGCGTCTTCCACCCGTCGTTGTCGGTCAGCTCGGCGATGAGGAGCGCGTCGAGGCACTGCGTCAGCGTCGAGCGCGGATCGGTCACGACCTTGATGAGCCCCTCCGACGCGACCGCGGTCACGTCGGCGCAGGGCGTCACCGCGGTGGGATCGCCGCCCATCTGCTCCATCGCCTGCTTGCAGAGCAGGAAGTGGGCGTGCTCCTCGTCCCGGAAGCGGCGCAGCTCCTCCGACGGGAACGAGTCCTTGCCGGTGGACGAGGCGGGGAGCTTGGCGATGATCGCGTCGTAGATCCGCGTCCCCGTCCGCTCGAACGCGAGCCGCTCGCCGAGCTTGTCCAGGAAGACCGTCGCCTTCTCGCCTTGCAGCGCCTTCATCGCGGTCTTGGCCATGCCCTTCACGTTGCCGGGCACGGGCATGGTCCCGACGGGCGGCGCCTCCTTCGACATCTCGGCGCGCATCATCGCGATGGCCGTGGCGCCGCGCGGGTTGGAGGGCACGGCCTGCTCGTTGTCGAGCATCTCCTTGCTCATGATCGGGTTCGCCTGCACCCCGGTCCGATTCTTCCCCAGGTCGGTCGGCTTCGTGTCGTGGTCGGCCATTGCGGTCTCTCCTTCAGTGCACGGCGGCGGACGGCTCGCCGGCGGTGAGCTCGGTGCCCGGCGTCCAGGCGTAGCCCTCCGCGACGATGGTGGAGGGCGAGCCCGACGCGTTCACGCGCGCGCGGTACTGGAGCGAGCGCTCCGGCTCCTGCGCGGCCGGGACGAAGTCGTGGCCGCTGGCGCGGAGCTCGATCTCGCGCAGCGTCTCCCGGACGAACTTCCGGTGGCTCTCGAACTTGATGGGGTCGGGCAGCGTCGCGGGGAGGACCTCGAACGGATCGCGGTTCTCGAGCCGCTGGAACTCGGCCTTCGCGGCGGCGAGGTGTCCGAGCTCGTAGTCGAGGAACCGCTCCCAGACCGCCTTGAGCCGCGGGTCGCCCTCGGTCTGGAGGCAGCTCCAGTAGTTCCAGACCTCGGTCGCCTCGTGGATGAGCCACTTCTCGAGCCAGCTCTCCTTCGGATCGGCGAGCGACTCGTACTGCGTGACGTGCTGCTCCTCGATCGAGGCGATCTCGGCGTAGAGCTGGCGCGCCACGGGGTCCGCGAAGAACGGCCCGACGTGCATGTAGTAGTCGTGGGTCTGGTACTCGCCGCCGACGAGCGTCAGCGCGTTGAGCTTCGAGAGCGGGTGCGCGGTGGCGCGGTCGTAGTGGCGGCGCAGGTCGTCCTCGGGGTGCCGGTGCTCGTCCACCGTGGGCCGCCCGGGCTGGACGTCCGTGTACCCCTGGAGGATCGCGTTCGCGTCCTTGCCCTCCACGCGATCGAGCAGCGACGCGTAGCGGTACATGTGGTCGAAGTCCTCGAGCAGGCCGAACCGGTAGACCTGCGCGAGGTAGGGATCGGGCTCGTGCTGCGCCACGTGGGCGGTGACCTCGATCGCGACCTGCTCGTACCCGATGGTGGTCTCGAGCGCGGACTGGTCGGCGGGGTTGAGCCAGTTCACGAGCGTCTGCTGGTGGTGCTCCTTGCGGCGCACCTCGGCCAGCGCGCGCCGCAGCCCCTGGTCGCTCCCCCGCGCCAGGACGTGCGAGAACCGGATCGCCTCCGACTCGATCCCGTTCATGAGGATGACGCGGACGCGCGAGAACGCGTCGGCGTCGAGCTTCGAGTACGGGACGCGTCCGGCGATGTCCTTCCAGTCGAACTCCTGCCGCCCCAGCTCCACGCCCTTCTCGCTCTTCAGATCGAGTGACACGTTCGCTCCTCCCCGGTCGGTTCTGACCAACTTGCGCAGCGGGTGAGGCCGGCGGAACCCCGTCCGCCCCCGGCGGCGGACCGCCGCCGCGTGGTAACGTTCCGCGATGCGCGCGGCCGCCGCCCTCTCCCTCGCCCTCCTCGCGACCGCCGCCCCGGCACGCGCCGTCGACGACGGGCCGCTCGGCGTGAGGACGCCCGGCGTGTTCCGCGACCTCTTCCTCGACATGCCGCTCGCCGACGCGCGGGGCCCGAGCGGCCCGGACGCCGGTGTACGGCTCGACCTGCGCTGGTGGTTCTCGAACGACTGGTCGGTGCCGACGCGGCTCGCTCGCGGCGACGACGTGGTCTGGGTCCAGCAGGACGCGCAGACGGACGCGCTCGAGCTCGCGGCGACCGTCCCCTGGTCGCGGCTCGGCGCGGCGCCCTGGCTCGAGCGGTGGCAGACGTCCGCGGAGCTGCGACTCCTCACGCGCTGGGGCGGATGGTCGGACGGGATGATCGAGGAGTGGCACGACGCGATCGGCTCCTGGAACTTCCAGCGCGAGTACCACCCGCGGAACGCCGTCCACCTGCGGCTCGCGGAGGAGGGCGGCCGCACCCTCGCCGACCTCCGCGGCTCCGGGACGACCCTGTCCGACCTCGCGTTGCGCACGTCCGGCCGCCTCCTCGCCGGCGCGCCGCGCGACGACGGCGCGCTGCCGTGGGCGGTCGCCCTGCGGGCGGATCTCGAGCTCCCCACCGGCCGGCTCGCGGCGCTGGGTGGCTCCGGTGGGTTCGAGGCCGGGCTGGGCGTCGCGGGGACGGCGGCGCCGCTCCCGTGGCTCACGCTCCACGGCCAGGGCGCCGTCCGCCTCGTGCCGCCGCTCGCGCGCGACTTCCCGCTCCGTCCGCGGACCATCCAGTGGGGCTTCGATCTCGCGGTGGTCGTCCGGCTCTGGGACCGCGTGGCGCTCGTGGCCGAGGACCGGCTCTCGTCTCCGCTGTTCCGCGGGGGGTGGTCCCTCCCGGCGGGCACCAAGGAGCCCGAGGCGACCGCGTACTACGCGCTGTTCCGGCTCCAGAACCAGATCTCGGGGGGCGTCCGGGTCGGCGAGGTGACGGTCTTCTTCTCCGAGGACTTCACCCCCGGGAGAAGGCTCGCCGCCGACCCCGGTCCGCGCTGGTTCTACAACTCCAACGCGCCCGACTTCGTTTTCGGGATCTCGTGGGCGCGGACGCGGTAGTGCTCGATCGATCGCCTGCCTGCCGGCCGCCCGCTGCACGGCGCGCGGGACGTGAACAGGATCGAGCGTGCCCACCGTCGGACACCTCGCCGTCGGACTCGCCGGCTGGAGGCTGCACGGGCGGGTGCACCAGCCGGTACGCCCCGCCCTGGTCTTCACCGCGCTCGCGTCCTTCCAGGATCTGGACCTGTTCCTGCCGCACGCCTGGGGCGGGGGCTGGGTCCATCGCGGGGCGCTCCACTCGCCCGCGGTGGCGCTCGTCGCGGCCGCGGTCGGGCTGCTCCTCTTGTGGGACCACGGGGACCGGGCGAAGGTCTTCCTCCTCGCGTTCGCGACCGCCGTGAGCCACGGCCTGCTCGACACGCTCACCCGCGGCGGCGTCGGGGTGATGCTGCTCTGGCCGCTGTCGCTCGCGCGGTTCGAGTCGCCGTGGGAGCCGCTGCCGCCCTCGCCGTTCTCGACCCGCCACGGCTCGCCGCGGTTCCTGCTGCGGCTCGCGTACGAGGCGCTGTTCTTCGCGCCGCTGTTCCTGTGGGCGCTGTGGCCCCGCCGGTCCGTGCCACGCCGCGCCGTCGAGAGTCGCGAAGCGTGAGCCGGACCCGGAGGTCTGCCGCGCGGACCCGCGGCCGCGGCCCCACTGCCTCGCCCGCGCTCGCGCACCGCCCGCGGGGCGGACCTCTGGGTTCGGCTTCAGCGGTTGTCGGGGACCGCTCCGGTCCGGTCGAGGATGTCGTACGTCTGCCACAGCGTCTGCACCGTCGGCAGGATCTGGCTGATCACGCGGTTCCACCGCGTGAGGCCGTACGTGGACACGAACACCACGTCGCGCGGCTCGAGCGGAAATTGGGTCGCCAGCAGGAGGGCGTCGGCCGAGCTCGCGTCCAGCCGGAAGACCTTGGGGGCCTCGAACTCCCCGCGCAGCACGAAGATGTTGGCCACGTTCGCCTGCGCGGGGAGGAAGCCGCCGGTCTGGTCGAGGAGCGCCTCGGCCAGCGTCATCCGCCCCCGGACCATGAGCTTCGACTGCGGCAGCGCCACCTCGCCGAGCACGAACACCTTGTTCCGGCTCCGGTCCGGGACGTTGACCACGTCGCCGTCCTGGAGGAGCCAGTTCTGGCTCGGGTCTCCCTCCTCGTACAGGGACTGGAGATCGAGGACGAACGTCCGCCCGCCTCGCGCCAGCGTCACGCGCGAGAAGTCCGCCTCCGGCGTGAACCCGTCCGTCGCCGCGAGCGCGTCCTGGATCCGCAGCGGCACGTCGGTGATGGGCACGGTGCGCGGGCGGGTCACCTCCCCGGTGATCTGGACCTTCTTCCCGCGGAACGCCGCCACCCGGACGTCCACCTGCGGGTTCGGGATCACGCGCGTGAGCCGCTCCGTGATCGTCCGGCGGACCTCGGCCACGGTCTTCCCGCCGACCTCGATCGTGCCGACGAACGGGTAGAAGATGGTGCCGTCCGGCGCCACCGGATTCCCGTTCTCCTCGGGCGAGCGGAACTGCCCGGTCGGCACCGTGAGCTCGGGGTGGTCCCAGACGATGACGTGGAGCACGTCGTAGGGCGCGATCCGGTACACGTACTTCGCGGCCTCCCCGGCGAGGGGATCCGGCTGCGGGTTGACGGACGCGAGCGCGCGCGCCTCGGCGAGCCGCCGGACGGTGCCCGGGCCGATGGTCTCGATCCGGAACTTGTCGTCGCCGGTGGTCTTGCGGCCTCGGTCCACCGCCGCGCCCTGGTTCATCCGCATGCCGGGGGCGAGCGCGCACCCGGATGCGAGGCTCATCGCCACCGCGAGCACGCCGAGCACGAAGCGTGAACGTGCAGCAGGGGTGGGGGCCCCGCGCCACTGCGCGGGGGAGGGGCATAGCCCCTCCTCGTTGGGTGCCGCGCAAGCCGCCATACCGTCTCGCTGCTCCCTTGTCGGCGGCGCAGCGCGGCGGGACCCAACGCAGCAGGGGTGGGGCCCCAGCAGCTTCGCTGCTGGGGCGGGGGCGCAGCCCCCGTTCAATGCCGTACGGGCCAGAACGCCTCCTCGAAGTCCGACAGCCCTTCCTCGATCAACGCCAGCGCCCGCTCGAACACCGCCCGCTCGCGCCGGTACGGATCGGGCACGTCGAAGCCGCCGAACTTCCCGATCCGGTGGACGCGTCCGCGCGCGGCGGGCGCGAGCTGGTGCACGGCGCGCTCCTGCCGCTCCTCCATCACCAGCACCAGCTCGAACGCGCGGAGGAGCTCGGGCGTGAGCTGCCGCGCGCGGTGCCCGGAGAGGTCGATGCCGCGCGCGCGCAGGAGGCTCTGCGCCTCGGGCTCGGCCGGCCGCCCCACGAGCGCGTGGAGGCCCGCCGACGCGACCGTCGCGGCGACGCCGCGCCGCGCGAAGTGATCGGCGAGGAGCGCAGCCGCCATGGGGCTCCGGCACACGTTTCCCATGCAGACGGTCAGGACCCTCGTGAACACGATCGTACGGGGGCTGCGCCCCCGCCCCAGAAGCGGAGCTTCTGGGGCCCCACCCCTGCCCCGCTGGGTCCCGCCGCGCTGCGCCCGCTGTGTTCAGTTGATCGTAGAAGGCGGGCTTGCGCGGAACCCAGCGAGGAGGGGCGCTGCCCCTCCCCCACGCATGCGCGTGGGGCCCCCACCCCGCAATCCACTCTCTGCGCATGCGTCATGACTTCAGTCCGGCGCCGACCGGTACTCGTAATGATAGTTCCCGGCGTACTCGGCGCCCCGGCCCCGGGCCAGTACGTCGTTCAGCACCGCGCCGTGCACGCGCACGCCGCCTCGCGCGAAGCGGCGGATCGCGGCCTGGATCTCGCGCAGCGGGTTGTGCCCCGCGCGGAGCACGAGCAGCAGCACCCCGGCCACGCGCGCCACCAGCGCGGCGTCGGTCACCGCCAGCACCGGCGGCGTATCCACGAGCACGAGGTCGTAGCGCGCCGAGAGGTCGGCGACGAGCCGCTGGAAACGATCGCTCGCGAGCAGCTCGGCCGGGTTCGGCGGGATGCTCCCGGTCGAGAGGAGATCCAGGTCGGCCACCGCGGTGCGGCGGACCGCCAGCTCCGGCGGGGCGCCGCCGGCGACGAGCTCGGACAGGCCCGGCGCGCGGGTGAGCCCGAAGTAGCGATGCAGCCCGCCGCGCCGGAGGTCGGCGTCGACGAGCAGGATGCGCTGGCCCGCGCCCGCGAGCACGTGCGCGAGGTTCACCGTCACGAACGACTTCCCCAGGCCGGGGCTCGGGCCGCTGATCGCCACCACGTTGCTCGCCGACTCCATGAGCCCGAACTGGAGGCTCGTCCGGAGGCTGCGGAGGCTCTCGACGGCGAGGTCGCCCGGGTCCTCCGCGGCGAGGATCGGCAGGCGATGGCGGCGCCGGCCGAAGCGGCGCCGCGCGAGGGCCTCCTGGCGCCGGCTGTGCGGGATCGACGCGTAGAGCGGGACGCCGGTGGTGCGCTCCAGGACCTCGGGATCGCTCGCCCGGTCGTCGAGCGACCGCCGGATGAACGCGCCGGCGAGGCCCGCCATGAGCCCGACGAGGAGCGACACGGCCAGCACCGGCGCGCGCTGCGGCCGGTCCGGCTTCCGCGGGACCACGGCGCGATCCACGATCCGGGCGTTCCCGACCGTGCCCGACTTCACGACCTGGAGCTCCTGGGACCGGTTGAGGACCTGGAGGTAGAGCTCGTTCGCCACCTTCGCGTCCCGCGCGAGGCGCGCCGAGTCGAGCTCTTGCTGCGGGAGGCGGCGCATCCGGGCGTTCACCGACGCGAGCTTCCCGCGCAGGCGGTCCAGCTTCTCGTTGAGGGCGATCATCTGCGGGTGCTCGTCCGTGAACCGCTGGCGGACCTCGGCGCGCTCGAGCTCGACGGCCGAGAGCTCCTTCTGCACCTCGGCGGACTGGGCGAGCGCGCTCTGCGTCTCCTGCGGGAGGTCCACGACGCCGTGACGCTGCTGGTACGAGTTGAGCGCCGCCTCGGCGGTGGTGACGCGCTCCTTGAGGCTCGGGAGCTGCGCCTCGAGGAAGGCGAGCGTCTTCGAGGCCTCGGCCGAGCGGTGCTCCACGTTCTGGCGGACGTACGCGTTCGCGAGCGCGTCCACCACCGCGGCGACGCGCTGCGGGTCGCCGCCCTCGAGCCCGGCGACGAGGATCCCGGTCTTCTTCCCGCGCTCCGCCACGGACAGCCGGCGGAGGAGCCCGTCCACCACGTCGGCGCGGGTCCGCTTGCGCACGAGGAACCCGGTGTTCGGGCGCGCCTCGAGTTCCGAGACGAACAGCTCGATCCGGCCGCCGCCGCCGAGCGCGACGAGCAGCTTCCCCACCTGCCCCTCCGCCCGCGCGCCCGGCCCGAGCTCGACCGCGTACCGCCCCTCGCCGAGCGCGGTCAGCGGGAGGTACACGTCGCGCAGCTC
Source organism: Anaeromyxobacter sp. (assembly GCA_035627135.1). Classification (GTDB taxonomy): domain Bacteria; phylum Myxococcota; class Myxococcia; order Myxococcales; family Anaeromyxobacteraceae; genus Anaeromyxobacter. The sequence continues at coordinate 32,354 of DASPMI010000120.1, read as the reverse complement.
GTCGGAGACGTCGAGCCGCTGCACCCGGATCTTCTCGCCGCCCCACGCGTACCCGTCGAGTTCGAACGGCGGCGCGGCCAGGCCCGGCCCGCGGTGCCGGCGCGCGAGCGCGGCGCCGACCACCGGGAAGGTGCGCGCGCGGGCGTCGATCTCCAGCCCGAGCTGGACGACGACCGCCTCCAGCAGCGAGCGCGAGCGGAGGATCTCCATCTCCGACTCGGAGGGCAGCTCGCCGAGCGCCGCCGCGATGTTGTCGAGGCGCGGCAGGCTGGGCGTGCTCGGCTCGACGCGCACGACGATGTTGGCGGAGTAGGTCGGCGCCTTGACGAACAGGTACGCCGCCCCGAGCGCGACCCCGACCGCCGCGCCGAGCATGACGACCCAGAGACCGGAGCGGAGCGCCCGGAGGAGATCCCGGATGCTCGCCTCGTCGCCGCCGCCCGGGCCCGGGGACCACGGCTGCGGCGGCGGGGCCTGGCCGCCCCGCCGCGCGCCCTCGGGCTCCCGGAACTCCAGCACCCCCCGGAGGTCGCCGCGCAGCTCGTCGTCTCTCATGGCCGTTGCTCCGCGCTCGGTCCCTGCCACGGCGGCGGCGGCGGAATCGGATACGCGCCGGGCGCCCCGTCTCTCGGTCCGTCCGCGGCGCCGTCGGCGGCGCCGCCCTCGAGCTGCGCCGAGGCCTGGTAGCTCGGGACGAGGTGCTGGAGGGCGGCGACGATCCCCTCCGCGTCGCCCTCGCGCGCGAGCTTCCGGAGCTCCGCCAGGCGCGCCCGGAAGCGGGGCGGCGGTTCGAGGTCGGGGGCGGAGACGATCCGGATCCGGTCCCGCACCGTCTCGGTCCGCTCCTCCGCCTCGGTGAGCAGTTCCTCGACCAGCTTCTCCCCGGGCCGGAGCCCGGTGAAGGTGATCGGGATGTCTTCGTCCGGCACGCGGCCCGCGAGCGTGATGAGATGCCGGGCGAGGTCCACGATCCGCACCGGCTCGCCCATGTCGAGGACGCACAGGTCGCCCTCGCAGTGCAGCCCGGCGGCGAGCACGAGCCCGACGGCCTCGGGGATGGTCATGAAGAAACGCATGCACTCCGGGTGCGTGACGGTGACGGGCCCGCCGCGCTCGATCTGCTTCTTGAAGATCGGGACCACGCTGCCGGCCGACCCGAGCACGTTGCCGAAGCGGACCGCCATCATCTGGGTCCCGGGGGAGCGGCGCGCGAGGTCCCGCACCACCAGCTCCGCCACGCGCTTCGACGCCCCCATCACGGAGGTGGGCTTCACCGCCTTGTCGGTCGAGATGAGCACGAACCGCTCGGCGCCGCAGCGCTGCGCCATGCGCGCCACGTTCATGGTGCCGAAGACGTTGTTCTTGACCGCCTCCTCGGGCGCGTCCTCCATGAGCGGCACGTGCTTGTGGGCGGCGGCGTGGAAGACGAAGTCCGGCCGCCAGCGCTGGCCGATGCGGCGGAGGCGGCGCGCCTCGCGGATGTCGGCCACCTCGGCGCGGATGGTGGTCCCCGGGTGCTCCTGCTGGAGGAGCCGCGCGTTGACGTACAGCTCGTTCTCGTTCATGTCCACGAGCACGAGCGTCTCGGCGCCGTAGCGCGCGAGCTGGCGCGCGATCTCCGAGCCGATGGAGCCGCCCGCGCCCGTGATCAGCGCGCGCCGGCCGCGGACGCGCTCCCGCAGCCCGGCGTGGTCGAACTGCACCGAGTCGCGGGGGAGGAGGTGCTCGGGCGAGAGGTCGTGCAGCATCGCCGCCGAGACCTTCTCGTTCATCTCCAGCAGCGACGCGGGGATGATCTTGAACCGCACCTTGCACGCGGCGCACTCGTCGAGGAGCCCGCGGATGCGGGCGGCGTCGAGCGGCGCCGTCGCCACGAGCACCATGGAGACCCGGTGGCGCGCGATGAGCCGGGGCAGGTCGTGCAGCCGGCCCAGCACCGGCCTGCCGAGGAGGGAGCTGCCCTGTACCCGGGGATCATCGTCCACGAGGCCGACGAGCACGTACGGGCTCTGCGGGTTCCGCTGCACGTCGCGGATCAGCAGCTCGGCGGCGCGCCCGGCGCCGGCGATGATCGTCCGCAGCCCCGCCGAGCGCTGCGCCCGCGTGCGGTTCGCGTGCCACTCCGAGAACACCCGCGGGCCGTACCGGATGCCGCCGATGATCGCGGTCGAGACGAGGAGCTCGAGCGGGTAGATCGAGCGCGGGATGCGCAGGTCGAGCCCGGTGGCGATCAGGACGACGACCACCGTGCCGCCCGCCTGCGCGCCCAGGATCCGCACCGCCTCCGGCATGCCGGGCATGACGAAGGACCAGCGGTGGAGGCGCGCCGCGACGAGCGCGAGCACCCGCACCCCGACGACGAGCCCGAGCGTCCACCGGACGCGGCCGTACGCCTCCTGCGGAAGGCTCCCCTCGAACCGGATCCACCACGCGCCCAGGATCGCCACGGCCGCCGCTCCGGCGTCCGCGAAGACGACCAGCGCCGTGCGTACGGCCTGCGGCGAGGCGGACGGGGGGTTCACCGCGCGCGCCGTCATGATCCTCGGACTGCCGGCGGAGAGGGCATCACCTGACGCTCCGGAGCTGCGGGGATGCCGGACTGTACTCATGGGCCGCGGCGGCGGAACGGTTCCGCATGGGGTTACACCCGCGGTGACAGCCTTCGAACGCCCGGCCAGCCTTCGCGCGTGGAGCGGCCTGCTCGCCCGGTCAACTCGCGGCGCGCGCGCGCAGGTAAGCGACTCGTTCGAGGAGCGACCGTCGCTCGACGAGCAGCAGCACGAGCGCGTAGACCGCGGCGATGGCCGCGAGCTTCAGGAGCAGCGCCCACGCGCCGCCCGCCGCGGGGAGCCGCACCAGGATCAGACCGGCGAGCAGGGCGGCGGCGGTCGCGGCGCCCACGGGGCCGAGCTCCCCGTGGCGCGACGCGACGAACCGGCGGGTCACGGAGAGCACCAGGACGGCGAGCCCGGCGGCAGGCGCGAGGCAGGTCGCCCACGCCGCGCCGACGATCCCGAAGCGCGGCGCGAGGAGGAGCAACGCCGCGACGAGCACGGCCGCCTGCGCCAGGACCGCCGCCCGCAGCGGACGCCAGCGCTCCAGCGCGACCGCGAACGAGCGGTAGCTCTCCACGATCGGGCTGAGCGCGGCGAACAGGCCCAGCACGCGGAGCGCCGGCGCCGCCGGGAGCCACCGCGCGCCGTACAGAACCTGGAGGATGGACTCGGGGAAGATCAGGAGCGCCAGCCCGGCGAGCGGTACGACCCGCACCACGACGTACTGCACGAGGTCGAACGCGGCCCCGAGGCGGACACGGTCGGCCCGGACCTTGCTGTAGGTCGCGATCGCGACCTGCATGTTGGCGGGCGCGAGCGCGGACTGCGGGAGCATGGCGAGGTACTTCGCCTGGTGGAAATAGCCGAGCGCCTCGAGGCCGAGCGCGTTGCCGAGCAGCACGCGATCGGCGCGGGCGAGCACCTGCTCCAGCGCGCGCGTCCAGAAGAGGCCCTTGGCGAACGTCCACACCCGCGCGGCGTGACCCCGGTCGAAGCTCCGGGCGAGCGGGAGCCCCCAGCGCCGCGCCATCCTCACGTACACGATCAGTATGACCCCCACGAGGAGCACCTCGCGCAGGAGCAGGGCCGGCGCCCCGAGGCCGAGCGCGGCGGCGGTGATCGCCGCGACGCTCGACGCGACCGACGCGGCCATCGTCGTCCGGGCGAGCGCCCGGTACCGCAGGTCGCGCTCGAGCACGGCCGACATCGAGCTCCGCACCCCATCGAGGAGCTCGTTCACCCCCAGTCCCAGGAAGAGGAGCGCCACGGTGCCCCCGTTGACGTGGGCGATGAGCGCGGCGGCGGGGAGGGAGAGGAGCACGAGCGCGCCGCGGAGCGCGAGCGCCATCCGCATCGCCGTGTCGGCGAGCCCCGGCGCGTCCGGCGACTGGACCACCGCCTGGCCGAAGGGAAACAGCCCGAGCGCGAACAGGATCTGGTTGTACCCGAGGGCGAGCGCGTAGCTCCCGAACCCCTCGGGCGGGACGAAGCGGGCCAGGGCGGCGACCGTCGCGAAGTTGACGGCGAAGCTCGTGTACGCGCCGGCGGCGGCCCAGAGGCTTCCGCGCACCGCGCGCCCCGCGAGCGACCGCGCGCCGTCGGGCGGGGCCGGATCAGGCGTGGAGCTCATCGCGCAGCGCGCCCGCGGGCAGGGCCTCCGCGAGCGCCTGCGCCGCGCGCCCCACCTGCTCCCGCGTGAGATCGCACCCGCTCGGCAGGTTGAGGCCGCGCCGCCCGAGCGCCGTCGCCACGGGACAGGCGCCCGCGCCGTCCGCGGCGACGCGGCGCGCCGCCGCGAGGTGGGGGAGCGCGCTCATCGGGACGAAGAAGGGGCGGCTGTCCACGCCGCGTTCGCGGAGGCGGCGCGCGACCTCCTCCCGCCGCGCGCCCCCGGGGAGCACGGCGCTCGTCATCCAGCAGACGTTGCGCGATCCGGGCAGCTCCGGGTTGAGGACCAGGCCGGGGACGCCGTCGAGCGCGTCGCGGTACCAGGCGTGGACGAGCCGCTTCTTCGCGATGAACGTCTCGATGCGCTCGAGCTGCGCCACGCCGAGCGCCGCCTGGAGGTTGGTCATCCGGTAGTTGAAGGCGAGCTCGGTGTGGTAGTAGCGCCGCTCCTTGCTCATCCCGTGGTCCTTGAGGAAGCGCAGCCGCGCCGCGAGCGCGCCGTCGTCCGTGGTGATCATCCCGCCCTCGCCCGTGGTGATGATCTTGTTCCCGTAGAACGAGAACGCGCTCGCCTGCCCGAACGAGCCCACCATCCGGCCGGCCCAGGTCGCGCCGTGCGCCTCGGCCGCGTCCTCGACGAGGGGGACCCCCGCGTCGCGCGCGAGCTCCCCGAGCGCCGTCAGGTCCGCCGCCTGGCCGTAGAGGTGCACCGGGAGGATGGCCCGGGTCCGCGGGCCGATCGCGCGCTCGACCGCCGCCGGATCGAGGCACCACGACGATGGCTCCACGTCGACCAGCACCGGCACGGCGCCGGTCTGGAGGACGGCGTGGGCGGTGGCCGCGAAGGTGAGGTCCGGGACGATCACCTCGTCGCCCGGGCCGATCCCGAGCCCGTGGAGCACGAGGTGCAGCGCGACGGTCCCGTTGGCGACGGCGATCGCGTGGCGCACCCCGACGTACGCGGCGAACGACTCCTCGAACCGGTCCACGTACGGCCCGATGCTCGAGACCCAGCCCGACCGGACCGCGTCGGTGACGTACTCGAGCTCGCGCCCGCCGAAAACGGGCGCCGACACCGGGATGAACTCCTCATGATCCGTCACACGGCCTCCGCCGCTCGCTCCGCAGGCGCACGCACCCCGAGCCGCTCCAGCACCCGCGCCATGCCCGCCCGGAACACCCGGTAGTCGTGGTGCTCCACGATGCGCGCCCGCGCCGCGCGGCCCATCCGCGCCCGCAGCGCGGCGTCCGACGCGAGCCGGAGGAGGCGATCGCAGTGGGCGGCCGGGTCGAACGGATCGAGCACGAACCCGGTCACCCCGTCCACGGCCGCCTCCTGCGAGCCGTCCTGGTCGCCGACCAGGATCGGCGCCCCGCTCGCCGCCGCCTCGAGCGGCGTGAGCGGGATCCCCTCCCCCCGCAGATGTCCGCGATCGCTCACGAGGGAGAACACGTGGGCCCCGCGGTACACGTCCGCGAGGTCGTCCTCGTGCACCATGCCCGTGAAGACCACCCGGTCGGCGACGCCCCGGGCGGCGGCCAACCGGCGGAGCTCGGGCACGAGCGCGCCCTTCCCGGCGTAGACGAGGCGCAGCGCGGGCGCGGCCGGCGCCGCGCGGCAGAACGCGTCGAGGAGCCGATCGTACCCCTTGTGCGCCGCCTCCGGCGCGATGCGCCCGAGCGTGAGGACGTTCACGTGCCGCTCCGGATCCGGGAGGCCGTAGCGACGGACGACGTCGGGCCGCGGCGATCCGGGCCGGAACCGCTCCGTGTCCACGCAGTCCCAGAGCACCTCGGTCGGCGCGCCCGCAGGGCGGAGCCGCGCCTGGGCGAGGTACGCCGCGGTGAAGTGGCAGTCGGCGACGACGAGGTCCGAGGCGCGCAGCCCCCATGCCGCGTCCCGGCGGAGCCCGCTCCAGACCTCGAGCCCGTACACGTCGAGGACGGCCTTCGCTCCGACCGCGCGCGCCAGCGCGAGCGCGAGCGACGAGAGGTGCACGTGGGCGGCGAGGACGACGCGCGGCCGGCGGACGAGCGCATCCGCCGCGATCCGCGCGACCAGCGCCGCCTTCTGCGCGGGGGTCGCGCCGCGCACCGGGTCGCGGCCGCCCGCGGTCCCGGTGACCTCGAACGGCGTCTCGAAGTCGCCCTCGGCGGGGCCGCGGACGGAGAAGACGCGGACCGCGGCCGCGCCCAGGAGGTCGCGCAGCGCACGGATCTGGTAGCGGTTGTACCGGCTGATGCCGCCCTTGTCGAAGCAGCCCGGCGAGACATAGAGCACCGCGGTCCGCGCTCCGCCCGCGTCCGCCGCGCGCCGCGTGCGCAGGTCCGGCGAGGCGGGCATCCGTTTGCTCTCGAGCGGCACGAGCTCTCCGGCGCGGGGTCCGGTGAGAGATGCCACCTCGGCCGGCGCGCTGCCGCTGCCACCTTGGGGACGCGTCCGGCGGACCGAACGCTCCGTCCGACGGGAGCGCCCCCGCGGCGTGCGCCCGGGTGCGACCCGCACGCTGGCGCTCGCCCGCTTTCACGGACGGTGCTCCCGGCCGGAGCGTTGCGATCCGCCGGGGCGCACGGTGAGATTGGCCCGAGCTCCGGATCTCGAATGCCCAGCCTCGCGGCTCACCTCCCGGCCTCCGGGACCGCACGCGCCGGCGCGTCGCCGCTGTTCCTCTTCGCGGGTGCAGCGATCCTCCTCCTGCACGCGCTCGCCCCCGCGTCGCTGCCGGTCCACTTGCGCATGCTCGGCGCCGTCCCGGGCGCGATCGCCTGCCTCCTGTGGTGGCGCTACTTCGCCTCACGGGACTTCGAGCGCCTCCCGTTCCTCGAGTACGCCGTCACGCAGGTGTACCTGTACTGGGGCCTCGGGACCGTCACGGCCAGTGAGGAGCAGCTCGCCGCCGCCGGCCCGCGCGGCTGGGCCGGCGCCGCCGCGGCCGCGTGCGTCGTCACCGCCGGCTTCCTGCTCGCGGCGCCGCTCGGCCGCCGCCTCGGGGTGCTGGGCGCGATCCCGCTCGAGCGCTGCCTCCCGGGGACCGCGCCGCGGCTCTCGGCCGTCGTGATCCTCCCCTGGCTCGCGCTCACCGCGGCGGTCCAGGCAGACGCCTTCGCGGGCAAGGTCCCCGGCAGCCTCTACTTCGTGGTGCAGACCGTGGGCGGCTACTCGCCGCTGCTCGCGGCGCTCGCCTGGCGCGACCTGCGCGCGGGACGGCGCTCGCCCTGGCTCGTCGGGTGCACCGTCGCGCTCTCGATCGCGGGGCTCCTCACCGGGATGCTCGAGGCCGCCGTCCAGCCGGTGCTCATGGCGATCACGCTCCAGGTGGTGCTCCGGCGCAGGGTGCCCTGGCGCCTGCTCGCCGCGGGCGCGCTCGTGATCGTCATCGTGAACCCGGCGAAGCACCACTACCGCGAGGCCGCTTGGGAGGACGCCGTGACGCGCGAGGAGCGCGCCGCGCGCGATCCGCGCGTGGCCGCGGAGCGGTGGTGGAAGGCGCTGCGGGCCGCCTGGCTCCCCGGCCAGCCCGCCACGGCGCAGCACACCTCCGGGCTCGCCTCACGCCTCAACGAGCTCGCGATCAACGCCGAGGTGATCGACCGGGTCCCCGCCGCGATCCCGTACGATCGCGGCTGGGCCTGGCAGTTCATCCCGGTCTCGATCATCCCGCGCTTCCTCTACCCCGGGAAGCCCGACTTCACCGACGTGTTCAACGACCGGTTCGCGATCACCTTCGCGATCCAGACGAAGCTCGAGACCGAGACCTCGACGAGCGCGTTCCCGCTCGTCGCGGACGGCTACTGGAACCTCGGCTGGCCCGGCGTGGTCATCGTGGCCCTCGCGACCGGCATGGTGATCGGGCTCTTCATCGGGCTCTTCCGCGCGCGCACGTGGGCGACGACCGCGGTCGCCACCTCGACGTTCGCCGCGCTCCACGCCAACAGCGCGTTCGGCGTGCAGGTGATCGGCATCCTCCAGCACGTCCTCGGGCTGGCGTTCGTGCTGTGGGTCACCTGGGCCATCGCCGCCGTGGTCGCAGCGGCCCGCCCGGGCAGGCGCCCTCCGGACGGCGCCGGGAGCTTCGCATGAGGGTCCTCCACGTGACCGCCTACTACCACCCCGCCGTCGAGTGGGGCGGGCCCGTCCGCTCGGTCGCGCTGCTCGCGCAGGCGACGGCGCAGGCCGGGGCGGAGGTCGAGGTCCTGACGACCAGCGCCCGCGGGCGGCCGGACCTGCCGCAGGTCGCGCCCGGGATCCGCGAGGTGAACGGCATCGCGGTCGAGTACTGCCGGGCGCGCGGGCCGCGCCGGTTCTTCTTCTCGGCCGAGCTCGCGTCGGCGCTCTGGCGCCGGGTCCGGTGGGCCGACGTCGTGCACGTACACGGGCTGTGGACCTACCCGGTGCTCGCCGCGGCGCGCGTCTGCGGGTTGCTCGGGGTGCCCTACGTGCTGAGCCCGCGCGGTTCACTCGACCCGTGGGCGCTCCGGCAGAAGAGCTGGAAGAAGCGCGGGTACACGCTCCTCTTCGAGCACCGGACGCTCCGCGGCGCGCGCCTGCTCCACTTCACCTCGGAGGACGAGCACCGGACCGCGCCGGCCCCCTACCGGTCGCAGCCGCACGCGGTCGTGCCCAACTGCCTCGACCTCGAGGGCCTGCTCGCGCTCCCGCACGACGAGGCCGCGGCCGCGGACCCGGAGCTGCTCGTGCTCGGGCGTATCCACCGCATGAAGGGGTTCGACGTCCTCGTCCCCGCGCTCCGCCACCTCGCGGACGAAGGCCGCCGCGTCCGGCTCGCGATCGCCGGCAACGACGAGGACGGCTACCGGGCCGAGGTGGAGCGCCTCGCCGCGGCCCACGGCGTGACCGAGCGCATCCGGTTCCTCGGCGAGGTGGACGACGCCGGGAAGCGGGCGGCCTTCCGGCGCGCGGCGCTCCTCGTCGCGCCCTCGTATCGCGAGAACTTCGGCAACGCCGTCGCCGAGGCGATGGCCGCGGGGGTGCCGGTGGTCGTGAGCGAGCGCGTCGGCATCGCCGCGGACGTCGCCGAGGCCCGCGCCGGGCTCCTCGTCCCGATCGACGCCGCCGCCCTCGCCGGCGCGGTCGCCCGGCTCCTCGACGCCCCGGCGGAGCGTGCCGAGATGGGCGCCCGCGGCCGCGCGCTCGCCCGCGCCCGCTGGGCCGGGCCGGCGGTGGCGCGGGCGATGCTCGCGGCGTACGCGCGCGCCGCACCCGTCGCGGAGGAGGCCGCGATCCCATGAACGTCCTCGTGACGACCCAGGTCTACCCGCCGGAGCTCCACCCGTCGGCGCTGATGGTCTCGCAGCTCGCCCGGTTCCTCGCGGCCCGCGGCCACGACGTCACCGTCGCGTGCGGGCATCCGCACCACCCCACGGGCCGCCTGCCGGAGGGCTGGACACGCCGCCTGCTCCGCCGCGAGGAGCACGACGGCGTCCGCGTGATCCGGGGGTGGCATCCGGTGTCGCCGAGCCGGCGCATCCCCGTGCGCGGGCTCGTCTGGATCGGGCAGGCGTTCGGGACCGCGGCCGCGGCGCTGCGCGCCCCGCCGCCCGACGTGATCGTGAACTACGGCCCGCCGCTCGTCGGCCCGCTGCTCGCGGCGGCGCTCGCCGGCGCACGCCGCGCGCGGCTCGTGAGCGTCATCTACGACCTCTACCCGGACGTCGCCGTCGAGAGCGGCAGCGTCCGCAACCCGCTCGTGATCGGCGCGGCGCGGCGCGCGGAGCGGCTCCAATACCGGCGCTCGGATCGGCTCCTCGTCCTCTCGGAAGGGTTCCGGCGGAAGCTCCTCGCGCGCGGGGTCCCGCCGGAGAAGATCGCGGTCATCCCGGTGTGGCTCGAGGCCGACGAGATCACCCCGCGCGCCCGCGACACGGCCTGGCGCCGGCGCCACGGCATCGACCCGGAGCGCCAGGTGGTGCTCTACGCGGGCACGACGGGCCTCGTCTCGGGAGCGCGCGTCGTCCTCGACGCCGCGGCGCGCCTGCGGGACCGCGAGGACGTCCTGTTCCTCTTCGTGGGCGACGGGCAGATCCGCGGCGAGCTCGAGGCCCGGGCGCGGGAGCTCGGGCTCTCCAACGTCCGCTTCCTGCCGTTCCAGCCCCGGGCGGATCTTCCCGACGTGCAGGCCTCCGCCGACCTCTCGCTCGTGACGCTCGCCCCGGGGCGCGGCCAGACGAGCGTCCCGAGCAAGGTGCTCGGGTACATGGCCGCGGGGCGGCCGGTGCTCGCGAGCGTCGATCTCGACTGCGACACCGCGGAGACGGTCCGGGACTCCGGCTGCGGCGTGGTCGTCCCGCCGGGCGACCCCGCCGCGCTCGCCGGCGCGGTCGAGCGGATGCTCGCCGACGAGCCGGGCCGGCGGAGGATGGGCGAGGCCGGGCGGGCGGCGTTCGAGCGGCAGTTCGACGCCGCCGCGGCGCTCACGCGCTATGCCGAGCTGCTCGAAGGACTGGCGAGGCCGCGTGGGCCGCGCCCGGTCGCCGCCGCGCAGCCGCAGCCCGTCGAGGGGTGAGCGACGCCAGCGCCATCGTGGTCCGCCCACCCTGGGGCACCTGCCGTGCGCCTCGCCTTGGGGTGGCGGTGCCGCAGGCGACGAGTGGGCCGCGCTCCCGCTCACCCTTCGACAAGCTCAGGGTGAGCGGAACGACAGGAGGGAACGAGAAAGGCCCCAGGCCCAGGGAGAAGCTCCCTGAAGCCTGAGGCCTGAGTCCTGCGAGAGCACCGGGCCCGGGCTCGGGCGCGGGCTCGTTCACGGGGGGACTACCCGCACGTATTCGGCGTCGTGATCGAGCTCGTCGGCATCACGCTGGTCCCGGAGAACCAGTTGCTGCACGTGCCGGCCGAGGTGAGCTGGTTGTTCCGGATGGTGATCCGGGTGAACGTCGGCGACGCGTAGTAGTTCGTGAACTGCCGCACGTTGATCCCGTGGCGCGGGACGTTGCGGACCACGTTGTTCTCGATGGTGACGTCCGTCATCGCCGACGCGTAGCCGAGGATCCGGATGCCGTCCGGCATCGCGCCGGAGTGGACGCCGGAGATCGTGTTGCCGCGGATCACCAGGTTCTCGATCTTGTCCGAGCCGTACTGGCCCCCGACCACGAGCGAGGTGTCGATGCCCGACCCGACGTTCTCGAGGACGTTGCCGGTGATGGTCATCGAGTGCGAGCCGTTCTGCATCCCGATGCCCGCCCAGGAGAGGTCGCCGTTCCGGATCCGGTTGTTGGCCACCGTGCCGTTGCGGCAGTTCTCGAGCTTCATCGCGTTCCGCTCGAACCCGTCCCAGACGTTGTTGGAGATGTCGAGGTCCCAGGTCTGCTGCGCGAGGAGGCCATTGGCGTTGATCGACGAGTGCCGGGAACGCGCGTTGGTGACCGTGTTCCCCGTGAAGACGAAGCCCGTGACGTGGTTGACTGGGTCGCCGCCGGTCCAGGGCGTCGTCGCGAAGATGGCCTCGAAGAAGTTGTCCTTGAAGACGCTGTTCGTGACCTTGATGGCGCTCACGCGGCGGGTGGCGATGCCGGCGCCGTAGACGTTCTGGAACGTCGCGCGGTCCACCGTCAGGCCGCTGTACGCGCCGTCGATCTTCACGGCCGTCCGGAAGGAGCGGCCCATGAAGCTGTCGTTGAAGCCGCCGGCGGGCTGGGCCGCCTTGTTGCCGTCGAGGATGCAGTTGCGGATGGTGAAGTTGTTGGCCGTGACGTTGAAGATCGGCGAGCCGTCACCCGAGGCGAGCGCGCGGAGCTTGATCACCGCCGGGGTGGTCGCGGAGCAGACGATGCTCGTGTTGGCCCGGTTCACGGCCACGGCGCGGACGTTGTACGTGCCCGCTGGGACGTTCACGACCGAGCCGTTCGCCGACACGATGGCCGCGTTGAAGTTCGCGGTGTCGTCGCCGCCGGTCGGGCGGGACACGGTGACGCCCACGGGGGCCGTCACGGTGATCGTCACGACGCCGGTCTTCGTCGCGTCCGCGACGCTCGTCGCGACGACGTGGAAGGTGCCCGCGGCCGAGGGGGCCGTGTAGAGGCCGGTCGCGCTGACCGCGCCGCCGGCCGCGCCCTCCTGGACCGTCCAGGTGACGCTCGTGTTGGTCGTCCCGGTCACCGCGGCCGAGAGCTGGACGGAGCCGCCGGCCTGGACGGCGGCGGTGGCCGGAGAGACCGTGATCGCCACCGGCGCCGGCGGCGGCGGGGTGGTGGTCCCCTGGACGACGGCCTGCATCTCCCAGAGGTTCGCGTAGTCGTTCTCGGTGTTGCCGTTCACGATCACCCAGACGTTCCGGGTGTTCACGGCCGGGAACGAGTAGAGCTCGAGGCCGTCGGTCGTGCCGGAGGACTGGCCGGACCAGACCGTGCGGACGACGTTGTCCGTGCCGCGCGCCCGGATCTCGAACGTGGAGCGCCGTGCCGCGCCGCGGTACCAGGAGATGCGCAGGCCGGTCAACGTCTTGAAGGCGCCGAGGTCGCCGACGATGTACTGGCCCTTCCCGAGGGCGGTCCACCGCGTGGTGAGGGTGCCGTCCACGGCGTTCGTCGCCGGGAACCCGGCGTCGGCGGCGGTGGCGGCGACGGCCACGAACCCGCTGCTGGCCGCGGCGTCCGCGAGCTGTTCCGACGGCGCGGCCGACGGGATGTCGCCGCCGAGGTCTTCGTCGAGGGAGGAGGGGGCTCCGCACGCAAAAGCGATTGCGGAGAGGATTGCAAGGGCCAACTTCCGATTCGCGTTCATCACACCTGCCCGAAGGAGCTGAAGTTCTTGGTTTCTGGTGACGCGTGCCCCGCGTTCGTGGGACAGCGTCAGCAGTGAACTCCAACCCGGTCGGGGGATGTAAGGGACCGCTGTAGAGCGGAGTCGCCGGAGACGATGCGTCCGGGCGACGACGACCGCGGACGACCCGTCACGATCAGCGATTGCGCCTGCTCAATCGCAGGTGTTTCCGGAGTCGGTGACCTCGGCCGGCTCGACCTCGGAGCCCGCGAACCAGCGGGCGCAGGCGCCGGACGACGTGAGGCGATTGTCCTCGATCTTGATGCGCGCGAAGACGGGGTCGGCGTGGAAGGTCCGGAACTGCTTCACCTGGATCCCGTGCCCGGGGGCGCCGTCGATGGTGTTGCCGGCGATGGTGAGGTCCGAGGTCGCCGGCCCGAAGCCGAGGATCCGGATGCCGTCCGCGAGCTCGCCGTCGGCCACGCCGCGGACCGTGTTCCCGCGGATGGTGACGCCGACGAGCTCGTCCGGCGGGTACTGCCCGCCCGCGACGAGCGACGCGTCGATGCCCGTGCCCACGTCGGTGAGCTCGTTGTCCGCGAGGGTCAGCCCGCGGCCGCCGTTCTGCATCGTGATGCCGGCGAAGTTGTGGAACGCGCCGTCGCGGATGCGGTTGCGGGCGATCGTCCCGTCCCTGCAGTTCTCGAGCTTGATCGCGTTGCGCTCGTAGCCGGCCCACTCGTTGTCCTCGATGGTGATGCCCTTCATCTGGTGGACCATGAGCCCGTTCGCGTTGACGCGGCGATCTCCGGAGGCGGAGTTCACGACCTCGTTCCCGGTGAACGTGAACCCCTCGAGGAAGTTCGCGGGATCGCCCAGCGTGAAGGCGTTGTCGGCGAACACCGCCTCGAAGTTGCCGTCCCGGAACGTGCTGTCCTTCACGACGATCCCGCTCACCCCGTGCGTCGCGATCGCCGCGCCGTAGACGTTCTTGAACGTGACCCGCTCGAGCGTGAGCCCGCTGCGCCGGCCGCTCGCCTTCACGCCCGCCCGGAACACCCGCCCCGCGAAGCTGTCGCTGAACCCGCCCGCGGGTTGCGCCGCCCGGTTGCCGTCGAGGATGCAGTTGCGGAGGGTGAACCCGTCCGCCCGGACGTCGAAGATGGGCGCCCCGTCGCCGGCCGCGAGGGGCGGGAGCTGGAAGGTCGCGGCCGGATCGCCGGTGCACTCGAGGGTCGTGTTCGCCTTCTCGACCCGGACCCCGCGGACCACGAAGGTCTCGGAGCCGGCGATGGTGAGCGTGCTCCCGCCAGCGCTGGCGAGCGCCTGCTCCAGCATCGCCGTCGCGTCCCCGCCCGGGCCGAGCCGCGTGCTCCGTCCGGAGGACCCGCACGCCAGCGCCGCGAGCACGAGCACTCCACCCGCACGAACGACCCTGCTCCGCATCGCTCCTCCTCACTCCAGGGTGCGCCGGGGCCGCGCCGCGAGCGGGCGCGCGGGCACGCCGACGGCGACCACCCCCGGCTCGAGATCGCGGGTCACCACCGCCCCCGCCCCGACCTGCGCGCCCGGACCGATCGTGACGCCGGGGAGGACGCGCACCCCCGCGCCGAGCCAGCACCCGTCCGCGATGGCGACGGCGGCGTAGCGGACCGGCTGCAGCGCCACCGGCGTCCCGTCGCCGCGCGCGTCCTGGTTCGACTGCGAGTAGACGATGACCCCCGCGGCCACGGCGCAGCGCGCGCCCAGCGTGAGGCCGCCCTGCCCGTAGAGCACGCACCCCACGTCCACGTGCGTCCCGGCGCCGATCTCGACCCGGCCCTCCGGCGCGTTGGCGTCGAGCCGGGTCTCGCCGTACAGGGTCACGCCCGGCCCGAGCCGGAACCGCCCCGCCGGTCCCACGAACCGCACCCCGCGCCCGATGCGCCAGCCGGCGGCGCCGCCCAGCAGCCACCCGCGGAGGCGGCGCTCGACCGCCTCGCGGTCGCGCCCGAGCGCCGCGGCCACCCAGGCGCCGGCCCGGATCCAGGGCTCGCCGAGGGCCGCGCCGAGGAGGCGCGCCGCGCTGAGCCGTCGCCCGTGCTCCACCAGCCTCGATCCGTGCGCACGCGGCGGAGCCGCCGCAACGTGGGCGCCCGGTGGACCCGCCGCGGGGGCGCCGGTCACGGCCCAGCGCTCCCGGCGCGCGGCCGCAGCAGCGCCGCCGCGGTGCGCGCCAGGATGGCGGCGTCGGTCGCGAGGGACATGCGCTCGAGGTACCGGTGGTACTGGGCGATCTTCGCCGGGAGCACGCGCTCGACGTACGCCGCCTCGGGATCGGCCGAGGCGGCGAGCACCGCCTCCTCGTCCAGCGACTCGAGCGCGGCGAAGTCGGTGAGGCCCGGGCGCACGCGCAGGATGCGCGCGTAGTCGTCCGGAAAGCGCTCCACGAAGCGCGCGACCTCGGGCCGTGGACCGACGAGGCTCATGTCGCCGACAAGGACGTTCCAGAGCTGGGGGAGCTCGTCGAGCTTCGTCGCCCGGAGCCACCGGCCGACGCGGGTGACGCGCGGGTCCCCGCGCGCGGTGACGGCCGGTCCGGCGGCGCCCGGGCGCATCGAGCGGAACTTCAGGATCGCGAACGGGCGCCCGTGGCGCCCGACCCGCGGCTGGCGGAAGAGGACCGGCCCCTCGGAAGAGGCGCGGACCGCGAGGGCAATCGCGCCGAGCAGCGGCGCGAGCAGCACGAGCCCCGCCCCCGCGCACGCGACGTCGAGGGCGCGCTTCGCGGCCGCGTACGCGAGGCGGGTGCCCTGCCGCGGTGGATCGGTCCGTGTCGCAGCAGCGCTCGCGGGGACGCTCACGGGTGCGGCTCCGCCGCCGTCGCGGGGTCGGGGGGCGGAGCGGGGAGCGGACGGCGCTGGCCGCGGCGGCGCACGGGCGCGGCGGGCGCGGGCGCCGCTGCGGACGCGCGAGCCCGCGCGGGCGGCCGTTCCTCGCGCAGACACTCGGGCCAGCGCTGCTCCACGGCCGGCCGCTTCCCCTCGAGGTGGAAGCGGAGCATCCCCTCCGCCTTCCCGAGGGTCCCGCTCGTGGGCCGCCGGCGGGCGGCGGCCGCGAGCACCCGGTGCCCCGGCGCAACGGCCGCGGCCGGGATCCAGGGGTGGAGCGCGACCCGCTGGCGGACGGGGACGGGCCGGTACCCCATGCGGAACTTGAACTCGTCCACGGTGGCCGGCGCGTCGAGCCCCTCGAGCCCGTAGAAGATCGCCTTCACCCCGGGCCGCCGGGTCATCCCTTCGGTGAATCCGAACGTGAGGGCGTTGTTGATCCGCGCGGCCAGGAAATCGGAGTGGCTCTGGTGCGACAGCGCCTCGCACCAGTCGTCCACCCGGACGCAGAGCAAGCAGGCGCCGAGCCGGCCCTCGACGAGCGCGCCCCACGCCTCGAACCCGGGCAGGTCCGCGGCGGCGAGGTGGCGGCGGCGCCACGCCTCGCGCGTCAGCGGCACCGCGCGCCCTTGCCGGCGGCACGTGTCCACCTCGAGCTCCCACCCCTCCTCCGCGAGGCGTGCCAGCGGGACGGGCTCCACCTGCGCGCGCTGCATCCCCTTGCGCACGACGCCGCGCACGCTCCCGTGGAGATCCACGATGCCGTAGTCCGCACCCTCCCAGACGGTGTGGTAGCTCACCCGCCCCTCCGGCGCGTCGAGCGGCACGGAGCAGCGGAGCGCGACGGCGCGCTGGGAGCGCAGGAGCTCCTCCAGCTCGCCGGGCGCGGGGGTGAGCGTCCAGTGATGGGGGAACGCCTGCCAGACCCGCGGGCTGGCCTCGTACCACCAGCTGCCCGCGGTGCGGACCACACGATGCCCCTGCCTGCGGAACCACTCCGCGAAGACCTCCGGATTCACCGCGCACCCCCGCCGATCGTGGTCGCTCCCGCGCGGCCGCAGCCGCGCGCACACCTGGACGCTCCGTGAGCGTTTCACGAGTAAGGAGCGCCGGGCGGTGGCGCACCGCCCCCGGGGGAACGCGGGCCGCGCGCGCGGCGGTCGAGATCCAGCCGACCATCCTCGAACCGAGATCTCCTGCCGCACGCGCCGGTGATTACCGTGTGCCGCCGGAGATCCGGCACAGGGGAGGAAGCCGATGCAGACCGGCGGACGTGCGCTCGCGCCGCGCGCGGGGTTGGCGTGAGCGCGGCCCGAGGTGCGGCGGAGCTGACGGGCGCCGCGCCGGGCGTCGAGGTCGAGTTCTTCGACCCGCCGCTCGCGCCGGAGCAATGGGGGCGGTACGAGCGCGCCGCGCGGAGCTACACCTGCAGCCGCGCGTTCCTCGAGTACTTCGACCGGCCGGCCGCGGCGACGCTGGCGATCGTCCGGGACCACGCGGGCGGAGAGCGGAGCGCGTTCCTGTACCGGCGCGCCGGCGCCTCGGCGCACGTGTACGGCAGATACACCGCGCCGTCCGGCGCCGACCTGGCCGCGTTCTGCGACGCGCTCTTCGGGCGCCATCGGGAGCTCCGCCGCGTGCAGGTGGACCTCGTGGACGCGCTCCCGGACCCACGCGCCCTCGGCCGTCCGGCGCTGGTCGTCCGGCATGTGACGGAGCGCCGGGTCTCGCTGCCCGGGAGCGTGGAGGAGTACGAGCGGACGCTCGGGAAGGACACCCGCGCGCAGCTCCGGTACCTCGAGCGCCGCCTCGCGCGGGATCACCCGGGCGCGCGCTTCGCCACCGCCGAGGGCGACGACGTGCCGCGCGCCTGGATCGCCGAGGTGGTGCGGCTGCACCACGCCCGCATGGCGTCCAAGAGCACGCGGTCCACGATCGACGCTGCGTACGAGGAGGGCATCTACCGGGTCGCGCGGGCCCACGGCGCCGTCACGGCGCTGCTCGACGGCGACCGGGTCTGCGGCGGCGTCGTGTACGTCCTCGCCGGCCCCGAGGTCTTCGGGTGGGTGATCGGCCACGACGACGCGTACGCCAGGTACCGGCCCGGCAAGCTGTGCCAGGTCGCCGCCTTCCGCCACTGCATCGCGCGCGGCGCCCGCACCTACCACTTCCTCATGGGCGACGCCGGCTACAAGCGCGAGCTCGGGGGCGCGCCGGCGGAGGTCGCGTCGTACGCCGTCCTCCGGAGCTGGGCGTCGCTGCGACCCGGCGACGTCGCGCGGGTCGTCGCGCGGCGGCTCGCGCGCGACGCCCGGCGCGTCGTCGCGCAGGCCGATCGCCTCGCGGCGCGGCTCTTCCCCCACCGTCCCGCGCCCCTCACCACCCTGGCACGCGCGCTCGCCGGCCGCGCGCGCGCCGCCGCCCGCACCTAGAGGCCCGCCATGCCCGCGCACGCCTTCATCCCCTTCGCGCTGCCGCACGTCACCCAGGCCGAGATCGACGGCGTGGTCGAGGTGCTGCGCTCGAGCTGGATCACCACCGGCCCGCGCGCCAAGGCGCTCGAGGCGGACTTCGCCGCCGCCGTCGGCGCCCCGCACTGCCTCGCCGTGAGCTCGTGCACCGCCGCGCTCCACCTCGCGCTCGAGGCCGCCGGCGTCCGCGAGGGCGACGAGGTGATCGTCCCCACCCTCACCTTCGCGGCGACGGCCGAGGTGGTGGACTACCTCGGGGCGGTCCCGGTCCTCGTGGACGTGCGCGCCTCCGATCACAACGTCGATCCGGAGGCGATCGCCGACGCGATCGGGCCGCGCACCCGCGCGATCGTCCCGGTCCACTTCGGCGGAGTGCCCGCCGACATGGACGAGATCACCGCGCTGGCACGGCCGCGCGGGATCGCGGTGATCGCCGACGCCGCGCACGCGTTCCCCTGCACCTACCGCGGGCGCAACGTGGGGGCGCTCGCCGACGTGACCTGCTTCTCGTTCTACGCGACCAAGACCATCACCACCGGCGAGGGCGGCGCCGCCGTGACCGCCCGCGCCGACTGGGCGGATCGCATGCGGATCATGTCCCTCCACGGCATCTCGCGCGACGCCTGGAAGCGCTACATGGCGGACGGGAGCTGGTACTACGAGATCCTCGCCGCGGGGTTCAAGTACAACCTCTCCGACCTCGCCGCCGCGCTGGGACTCGCCCAGCTCGCGCGGGCCGAGGAGATGCGCGCGCGGCGCGCCGCGATCGCCGCCCGGTACGACGAGGCGTTCGAGGACCTCGAGGAGCTCGAGCGCCTCCACCCCCCGCCCGATCGCACGAACGCCCACCACCTCTACGTCGTCAAGGTCGATCCCGCGAGGCTGGAGATCGACCGGGCGGCCTTCATCCAGGCCCTCGGCGCGCGCGGCGTCGGGACGTCGGTGCACTTCATCCCCCTGCACGAGCACCCGTACTACCGGGACACCTTCGGCTACGAGCCGGAGAGCCTCCCCGTCGCGCACGCGGTCTTCGCCCGCTCGGTGTCGCTGCCGCTCTACTCGGCGATGACGGACGAGCAGGTCGAGCAGGTGGTCGCCGACGTGCGCGCGGTCGTCGAGGAGCACCGGCGCCCGCGCTGGGGCGTCGTCCCGGAGGCGGCCCTGGGACACCCGGCGCCGGGGTAGCCGCGCGACGTCAGCTCCAGATGTCCAGGAGCTCCTCGAGCCACCCAGGCTCCTTGGGCATCTCGGTCACCGGCGGGAGGTGCACGCGGGTGTTGTCGCGACCGACCACCTGCCGGACCGCGGCCTCGAGGGCGGCGGCGTCCTCCCGCAGCTTCTTCTCCTTCACGATCTTCCCGTCGTAGTCCACGAGATCGAACTTGCCCGTCTCCTCGGCGGCGCGGAGCTCGCCCCGGCGCAGCGCCGCCACCAGCGCGTCGAACTCCTTCGCCTGGAGCCGCCGCGGCCACCGGTGCTTCGCGCGGGCGAAGAGCCGCTTGATCGGGAGCGCGTCGAGCCGCTTCCGGAACGGGGGCGCCTTGTCCCTCTTCTTCGGGTTCGCCTCCAGCATCTCGATGAGCCGCGCGATGCGGCGGTGCGTCCGCTCCAGCTCCTTCAGGCCGGCCGGGGCCTCCTCCGCGAGCTTCATGGCCTCCTGGTGCGAGAGCTGGATCTCGCGCCGCTGCCGGTCCTGCTCCAGCGCCGGCGCGCTCGAGAACGCGACGGAGGCCCGCAGGTCCACCGTGCCCTTCTTGCCGTAGGGGGTGGTGTCGAGCTCCTTCACGATCGCCGGCACGTGGTGCGCGTAGAGCGGGTGCGCCGCGGCGTACACCTCGTCGCCGCCGAGCATGATCTGGACGCTCTCGCCGAACGTGCCGAGCTTGCCGATCGTCTCGCCGGCGAACGCGTCCACCGCGGCCGCGGTCGCGGCGGCGGGGTTGCGGGCGAGGAGGTCGTAGTACTTCTCGAACACCGCGACGGCGCGGTCGTACGTGAACCGCCGCCGCGCGTCGATCGCGTCGCTCGCCCGGAAGGTCTCCACCATGAGGTCTTCGTCGGAGTGGCGGTGGTACCCGACCTCGCGGTTCGAGTGCTCGTAGTGGAGCATGAGCTCGACGCCCATGTCCCGGATGTCCATGCTGAAGAAGATCCGCTGCCGGTGATCCGCCGCGAAGGCGTAGAACTGGAACTCGGAGGCCGTCTCGAACACCGCGATGGGCCGGTGCTGCCGCACGTCGTGGGTCAGGACCTTCTCCAGCTTCGCCCAGTCTACGTCCTTCGACGCGGTGCCGAGCTGCGTGAACACCTCCAGCGCGTCGTCGTGGTACCGCTGCAGCTCCTTCGCGAACTCGGGCGTCTCGAAGCGCTTCACGTAGTCGAGCAGGTTGAGGACGACGAGCCAGACCTCGAGGAGCTCCTTCTGGACGGGGAACGAGTACGTCATGTTCCCCTCGCGGAGCGGCGCGGACTGGAGCTTGCGCTTCCGGACGTCGCGGACGGTGTCCGGGTTCCCCCAGTACAGGTTCTTGCGCTTCAGGAAGGCCCACGTCCAGACCGTGTCCACGTAGATCTCGTTGAGCACGAGCGGCACGTCCTTCGTGTAGCCGCCGACGAAGAGCTTCTTGATGCGCTCGGCGAGGTCGGAGGCCTTCATGTACTCGCGCCAGTCGAACGCCTTCCCCCGGGGATCGAGCTTCCTGGGATCCGGCGCGACGAGCCCCTTCGCCGTCTTCTTCGCCTGGCTCGTCCGGAGCGTGCTCGTCTTCGCGACGAACCGCGCGAGGGCCGCGCCCTTGAGCGCCTCGGTCACCAACAGGAAGACCGTCTCGAGCCGCCCGGCGCCGCCCGGCTTCAGCGCGCGGGTCCCGAAGAAGAGGTCGAAGCGGTAGTTCCGCTTCCCGAGCTTCCGGCGGAGCTTCTTGATCTCCTTCTTCTGCGCCGCGCTCGCCTCCGGCTCCGCCTCGTCGAGGACCTTCTTCAGGATCTCGCAGAGCGCCGCGTCGAGCTGGGCGAGCTTGGCCACGAACTCCTTGCGGTCGCCCAGGTACGTCAGGAGGTAGGCCGTCTTGTACGTCTGGGCGGCGACCATCCAGTCCGAGCGCGGCCCTCCGAAGAGCTTCTCGACGGCCTCGAACCGCCGGCGGATGAACTCGCCCGTCCACCACTGCCCGATGACCTTGTCGTTGAGATCCTTGATCCCGGTGTTGTCCTTCCCCTCGCCCGGGAAGAGCAGGATGAAGAGGCGGACCTCCTTCGCGGCGGGGACGCTCCCCTCGCGACCGAGCAGGAGCCCCAGCTGCCAGTAGAGGGCGACGGTGGTGAGCTGGTAGACGAGCGCCCCCTTCAGCCTCGTGCGCTCCGTCTCGGTCGGGACCCCCTTCGTGCGCAGGCGCAGGCGGAGGTAGTCGGAGCTCAGCCAGACCTGGGAGAGCCGGTCGTTGTCGTCGGACCTCGCCTCGGGGTCGTACCCCGGCTCGTCGAGGAGCGCGAGGTCCCCGTCGGCGCTCGGCCCCTCCGATTCGATCCCGTCCGCCACGGGCGCCTCAGCCCCCGATCAGGTCGGCGCCGTCGCGCAGGTGGACGAGCGAGGTCGGCACCTGGACGATCCAGGGCTCTCCCACGTACTTCGCGCCGACCGCGTACCCCAGACCGTCCGCGCCCTCCCCGGCGAAGGGTTCACGCAGCGTGAGCTGCTGGGTCGCCTGGTCGACGGCGGTGATCCGGTACTCCTGGAGCGCGATCAGGATCGCGCGATCGACGTCATCCGGGCCGAAGTCCGTGCCCGTGCCGGCGACGAGCGTGCTGCCGGCGTGGACCTCGATCGTCCCCGGCCGCGCGTCGAAGTCCGCGCCCAGCTCCGCCTTGAGCTCCTCGATCAGCGCCACCGCCGGCGCGGATCCCTCGTCCGGCTCCCCCAGGAGCGGCGCGTCCTTCTCGGTCCACGGTTCGCCGCCCAGCTCCACGTACTGGAGGACGACCGCCTCGAACCCGGGGCGCACCGGGGCCCAGACGCGCGCGTACCCCGCCTGCAGGAACTTCTGGTGCAGCGGATCGGGATCCTCCGCCGCCACGACGTCCGCCCAGCGGTCCTTGCGGCCCCAGAAGTACGGGTAGAACACGTACGTCAGGTTGGTCCACTCGAGCGCCTGCTCGAAGAAGCGCACGAACCGGCCCTCGGCGGCCGCGTCCGCGAGATCGAGCTGCGGGGCGCCGGTCTGCGGGTCCTCCTCCATCGCGTTGAACGAGTCGTACTGCTGCCCGGTGAGCAGCGAGATCGCCCCCTTCTTCAGCTCCCGGCGCTCGACCTCGCGGTTCAGCGCCGGGTTCCGGCCCTGGAGCGTCTGCTCCGTCGCGGCGGCGAGCGCGCTCCGGACCGCGTCGTCGTACTCGGACCGGAGCGCGGCGTAGGCGTCCACGATCGCGTTGAAGGTCTCGAGCTGCCACTGCTGGAACTTCGTGAGCGTCCGCTCGCAGAGCACCGTGTAGTGGACCGTGACGCTCAGGGGCAGCGTGGTGTGGCCGGTGATCGAGACCTTGATGACGTCCGGATCCCCCTTGCCGTCGCTCGAGGACGGCAGCGGGAACTCGCCGCTCAGGCTGCCCGCCTGGTAGCTCCCGAGCTGCTGCTCGACGGTGGAGAGCGGGTTGCCCCACTCGATGACCTGCCCGATGTCGGGCCACACGTCGCTCCCGCCGGCCGCGCCGATCTCGTTGCGGTAGTAGCGGAACACCTTGCGATCGGCGATCGCGACCATCGCGAGCATGTTGTCGTCGTGGTCCTCGTTGTGGAACGTCGCGCTGTGCGCGTTCCCGCCCGAGATCGTGTAGCTGACCGCCTTCGGCGCGTAGCCGTCCGGGATCTTGAAGCTGTCGTTGGTCTCGGCGAACGCGACCGGCTCGCCCTGGGTCGCGTCGATCTTGTACTTGAGCACGTCGGAGACCCGCACGTACCGCGGACTCGGCGCGTTCACGTTCTTCACGTTGTACCGGGCCACGAAGCACAGGTAGTTCTCGGGCTGCAGGTCGGCGGGCGAGAGCGGGTGGAACACGCCGTTGCGGCAGAACCCGGGGCGCTCGGGCCGGGGGACGTCCGGGGCGGGCGTCCGCTTGCGCGCGGTCGCCCAGCGCTGGAACGCGGCGGGCTCCGGGATCATGAACTCGAGCATCAGGCGCCGTCCGTAGTTGAGGATCTGCGCCTGGTACCGCTTGTCGACCCACCGGTAGACGCCCGACACGTGCCCCGCGCCGTCCGTGTTGTCGAACCGGTGCAGGTTCGTGATCTCGACCTCGGTGAGCTCCGAGCGCGTCGTCCGGGTGGCGACCCGCTCGCGGACCCGCTCGAGCGAGCGGCTCACCACCTCGCGCGCGAAGGTGGAGGCAGACCTGCGGCTCTCCTCGGTGCTCTGGGCGCCGGCGTAGCTCCCGTGCGCCTCGACCTTCACGGGCCCGTACGACGCGGTCACGGTGACGCCCGCCTCGACGCTCCGGTCCTCCTGGAGGACGCGCGCCGCCTCGGTCTGCAGCTCGTACTTGTCCGTCGTCTGCAGCTCGTTCTCGAGCAGCCGCTCCTTCTCGCTCTCCTGCACCGTGGTGAGCTCGGTCCGGTTCAGCTTCCGGTGGGTGGTGCCCTTCTTCTCGCCCTGGAGCACGTTCTCGACGTGCGAGATCTCCCCCACGCGGTAGTCGAGCAGCTTCTGCCGGACGATCAGCAGATCCTGGATCCCGACGACCTCCACCTCGCCGCGCGTCTCCGGCGTGAAGTCGTTCTCCGGCTTCGGCTCCGGCAGCACCACGGTCGCGCACTCGCCGCAGGTGGTGATCGCGAACGGGCCCGGGCTCACGAGGAGGCCGTCGAGCCGGGTGGCGAGCTCCTGGCCGAGCTTCAGGTTCGACCGCTCGAGCTGGTCCACCACGAACGGGACGTCCACCGCGGTCGCGGGGATCCGGAGCTCCTCGAGGACGACCTTCTTCGCCGAGGCGCTCAGCCCCTCGACCCTCCCCGGCGGAAGCACGGAGAGGGGCGCCGCACGCCGGGGTTCGCCCGGGCTCTCGCGCATGACGTCGAACAGGTGCCGCGAGAGGGTGCCCGTCAGCTCCTCCGCGACGGCCGTGTTGGTGCCGAGCGCCTCCAGCGCCCGCTGCGCGCGGGCCGTCCGCTCCTCGAGCGCGGCCTTCCTCCGGGCGTGCGCCTCCGCGTTCGCGGCGCGCGTGCGCGCGTTCGCGTCCGGCAGCGGGAAGATCGCCGGCGGCAGGAGCAGCGTCGCCGCGCGCAGCCCGAGCGCGGCCGCGCCGTCCTCCGCGCGCGCGGCGGCGAGCCCCTGGAGGAGCGCGACCGCGCGCCGGCCCTCCATGAGCCTCGTCCGGAGCCCCGGGACGGGCGGGGCGGCGACGGCCACGAGCACGAGGCTGTCGGCGACGGCCACCGCGTCCGCCTGGAACGCCGGATCGGCGGCCACGGCGGCGGCGTCCCTCCCGAAGACCTCCACGACGAGGTCGGCGAGGTCGCTCGCCCTCGGGCGGGCGAGCGCGGAGAGGCGCTCGGCGAACCGCCAGAGCGGCGTGTTCAGCGCTCGCAGGCGGGCGCCGAACTCGGGCGCGGCCATGAACCGGGCGGCGTGCGCCACGATCGCGCCCCGCGCCGCACCGTCCTTGCGGAGCGCGGCGAGCGCGACGGAGTACCGGTACTCCGGCCCGGGGGCCTCGGGCACGATCCGGACGGCCGTCTGGCGGAGCCGCTCGGGCGGGACCCGCGCCGGGTTGCGGACCACCGAGAACCGGAAGACCTCCTCCGCCATCGCGTTGATCGCCATGGTGCCCCCTCCCGCCCGGACGCGAGCGCGTCCGCCGCGGTTCACGAGCCGTATACGTTCACGCCGCGCGAGGCTCACCTCTCTCGGGTGTGGGGTGCTGCCGCTGCGCGGCTCGACCCGACGGCGCGGAGAACGAACGTTTCCGCCCGACGGGTCGGCGAGGCCGGACCCCCGGCGCCGGGCACGGGGGAGCCGTCCGCGCTCCGTGCACCGGCAGCCCCGGAACCGGACGCCGCGCAGGTGCACGACGCCCGACGCCGTCCGCGGCCCCGCCGCGAAGCGGCTCAGGCGCAGTCCTCGAACACGCACTCCTCGAGCGGGACGCCGTCCCAGCGGCTCTCGCGCAGCCGCGCGCGGCGGAGCGTGCAGCGCGTGAGTTCCTCCCCGGAGAAGTCCGCGGCCGCGAGCTCGAGCTCCTCGAGCACCTCGTCCTGCAGGGCCAGCGCTTCGACCGCAGGCGCCGGCCGAAGCGGCGCCGCATGCAACCGGCGTTTCGACACTGTCGTTTGCACTCGCTCGGGAGGACGGGGTCCTCCGTCCTGCACGCCTGCGGCGACAGTCGCGTCGAGGAGCACAAGGGTGCGCGCTCACCGAGCGCGCAGCCCTCGCGAGAACGGTCCCGCGGTACCCGCGCGCAGGAGGGGATATGCACGCCGTCGACGCGATGAGGTCGTCTTGGTTGCTCCCGCTGGTCCTGCTGGCCGCAGGGTGCGGCGAGAGCGCGCCCGGAAAGCTGAGGAGCATCGCCGGCACCGTCACGGGCCTGACGGGGAGCGGGCTCGTGCTGCAGTTGCATGACGACCTCGAGCTCGCGGTTCCGGCCGGCGCGACCACGTTCAAGTTCGGGACGAAGGTCGAGGACGGCTCGCGATACCACGTTTCGGTGGCCCAGCACCCCACCGACCCCGCGCAGACCTGCACGGTCGAGAATGGCTCCGGCACCGTGACGGGCGACGTCGCCGACGTCGTCGTCGTCTGCTCGACGGAGGCGTACCAGCTCGCCGGAACCGTCAGCGGCCTGCGGAGGTCGGGGCTCGTGCTGCAGGTGAATGGCGAGACCTTCGCGGTGACGGAGGACGGGGCCTTCACGGCGCCGGGCCTGCTCCCGAGCGGGAGCCACTTCGCCGTCACGGTCGCGGAGCAGCCCAGCCCGCAAGTCTGCGAGGTGTCGAACGGGACGGGGGCGATCGGGAGCGCGGACGCCGAGGGCGTGGTCGTCCTGTGCACGGGGTGCGGCCCCGGCTGGTGCTGGGAGAATCCCGAGCAGACCACGAACACGCTCCACGACGTCTGGGCGTTCGACGCCGACACGGCCTGGGCCGTCGGCGAGGTCGGAACGATCCTCCGCTGGAACGGGACTACCTGGATCGAGCTCGAGAGCGGAACGGCTCGTGCTCTCCATGCAGTCTGGGGAACGGGCGCGAACGATGTCTGGGCCGTCGGGGAGGGCGGAGTCGTCCTGCACTGGAACGGCCTCGCCTGGACCTCCGTCGAGGGCAACACGACCGCCCGCCTGAACGCAGTCTGGGGCTCCGGCGCGAACGACGTCTGGGCGGTGGGCGAGAACGGCACCACCCTCCGCTGGAACGGTACGGCGTGGACCGCAGCCGCGAGCAACACTGCGGTGGAGCTCGAGAGCGTCTGGGGAAGCGGCGGGAACGACGTCTGGGCCGTGGGCGCGACCGGGACGACGCTCCACTGGAACGGGACCGCGTGGTCCAGCGTCTCGAGCGGCGTCACGAGCCCGCTCCGCGACGTGTGGGGCTTCAGCGCCGTCGATGTGTGGGCCGTGGGCGGGGGGGGCACCGCGCTGCACTGGAACGGGAGTGCCTGGTCCGCGACAAACACCGGCGACACGTTCCTCCTGCTGTCCGTGTGGGGCAGCCATGGTGGAGACGTCTGGGCCGTCTCGAGCCTCGGCTTCGGGCTGACGACCGTCGCCTACCACTGGAACGGCGTCGGTTGGTCGCGGAGCACGATCTCGGGCTCGACGCTGAAGGCGGTTTCGGGGCGCGCGCCGAACGACGTCTGGGCCGTGGGACAGTACGGTGTGATCTCACGGTGGACCGGCGCAGGTTGGTTCCCAGCTGTCACCAGGTACACGAGCACGGGGTACGGCGTCTGGGGAGCGCCAGGCGGCGGCGTCTGGGTGATGGGTACCGGCGAGCGAGCGCTCCGGTGGGAAGGCGAGGTGCGGTTGAGCGTCGCGAAGAACTCGACGTCCTCCACCTATGGAACGTGGGGCAGCTCTGCCGCCGATGTCTGGGCGGTGGGGGCGGGCGGCGACGTCCGCCGATGGAACGGGAGTAGCTGGAGTGCGGTCGCGAGTGGAACCACGTCGACGCTCGAAGCGGTCTGGGGCGACAGCGCGAGCCACGTGTGGGCGGTGGGCGAGGGCGGCACCATCCGTCTGTGGAACGGCTCGAGCTGGACCGGCTCGACGAGCGGGACCACGAGCAACCTGAACGGCGTGTGGGGGAGCGGACGGAACGACGTCTGGGTGGTCGGCGATGCGGGGACCGCGCTGAGGTGGAACGGGACGACCTGGACTCGCTCCCCGAGCGGGACGTCCAGCAATCTGCGAGCGGTCTGGGGATTCGGCCCTGGCGACGTCTGGGCGGTGGGGGACGGCGGCACGATCCTGCACTGGAATGGAACGAGCTGGAGCAGCTCGGCGGCGGGGACCACGAGTCGTCTGAACGGCGTCTGGGGTAGCGGCCCGAGCGACGTCTGGGCCGTCGGGGCCGTGGGAACGATCCTGCGCTGGAGCGGGACCGCGTGGTCCTCCGTTCCGAGCGGAGCAAGTGTCACCCTCGAGAACGTCTGGGGCTCCGATGCCGAGAACGTCTGGGCAGTCGGCTCGACCGGGACGATCCTCCGCTGGAGACCGTAGTGAACGGGTGCGGCGGGCTCGCCTACCGCCGCACCACCGCCTCGACCTCGCCCGCGTGGCGCGCCAGCACGTCCGTGCACCGCTCGTGCGCGGGCAGAGCCTTGAGCTCGGGGAAGACGGCGGCGGGGAAGAAGACGGGCAGCCCGAGCTGCCCGTCGTGGCTCGAGGCGGCGAGGGCACGGCCCGGGCGCGCGGCGGCGGCGAGGGCGCAGAGGTGGTCGGGATCGACGGGCGGCTCGCACGCGACCACGACGACGCCCACCGCCTCGGGCGCGCACTCCGCGACGCGCATGAGCCCGCGCCGGAGCGCGCCGGCCTGCCCGGCCGCGCGCGCCTCGCTGGCGACCGTGGCGACGGGCAACCCGGCGAGCGAGGCACGGAACTCGTCCGCGGGATCGCTCACGACGACGACCACCGGCCAGAGCCGCGCGTCGAGCACGGCGCGCACGGCGCGCCGGAGGCGCAGCTCGTCCACGAGCGCGTGCGCGGAGCCGCCTCCGTCCCCGACGAGGACGATGCTCCCCACTCCTCGGACGAGGTCTTCGCGTTCCACGGTCCCCCGCGGCGCCGCCGGTGCGGTGCGCTGGTCGGCGTGATCTGCTCGGCGCCGGGCCTCGCGTCCGCACGGAATTCTCGCTCACCCCAATCGGGAAGGGGGTCAGGCGTGCGCGGCCGCCCGCGCAGGCGCACGCACCGCGGCCGGCGGCAGGCGACCTCGACGCACGCGCGCCCGCGGGCCGCGAAGGTGCGGTATCCATGTCGGCGTGCTCCCCTGGACGAAGGTCGCCGAAGCGCGGGCGCCCGGTGGCGCGAGGTGGGAGCTCGCGCGCCGGGCCGACGAGTGGGTGGTGCGGGCAGCGGGCCGCGTGCTCATGAGCTCGAGGACGCACGGGTCGGAGGAGGCCCTCGCGCGGGCGGCGCTCGCGCGCGCCGCCCGACCACGCGCCGTGCTCGTCGGCGGCCTCGGCATGGGGTACACGCTCCGGGCGGCGCTCGACGCGCTCCCGGCGGAGGCGCGCGTCGTCGTCGCCGAGCTCGTCCCCGAGCTGGTGGCCTGGAACCGCGGGCCGCTCGGCGCCGCCGCGGGCCACCCGCTCGCGGACGCAAGGGTGGAGGTCGTGGAGCGCGACGTGCTCTCCGTCGCCGCCGGCCGGCCGGGCCGCTTCGACGCAGTGCTGCTCGACGTGGACAACGGGCCCGCGAGCCGCAGCGCCGCGGTGGGGCGGCCCGAGAACGCCGCGCTCTACGGCGTCGCGGGGGCCGCGACGTGCGCCGCGGCGCTCCGGCCGGGCGGCGTGCTCGCGGTATGGTCGGCGGGGCCCGCGCCGGAATACTTGAAGACGCTGGGGCGGGTGGGCCTCGCCGCCTCTGCGGAGGTGGTGCCCGCGCGCGAGGGCGGAGGCGCGCGCCACGTCCTCCTCCTCGGGGTGCGGCCCGGGCCAGGTGACCGCCCGCGCCGCGCCGGCTAAGCTCCGCCGGCATGCACGCCCGCACCCCCGCCGCCGTCCTCGCCGTGGCCATGGCCGCGGCGGCCTGCGACCGCGATCCAGAAGCGGACCACGTCGCCGAGATGCGCGCGATCTGCGCCTCGCTGGCCGCGAGCGGTGCGGGCGCCTCGGAGGCCGAGGCGCTGCTCGGGCCCCCGACGTGGAGCGGCTGCGGGAGCGACTTCCCGCCGGCGTCCGGCGCGGACCGGTGCCCGCGCGACGGTACGGCGATCTGCATCCGGATCTGGGCTCATCGCGCCCACCAGGCGTCCACGTGTGGCGGCATCGCGTGCAGCTACGGGTGCGAGCTCCGCGCGCCCGCGGCCGACCCCGAGGCGACGTGCGCCGTCCGCTTCCTGACGGGGGACGAGCGACCGAGCGTGCCGCTCCCCTGATCCCTCACGCCGCGGGGAGGATCCGCGCGAGCACGGCGCGGACGATCCGATCGCACCGCTCGGCGGGGAACGGGAACGCGTCGCTCGCGTTCCGGCCGAGATCGCGGGTGAGGACGTCGCGCAGGGCGGCGCGGGCGCGGTGGAGGCGCACCTTCACGACGGCCTCGCTGACGCCGAGCGCGCGGGCGGCCTCCTCCGTCGAGAGGCCCTCCACCTCGCGCAGCAGGATCACGCTGCGGTGGATTGGGGGCAGGCGGTCGATCGCGCTCTCGAGCAGCGCGAGCGCCTGCCGCGACGCAGTGCGCTCCTCGGGATCGGGCTGGTCGTTCATGGAACCCTCCGTGGCCTCGCCGGCCTCCACCGGCACGAAGCTGCGGCGCTTGCGGACCCGGCCGAGCGCCTCGTTGAGCCCGATCCGCACGAGCCAGGTGGAGAACGAGGAGAGCCCCTCGAACTCGCCGAGCGCGGCGTACGCCCGGAGGTAGGCCTGCTGCATCGCGTCCTCCACCTCGGCCTCGTCGCGGAGGATGCCGCGCACCGCCCGGTAGAGCCGGGTGTTGTGGCGGCGCATGAGCACCTCGAACAGGGCGACGTCGCCGGCCCGGACCCGGGCGACGATCTCCTCGTCGGCGGGGTAGGCCTCGGGGCGAAGCCGCGGGGATGGCGACGGAGCGTTCATGTCCACCTCCGACGCGGGGGCACGGCGAAGGTTACCGGCGTCACCTCGGACGGCCCTCCTCCATCCATGAGCACGAACCAGGAGGACACGCCATGGACGAGAGACGTTCCGAGATCGCCTATCACGCGCTGCGCGTCGCGCTGGGGGTCGTCCCCCTCGCGGCCGGCGCCGACAAGTTCCTGAACCTGCTCGCCGACTGGCCGAGCTACCTCAGCCCGCTCGCGGTCCGGCTCCTGCCCGTGAGCCCCGAGACGTTCATGCGCCTCGCCGGGATCGTGGAGATCGTCGTGGGCGCCGCCATCCTGCTCCGCTTCGCGCGCATCTTCGCGTGGGTGGCGATGGCGTGGCTCGCCGCCATCGCGCTCGAGCTCTTCACCACGGGGCGCTTCCTCGACGTGGCGGCGCGGGACCTCGTCATGGCGACCGCGGCGTTCGCGCTCGCGAAGCTCGCGCCGGCGTTCGAGCGCGCACCCTCGCGCGCCCACCGGCCGGCGACCGAGGGGACGCCCGCGCCGCGTCAGGCCTGAGCGGCGCCGGGCGAGCGCGGGATGCGCTACGCGCGCTCGGCCGCGAGCTTCCGCCTCCGGAACCAGCCGTGGAGCCGGTGCCCGAACCCCGTCCCGGGCAGGACCATGAACGGGCACAG
Organism: Anaeromyxobacter sp.; assembly: GCA_035627135.1. Taxonomy (GTDB): domain Bacteria; phylum Myxococcota; class Myxococcia; order Myxococcales; family Anaeromyxobacteraceae; genus Anaeromyxobacter. The sequence goes on along the minus strand of DASPMI010000120.1, from coordinate 1,159 downwards.
ATCGGTCACCGGGGTCACGCCCGCGGCCGCGCACTGCGCGAGCGCCGCGGGCGAGGCCGCGCCCGGGCCGCCGCCCCGGTGGAACCAGAGCTGGCGCACCCCGGCGTCGAGGGCCTCGCGCGCGGCGCGCTCGGCCACGGCGGGCGGCACGAGGAAGTACGCGCCCTCCACCGGCGGAGTGATCTCGGCGACGCTCGCGAACGCAGGCCGGCCATCGACGTCCGGGACGGCGGGGTTCACGGGCACGACGTCGTAGCCCCGCGCGAGGAACGCCTCGTAGACCCTGCGGGAGAAGTCGGCGCGGTCGCGGGACACGCCGACGAACGCGATGCGGCGGAGCTGCAGGAACCGCTCGGCTGCCTGGATGGCGCTCATGGCGGCCTCCTTCGAAGCCGCCAGCGTAGCGCAGTCTCAGGAAGGTGGGGGACACCGCGTGGGCGGGGCGATCCCGTCCGGGCCGCCCCGCCCAAGAGCCGCTGGCTCCGCTACTCGGTGGTCTCGGTGGTAGTACCGGTGCCCGTCCCCGCGCCGGTGCCCGTGCCCATGCCGGTGTCACCCGTGGTGCCGGTGCCCATGCCCGTGTCACCGGTCACGCCGGTGCCCATGCCGGTGTCACCCGTCGCGCCGGTGCCCATGCCGGTGTCGCCGGTCGCGCCCGTGCCCAGGCCCGTGTCGCCGGTGGTGCCCGTGCCCAGGCCCGTGTCGCCGGTCGCGCCGGTGCCCATGCCGGTATCGCCGGTGGTGCCGGTGCCCATGTCCGAGGTCGTGCCGGTGCTGGTGTCGCTCGTCGCGCTGCTGCCCGTGTCGTCGGTCGCCAGCGCCCGCCCGCTGAGCGCGAGGGCGGCCAGCCCTGCGACCAGCAGGTACCTCATCTTCTTCACCATGTTGTACCCCCTCCAGTGCGTGCCACCGCTCCATGCGGCAGCCGCCGCCGCCGCCAGGCGCTCACCTCTTCGATCGATGCCCGGACGGCGCCCCGGCCGCAGGTCCTCACCTCCGCCGTGGCTGCGAGAAAGCTGCGCACGGCGGGGCCTCGAACAACGGTTCGCGGCGATCGGGCGCGGGGTGCGCACACCGTCACCGCTCCGGTTGGAGCGCCGCCGTGCAGGCGTGCGCGCCCTACGTTGCCGTCGCCATGGATTCGAGCGTGGTCGTGGTG
>DASPMI010000119.1:0-25681 GCA_035627135.1 Anaeromyxobacter sp. | reverse complement strand
TCCTCGGGTTCGTCCTCGAGCCGCCGCTCCTCGCGCTCGCACACGGTAGGCGCGCGCGGGCGCTCCGCACGCTCGGCCTCGCGCTCATGGCCGGCTCGCTCGTCGCCGCCGCGGCGGCGCCGAGCTACCCCGTGCTCCTCGCCGCGCTCGCGCTCTACGGCCCCGGGAGCGGGCTCGGGACCGGGCTCGCCGAGTCGGCCCTGGCCGCCGCCGCGCCAGGTCGGAGCGAGGCGGCCCTCGCCCGCTGGACCCTCGCCGGGATCGCCGGCGACCTGCTCGCCCCGGCGGCGCTCGCGGCCTCCGTCGCGCTCGGCCTCGGGTGGCGGGGCGCGGTGCTCGCGACCGCGGTCGTCACGGCGGCGCATGCCGTCGCGCTGGCGCGCGCGCCGCACCCCGCGGCTGCACCCGACGACGCGGCGGCGCCCGAGGCTCCGCTCCGCGAGGCGCTTCGCACCGCGCTCGGCGCCCCCGCGCTCCTCGGCTGGTCGCTCGCGGTGGTGCTCTGCTCGTTCATGGACGAGGTGCTCGTGTCCTTCGGCGCGCTCTGGCTCGCGGCGCGGCTCGACGCGGGTCCGGCGGCGCGAGCGGCGATCTTCGTCGCCTGGGAGCTCGGCGCCGTCGCCGGCGCGGCGCTCCTCGCGCGGCTCGCGCCCCGGCTCTCCCCGCGCGCCCTCCTCCTCGCCTCCGGGCTCGGCACCCTCGGGAGCCACCTCGCCTGGCTCGCCGCGCCGCACTGGGGCGCGAGCGCCGCGGCCGCAGCCGTGTGCGGCCTCTTCACGGCGGCGCACTACCCGCTCCTCAAGGCGCGCGCCTTCGCGGCGCTGCCGGGCCGCCCGCACGTCGTGCAGGCGGTCGCGTCCGCGTTGAGCGTCCTCGACCTCGCCGTGCCCGTGGTGGTCGGGCTCACCGCCGACCGCGCCGGCCTGCTCGCGGCGATGCTGCTCCTCGCGCTGCAGCCGGTGGGGGTGATCCTGGCCGGCGCCGGCGCGGGCCGGCGCGCGCGCGGGGCCGCACCGTGACGTCACCGGGGCGCAGCCGGAGGTCTCACCCCGGTTCGCACACCGCACTCCTCGTACACGCTGCCGCGCAGGCAGTGGTCCTCGGCCGTCCACGGCGGCCTTCGGCCTCCTCCGGCTCCTCGCGCCGGAACACGGTGATGCGCGACCAGTCCAGCGCGAGCGCGACGTGGTCCGCGGCGATCGCCTGGCGGGGACGGCCACCTTTTCGGCGGCGAGGGCGGCGACGAGCAGCGTGGACGCGAGCGTCCCTCCGGCGCGGAGGTTACGACGGTTCCCGCCCCGGCGCGTCGACCCGCGCCACCATGAGGTAGCCCGCCCACACGAACGCGCCGAAGAGCAGGCTGAACACGGCCGCGCGAACGGAGACCGACGCCGCCGCGCCCGCGAGGAGCGCCCGCGGCCGCTGCCAGGCGTCCCAGCTGTTCCAGCGCCCGAACCGGCCGAGGTAGATGCCGAACCCTGCGAGGAGCGAGACCGCGACCGCCGCGAGCTCCGCACGCACCTCACCCACGAGCGCGGCGGCCCGCTCGCGCACCATCGAGAGCGAGGTCCAGCCGAGCGCGCTCCCCGCGATCGCGAACGCGCCGTAGAGGAGCGCATCGAACCAGACCGGCACCGGCGGGCGCGGCCGGAGGTGCAGGAGATCGGTCACGAGGTACGGCGCGTTCGGGAGGAAGAGGAGCCAGGCGGGGAGGACCGCGAGGCAGCCGAGCGTGGACCGCGCCCGGACCGCGGCGAGCCCGAGGAGCCACGGGATCCAGGCGAGGACGAGGTTGTAGGGGAGATAGGGGAAGCCGCCGGGGACCCAGCGGCCGCGGAGCGCCCACAGGGCGACCGCGAGGGCGGAGAGGAGGACGACCGCGGCTTCGCGGCCACGCCTGCGCGTGGCAAGGAGGACGCGTTCGAGGAGAGAGGCGCGCATCTTGGCGGCTCCTGGTTGGGACGTCGCGTTCCTCACGCATCGCAAGCGGCGTGCCGGGAAGGGCCGGCGCGCGTCCCGCCTACGCCGGGAGGAGGACCGCGACCGCCGTCACGCCGGCGAGGGCGACGACCGTCGCGAGGGCCAGCGTCCGGACGGCGAAGTCCAGCTCGGCGCGCTCGTGCTCGGGCAGGAAGATCGGGACCACGAACGGCGGCGGCAGGACCACGAGGAGCATCACGGCCGCCGCGTAGCCCGCGTCGAGGCCCAGGCAGCGCCGGACGAGGAGCTCCGCCACCGCGAGCCCCACCGGGATCCAGAGGAGCAGCCGCAGCGCGAGCGTGAGCGCGGGGCGCCCGAGGCCCCGGAGCTCGAGCCGGAGATCGAACCCGACGAGGAGCGCGACGAGCGGCGTGGTGAGCCCGCCGACCAGGGCGACGGCGTCGGGGAGCGCCGCGCCGAGCGGCGAGGCGGACGCGGCCCCGAGGAGCCCCGTGCCGCCGGCGAGGAGCCCGAGCACGATGGCCACGATGACCGGCGTGCGCGCGATGCTGCGGAGGGTCTCGCGAAGCGGCCGGGCGCCGCGCGTGCTCCGCTCGAGGAAGGGCATGAGCACGGCGAACACGAAGACCACGTGGCCGAGGTCCACGAGCGCGAACCGGTGCAGGTGCTCCTGCCCGTAGATCGACGCGTAGAGCGCGTAGCCCATCATCCCCGCCTCGAACCCGGTGAGGAGCACGGGGAAGGTGCGGGCCTGGATGCGGGCGACGCGCCGGAGCGCCACCCCGAGGAGCAGCCCCAGCAGGCACGCGAGGAACACGACGCCGACGAGGCTCAGCGACCGGCCGTGCACCTCCAGCCGCGCGAAGGCGAGGAAGAGCAGGGCCGGGAGCGTGACGTTCACCACCAGCCGCTTCAGCTCGCCCGCGGCGGACGGGCTCAGGAGCCGCGACCGCCGGAGGACGACCCCGAAGCCGATGACGAGGAGGACGGGGACGACCTTGGCGAGCGCGGTGAGCTGGGGCATGGGGGCGGCGCGATCCTACCCCTCATCGTCGCGCTTTGCGCGCGCGCTGCGCGCCGCGGCGACCGTCGCCTGCGGCACCCCGAGCACCACGCTCCCGCCGTTCGCCGCCGCGACGGCCACCGACTGGAGCGCCCGCAGCTCGAGGAGCGCGGGGCTGTCCTGCACGAGCCGCGCGGCGTTCGCGAGGCTCCGCAGCGCGGCGGTCTCGCCGCGGGCGCGCTCCAGCGCGGCATGGCCTTCCTTCTGCGCCCGGACCACCTCGGCGAAGATCTTCTTGAGCTCCCCGGGGAACATGACGTCCTTCACCTCGACGGCGTGCACCCGCAGGCCGATGGCCTCCGCGTCGGGTGCGACCGCGGCCTGGAGCTTCCGGCCGAGCTCCGTGCGTTGCGCGAGGAGGTCCTCGATCCGTACGGCCGCGACGGCGGCGCGGAGCGCGAGCTGCACGAGGACGTGCAGCGCCTCCTCGTGATCCCGGACGCGATGGGCCGCGGCCTCCGGCTCGGCGACCTCGTAGCTCACCGCGAGGCTCACCTTGAGGCCGACGTGGTCGAGCGAGAGGACCTCCTGGCCGGCGACGGTCGCGAAGTGGCGCCGGAGATCGAGCACCCGGATCTCGCGCCGGGGCGCGAGGAGGAGGTGCGAGCCCGCGCCGAGCCGGCGGACGAAGCGCCCGTTCCGGTAGAGGAGGCCGGCCTCGTAGTCGTGGATCACGACCCTGCGGAAGAGCGGCCGCAGCGCGTGCCGCACGCCGAGGATGGCGAGGGTGCCCGCGACGACGATGACGACGAGCTCGGTCATGACTGCCTCCTCCTGACTCCGCTCGTGCTGAGCCTGTCGAAGCACGAGCTGTTGGGGCACTTCGGACTGCGCCCGACCTCCGGGGACCACGATCGCCGGGCGGGGGTCTCTCGACCCGCTGGGCCCGGCGACCGCCGCCGGGACCGCGCTGGTCCCCGGAGGCGGGCGGGATGGGAGTCGAACCCGTGCGGTTCCATGGACCGGAAGGCCCATGCGCAGGACGGGGGCCGGCGATGCCGGCGCCGCTGCTGGCAGCTCCCGAGGTCCTCCTGCCGCTCGCCCTTCGACTGGCTCAGGGCGAGCGGACCTTCACCGTCAGCCCCGGCCCGGGACCTCGATCTCGAAGACCTGCTCCGACACCTGCCGGACCTGCGCCTCCACGGAGAGGAACGCGCGCAGGAGCTCGAGGTGCGTCCGCGTGTGCCCGCTCGGCGCGAGCGTGCGGAAGACGCCGCCGCCGCCCAGCGCCATCGGCAGCACGAGCTGATCCGCGAGGTGCGTGCCCACCGGGACGCCGGCGGCGAGGTACGCGGCGACCTCGTCGGCGACGCCCGCGCCGACGCGCTCGGCGGAGACGCCGCGCTCGCCGAAGCCGGTGAAGACCTCGGTGACGTGCTCGCTCTCCACCTCGGCGGTGACGACGTTCCCGGGGCCGACCGCGTCCTTCGCGTGCTCGATCCGCAGCCAGGCCGGCTCCCACCCGAGGCGCCTGCGGAGCTCGGCGCGCTCGCGCTCGGCGATGGCCCGGCCCAGGAGCGCGACCACCGCGGTGGCACGCCGGGCCTGGATCGCGCCGCGCTCGAGGAGCTCGAGCCGGCCGAAGCGCGGCGCGGGCTCGATGGCCACCCGGAACCGCCCGCCGCCCGCGGGGTAGAACCCGGGCCGCTCGAGCGTCGCGGCGCAGCGCGGGCCCATGCGCTCCACGAGCGGGAGGAAGGCGCGCGCGAGGAAGTCGAACGGCGGGGCCATCGGGTTGTGCGTCCCGCCCTCGACGGTGATCGTCGAGGGCCCGCCGGCGAGCGCGAGCGCGGGGAAGACCGTCTGGAAGACGAGCGTGGCGCTCCCGGCGGTGCCGACGGAGAACCGCCAGTCCCCGGCCCGCACCGGGCCGGGGTGGAAGGTGACGGCGCGCGCGCCGATCTCCGCGCCCTCGACCCGCGCGCCGCCGATCGCGGCGGCCGCCTCGACGGCCGTGAGGTGCTGCCGCATGAGGCCGGGGCGCTTCCGGCCGGCGCGGATGTTCACGATCCGGAACGGCGCCCCGGTGACCAGGGAGAGGGCGAGCGCCGACCGCAGCACCTGGCCGCCGCCCTCTCCCTTCGCGCCGTCGAGTTCGAGCACGCGCATCGTTCACCCCTTCACGCAGACGACCTGGCGGAGCGTGTGGACGACCTCGACGAGGTCCCGCTGCGCCTCCATGACCGCGTCGATCGGCTTGTACGCCGCCGGGGTCTCGTCGATCACCTCGGCGTCCTTGCGGCACTCGATCCCGGCGGTCGCCCGCGCGTGATCCTGCACCGTGAACGCCTTCCGCGCCGCGGTGCGCGACATCGCCCGGCCGGCGCCGTGGCTCGCGCTCTCGAACGCCTCGGCGTTCCCGAGGCCGCGCGTGATGTACGACCGCGCGCCCATCGAGCCGGGGATGATCCCGAGCTCGCCCGCCCGCGCGCGGATCGCGCCCTTGCGGGTCACGAGGACGTTCTTCCCGAGGTGGTGCTCCCGGGCCACGTAGTTGTGGTGGCAGTTCACCCGCTCGCCGTCGAGCGTGAACTCCGGGAGCCGGCCGGACGCCGCGAGCCCCTCAACCACCGCCTCCATCATGAGCGCGCGGTTCGTCGCCGCGAACTCCTGCGCCCAGGTGACGGCGTGCAGGTACGCGCCGAAGAGGTCCGACCCCTCGGGGAAGTACGCGAGCGCCGGATCCGGGAGCGGGACGAACCAGCGCTTCGCCTCCCGCTTCGCAAGCTCGACGTAGTCGGAGCCGATCCGGTTCCCGACGCCGCGCGACCCGGAGTGAAGCATGAGCCAGACCTGGTCGGTCTCGTCCACGGTCACCTCGATGAAGTGGTTCCCGGTCCCGAGCGTCCCGAGGTGTTCGAGGGTGGGGCCGCGGGCGATCGAGCGGAGCGCCTCGACGACCTGGGCGTAGCCGGGCGCGAGCCCCTCCCACGCCGCGCGGACGCGCTCGGGCGGGCTCGCCCACGCGCCGCGGTCGCCGCGGCCGCCGTTGTTGGTGCGGCCGTGCGGCACGGCGCGCTCGATGGCGGCGCGCAGCGGGGCGCGGTCCTCGGGGAGGTCCGAGGCGCGGAGCGTCGTCCGGACCGCCATCATCCCGCACCCGATGTCCACGCCGACCGCCGCAGGCATGACCGCGCCGGCGGTGGGGATGACGCTCCCGACCGTCGCGCCGAGGCCGGCGTGCACGTCGGGCATCACCGCCACCCAGCGGTGGATGAAGGGCAGCGTCGCCACGCGGCGGACCTGCTCGCGCGCCTGCTCCTCGAACGGGACGCCGCGGGTCCAGGCGCGGATGGGGACGCCGCCGGGGACGTCGATGATCTCGTGGGTGCGGTCGGTGTTCGGGGTCGTCATGCGGTCTGGAAGAGCAGGGGGCGTGCCAGAGGGGAGCGCTCACGGAGCGGTTGCGGCCAAGTTCCCGTGAACGCTCCCGAGCCCGAGCCCGGCCTTTCCCTCGGGCTCGGGCGCGGGCTCGTTCACGGGGAGCAGCTTTAGCTGCTGGGATAGCCATGCTAGACCATCCGATATGACCCGCCGGAAGACCGTCGTCGTCGGCCTCCTCGGACCCACCCTCGACCTCGGGAAGCAGGCGAACCGCTGGGACCGCTGGCGACCGACGGTCGCCCTCTGCCAGCACGAGGACCTGCTCGTCGACCGCCTCGAGCTCCTCTTCCAGCGCCGCTGGACCGCCCTCGCGCGGACGGTGACGGACGACATCGCGAAGGTGTCGCCGGAGACGACCGTGGTCCACCGGCCCATCGAGCTCGAGGACGCGTGGGACCTCGAGGAGGTGTACGGCGCGCTGCTCGACTTCGCGCGCGGCTACCCGTGGGCGCCGGAGAAGGAGGACTACCTCGTCCACATCACGACCGGCACGCACATCGCGCAGATCTCGATGTTCCTCCTCGCCGAGGCGCGCCACATCCCCGGCCGGCTCGTCCAGACCTCGCCGCCGACGCGCGGCCAGGGCGGCACCGTCGGCTCGTACGCGATCATCGACCTCGACCTCTCGAAGTACGACCGGATCGCCGCGCGGTTCCGGCGGGAGCAGAAGGAGGGGCTCTCGTTCCTCAAGTCCGGCATCGACACCCGGAACGCCGCGTTCAACCGGCTCGTGGAGCGGATCGAGCAGGTGGCGATCCGCTCGCGCGACCCGCTCCTGCTCATGGGCCCCACCGGCGCGGGCAAGTCGCAGCTCGCCCGGCGCATCTTCGAGCTCAAGCGCGCGCGCCGGCAGGTCGGGGCCGAGTTCGTCGAGGTGAACTGCGCGACGCTCCGCGGCGACGGCGCGATGAGCGCGCTCTTCGGCCACGTGAAGGGCGCCTTCACCGGCGCGGTCGCCGAACGGCCCGGCCTCCTCCGCAAGGCGGACGGCGGGATCCTCTTCCTCGACGAGATCGGCGAGCTCGGCGCCGACGAGCAGGCGATGCTGCTCCGGGCGATCGAGGAGAAGGCGTTCTTCCCGGTCGGCTCGGACCGCGAGGTCCGGAGCGACTTCCAGCTCATCGCCGGGACGAACCGCGACCTCCGGCGCGACGTCGAGCGCGGCCGGTTCCGCGAGGACCTCCTCGCCCGCATCGACCTCTGGACCTTCCGCCTGCCCGGGCTGCGCGAGCGCCCCGAGGACCTCGCGCCCAACCTCGACTACGAGCTCGACCGGTACGCGCAGACCGCGTCGGAGGCCGTCCGCTTCACCCGCGAGGCCCGCGAGCGGTTCCTCGCCTTCGCGTCCGCCCGCGATGCCGTCTGGACCGGGAACTTCCGCGACTTCAACGCCGCCGTGCGGCGGATGGCGACGCTCGCCACGGGCGGGCGGATCACGGTCGAGCTCGTGGAGGAGGAGATCGCGCGCCTGCGCGAGGCGTGGCGCCGCGACGGCGCCGCCGGGGGCGAGCTCGTGGACGAGGTGCTGGGCCCGCGCGCCGCCGAGCTCGATCCCTTCGATCGCGTCCAGCTCGAGGAGACGCTGCGCGTGTGCCGCGCGTCGCGATCGCTCTCGGAGGCGGGGCGGGCGCTCTTCGCGGTCTCGCGCACGCGGAAGTCGTCGGCCAACGACGCCGACCGGCTGCGGAAGTACCTCGCGCGCCACGGCCTCGCGTGGAGCGACGTCGCGGGGGCGGAACGGGCGTACGGGTGAGGAACCCGCCCTGGGTCATGACCAACTCGGTTTGCGAACCACGAAGCCCCGGCGAGTGGTGCCGAGACGGCGCGCTCTATCCGCTGAGCTATCCGGGGTCAGAAGTCCCCGGAGCAGGAGTCGAACCTGCGACCTCGACATGGGTAGTGTGTAGTCCCGGCTGCATCCGGGGCTTCGTGCATCGCAAGGAAACGGGGAGGGAGCCGGCGAGGACTTCGACCGAGAGCGACTGCGTTCCGGTTCAGGGAATGTACTCCTGGCCCGGCATCCGGCTCCCTCCCACTTCACTTCACGTCAGAGCTGTACCTCCTCGACGGCGCGGGCCCAGTGATCCGCGGCGCCGCCGTCGCGGCCGAACCGAGCCACGACCTCGAACACCTGGTCCGAGAACCCGCCCACGTTGAGCACGTCCCCCGCGTCCGGGGCCTGGCCCGTCCCGTACGGCTGGAGGTCGATGCAGACGAGCTTCGCGCCGGGGTTCCGGTCGCGGAAGCGCGCCCACTCCTGCATCGTCGCGGACCCCGGCGCCTGCCGGACGTCGATCCACGACTGGTTGTCCGACACGTACACGACCACGTCTCCCTTCGCCCGGCGCCGGTTGAGCGCGGCGAGCGGCGCGCTGCAGTTGGTGCCGCCGCCGCCGAGCGCGGCGAGCGCGCGGGCGTTGGTGGTCACGGTGTCGCGCGGCTCGAGCCGCGCGTGCTTCACGTCCTCCGCGAACGGCAGGACCTCGGCGTCCGGGTTCTTCCGGAGGAGCGCCGCGGTCACGAGCGCCGCCACGTCGAGGCAGGTCACCGCCGACGTCGCGCCCTTGCGGTGGCCGGTCACCGGCGAGCTCATGGAGCCCGAGGTGTCCGGCAGGACGTACACCTTGCCCGGCAGGACCGGGACGTTCGCGGTCGCGAGCTCCATCGCGTCCTGGAGCGCGTCCTTCACCACGCGCGGAACGGCGTCCGCCATGGTCGACGCGACGAGGAGCTGGTACGGGAAGACCCGCGCGCGCCGGATCGCGTCCGGAGCGCGCAGCTTCGCCGCCACCGCCTCCGCCACCCCCGGCACCTCGAAGGCGCCGTGGCGCGCGAAGGTGGCCAGGTTCATGCGCAGGGTCTGCCAGCTCGCGCGCCGCGCGACCGCCGCCCACTCCTCGCGCCCGAGCGGCAGCGCGGTGAGGAGCAGGAACGGGACGTCCGGCACCTCGCCGGTCCGGCCCGCCTTGAAGGCCTCGAAGGCCTTCACCGCCGCGGGCAGCGCGGCCGCGTCGTGCGCCCGGCCGAGCAGCCAGCCGTAGAAGGCGCGCACCTCGGCCGAGGCCGGCTTCGGGTGCACCATCTTCACGACGTCGGCGAGCGACGGAGCCTGGCCGACCGAGGCGCGGAGGAGCCCGTCGCCGGACTGGGCGGCGAGCCACTCGCGCACGAGCCGCTTCGGCCGCGTGCCGAGCGACTTCCGGCCGACGGCGCCGGAGCGAAGGATCTGGACGAACGTGCGGAGCATCCGCGCGTCGGTCACGACCCGGGGGAAGGCGCGCGCGAAGAGCGCGCCGTCGCGGATCGAGAGCGACGCGAGGAGGAGCGCCGGCACGTCTTTCATGAAGGCGCGCTCACGGGCGTAGACCGCGGTCTTGGCGACGAAGGCCGGCTCCACGGCGGCGGCGAGCTCGAGCACGCGCCCGAGCTGCTCGTCGGCGCCGGCGTAGAACGTCGCGTTCAGGCAGCCGGTCGCGGCGTACTGCGCGAGGGCGCCCTCGGGCGAGCGCGCGTACGCGCGGCCTCCGGCCTCGTTCACCGCGTCGGTGCGCGGGACGAGCTTCCCGACGAGGGAACGGAAGAGCGACTTGTTGGCCATCGTTGCCTCCCTTCGTGTGAGTCGTGAGCAGGGAGAGCAGGCCGCGTGCCAGCGAGCAGGAGAGCCGCAAGCGCGCGGAAGGACGGAGGCCGGCCGTCCGGAGCGCCGCGCGGGACGTATCCGTTCGTATCAGCTCCGAGAAACCTGGATTAGCCCTCCATCGATTGGCGCGTGCAACCGGATCGCGTCCCTCGATCGGCCCTCTTGACGTCGCTCGCGCAAACCGGATAGACCGCGCCCCCAGCTCGACGGAAAGGAGGTTGCCCATGAGGCCAGGATCCTCGGTGAACCCACGAAGCGCGCAGACACGAACACGAGGCCAATCAGGCCTCTCCTGGAGAGTCACATGGGCAACTTCGAAGCGCTCGCGCGCCGGTTCGCGGAGGCGAACCTCCGCGCGGAGGTGATCGAGCAGGCGGTGCCGCAGCGGGGCGGGGTCGTGCAGGATCCGCCCGGCATCTTCCAGATGGACGTCGCGGGGCACGGGCGGGACGAGTGGTTCCGCATCTGGCCCGGGGCCCGCGGGAACCGGGTCGAGGCCCTCGGCCTCGACCGCGACCAGCGTCAGCTCGTGCTGCTCGTGCACGAGCCGGTGCGGACGTTCACGCAGCAGCTCCGGAAGCGCACCACGGAGGTCGATCGCCGGACCGTCAAGGTCGTCGCCGAGGACGAGGATCACGTCTGGGTCGAGCGGAAGACCGACGCGCGGAAGCGTCACTTCCTCTGCGGCCGCGACGAGCGGCAGCTCTTCATCTGCCCGCTCCCGCGTCCGCTCACCACCGTCCGGGACGCCCACGCGGCGCTCCGGGTGACGGTGCCCTCGGGCGTGAAGGGCAAGCGCCAGGGCGAGTGGTTCTTCCTCCCGCCCTCGGCGAACGAGCTCGCGGCGCTGTACGCCGCGCTGCACGCGTCCCGGGCCGTCGTCCGGACGCGCGTGCCGATCGGCCGCGGCGGGAATCCCCACGTCGCGGACGAGCTCGTGCGCGTGCCGCAGACGGTGGTCGGGGAGGTGCTGGTTCCTCCGACCCTCCTCGTCCGCGGCCGCGTCCGCCACGTGACCACGACACGCTGAAGCTGCCGTCGTGGGCCAAGGTCGTCCGGAACGCCGAGCCCGTCGCGGACGACTGGATCGCGCGGATGGACGGCGTCCGCTGGATCGACTGACGAGCAGGTCCGGGGTGACGGTCGCGAGGCCGTCACCCCGTTTCGTCGCGACCTCGGGATCAGGCGAGCCGCTCGAGCGCGCGCGCCCGCCTGCGCCTCGACCGCTCCCGGCGCAGCAGCGTCCGGACGGCGGCCTCGGCGATCGTCGCCATCCCCTCGCTCTTCTCGAGCACCGCGTCGGCGCCCACCGCGAGGAGGTGCTGCTGGCGTTCGGGATTGACGGCGCCGCTCATCACGACGATCGTCAGGTCTCGCTCCCCTCCCGCCTCGCGCACGGTGCGGATGAGCTTCTCGCCGTCGAGGCCCGGCATGTGGAGGTCGACGACGAGCAGGTGGAGATCGAGCAGGAGGTCGATGAGCGCACGCAGGCCGTTCGTGCCGTCGGCGGCGAAGTAGGTCTCGAAGCCCTTCGCGGCCAGCGCGTCCCCCAGCATCGTCCGCGAGAGGAGATCGTCGTCCACGACGAGCGCCCGCCGCTGGCGACCCGCGACCTGCTCGAGCACCGCGCCGATCTGCGCGTCGGTGGCGGGATCCCCGTCGAAGCGGATCCCCATCCCGCGCGCGCTCGAGTGGACGACCGTCCCGGGGGCCGCGCCGTGGCCTCCGCCCGGGAGCTCGAGCTCGAGCCGGACCTTGGTCCCCGCCGCCATCGCGGCGCTGGTCCTGACGAAGGCGCCACCCTGGGAGAGGTTCTCGATCCACGCGTCGCCGTCCCCCGGCGCGCCCCGGGCGAACGCGTCGAGCCGCTCCGGCGGACGCCCCGCGGGCGGCTCGTTGCACGCGGCGATCGTCGCGATGGCCTGGACCGGGTACCGCGGCGCGCGGCGCTGCTCCGGCTCGGTCGTCGGCCGCACGCCCCTCTCGAGCGCACGCACGAGCGCTTCGTCGGGCGCGACGAGCTCCACGACGAAACCGGCCGGCGACCCGGGCCCACCTTCGCCCGCGGCGCGGGTCTTCCGGACCACACCGCCGGCGCTCACGACCTCGGAGCTCGTGAGCTGGACCTCGAGCGCCAGCTCGTCCCCGAGCGGCGGTTGCCGGGGACTCGGGACGAACAGCGCGCGCTCGCGAGCCTCGAACGCGAGGCCGGCCTCCTCGGGTCTGCCGAGCGCGAGGCGCACCGCGAGCCGGCCGCAGCCGTCGCTGGGCCCGGTCCCGAGCAGCCCCAGGGGCTCCCGCAGCGCGCTGGCGAGGTGCTCGGGCCGGACCTGGCGCTGCACCACCGTGCAGGCGCGGAGGGCCGTCCGTCCCGCGCGGCTTCCGTGGCAGAGGGTCGCTCCGAGCCGCCACGCCCAGAACTCGAGGCGGCGCGCGGTCCGCTCGCCGACCGGCTCGACCAGGCGGGCGACGCAGGCGAAGTGGTGGTAGCTCGCGTTCGCGCCCAGGTCGCACTCCACGAGCGCTCCCTCGCACAGCGCGGGCAGCGCCTCGACGAACCGGAGCGCATCGAGCGCCCGCCGATGGAGCGCGCCGAACAGGAACGCGAGCTCGGCCTCCCGGGCGACCTGCCTGGTATCGGTCCCGTCCGCCGTCATTGCGCCTCCCGCCGTCGCTCCTCCCCGTCGTCGGTCCGCCCGGATGCGGGGCCCTCGCCCGCGCCCGGGACCGGGGGACCCCGGCGCCGCCGGAGCTTCTCCACGAGCGTGGTGCGGTGCATCCGGAGCAGGTCTGCCGCGGCCGTCCTGCTCCCCGCCGCGCGCTCGAGCGCCCAGTCGATGAGCCTCGCCTCCACGTGCTGCAGGAGCGCCGTCAGGTCGAGGCGGTCGTCGCCGACGAAGGCGAGGCCCGCCTCGAGGAGCACGCGCCGGGTCGCGTCCGCCGCCGAACCTGCCGCGTCCGGCGCCTCGTCCACGGGAGCGCGCGCCAGCGGGCCCCAGCACGAGAGCCCCGTCACCATCGTGAAGAGCCCTCGCTCCACGTCACGGACGGTGACGACCGGCCCCGCCGCGTCCAGGGCGAGGCGCCGGACGAAGCTCACGAGCTCGAACGCGTTGCCGGGCCACGCGTACTGGCCGATGAGCGCCCGCGCGGAGTCCGCGATCGGCCGGCGCTCGCCGGCAGCGGCCCACGCCCGCTCCGCGATCGCGAGGACGTCGCCGCGCCGCTCCCGGAGCGGCGGCAGGCGGAGCTTGGTCGAGAGCATGTCGTAGAGGTCGCGCCGGAAGGCGTCGCGTTCGACGAGCGGGAGCAGGTCGCGCGTGCTCGTCGCCACGAGGCGAGGGCGTCGCGCGCCGCCGCGCGCCGCCGGGCGCTCCGCGTTCATGATGGCCTGCACGAGCTTCCCCTGGAGCTCGGGCGGTAGCTCGCCGATCTCCTCGAGGACGAGCGTCCCCCCGCGCGCCGCGGCCAGCTTGTCCTCGCGACCGCCGGGGTCCGCCGTCCCCTCGCCGAACAGCTCGAGGGCGACGGCCCGCTCCTCGCGACCGCGGCATTGCACCATGAGGAACGGGGCCGCGGGATCCGCTGCGTCGTGGAGCAACCGCGCGAGGTCCAGCTTTCCGGTGCCCGGCTCTCCCCAGAGGAGCGCATCGAGCCCCGCGGCCCCCGCCCGGCGCGCGGAGAGGAGCACCGCCTCGAGCGCCGAGTCGGCGCCGTGGCAGAGGGAGACGGGCACGGCTCCTCGCGTGTCGTTCGACGTCACACTCTCTGTCACAGCAACTCGCGTGCCGCGGCGCGCAACCGCTGCTCTTCCGGCAGCACGCGGCTTCCCTGACGCCAGGGACCGATCGGCGGCTCGAGCAGGGGCGGGGCCTGGCCGACCCGCGGGACCGTAGACACTCACGCTCGCAGGACGAGCCGCCCGGGGCGGTACACCGCGCGAGCGCGCGGAGGTCGAACCGGGCGTGCGCGCGTGTCCGGGGATGAAGGCCGTTCAGCGGTAGTGCCGCCCCAGCTCCGACGCCCACTCCCGCCCGAGCTCGGGCCCGTGCGCCAGGGCCCAGTCGCTGAAGCGCGTGGTCCCGGTCGGCTCGCCCTTCGAGACGAGCAGGTTCGCCCGCAGCCCAGCGACCTCGTCGGGCGTGAGCACCACGTCGTCGGTGAGCGGCGCGAGGAGCCGCGCGGCGAGGAGGAGCACGCGCGGCGGCACGTTCACGAGGAGCGCCCGGGCGCCGACGGCGCGGCGCACCAGCTCGACGAGCGCGCGGAAGGTGGGCGCCTCCGGCCCGACTGCGTCCATGGTCACGGTCTCCCGCGACGCGCCCTGCGCGACCGCGAGCCGCGCGAAGTCCTCGACGTGGATCGGCTGGAGCCCGTACGCGCCGGGCGCGAGGCCGAACACCGGCAGCCGCCGGAGGAGCCAGGCGATGTTGTTCACGAGCACGTCGCGCCCGCCGAAGAAGACCGCGGGGCGGAGGATCGCGTGCGAGAGCCCGCTCTCCGCGAGCGCCCGTTCGACCTCGGCCTTGCCCTTGAAGTACGGGAGCGGCGAGTCGAGCGACGGGTTCGTGATCGAGACGTGGACGACCCGCTCGACCCCGGCCTCGGCGGCGGCCCGGAACAGCCGCCGCGAGTGCTCGACCGCCCGCGCGAAGGTCGAGGCCCCGTGGTCGAAGCGGACCCAGTACGTGTTGTAGAGGACCTGCACGTCGGCGAGCTCCGCCCGCATCCGCGCCGGGTCGTCGAAGGCGAACCGGCGGACCTCGACCCGGCCGCCGAACGGATCGGGGCGATCGGGGTGGCCGGTGAGAGAGCGGACCCGCGCGCCCTGGTCGAGGAGCAGCGCGGCGATGTGCCGGCCGCTGTAGCCGAACGCGCCGGTGACGGCGTGGACGTCGCGGGTCATCGCTTCTTCCTCCTCCCGAGCGGCAGGCCCGCGACGAAGCCGAGCATCGTCCGCGACGACGCGGGATCCCCGAGGAACCGCTCCGCCACCCGCTCCATGGTGGTGAGGAGCTCCTGCATCTGCTTGAGCCGCCCGAGCACCGCGCCCGAGGCGCCCGGCTTCTCGAGGAGGCCGTGGATCGCCTCGAGCGCCGGGTCGAACTCGCGCCGCTTCCGCTCCTTGAGGATGCGGAAGAACATCGTCCAGACGTCCGGCTCGGTGACGTAGAAGTCGCGGCGGTCGCCGGGGACGTTCGCCTGCTTCACGACGCCCAGCGCCCGGAGGTCGCGGAGCGACATCGAGGCGTTGCCCTTCGAGATGTCGAGCTGCTCGGCGATCTCCTCGAGGGAGAGCGGCTCCTCCGTGGCCATGAGCAGCGCGTGGACCCGGGCCACGGAGCGGTTGACGCCCCAGAGCGCGCCCATGGCGCCCCAGGCCTCGACGAACTGGCGGACGGTGTCGGTCTCGGCGACGCTCACGACGTTCAGAATCTTCTGAACGTTCAGCTCGCGCAAGCGAGGGCGTCTGCGGCCCGTCGCCGCCCCGCGGGCGCGGGACCCCGGACACGACGAGGCCCAGCCGGCGGGGTGCCGGCTGGGCCTCGTGTCCGGGCGGGAGGGGAGGGATGCCCGGATCAGCCGTTGATGGCGCGCGCCGCGGCCTCGTCCGCGCCGCCCGGCTCGACCGGCAGGACCTCCGGCGGCTGCGCCGGGAAGCGGCGCAGCACCCACGAGGCGGTGAACCAGACCAGGCTCGCCACGCCGACGATGAAGATCGAGTCGCCGATCATCCGGAGCCAGCGCAGGTTCTGGAGGAGCGGCTGCTGGAGGAAGTCGGCGCTCCGCGCGTACCAGAGCCCGGTCTCGACGCTCGCCGACGCCTGGAGCAGGCCGATCGGGAGGAGGGAGAGGCCGATCATGAGCGCGAGCCCGACGTTCATGCCCCAGAAGGCGACCTTGAGCGGCTTCTCGTTCCACTCCTCGCCCGGACGGAGCCGGCGGAGGACGAGGAGCACGAGGCCGAGGCCGAGCAGGCCGTACACGCCGAAGAGCGCCGCGTGGCCGTGGACCGGGGTCGTGTTGAGCCCCTGGACGTAGTAGAGCGCGATGGGCGGGTTGATGAGGAACCCGAACACGCCCGCGCCGACGAGGTTCCAGAACGTCGCGCCCAGGAAGAACATGATCGGCCAGCGGTACGCGCGCATCCACGGCGCGGAGCGCGAGACCTGCAGGTTGTGGAAGGCCTCGAACCCGACGAGCACGAGCGGCACGACCTCGAGCGCGCTGAAGGACGCGCCGACGGCCATGATCGAGACCGGCGTGCCGGAGAAGTAGAGGTGGTGGAAGGTGCCGGGGATGCCGGCCGCGAGGTAGAGCGTCGTCGAGAAGAGCGTCGCCCGCGTGGCGCTGCCCGGCCGGACGAGCCCCATCCGCACGAAGAGGAAGGCGATGGCGGCGGTGGCGAAGACCTCGAAGAAGCCCTCGACCCAGAGGTGCACCACCCACCAGCGCCAGTACTCCATCACCGAGAGGTGGGTCTTCGCGCCGTACATGAGCCCCGCGCCGTACATGAGGCCGATGGCGACGACGGACGCCGTGAAGAGGAAGAGGATCTCGCGGCGGTCGTCGCGCTGGCGGAGCGCGGGGAGGAGCGCGCGGGCCATGAGGAAGAGCCAGAGGCCGATGCCGCCGTAGAGCGCGATCTGCCAGCCGCGGCCGAGGTCGATGTACTCGTACCCCTGGTGGCCGAACCAGAAGCTGATCTGGTCGCCGAGCTTGTTCTGGATCGCCAGGTACTCGCCGGCGAGCGAGCCGACGACGACGAGGAGGAGCGCGCCGAACAGCACGTTCACGCCGAGGCGCTGGCCCTTCGGCTCGGCGCCGCCGATCGCCGGCGCGAGGAAGAGGCCGATGGCGAGGAACGCGGTCGCGATCCAGAACACCGCGAGCTGGAGGTGCCAGGTGCGGACGACGGCGTACGGCAGGTACTCGCCGATCGGGATCCCGAAGAAGCCCTGGCCCTCGACCGTGTAGTGAGCGAGGAGCGCGCCCAGGCCGACCTGCGCGGCGAGCAGCGCCACCACCACGACGCCGTACTTCGCGACCGCCTTCATCGACGGCGTGATCACGATCCGGTCGAGCGGGTCGGCCTTCGGGGGCGCGGGCAGGTCCTCCTCGCGATCCTTGAACGCCTTCCAGTAGACGAGCGCGCCGATGCCGGCGAGGAGCAGGACGATGCTCAGGATCGACCAGAGCACGTTGGGCCCGGTGGGCACGTTCCCGATGAGCGGCTCGTGCGGCCAGTTGTTGGTGTAGGTCGCGGTCGCGCCGGGCCGGTTGGTCGCGGCCGCCCAGGACGTCCAGAAGAAGAAGCTCGCCAGGAGCTGCCGCCGGGCGGGATCCGGCACCGGCGCGTTCGTGAGCGCATAGTCCTCGCGCAGCCCCGCGAGCGCCGGGGCGCCGCCGAACAGCGCGTCGTAGTGCGCGGCCGCCTGCGCCATCGCCGCGGCGCGATCGTCACTCACCGTGACCGTGCCCGTCGTCGCGTCGAAGCGGTTCGTCCGGACCGCCTCGGCGAGTCGCCCGCGCAGGCCCGCCTGGACCTCGGCGCCGACCTCGGCGTAGGCCTTGCCGTGCTCCCGGACTGCCCAGACGTCGAGGAGGGCCGTGAGCTCGCGGTGCAGCCAGTCCGCGGTCCAGTCCGGCGCCTGGTACGCGCCGTGGCCCCAGATCGACCCGACCTGCTGGCCGCCCATCGTCTGCCAGACGACCTGGCCGGAGAGGATGTCGTCCTTCGTCATGAGGACGCGTCCACTCTCGGTGATGACGCGCTCGGGGATGGGCGGCGCCGCGCGGTACACCTCGCGGCCGAAGAAGCCGAGGATGGCGAAGGCGCCGGCGACGGCCAGGCCGAGCGCGATCCAGAGTCGCTTGCTGTTGTGCATGGGTGCGGGGTCTCCGGTCTGGTTGCGGTGCGAAGCGGCCTCGGCCTACTCGGCCAGGGCCCGGGGGAAGAGGACGTTGTTCTCGAGGTGGATGTGCTCCATGAGCTCCGCCTCGAGCCGCGTGAGGCCGTCGTAGAGCGCGGTCCAGGAGCGGCAGGCCTCGCGCGGCAGGACGAGGTCGCCGGTGAGCTCGCGGATCCGGCGGAGGTTGGCGCCGTGCTGATCGTGCTCGAGCTCCATCACGCGGATCGGCATCCCCGCGTCGGGGCCGCGGCCCGCCTTGACGATCGGGAAGAGGATCTGCTCCTCCTTCTCGAGGTGGGACGCGACCTCGGCCTGGATGCCCTCGAGCAGATCGCCGAGGCCGCGCGGGCAGGACTCCTTGTCGGCGTGGCGGTGCTCGACCTTGCGCGCGAGGGCCACGAGGTCGGGGAGGTCCCGGCGGAGCGGCACGTGGTAGCGGGCGATGATGAAGTCGATGAGGTCGGCGAGCGGACGCTCCGCCCACACCTCGAGATCGCCCCCGAGCCGCTCGCTCTCGGCCTGGATCTCCTTCACGACCTCGTTCGGGTCGATCGCCGCCGCCTTGCAGGCCTGCGCCAGCGGGCGGTCGCCGCCGCAGCAGAAGTCGAGGCGGTGGCGGAGGAAAACGCGGGTGGCGACGGGGTGGTGGACCGCGAGGTCGGCGAGGGTGGCGTTCGTGTCGATCATGCCTTCCGGGAGAGCAAGGGCGGGTCCAGCCCTCAAGTCCCTGCGAATACGGCCTTGTCCAAGCAGCGTTGTTCCAGACACAACGCACCGCGGTTGCTTTTCCGACAACGCACGTTACAGATCACACAACATGGAGCCCCTCGAGCCACTCCTCGCCATCGCCGCGGACCTCACCTCCTCGCTCCCGGCCGCCGATCGCTACGACCGGCTCCTGCGCGCCGTCCGCCGCGCGATCCCGTGCGACGCCGCCGCCCTCCTCCGGCTCGACGGCGAGGCGCTCGTCCCCCTCGCCGGCCATGGCCTCGTCCCGGAGGCCCTCGGCCGCCGCTACGCGCCGGCGGAGCACCCGCGCCTCGCGGTCATCCTCGGCGCGAGCCGGCCGGTGGTGTTCCCGCGCGACTCGCCGCTCCCCGATCCCTTCGACGGGCTCCTCGAGGGCGACGCCCACGCGCTCGAGCACGTCCACGCCTGCCTCGGCTGTCCGCTCGTGGACTCCGGCGAGGTCGTCGGCGCGCTCACCGCCGACGCGTTCGACCCGGGCGCGTTCGACGCCCTCGACACCCGCCTGCTCGAGGCGCTCGGCGCGCTCGCCGGCGCCGCGCTCCGCACGACGGCGCTCATCGAGGCGCTCGAGCGGACCGCGGCGCGCCACACCGAGGTGAGCCGCGACCTCCTCCGCGAGGGGAGCCGCCGGAGCGGCGGCCAGCTCCTCGGGACGAGCCCCGCGATCGAGAAGGTCCGCCGCGAGATCGGGCTCGTCGCCTCGTCCGACCTCGCCGTCCTCGTCACCGGCGAGACCGGCGTCGGCAAGGAGCTCGTCGCCCGCGCCGTTCACGCCGCGTCACGCCGCCACGACGAGCCGCTCATCTACGTGAACTGCGCGGCGCTCCCCGAGCACCTCGCCGAGAGCGAGCTCTTCGGCCACGTGCGCGGCGCGTTCACCGGCGCGACCGGCGACCGGACCGGCAAGTTCGAGGTGGCGGACCACGGGACGCTCTTCCTCGACGAGGTGGGCGAGCTCCCGGCCGCCGTCCAGGCGAAGCTCCTCCGGGCGCTCCAGCAGGGCGAGATCCAACGCGTCGGCTCGGACCGCGTCCACCGCGTCGACGTCCGGATCGTCGCCGCCACGAACCGCGATCTCGCGCGCGAGGTCGAGGCGGGGCGCTTCCGCTCCGATCTCTTCCACCGGCTCGCCGGCTACCCGATCCACGTGCCGCCGCTCCGGGAGCGCCGCGGCGACATCCCGCTCCTCGCCGGCTACTTCCTCGACGTCCTCCGCCGCCGGCTCGGCCTCGGCCCGGTCCGGCTCACCGAGGGCGCCCGCCGCGCGCTCACCGCCGCGAACTGGCCCGGGAACGTGCGCGAGCTCGAGAACCTCCTCAACCGCGCCGTCCTCCACGCGCAGGCCGGCGGCCGCCCCGGCGCGCCGGTCGTGGTCGAGGAGCGACACCTCGGCCTCGAGGCCGAGGACAGCGTGGCTGCCGCCGCGGCGCAGGCGCCTCCCGCGACGGCGCCGAACACGGCCGCGACGGCGACGCCCCGCCCCGCCCTCCCGCTCCGCGAGGCGCTCGAGCTGTACGAGCGGAGCCTCATCGAGCAGGCCGTGGCCGCCAACGGCGGGAACTGGGCTGCGGCGGCGCGCGAGCTCGGCGTGCACCGCTCGAACCTCCACCACCTCGCGCGGCGGCTCGGCCTCAAGAGCTGAACAGGGCGCCCTAGAACTCCTTGAGGGCCTCGGGATCGCCCATCGGGAACAGCTCGTCCGCCGGCTTCGCCTTCCCGTTCCGGCGCACGGCGGCGGGCGCAGGCGGCGGGAGGGAGCGGGCCGCGAACGCCGCGGCGCGCCCGCGCTGCGGGCCGCGCGCCTCGAGCCGGAACGCCCCGACCATGCTCGCCAGCTCCTCGGCCTGGCCGGACAGCTCGCTCGCCGCGGAGGAAGACTCCTCGGCGCTCGCGGCGTTCTGCTGGGTGACCTTGTCCATCTCGCCCACGGCGCGGGTCACCTGCTCGAGCCCCGTCGACTGCTCCTTCGCCGCGGCGGCGATCTCCGCCACGATGTCGGTGACGCGCGAGACCCCGTCGGCGATCTCGCCCAGCTTGGCCGCGACGCGCTTCGCGGTGGTCTCGCCGCCGTTCGCCTCCTGGACCGACTGGCGGATGAGCGCCTCGGTCTTGGTCGCCGCCTCCTTCGCGCGCAGCGCGAGCGAGCGGACCTCCTCGGCGACGACGGCGAAGCCCCGGCCGGCCTCGCCCGCGCGCGCTGCCTCGACGGCCGCGTTGAGCGCGAGGAGGTTCGTCTGGAAGGCGATGTCCGAGACGTCCCGGATGATCTGCGACGTCCCCTCCGCGCTCGCCTTGATCCGGGCCATCGCCCCATCGAGCTCCGCCACGGCCGCGGCGCCCTCGCCGGCCGCGGCCCGGGCGGACCGGGCGAGCCCGTTCGCCTGCTGGGCGGCGTCCGCGGTCTGCTTCGTCATGTCGCCCACGTTGGCGATCGACGCGCTCGTCTCCTCGATGGAGCTCGCCTGCTCGGAGGCGCCCGAGGCGACCGCCTGCGACGAGGACGCGATCTGCGAGGCCGCGGAGGAGACCTGCTCGGCCGCCTCGGCGACCTGGGTGAGCGCCTCGTGGAGCGCCGTCGCGGCCGAGTTGACCGAGGCGGCGATCTTCGCGTGGTCGCCCTCGTACCGCGCAGTCACCCGCGCGCAGAGATCGCGCGCCGCGATCGCCTCGAGGACCTGCGCGGCGTCGTTCACCGGCGCGGTCACCGCGTCGAGCGCGCGGTTCACGCCCTCGACCGCGCTCCGGAACGCGCCCTCGTGCCTGCCGGCGTCGGCCCGGACCCCCAGCTGCCCCGACACGGCGGCTTTCGCGAGCCGCTCGGTGTCGCTGACGAGCGCCGCCAGCGAGTCGAGGCAGCGGTTCACGCTCGCCTGCATGGCCACGATCTCGCCGCGGACGGCCTCGGTCCGGCGCGCCGGGATCTCACCGTGCGAGATCCGCTCCATGTAGTCGGCCACGGTGCGGAACGGGGTGACGATCGCCTCGATGGTCGCGTTCACGCCCTCGACCATCGCCTTCCAGTCGCCCCGCAGGCGGGAGGTGTCGGCCCGGGCGGACAGGTTCCCGGCGAGCGCCGCCTCGCTGAGCGCGCGCACCTCGCCCGCGGCGGTCATGAGGTTCGTGCGGACCGCGTTGACGACGTTGGTCATCACGATCTGCTTGCCCGGGAGGACCCGCATCTCCTGCCGGAAGTCGCCCTCGCCGTACGCGCGGAGGATCCCGAGCTCCTCGAGGATGGTCTGCACGTGCATCTGCGTGTTGTCGTTCACGCCCTTCGCGAGCACGCGGAAGGCTCCCTCGAACCGGGTCTCGTCCACTCTCGCCTCGATGTCGCCCGCGAGCTGCGCCGCGCTCATCCGGTCGAGCTCGCCGGTCAACGTGGAGAGCGCGCCGATGCACCGGTTGAGCGACTCCTTGATCGCGTCGAAGTCGCCCTCGTACCGCTCCGTGATCGGCGCGGGGATGTCGCCCTTCGAGATCCGGGTGACGTACGCGGTGGTGAGCTCGATCGGGCGCGCGTACGCGTCCATCGTCTCGTTGATGCCCTCGATGATGGGCCGGAACTCGGCGCTCAGCTTCGAGGCGTCGCCGCGCTCCGAGAGCCGGCCCGCGATCACGGAGTCCCGCAGCGCGCGGGCCTGGGCCGCGAGGACCCCGAGCGGCCGCGCCACCGCGCGGGCGAGGAGCGCCGCGAACGCCGCCGCGATCGCGAGCGAGCCCAGCATCGTCACCCAGAGGAGCGTCTCGGCGCCCGCGGCGGTCGCGTCCGCGTCGACGTGCGCCGCCGCGCTCCTCGCGTCCATCAGATCGATCAGGCGCTCGAGGGGCTCGCCCAGCTCGGGAGTGAACCGCTTCGTGATCTCGGGCTGGAGCTTGGCGGCGCCGTCGGGATCGCCCGCGCGGATCAGGGCCACGAGCTTGTCGGTCTCGACGACGTAGGCCCGGAAGGCCGGCTCGATCTTCTTCCAGAGCTCCGCCTCCTCGCCGCGGAGCGAGAGCTTCGCGGCGCGCGCGAGCGCTTCCTCGGCGAGCGCGCGCTCGCGGTCGCGGGCCGCGAACGACTCGGCGGCCCCCGCCGGATCGGACCGCATCGCCGCCACGATCGCGCGCGTGACCTGGAACCGCATTCCCATGAAGTGCGTCTGGACCTGTCCCGCGAAGTGGAGCGCGGGCAGCACGTCCTCGGCGAGATCGTCGATCTCCGTGGAGAGGCGGCCGCTCGCGACGAGCCCCACGGCTCCCACCAGCGCCGACACGAGTGCGAGCAGCAGGAATCCAGCGAGGAGGCGGGCCTTGAGGGTCATGGCGGCGAGCATGGGTTCTCCCTGGGGCGGGGCTGCGCCCCCGCCGGCCCATGGAGCTTGATTCGTGCCAACCCGCGGGATACGGCCGCCGCTGGCGAATCCCAACGAAGTCGCGCGGTTCGCGCCACGCACGGTCGCCGGGAGCACCCGGCGAAAGCCCGCCGACAGGGGGCGTCCGAACCTCGGGTCTGCAGCATCCCATCTCCGCGCAAAAGCGCCGCCCCTACCTGGACCGCGTCGCTCCCACGCGCGGCGCCCGCTCGGAGTTGCCCGGCTGGTCTCGAGGCGGAGGACCTCTCGGCGACGAGCTCCGGTCGCTGCGCGCCGCCATCGACCGGAAGCTGCGGGAGAAGGGACGATGACCCCCGGGCTCATGCGTTGGGCGTCGAGCGGGGCCGGCTCGCGGTGGCGCTCCTCGCCCTGCCGCTCGTGAAGGCCACGCCCGAGCTCGCCCGCGGCGTCCCCGCCGACCCAGCGCGAAGATCGTGGCGGCGGCGAGGCCGATCGCCATCGTGACCACGAGCAGGGTCCGGGTGCCGGCGGCGGTCGCGTCGGTCTCCACGTGCGCGGCCGCGGCCTTCTCCTTCTGGATGTCGATGAGGCGCTGCAGCGGGTCCGCCAGCTCCGGCGGGATCGGACGTCTCCCTGTCGCCCGGAGGGCCGGTCTCGGCCAGGAAGCGTCTCCCGTGCCAACGCCGCGCGCGCGCCGACGCTTTGCAGAGCGAGCAAGCTCGGCTGTGAAACCCGCTCACCGGGGGTGCGACGCCGCCCCGGGAGAGGACCTCCCGGTCCACGGGTGGACCGCGCCTCCGGGTCACCCCGGGTCCGGGCCCATCACTCCCACGCGCAGAGCCCGTCCACCCACGCGGCAGAGCCGTCGCGCAGCCAGCCGTCGAGCTGCGCCTGGTCCTTGAGCTGCTGCCCGCGCCGGCGGGGCACTGCGACGTACCCCGTCTCCACCTCGGCGAGCATCGTCATGTCGACCCAGAGCTTCTCAAACTGGGTGACCGGGAACACGTCCTCCTGCCCGTGGCCCCACCGCTTCTTCACGTCCTTGAGCGTGACGTAGGTCGGCATGCGCGCCGCCACGGCGCGGACGGCCGCCTGGACCTTCGCCGAGTCGCCCGCGGCGACGTCCGCGCGGGAGAGGCCGAACACCGCGAGGAGCCGGTCGAGGTCGATCCAGCAGGTGTTCGAGTTGTAGAACGAGAGGCGGAACTCGTCCTCCTCGCGTGGCATGGCGAGGCCCTCCACGAGCCGGAGCCGCCCGTTGACCCGGGCGAGGCCGCCGCCGCGGTCCTCGATGCGGCGCCGCACGACCTCGAACGTGAGGCAGGCGCCGCTCGCGCGGTGGCGGCCGAGCACCGCGGGATCGACGTCGGCGCCGACGGTGTCCACGTTGTGCAGCAGGAGGGTGCGGAGCCGCGGCCGCTCGGCGAGGAGCCGTGCCAGGACGCCGTTCCGCAGGAGGTTCGGCACCTCGTACCAGTGGCCGACGGGGTGGAGGCAC
This sequence comes from Anaeromyxobacter sp., assembly GCA_035627135.1. GTDB lineage: Bacteria > Myxococcota > Myxococcia > Myxococcales > Anaeromyxobacteraceae > Anaeromyxobacter. The sequence continues at coordinate 1,176 of DASPMI010000119.1, read as the reverse complement.
TGGAGCGGGACGTTGTCGACGTAGTCGGTCGCCTCGCCGGTGGCGCGCGTCCAGCCGATGAGCGCCGCGCGGAGGCTGTCACGGACCTTCTGCTGCTGCTCGTCGAGCACCTGCTGCGCGGTCTCCTCCCAGGCGAACCGGAGGTCGCGCTCGGTGGGCACGAGCCGGAGCCCGACCGCGCGGCCGGGAGACAGGTGGAGCGGTCCCTCGTAGCCGTAGCTCCGCACGCGGTCGAGGAACGCGGCGGTCGGACCGTGGGTGAGGTAGCTCGTCGTGAAGACGTGCGGGATCGCGGCGCCCGCCTCGCGGGCGACGCGGCGCGACTTCGCGAGGTGCGTCTCGACGAAGGTCCTGTGCCGGCCGGAGAGGCGGCAGTAGGGGTGGAGCGCCTTCACGACGCCGGCGCCCTGGGTCCAGCGGCTCCCGGCGCCGGCCGCGAGCGTCACCACCGCGACCTCGCCGCCCCGGAGCGCGTCGAGCCCCGCCGCGCGGAGCGCGCGGTCGCCGACGATCGTCTCCCAGCGCGGCACGTCCTCCTCCCGGACGTCCTCGAGGACCGTGCTCACCGGGAGCCGGTTCTGGGCGAGCCCGATCCGCCCGTCGCGCAGATCGGCGCGGATCTGCTCGTGCTGGGCGCGGTCGAAGCCGTGCTCCTCGAGGAGCTCCGCGAGCGAGCGCTCCCCGGCGGCGTCGCCGCGGCTCCGCGGGAGGAGCGCGTCGAAGAGCGCCTGGACCATCCCGCCCAGCTCCGGCCGGCTCCGGCACGCGGCGCCGAACTTGTCGAGCTCCGCCCGGCGCGGCGCGGGGAGCGCGTGGCGGTCGCGGCGGACGAGCGTCGGCACCGTGAGCGCGTAGTAGCCGGGCGGCAGGAGGGCGTCCTCGCCCTCGAGCAGGTCGGCCCAGGTCCCGCGTTCGTCGATCGCGAAGTCGTAGACCACGGGCTCCATCGAGAACGGGAGCGCGCTCCGGAGCTCGTGCGCCGCGCGCGACATGATCTCCTGCATCCGCGCCTGGGCCTCGGCCTTCCGCTCCGGCGCGAAGATGAACCCCATGCCGCCGCCCGACATGCCCCCGAGCATCCAGAAGCCCCAGTAGTCGTCGCCGAACGCGTCCTGCGCGCGGGCGATGAGCCGCTCGGTGTAGCCGTTGCTCGCCCAGGGGATGATCGTCTGGAGC
>DASPMI010000118.1:0-27976 GCA_035627135.1 Anaeromyxobacter sp. | reverse complement strand
CCCGTCGAGCCGCTCGGCGAGGTGGACCGCGAGGTGCCGCGGCCGCGCGCCCTGCTTCGCGCAGCGGCCCAGGCCCTGGAGGCACGAGGGGCAGTTGGTGAGCACGGCCGCCGCCTTCCGGCCGTGCATGGCGGCGGCGAGCGCGGTGCGCTTGCGGTCGAGCAGGGCGTCGGCGATGTCCGGGTGCGAGAGCGCGAGCGTGCCCGCCTCCGAGCAGCAGTGCTCCACGCGCTCGATCCAGGCGACGCCGCCGGTCCGGGCGAGGACGTCGAAGGCCTGGCCTTCGAGCGAATCGTGGCAGGGCGCGTGGTAGAGCACCGCCTCGTCGCCCTCGACGCGCAGGCCGCCCTCGGCGGCGAGGCGGACGGCGTCCACGACCCGGCCGCCGAACAGGTCGCCGGCGCCCATTGCGAGGAGCGCCTCGCGGCAGGTACCGCAGGAGACGGCGCAGGCGTCGAAAGAGAGGTATGCGAACATCTCGCGGATCTGGCTGAAGACGATCGTGTCGCGGAGGACGGTCCGGTCGTGCACGTCGGCGCGCGCGTTCGCGTGGGCGGGGAAGCCGCAGCAGAGGAACGGCGGCGGCACCACCACGCGGGTGCCGGTGCGGAGCAGGAGGTGGAGCGCGGCCATGCCGACCGCGCCGTGGAGGCGCTCCGAGCCGCAGCCGGGGAAGTAGAACGCGGAGCGGCGCACCTCGCCGGGCGGCTCGAGGAGCAGCGCCTGGCCGGGGCCGCACGCGGGGAGGACGTCGCGCAGGGTGGCGGCGGGCACCGGCGGCAGCGGCGCGCGGAGGAGCTGGAGCGGGTAGGGCGCGCGCCGCGGATCGCGGGGCTGGAGCGGCGCGGCCGCGGCGCTCGCGGCCCGCTGGAGGGCGCCCCCGAGCCGGAGCCCGGCGCGGAGGACGCGGTTGCCGGCGGGCGAGCGCGTGTCGAGGTAGCGGAGCGTGGCCCGCGTCGCGGCGGGCGTGCGCTGGAAGCCGAAGCCGGCGAGGATCTCGCGCTCGAGCACGCTCACCGCCCCGGTGTCGATCGACACCGGACAGGGCGCGAGGCACTTGTGACAGATGGTGCAGTGGTCGGCGACGTCCTCGAGCCAGCGGAGGAGCTCGAACCCGGTGGTCCGCTCGCGCTGCGCGTCGTAGAGGAGCGCCTCGACGAGGGCGCCGATGGCCAGGTTCTTGTTGCGCGGGTGGAAGAACATCCCGCGCGCGGGGTGGTGGACGCAGCAGTCGCCCTTGCACTTCCCGCAGCGCACGCAGTGGGCGATCGCCTTCGCGAGCCGCTCGAGCTGCCCGTGCTGGAGGATGCGGGCCTCGAGCTCGAGCAGGTGGAAGGACGGGGTGAACACCCGGTCGAGGACGTCGAGGTCCTGGAGCTTACCCGGGTTCATGACGCCGTCGGGATCGACCGTCCGCCGGTAGGCCGCGAGCGCCTCGATCCGCTCCGGGGCGAGGTACTTGAGCTTGGTGACGCCGATGCCGTGCTCGCCGGAGACGACGCCGCCGAGCCGGACCACCTCCTCCATCACGCGGTCGATCACCTTCTCGACCCGGCGGAGCATCGGGAGGTCGTTCGAGAGCACCGGGACGTTGACGTGGACGTTCCCGTCGCCCGCGTGCATGTGCGTCGCCAGGACCACGAGCCGGTCCCGCACCTCGGCGTGGGCCCGGTCGAGGGCCTCGATCAGCGCGGGCGCGCCGCGCAGGAGGCCCGCGAGGTCGGCGCGGAGCTCGCCGAGGCACGCGAGCGCCCGCAGCTCGGCGGCGCCGGCCGCGCCGAGCTCCTGGCGCGCCCGGGCGCAGCGCTCGAGCGCGGCGGGCAGGCGGTTCGCGAGCCACCCGGCCTCGTCCGGCGGCCCGGCGCGCAGGATCTCCTCCGCGCGCTCCACGAACCGGAGCTGCGCGTGCCGCTCCTCCTCGACGTTGGCCGCGTCCACCCACCGCGCGAACGCGGCGAGGCTCTCGAGCGGGAGGACCACGTCCTCGTTCATCTTGAAGGCGTTGGTCCGCTTCGCGATCGCGCCGAGCCGCTTGCGGTCGGCCCAGAACCGCTTCGCCTCGGCCTCGTCGCGCGCCTCGAACACGGCCGTGTTCGGGTGGCCCGCGAGCTCCTCGCGGAGCCGCGCCACCCCGCGCGCGACCTGCGCCTCGTCGTGCCCGGAGAGGTCGACGAGCAGCACCGCCTTGGGCGTCTCCGGGCGCGCCGCCTTCACCTTGTAGTCGATGGCCCGCACGTAGGCGTCGTCGAAGTGCTCCAGCGCCGTGAGCGCCTCGCGCCCCTCGTTCGGAAACGGGAAGGCGCGCGAGAGCGCGAGGATGACCTCGCTCGCCTCGTCGAAGTCCGGGCCGAAGAACTCGAGGCAGAGCGTGCGGCGCGCGGGGAACGCCCGGTGGAGGAGGAACTCGGCGGAGGTGACGATCCCGTCGGTCCCCTCCTTCTGCAGGCCGGGGAGGCCGCCGAGCGCCTTGTTGGTGATGTCCTTCCAGAGCCCGGGCCGGCGGACCTCGTCGCCGGTCAGGGTGAGCGTCCGCAGGACCGTCCCCGCCTCGTCCTCGACCGTGAACGCGACGACGTCGCCCGGCAGGATCTTGCGCAGCGGGTGCGCGACGCGCCGGACGACGATCCGCGCGCCGCCGGCCTGGGCCATCCGCCACGAGACGAGGTTGTCGATGCACGTCCCCCACTGGACGCAGCCCTTGCCGCCGGCGTTCTCGGCGATGTTCCCGCCGATGGTCGAGGCCCAGGCGCTCGTGGGATCGGTCGCGAAGACGAGGCCGCGCGCCGCGGCCCACTCCATGGCACGCTCGGTGACGACCCCGGCCTCGACCTCCAGGACCGGCGCGAGCGTCGCGCCCCCGTCCGGGCGGTGGAACGGGCGCGCGCTCATCCCGCGGATCCGATCGAGCCGCTCCGTGTTCACCACCACGCAGCCCGGGCGGAGCGGGACGGCGCCGCCGGTGAGGCCCGTGCCGCCGCCGCGCGGGATGGCCGCGAGCCCGAGCCGGCCGAGCGCGGCGAGGAGGGGCGCGACCTGATCCTCCGCGCCGGGGAAGGCGACGGCGACGGGGAGGTGCAGGCGCCAGTCGGTGGCGTCGGTCGCGTGGGCGACGAGCGTGAACGGGTCGAACCGGACGCCGTCGGCGCCGACGATGGGCGCGAGCGCGCGGACGATGCGGCGCCGGAGCGCGCGCGCGCCCTCCACCTCCCGCCGGAACCGGGCGACCAGCCCGCGGCAGCGCTCGAGGATCGACTCGACCAGGTGCTCGCCCCGCGCGTTGCGCGCGATGATCGACAGGTCGCCCTCGATGTGCGAGAGGAACCGACGGCGGCGCCGGGCCGAGCCGACGAGCTCCTCGAACAGGTACGCGTTCCGCCGGTGAATGAGGAGCTCGCCGACGACGCGCAGGAGCAGGCGCGCGCTCCGGCCGGTGACGCGGCGGGTCCGCAGCTCCTCGAGCTCCTCCCATGCCGCGGCGCCGAGCAGCTCCGAGACCGCCTGGCGATCGTCCGCGGACGTGTAATTGAAGGGGATTTCGCGGACCGACGCCGATGCCATGGCGGCCACGATATCACCGCCGGGACCGCGCTCCCGCGGACGCGCCGTTGTGTCGCGGCCCCCCGCCGACTTCACGCGGAGCGCGGCGTCGCGGCCTCGTGGGATAGCGCACACCCGCGGGAAAGCGCGAGGGTGGCGGAGGAGGCAGGATGACGGCCAACGGCTGGACGCCGGCGCTCGCGCTCGGCCACGCGGAGATCGACGCGCAGCACCAGGAGCTGTTCCGGCGCGCCGCGCGGCTGCTCGAGGCGATGGCGGCCGGCGATCGGGCCGTCATCGGGGAGCTCTTCGACTTCCTGGGCGCGTACGTCGTCGAGCACTTCGCGGCCGAGGAGCGGCTGATGACCGCGTCGCGCTTCCCCGGGTACAACGTCCACAAGGCGGCCCACGAGCGGTTCGTCCGCGACTACGAAGCGCTGCGGAAGCTGCACGACCAGAGCGGCGCGAGCGCCGCCGTCGCGATCAAGGCGCGGAGCTGGCTCACCGAGTGGCTGAAGAACCACATCGCGGGGACCGATCAGCTCCTCGCGCGGCACCTCGCGCAGAAGACCGGCTGAGCGAACCCGCGCGCGCAGTTCACCTCGCGAGCAGGCCCGGCCAGAACCGCCACTCGCAGGCGACCTTCTCCCGCTGCTGGACCACGGTCCCGTCCCAGCCCTGATCCACGACGCCCGTCTCGCACGCGCTCCCGTCGCCGACCAGCGTCACGCGCCCGCACAGCCGCCCCGATGGTGCGAGGAGCTCGATCGCCTGATCGCACCGCGGCGCCGCCTGCCACCGCGGTGGGAAGAGCGCGTACCCGCGGTTCCCGCGTGTGAACCGGAAGCTCCAGTCGGCGCGCGCCGCGAGCCACCCCGGGAGCGCCGCCGTCCGGGTGCCGAGGTGCGGGTACCGGCGCCGGAACGTTCCGTCCACGCGGACCGCGAGGTCGCCGTCGAGGAGGGGCGCGAGTTCGACCTGGTACTTCCGCACGTCCGGCGACCCCGTGAGCTCCGCGTACGGCTCGGCGCCCATCTCCTCGGCGGCCCGGGCACCGTCCGGGCGGATCCACGTGACGTCGACCGCGGAGGAGCTCTGGCGCAGCGCGAGCGCGTCGCCGCGCACCGAGATGCCGGCGGCTACGAAGAGGAACTCGCGCGAGTCGTTCGTGTTGAACGCGAGCGGCTCGGGCCAGCGCGGCCGGCCGGCCTCGTCGAACCGCTGGGCCTCGAGGCGGGTCCAGTGGTTGTGGAAGAGATCGATCTCCCCGACGAGCGTGAAGCAGCCGCCCTTCGGATCCTGCGCGAGCGACCAGGCCTCGGACTGGAGCTGGTCCGGATCCGAGTTCGCGTCCGCCTCCGCGAGGACGTCGCCCTCCGGCGAGAACCGCTGCTGCAGCACCCGGGTCCCCGTGTTCTCGCGAGGCCGGATGGTGAGCCCGTGCCACCCGGAGGGCTGGGACAGGAGCGGCAGGCCGACGAACTGGTGGTGCGGGCTGCCATCGGGGCCGACCGCCAGCCACACCGCCCCGCCGTACGCCGGGCGCCCCGACACGGCGACGTGGCCGGAGCCGTCGGAGATCCCGCCGTCGCAGACGGCGCGGTTCGGCGCCTGCCAGCGGACGTCGACGGGTTCGGGCGCGTGATCGGGGACGAGCCCGTCGCACTCCGCGTGATCGTCGAGGCGCTCGAGCCGGACGCTCGCGGTTTGGCTCGGGCCCGTGCCGCCCGTCGGGCCCGTCGGTCCGATTGGTCCAGTCGGACCGGTTGGCCCCGTCTGACCCGTGGGGCCCGTTCCCCCGGTGGGGCCGCCACCGGCATCTCCGCCTCCGCACGCGACGACCAGGACCAGCGACACGGCGAGCAGGGTGGTGCGCACGGGCGTACCATCTTCACGCCCCACCTCGCGCGCCTGCCTGCTCGCCCGGAGGGCCACCGGGAAGGTGCGCGCGGAGCGACGAGGAGCTAGAACGCGAGATCATGGCGAGAGCGATCCGCTTCCACGAGACCGGCGGCCCCGAGGTGCTCCGCGTCGAGGACGTGCCCGTGGGAGATCCGGGGCCGGGCCAGGCGCGCGTGCGCCACACGTTCTCCGGCGTGAACTTCGTCGACATCTACCATCGGTCCGGGCTCTACCCGCTCGCGCTGCCGAGCGGGCTCGGCAGCGAGGCCGCGGGGCGGGTGGAGGCGATCGGGGCCGGCGTGACGCACGTGGCCCCCGGAGACCGCGTCGTCTATCTCGCGTCCAACGCTCCGGGCTCCTATGCCGAGGCCCGCGTCATCGCGGCGGACCGGCTGGTGAAGCTGCCCGACGCCGTGGACGACGAGACGGCGGCCGCGGTGTTCCTGAAGGGCCTCACGGTGCACGCGCTCGTACGGCGGACGTACGCGGTGAAGGCCGGGGACACCGTCCTCTGGCACGCCGCGGCCGGCGGCGTCGGGCTCCTCGCCCTCCAGTGGCTCAAGGCGCTCGGCGCGACGGTCATCGGCACGGTGGGCTCGGACGAGAAGGCGGCGCTCGCGCGGCAGCACGGGTGCGACCACGTGATCGTCTACACGCGCGAGAACTTCACGCAACGTGTGCGCGAGCTCACGGGCGGGGCCGGCGTTCCGGTGGTCTACGACTCCGTGGGCAAGGCGACCTTCGACGGTTCGCTCGACTGCCTCCGCCCCCTCGGGCTCATGGTGAGCTTCGGGAACGCCTCGGGCGCGGTCCCGCCGATCGCGCCGGTGGTCCTCTCGCAGAAGGGCTCGCTCTTCCTCACGCGGCCCACGGTCGTCCATTACCTCGCCGCCCGGGGGGAGCTCGAGGCCGCCGCCGCCGAGCTCTTCCGGATGATCGAGGCGGGCAAGCTCCGGGCGCGGGTCGGCGGGCGGTGGCCGCTCGAGCGGGCAGGGGAGGCGCAGGAGGCGCTCGCGGCGCGGCGCACGAGCGGCTCGCTCTTGATCCAGATCCAGTGACGCTGACGCGCGGTCGGCGAGGCACGGCCCTTCTCGGCCTTTGTGCGCGTGCGCAGGTGGTCTACGATCGCCGGCCCTTCCCCTGGAGGCGATCATGCCGGCTCCTTCGTACGTCAGTGGTACGTCCGAGATCCCGCTGCTCGGCGAGACCATCGGCCAGAACCTTCGCCGCACCGTGGAGCGCTTCCCGGATCGCGAGGTGCTCATCTCCGTCCCGCAGAAGTACCGCGCGACGTACCGCCAGTTCTGGGAGGAGACGGGGCTCATCGCGCGGGCGCTGCTCGCGCGCGGCGTGAAGAAGGGCGACCGCGTCGGCATCTGGTCGCCGAACCGCTGGGAGTGGGTGGTGGTCCAGTACGCCACTGCGCGCATGGGCGCGATCCTCGTGAACGTGAACCCGGCGTACCGGGTCCACGAGCTCGAGTACGCGCTCAAGCAGTCGGGGGTCTCGACCCTCTTCCTCGCGAAGCAGTTCCGGCAGGCCGACTACGTCGCCATGGTGCGCGAGGTCCAGCTCCGCTGCCCCGAGCTCCAGGCGACGATCGTCATCGACGAGGAGTGGCAGGCGCTCAAGGAGGACGCGCTCAAGTACTCGAACGACGAGCTGGCGCTGCGCGAGCACGAGCTCCAGTTCGACGACGCGATCAACATCCAGTACACGAGCGGGACCACCGGGTTCCCGAAGGGCGCGACGCTCTCGCACCACAACATCCTCAACAACGGCTTCTTCATCGGCGAGTTCTGCCGCTACACGGAGCAGGACAAGGTCTGCCTGCCGGTCCCGTTCTACCACTGCTTCGGCATGGTCCTCGGGAACATGGCCGTGACCAGCCACGGCGCGGCGATCGTGATCTCCGGCGAGAGCTTCGATCCGGTCGCGGTGATGAAGGCCGTCGAGCAGGAGCGGTGCACGTCGCTCTACGGCGTGCCGACGATGTTCATCGCCGAGCTCGAGCACCCCGACTTCGCGAAGTACGACTACTCCAGCCTGCGCACCGGGATCATGGCCGGCTCGCCATGCCCGATCGAGGTGATGAAGAAGGTGCAGAAGGACATGCACATGCCCGAGGTCACGATCTGCTACGGCATGACCGAGACCTCGCCGGTGTCCACGCAGTCGCGGACCGACGACCCGCTCGAGAAGCGCGTCTCCACCGTCGGTCAGGTCCACCCCCACGTCGAGGTGAAGATCATCGACGCGACCACGGGCCGGATCGTGCCGCGGGGTACGCCGGGCGAGCTGTGCACGCGCGGCTACTCGGTGATGCTCGGGTACTGGGGCGACCTCAAGGCCACCCGCGAGGCGATCGACGAGGGCCGCTGGATGCACACCGGCGACCTCGCGACCATGGACGACGAGGGCTACGTGAAGATCGTCGGCCGCATCAAGGACATGGTGCTGCGCGGCGGCGAGAACATCTTCCCGCGCGAGGTGGAGGAGTTCCTGTACACGGTCCCGGGGATCGCCGACGTCCAGGTGATCGGCGTGCCCGACGTGAAGTACGGCGAGGAGCTCATGGCGTGGGTCAAGCTGCGCGCCGGGGCGACGCTCACCGGCGATCAGATCCGCGCCTTCTGCAAGGGCAAGATCGCGACGTACAAGATCCCGCGCTACTACAAGTTCGTGGACGGCTTCCCGATGACCGTGAGCGGGAAGGTCCAGAAGTACAAGATGCGCGAGCAGGCGATCGAGGAGCTCGGGCTCCAGGCGGCGGCGGCGATCAAGACCGCGTGACGCCGATCAGGGCCCTTCGCCCGGCTTCCGGAGGTCGAGGACGCGGGCCAGGACCTCGCGCAGCGCCTCGAGGCCGAACGGCTTGTGCGAGATCGCGTCCGAGTCCGGGTGGCTCCGCTCCGGGATGGGCGCGGCGCTCATGAGCACGATCGGGATGTGCCGGAGCGCCGGATCGGCGCGCACCGCGGCCGCGACCCGAAGCCCGTCCATGCCCGGCATCATGATGTCGAGGAGGACGACCTCGACCGGCCCCTGGCGCAGCGCCTCGAGGCCGGCCTCGCGGCGAGGGCCGCGGCGCCGTCGAAGTGGGCGGCGTCTGGAAGTCGCTCACGAGGAGGCGCGACGCCTCGGACGTGAGGATCGTCGTGACCTCCATCGGGCGCAGCTCCTGGATGCACGCCGACGTCGAGCGCGGGCCGCCCGAACCCGACCTCGTCCAGGTCTGGAGCTGCTGGACGACCGACGCGGCCGCCCGCGCGCGCGTGCGCGAATGCGACCCGTCGGGAGCCGCGCGTGCGTCCGGCCAGCTTCAGCCACTCGTGAAGCTCCCGCACGGCGGCGTCCGCCGCCGCGGCGGGCGGAGCCTGGCAGCCTTCGCGCCGGTGGTGCGGCGGCAGTGCGGGGCCCGGGCGCGCGTCAAGCCGCGGGCGCGGCCGCCGCCAGGCGGCGCGTGCGGGCCAGAGACTGCACGATGGGCCGGGCGAGGTTCCGGCCGAGGACGTCCTCGAGGAGGGGGACGAGCCCTGGGCTCGTCAGGTTCCAGTCCGTGACGTGGCCGGCGATCAGGTCGATCGCGGCGAGCCGGACGCCGTCGGCCGCGAGCGCGGAGCCGACCGCGTCGGCGAGGGCCGCCTCCGCGGGCGCGAGCGCGCACGCCTCGCAGGTGGACCCCTCGTCCATGTTCACGAGGAAGCTCCCGGGCAGCGGCCGCTTCCGCGCGTATGCGAGGAGCTGGCCGTCGACGAACCAGAGCCGCTTCTCGCCCGCGCGGACCTCGGGCAGGTAGCGCTGGAGGAGGACGGGCCGGGCGAGTCCGTCGGAGGCGGCCTCGACCGCCTCCCGCGCCGCCGTGACGCCCGCCGGCGAGGTCCAGTCGAGGAGCCGCACGCCGCGGCTCTGCGCTCCCCCGAGCGGCTTGAGCACCGTGCGGCCCTCGCCGCGCCCGAACGCGGCGAGCTGCTCCCACGACGACGAGACGACGGTCGGCGGGAGGGCGCGGGCGAGGGACGGAGGTCCGAGCTTGTCGCCCTGCGCGAACAGCGCCGGCCACGGGTTCACGAGCTCCGGGGCGCCGGGGCCGTGGCAGCCGGCGGCCAGGAGCTGGAGGTGCTCCAGGTAGCGGCGATCGACCGGCGGGTCGGGACGGTAATGCACCTGATCGAAGGCGGCGAGCGCCTGGTCCTCCGGCGGCCCGAGCGCCCACCCCGCGGCGGCCCGCCCCGGCGGCGCAGCGCGCACCGCGCGAACGAGCGCGCGCCCGCGCCCGGCCTCGAGCCGCGGGCCCGAGGGGTCGCACCACCAGGCCTCGTGGCCGAGCCGCAGCGCCTCCTCGACGAGGCGGAGGGTGGTGTCCCGCGGGTGATCCAGCGTCTCCCAGGGATCCGTCACCCACAGGAACTTCACGATCCGTTCTCCTCCTGGGCGCACGCGTCGCCCCGAGCGTAACACGCGGCCGCCCCGCGGGATGCCCGCTCCCGCGCGCGGTGGGCGGGTGTGCGGCGATCACCGCCGACGGGGAGGATTAATCAAGCGGATGGACCAAAGCGGCCGGCGGTGGTACAACGTCGGCATGCGCACGATCGCCGCCGCCGTCGTCCTCCTCGGCCTCGCGGCCTGCGGGAGCGGGAAGGTCACCTGGGTCGCTCACGACGCCGGGCCCATCGTCGTGGAGTTCCCGTGCGCGCCGAAGACGAGCGGCGTCGCCGTGAAGTGCATGCGCACGGACGGGAGCGAGTACGCCCTCCGCACGGTGGACAAGGGGCTCCCGCCGGAGGCCCAGCTCGCCGAGGCCCGGGACTACGTCCGCGAGATCCCGAAGGGCGAGGTGTTCGAGGACACCGCGTTCCCGCTCAAGTGGCGCGAGGTCCGGCAGTTCAACACGATCGACTTCCAGATGTACTACGTGGACGGCAAGGAGCTCACGCTCTCCGTCCAGTACCCCACGCCGCCGGCGCCCAAGGAAGCGGCCGAGTTCTTCGCGCGCGCGAAGCCGAAGGGGCCGTGAGCCGGGGCCCGAGCCGGGGCGCGCGCCGCGGCTCAGCCCTGCTTGACCTCCTGGACCAGCTTCGCGAGCGACGCCTTGGCGTCGCCGAACAGCATCGCGGTGTTCTGGGCGTAGAAGAGGTCGTTCTCGATGCCCGCGAACCCGGGGTTCATCGACCGCTTGAGCACGATGACCTGCTTCGCCTGATCCACGTTCAGGATCGGCATCCCGTAGATCGGCGAGCCCTTGTCGCTCCGGGCGGCGGGGTTGACGACGTCGTTCGCGCCGATCACGAGGGCCACGTCGGCGTTCTTGAACTCGTCGTTGATCTCCTCCATCTCCTTCAGCTTGTCGTACGGGACGTCGGCCTCGGCCAGGAGGACGTTCATGTGCCCGGGCATGCGGCCGGCCACGGGGTGGATGGCGTAGAGCACGGTCCCGCCGTTCTTCTCGATGAGCGAGGCGAGCTCCCGCACCTGGTGCTGCGCCTGGGCGACGGCCATGCCGTAGCCGGGCACCACGATCACCTCGCGCGCGAACCCGAGCTGGATGGCCGCGTCCTCGGGGGTGATCGCACGCACGGTGAGCCCTTCGGAGGTCTTCGCCGTGGTCTTGGGCGCGGCGCCGAACGCGCCGAAGAGCACGTTGGCGAACGACCGGTTCATCGCCTTGCTCATGATGATGGAGAGGATGAACCCGGAGGCGCCGTCGAGCGCGCCGGCGATGATGAGGACGTTGTTGCCGATCGCGAAGCCGGTCGCCGACGAGGCGAGGCCGGCGTACGAGTTGAGGAGCGAGATCACCACCGGCATGTCCGCCCCGCCGATCGGGAGCACGAGCGAGATCCCGAAGACGAGCGCCAGCGCGACCATGGAGTAGAACGCGACCGGGTTTGCGGGGTCGACGATGAGCCACACGAACAGCCCCACGGCCGCGACGAACATCGCGATCGAGACGTAGTTCTGGCCGGGGAACGTGAGCGGGCGCGAGGGGAGCATCTCCTGCAGCTTCCCGAACGCCATGAAGCTGCCGGTGATGGTCAAGGCGCCGAACAGCACCTCGAATCCCAGGGCGGCCATCGTGGCGCGGCCCACGCCGGCGCCCTGGCCGTGGGAGTAGAACTCGGCGACGCCGACGAGCGTCGCCGCGATCGCGCCGAACATGTGCGAGATGGCGATCCGCTGGGGCATCGCCGTCATCGGCACGTAGACGCCGAGCGGGTAGCCGATGAGGGTCCCCAGGGCGAGGCCCGCGAGGATCCACTCGTACCGGACGATCTCGTGGTTCACGACCGTGCCGACGATGGCCACCAGCATGCCGAGCGCGGCGAGCTGCATGCCGCGGCGCGCCTTGTCGGGGATCGTCAGGCTGCGGAGGCCGAGGATGAAGAGGACCGACGCGAGGATGTACGCGGCCTCGATGAAGATCGTGCGAGGAGTCACTTCGCGCCTCCACTCGCCGCGCCCTGCGCGGGCTTCCGATCCCCGCGCTTGAACATCTTGAGCATGCGGTCGGTGATGATGAACCCGCCCACCACGTTGATCGTCGCCGAGGTGACGGCGACGAACCCGAGGATCGTCGGCAGCGTCCCGCGGTCGGCGCCGGCGAGCACGAGGGAGCCCACCAGCGAGATGGCGCTGATGGCGTTCGTGGCCGACATGAGCGGCGTGTGGAGCAGGGCCGGGACCCGGGTGATGGTGAAGAACCCGACGAAGCCGGCGAGGATGAAGACGTACAGCTCGAGCAGGCTCGAGACCATGGCTACAGCAGGACCTTTCCCTGGTGCACGACCAGCATGGCCTTCGCGATCTCGTCGTCGGCGGCGAAGGCGCCGTCCTTCCAGAGGGTGGTGACGAGCGTGAGGACGTTCCGGCCGTACATCTGGCTCGCGTGGAACGGGATGCTGGCGGGCAGGTTGACCGCGCCGAGGATCGTGACCCCCGCCTCGCGGACCGTCTCGCCGGCGCGGGTGACCTCGCAGTTGCCGCCCGTCTCCGCGGCGAGGTCGACGATGACCGAGCCGGGACGCATCGCGCGGACCATTTCGGCGGTGATGAGCCGCGGCGCGGGCCGGCCGGGGATGGCGGCGGTCGTGATCACGAGATCCACGTCGCGCAGGTGCGCGCCCACCGCGGCCAGCACGCGAGCCTGCTCGTCCTGGCCGAGCTCCTTGGCGTAGCCGCCGGTCCCCTCCGCGGCGACCGCCGGCACCTCGACGAACGAGGCGCCGAGCGACTGGACCTGCTCCTTCACGACGGGGCGCACGTCGAAGGCGGAGACGACCGCCCCGAGCCGCCGGGCGGTGGCGATGGCCTGCAGCCCGGCCACCCCAGCGCCGATGACGAAGACCTTCGCCGGCGCGAGCGTCCCCGCGGCGGTGGTCATCATGGGGAGGATGCGGGGGAGGGCGGACGCGCCGAGCAGCACCGCCTTGTACCCCGCGAGCGACGCCTGCGAGGAGAGGGCGTCCATCGACTGCGCGCGCGTCGTGCGCGGGACGCGCTCCATCGCCAGCGCTTCCACCCTGTGGTGCGCGAGCGTCTCGAGCAGCGGACGCGACTGGTGCGGCGCGAGGAGCGCGACGAGCGTGGTCCCGGCCGGGAGCAGGTCCACCTGCATCGGCGACGGCCGCTGCACCAGCGCCACGACCTGCGCGCCGTCCACCGCGCTCGCCGCGTCCACGACGCGGGCGCCCGCCGCCTCGTACGCCGCGTCGATGAAGCCCGCCGCCGTGCCGGCGCCGCGCTCGACGCGCACCTCGTGACCCGCCTTGACGAGCCGCGTCACGTTCTCCGGAACCAGCGCGACGCGGTGCTCGCCGTCCGCCGTCTCTCGCAACAACCCGATCCGCATGCTTGGTCGCCCTCCGGCGTCCCAAGCGAGTAGTGACCGGAGAGGGCCGAATGAAGATCCCGAGAGGGTGGATTGCGCGAATTCCGGGCAGGCGACGGCGGCCCGATGCCCGCGCTCAGTACCCCTCGATGTACGTCTGCAGCTGATCGATGAGGTGCTCCTTCTCGTCGATCATGAGCTGGATGATGTCGCGCATCGAGATGACGCCGACGACCTCGCCGTTCTCCTCGACGAGCAGGTGACGGGTGGTGTGATCGCGCATGAGCGCCGCCGTCTCGGACTCGCTCGAGGACGCGTCGACGCGCGGGATGGACGCGCGCATGGCCTCGCGGACGGGGCGGCCCGGATCGACGCCGAGGACGCACACGGTGCGCATGAGGTCCCGCTCGGTCACGAGCCCGAGGATCCGCGCACCGTCGCGCACCGCCACGGAGCCGATCCTGCGCTCCTCCATGAGCTGCGCCGCGGCCCGCAGCGGCTCCGAGACGCCGACGCTCACCACGTCGCGGGTGACCTGCTTCCGGATCGCCGCCATCGTTCACCTCCAGAGTAGTTCACTCCGCGGCGTGCGACACGGACGCCAGCCCTGGGCGGGGCGAGACCCCTCCGGGCCGGGAGGGCAGCCGCCCGGCCACCTCGCCGGCCGGGGAGCGGCCCGGGAGTCCCGTCCCGTTCACCGCCTGCCTTCGGCGCGCGGAAGGGCTATCACATCGCAGAGGGAGGTGCCGTTGGCGGCTCCGCGCAGGCGTTCCATCGACCCGCTCTGGTACAAGGACGCGGTCATCTACGAGACCCACGTGAAGGCGTTCCACGACGCCAACGGGGACGGCATCGGCGATCTCCGGGGGCTCGTGGAGAAGCTCGACTACCTCCAGGAGCTCGGGATCACCTGCCTCTGGCTGCTCCCGCTCTTCCCGTCGCCGCTCAAGGACGACGGCTACGACATCTCGGACTACCGGTCGATCCACCCCGACTACGGCACCGTCGAGGACTTCAAGCAGCTCGTCGCGGCGGCGCACGCGCGGCGGATCAAGGTGCTGATCGAGCTGGTCGTGAACCACACCTCGGACCAGCACCCGTGGTTCCAGGCCGCGCGCCGCGCCCCGCCCGGCTCGGCCACCCGCGACTTCTACGTCTGGAGCGACACCGACCGGAGGTACGAGGACGCCCGGATCATCTTCACCGACACCGAGAAGTCGAACTGGACGTGGGACCCGGAGGCGAAGGCGTACTACTGGCACCGGTTCTTCTCGCACCAGCCCGACCTCAACTTCGACAACCCGGCGGTGCTGGGCGAGGTGCTGGACGCGCTCCGGTTCTGGGGTGACATCGGCGTGGACGGGTTCCGGCTCGACGCCGTGCCGTACCTCGTCGAGCGCGACGGGACGAACTGCGAGAACCTGCCCGAGACGCACGCCATCATCCGGCGCATCCGCGCGTTCGTGGACGAGCACTTCCCCGGGCGCATGCTCCTCGCCGAGGCGAACCAGTGGCCCGCCGACGTGCGCCCTTACTTCGGCGAGGGCGACGAGTGCCACATGGCGTTCCACTTCCCGCTCATGCCCCGGATCTTCATGGCGCTGCGGCTCGAGGACGTGGAGCCGATCATCGAGATCATGGGCCGCACGCCCGCCATCCCCGACAGCTGCCAGTGGGCGCTCTTCCTGCGCAACCACGACGAGCTCACGCTCGAGATGGTCACCGCCGACGAGCGGGACTACATGTACCTCGCCTACAGCCAGGATCCGCGCATGAAGCTCAACGTCGGCATCCGCCGGCGGCTCGCGCCGCTCGTGGACAACAGCCGCCGCCGCATCGAGCTCCTGCACTCCCTCCTCTTCTCGTTCCCGGGCACGCCGATCGTCTACTACGGCGACGAGATCGGCATGGGCGACAACATCTACCTGCACGATCGGAACGGCGTGCGGACGCCGATGCAGTGGAGCCCGGACCGCAACGCCGGGTTCTCCCGCGCCGACCCGGGGCGGCTCTACACCGCGCCCATCTCCGACCCCGTCTACGGGTACCAGGCGGTGAACGTCGAGGCCCAGCAGCGCGATCCCTCGTCGCTCCTCCACTGGATGCGGAACACCATCGCCCTGCGGAAGCTCTTCCGCGCGTTCGGGCGCGGGACGATGGAGTTCCTGCCGGTGAAGAACCGGAAGGTGCTCGCGTACGTCCGCCGCCTCGACGACGACGTGCTGCTGTGCGTCGCGAACGTGTCGCGCTTCGCGCAGCCCGCGGAGCTGGACCTCACGGCCTTCGAGGGGTACGTGCCCGTGGAGATGCTGGGGTACACCGAGTTCCCGCGGATCGGGAAGCTGCCCTACTTCCTGACGCTCGCCCCGTACAGCTATCTCTGGTTCGAGCTGCGGAAAACCCCGTGACCAGGGCGCGCGCCTGAAACGAGGCCCCGGCCCGGCGGCCTCGCGTTATCATCCGCGCCATGGGACCCACGAAGCGCCCCCGCAAGCTCGCCTCCGAACCCGGCGAGGTCCGGCGCACGTCGCTCAAGCACCTGGCGGCGCTCACCGGCTACTCGATCACGACGGTGAGCATGGTCCTCAACGGGCGCGCCGAGGAGTTCAACATCTCGGGCGAGGCGCGCGAGCTCATCCTCGCGGCGGCGAAGGAGCACCACTACCGGCCCAACCTGCACGCGCGGAGCCTGCGCAACCAGACCACGAACCTGCTCGGCCTCGTCGTCCCGACGCTCGACAACCTCTTCTTCGGGACGATGGCCGAGACCTTCGAGCGCCTCGCCCGCCGCGATCAGAAGCTCGCCCTCATCACGGTGACGAACTACGACCGGCGGGAGGAGCTCGACACGGTCGACTACTTCCTCTCGCAGAACGTCGAGTGCGTCTTCACGGCGAACCCGACCGCGCTCGCCGACGTCTCCGAGCTGTGCGACCGGGCCGGCATCCGGCAGATCGTGCTCGACGCCCAGGAGAGCGACAAGCACACCGTCTCGACGGACAACCACGACGCGAGCCTCGTGCTCACCCGCTTCCTCCTCGAGTCGGTCGAGGCCGCCGGGCGCAAGGGCCGCCTCTACTACGTCGGCGGCATGGCCGATCACGTCGTCACGCGGCAGCGCCTGGGTGGCTTCCGCGCGGCGCTGCAGGAGCGCGGGCTCAGGTACGGCGACGACCAGTTCGTGGAGACGCTGTTCGACCGGGACTCCGCCTACCGGAAGATCGAGCTGCTCTTCCGCAACCAGTCGGACATCGGCGGCGTGTTCGTGAACTCGCTCCTCGCGATGGACGGGCTCGTGCGCTACTTCGCCGAGGCGCCCGAGCTCTGCCGGCCGGTCCACTTCGGGGTGTTCGACTACCACCCCATGATGAACCTGCTCACGGACCTCCACGTCGCCGCCATCAAGCAGAACCCCGAGCAGATGATGCAGAAGGCGTACGAGATCTTCCGCAACCCCGGGGTGCACAAGAACGGCCGCATGCAGCACGTGCCGTACGAGCTCATCCTCACGGCCGCCATGCGCAAGTTCGTGCCCGAGGGGCGGAGCGGCCCGAGGCCCTCGGCCCGGCGCGGAAAGGCGTAGGCCCCCCGCACCGGTCGTCGTCCCTTCGAGGCTTGACGGTGCGCGGGGCGCAGTGCTCACTAGGGGTGATGACATCTCCGCGCGCGCTGCTCCTCGCCACCGCCCTGCTCGGCGCCTGCTCCGGTGCGTCGGGCGACGTCGATCGACCCGACGATCCTCCGCCCGTGGACCCGGACGCCCTCGTCCCCGCCGAGCGGCTCACCACCTGGGACCCGGGCATCCCCGGGGGCATCCCGCGCGCGACCCAGATCTTCCGGACCATCGACGCGGCGACCTACGGGGCGGGAGGCGCAGACGCCGCGGCGGCCATCAACGGAGCGATCCAGGCCGCGGGCGCCGTCGCCACCGCCGCGAGCCCGCAGGTCGTGTCGCTCCCTCCCGGCACGTACCGCGTCTCGGTGCCCGTGCTCCTCGACCGCGATCACGTGGTCCTGCGCGGCGCCGGCCCCGGCGTCACCCGGCTCGTGGGGACCTCGGCCGGCGCGCCCGCCGTGCGTATCGGCTACCGGTTCCAGTACGGGGCCGCGATCGACGTCGTGGGGACCGCGCCGAAGGGCGCGACCCGCCTGACGCTCGCCGACGCGAGCTCGATCCGCGTGGGCGACGTGCTCCAGATCGACCAGGAGGACGGCCCCGCGGTGCCGACGGGCGAGGGGCACTACTGGAACGGCTTCGTCTACATGGGCGACGGCCACTACTCCAAGCGGCAGCCCACGGCCGACATCCACGGCCCGGGCTTCGGCGGCGTGGCCTGGGGCGGCTCCGGGGCCTGGCTGCAGATCGTGAACTGGAACGCGGTGCACGGCGGGCCGTGGCGCTCGGTCCTGCAGCAGATCGAGGTGACGGCCAGGAGCGGTGACACCCTCACGCTGCGCGATCCCCTGCACCTCGCGTTCGAGGCGGCCCGCCGCCCGCAGGTGTTCAAGACCGTCTCGGTCGAGCCGTCGGACGGCCTCGGGACGCGGTACGCGGGGCTCGAGGACCTGACCGTGACGGGCGGGAGCAACGACAACATCCAGCTCGTCAACGCGGCGTACTGCTGGGTGCGGAACGTCGAGTCGGACGGCGCGCTCGTCCCCGGGGACGCCGCGCGGCCGGGGACCCTCGGCCGCCACGTCCAGCTCCTCCATGCGTACCGGTGCGTGATCCGCGACTCGTACGTCCACCACGCGCGGCAGATCGTGAACGGCGGGGGCGCCTACGGGATCGCCGTCGAGGCCGGCTCCTCGGCGAACCTCGTCGAGAACAACGTCGTGGTCTGGCTCAACAAGCCGATCGTGATGAACGTCTCCGGCGGCGGCAACGTGGTCGCGTACAACTACGTGGACAACGCGATGATCGCGGGCACCGCGTGGCAGGAGAACGCCATCGACGGCTGTCACCAGGCCTACTCGCACTCGGATCTGTTCGAGGGGAACATGGCCCCGAACCTCGGCTCCGACACGACCCACGGCGCCGCGGGCTGGCACGTCTTCTTCCGCAACTACGCCTTCGGCCGGAACGGCGAGCCGTACGACATCGGGTCCGGGACGGGCCTCCCGTGGCAGAACCTCCGCGCCGTGGGCATGGACGCGCTCTCGGGGCCGCACACGTTCGTCGGCAACGTGCTCGTCGCGCCCGACGCGGGCTACGGGACCGCGTACCAGCTCGATCACGCGGACCACGCGAACGGGAACGCGTCGGTCGTCTACCGGCTCGGGGCCAACGGCATCGGCGGCACGCACGAACCTTACGACGCCGGCCAGGCGGCGGGGGCCATCTTCCGCCACGGCAACTGGGACAGCGTCTCGAACGCGGTGGTCTGGGACGCCGCCCACCCCAACCATACGCTGCCGGCCTCGCTCTACCTCAGCGCCAAGCCCGCCTTCTTCGGCGAGCTGGCGTGGCCGTGGGTGGACCCGACCGCCGCCACGCGCGTGCGGGTCCTCCCGGCGAAGGAACGCTACGACGCCTTGCGCGGCGCGCCGTGATCGCGGCGGCCGCGAGGCGCAGCTCTAGCCTTCACGGAGCGAGGCGCAACGCCGTGCGCACCAACGCGCGCGATGGACGGCGGCGTGCCGTGGAGCGGATACCCGCGCTGCGTTGTCACGCCCGTTGCAGCTTTGCCCGTACTGGTGACGTTGGAGAGGGCGCGAGGGCTACGCTCCGGCCGTCGGCGGAGGCCGGATCCGCCTTGTGGCGATTCCGTGGGCGAAGGGAGAGCGAGAAGCGCGACAGCACCTCGAATGAACCCGCAGCCGAGCCGCCACAAGCAACGCCCCCCAGGCGGTCGGCCGGCACGCCGGAGCGAGCCGACCATCAGCGCAGGCGCCGCAGGCGACCTGTCGTGGAACGCGCGCGGACGGGACCGAACGCGCGCGACGCCGCCTGTCCGAGCCGGCCACCCGCGCGAAGCGCGGCGGCGATCTGCGCCCCCAGCGAGCAACGTCCGAGAGGCTACCGGTCGTACACCTTGATCATCCGCGCGAGCCGGGCCGCCAGCGCCGGGGTGAGCGCCTCGTCGCGCACCCGCCAGCGCCAGTTGCCGCCGAGCGTCGACGGGCGGTTCATGCGGGCCGCGTTCCCGAGCCCGAGCACGTCCTGCATCGGGAAGATGACCGTCTCGGCCACCGAGGCGAGGAGCGCCCGGATCATGGTCCAGTTCATCTCCTTGCCGTCGGTGCCCAGGTACTCGCGCGCGAGCGCCTTCTCCGCCTCGACGTCGGCGGCGGACCGGACCGAGCCCTCGGCGCCGCCCTCCCACCAGGCCATGGTCGTGTCGTTGTCGTGCGTGCCCGTGTACGCGACGGTGTCGCGCGCGTAGTTGTGGGGGCGGAAGGTGGGCGCCTGCGGGTCGTTGCCGAAGGCGAACTGGAGCACCGCCATCCCGGGGAACCCGAACCGCCGCCGCAGCGCCTCCACCTCGGGGGTGATGACGCCGAGGTTCTCGGCGATGAACGGGAGCGGCCCGAGCGCCCGCTCCAGGGCCTCGAACAGCGCCGCCCCCGGGCCGGGCACCCAGGCGCCCTCCACCGCGGTCGGGCACGAGGCCGGGATGCGCCAGTAGGCCTCGAACCCGCGGAAGTGGTCGAGGCGGATGCGGTCCACCATCGCGAGCGTGCCCCGCACCCGCCCGACCCAGAACGCGTACCCCTCGAGCGCCAGCCGGTTCCAGTCGTAGATCGGATTGCCCCAGCGCTGGCCGGTCGCGCTGAAGTAGTCCGGCGGGACGCCGGAGACCGCCCGCGGCTCCCCGTCGGCGTCGAGCTCGAACAGATCGGGCCGGACCCAGACCTCCACCGAGTCGTGCGCCACGTAGATGGGCACGTCGCCGACGAGCGAGACGTCGAGCGCGCGGCAGCGGGCGCGCAGCGCCTCCCACTGCCGGGCGAAGCACCACTGCGTGAAGACCTCGGCCTCGATCGCCTGCGCGTGGCGCGCGCGCGCCTCCTCGAGCGCCGCGGGCTCGCGCCGGACGAGCGGCCTGGGCCAGCGCGTCCAGGGCAGGCCGCCATGCGCCTCCTTCAGCACCGCGAAGAGCGCCCAGTCGTCGAGCCAGCTCGCCTCGCGCGCGCGGAAGGCGGCGAGCTCCGCGCGGGCCTCGGCGCCGGCGCGCCCCCGGAACGCCTCCGCTGCCCGCGCGAGCCGCGTCCGCTTCCAGAGGAGGGCCTCGTGCAGCTCGGCGGTCTCGGGTGGCGCGGCCGGAGCGCCCGCGAGGTCCCCGTCCCCGAGCCAGCCCTCGTTGCGCAGCACCTCGAGGGACACGAGGAGCGGGTTGCCCGCGCGCGCCGAGAGCGCCTGGTACGGCGAGTCGCCGTAGCCGGTCGGGCCGAGCGGCAGGACCTGCCAGATCCGCTGGCCGGCCTGGGCGAGCCAGGCGACGAACCGGTGGGCTGCCACGCCGAGATCGCCCGCGCCGTGCGGGCCGGGCAGGGACGTCGGGTGCAGGAGGATTCCGCTGCGTCGGTCGGTCATTGCCGTGGAGTGTACGCTCAGAGGTGCTGGATCCGCTGCTCCTCGCGGCCGTCCTCGTCGCCCGCCGAGGGCTCCTCGGGCGGGAGCCGCCGCTCGAGCGCGCGCGCCACGGTGTCGCGCGCGCCGAGGCCGACCGCCAGCGCCGCGGCCAGCATCACCCCGCCCAGCACGATGCCGAAGGCGAGCGTGGCCAGCCCGCCGCCCACGCCCACGTGCTCGAGCGCCATGGCCGCGGCGAGCACGAACACGAGCCACTTCACCGCGAGGGCGATGTGGCGGGCCTGGTGGATCTGGCGGTTGACCGCCCCGATGAGGACGCTCCGCTCGAGGAAGCGGGCGGCGCCGACGCCGACGAGGAAGATGAGGATCGCGACCACGGCGCGGGGGAGGAACGTCAGGATGGTGAGCCCCAGCGCCGTCGTGGTGCTCGACCCGAGGACGTCGAGGGCCACCGCGACCCCCGCGACCACCACGAACCAGAACGCCCCGCGCGCCACCAGCCACGAGGGCTCGTGGTGGCGGGCGAGGCTCCGCCCCGTGGTCATGCCCCACTCGCGCGCCCGGCGATCGAACCCCATCCGCGCGAGCCCGCGCCGGAGGAGCGCGCGCACCGCGACCGCGAGGATCAGGGTGCCCGCGAGGACGAGCAGCATCGCCACGAGCGCCGGGAGGTCGGAGATCAGGACCGCGCCGAGCCGGGCGAACGCCTCCGAGAGCACCCTGCCGACCTCATTCCACATAGTGACTCCGCTCAAGGGCTGAACCGATCCGGCCAGCGCCACCGCGAGATGATGTAGGGCTTCTCCTGCTCGAACGCCTCGCAGAGCCGCTCCACCCGGGCGTCGGCCTCCGTCGGACCGAGCGGCGTCACCTCGTTCACGAACCCCGCCACCCAGCCCAGGTAGATGGGCGTGAGGGACCGCAGGAGCTGGTCCCGGTCCATGGCCTTCACGCGCCAGCCCACGGCGAAGTCGTAGACGATGCGCGCCCAGAGCGCGTCCGGCATCCGGAACGCCTCGGGTGGATCGCGCGGGATGCGCTGGAGCGCGAGGAGGGTCTGCGGCGGCAGGATCTCGCTCCACAGGCGGCGGAGGTCCTGCCAGCCGAGCGTGAAGGCGGAGACGAGCGGTCCGGGCGCGGGCGGCGGGGCGGGCTCGAGGAGAGGGTGCTCCTCGCCGATCGTCGGGACCGGGCGCGAGCCGCGCACGCGCATCCAGCGGTGCGCGTGCAGCTCCATCTCGCGGAACACGACCGAGAGCACCTGGGAGAGGGCGGTGGAGAGGTCGGCCGGCTGGCGCGGCGGCCGGGGGCGCGGACCGAGGAACACCTGCGCCATCTTGCACTCGCGGGCGATGGCGAGCGTGATGGCCCAGAGATCTCCGGCCGACGGGTCCGCGTGCCGCCACGAGTCGTCGCGCAGGAGGTGCTCGCCGAGCCGCGCCGAGACCACCACCTCCGAGCCGAGCGGCTGGCGGAGGCGGTGCCCGAACAGCGCGCGCGTGAGCGGGTAGACGATGCCCGTGACGAGCACGCCGTCGAAGCGGCCGCGGGCGTACGCGGGCGCCACGAGGTCGAAGCCGCCCGAGAGGACGGGATCGAGCAGCGCGCGGAGCCAGCCCGGATCGGGGGGCCGGGGGAGCGCCTCGAGCAGCGCGCACGCCGGTGCGCCCAGGTCCGCGGCCAGCTCGAGCAGCACGGGCAGCGCGCCGGCCGGCGCCGTCGAGGGCGCGAGGACGAGCGGCGGGGCGCCGTCGGCGCCGGACGGGAGGAGCTCGCCCGGGCCCACGGCACCGCGCGGGTCCTTGGTGACCACGACGGCGAGCGTGCGCTCGCCGCCGAACGCGTCGCGGAGGCCCGTGCGGAGCGCCAGGGCGGCGTCGCTCGCGGCCAGCGCGTCGGGGTCGGAGGTGACGCCGATGACCACCTGCGGGGTCGTGGCGGGATCGGCCTGGGCGTGCTCGAGCACACGGCAATGGTAACGGCGCTCGGCCGCGACGGCGGGTGAACGGGAGGGGACGTCACCCGGGCGGGGCGCAGCCCCCGCGTTACGTCGCTCCCTGGCGCGCCTCGCGCGTGGCGAGCGCCGGGCGCTCCTTGGGCCGCCGGAGGACGCGCGTCCCCGCGGATCGGCCGGCGGCGGCGAGGAGCGCCAGCGAGGCGAACACCATGGCGAGGACGCTCGCCGGGCCGGTGAGCCCCAGCAGGCGGCCCCAGTTCGGCGAGAACCCGATCCAGCGGCCGTCCGGCGCGCGCGCCATGAGGCGGGGCCAGACGTCGCCGGTGAAGCTCCACGCGCCCCAGGCGATCACGGCGTCGCCGGTCCGCCGGGCGGCGAGGATGAGCCGGACGAGCGCCCAGTCGCGGGCGAACGGATCGCCCGCGGCGGCGGCGAGCGTCTGGACCGCCGAGGGGAGGACCAGCGGGATCGCGGCCCACAGCCAGCGTCCGCCGAGGAAGGCGAGGGGCAGGACGAGGAACGGCACCGCGGGGACGAGGTGCCGCGCGGTGTACGTGTAGCCGCCCCACCAGAGCGGGAACCCCGCGTTCACGAGCAGGAACGACAGGAAGACGCCCAGGCAGAGCGCGGCCTCGACCTTCCATCCGCGGCGGGCCATCGCCACGAGCCCCGGGAACGCGAGGAGCAGGATGGGGGCGCTCACGAACAGCCCGCGCGCGGGGTGGAGCGTGACGTAGTAGGCCGTCGTGAGGCTGGGGAGGCGGACGCCGACGAGCCCCGACTCGTGCAGGCGGCGGAACCCCGGCACGGCGAGGTTCTCGTAGCCGATCGAGAACGGCGAGCCGAAGCAGGCCCAGTTCCAGAGCGCGAGCGCGGCGAGGAACGGCGCGCCCCCGAGCAGCGGCGCGACCCACGTCCGGGCGCGGCCGAGCTCGCCGCGGCGGGCGAGCCGGTGGAGGCCGTACGCGACCACGAGCAGCCCCGCGGGCGCGGCGGGGAACTCGGTGATCGCGACGAGGCCGAGCAGCGCGCCGGCGCCGGCGAGGTCGCGCCGGCGCGTCGGGGGCGGGCGTTCGGTGGCGCGCCGGACGAGGGCGAAGGCGAGGAAGAGCAGGGCCCCCGCGAGCGCGTGGCCGAAGAGGGTCGAGCCGAACGGGAGCAGCGGCGTCGCGAGGAGCGCGACCGCGGTCGCCCCGGCGGCCCGCCGCGCCCCCAGAGCGGTCGCGACGAGGGCGAACAGCGCCGCGAGCGCGGCGGCGAGCGGGATCCCGACCGCCGCGACCGTCATCGCCTGCTTGCCGGCGACGTACGAGATCTCGCGGCCCGTGAACCGCTCCCACGCGTACACCGGGGCGTAGCCGATGGCGGCGAGGAGCGAGCTGCCGGGCGCCTTGTCGGAGTAGACGTGGCCCTCGCGGATGCTCTTGTCGGAGGTCCAGGTCGGGCGGACCGCGTGGTACGGGTCGATCTGGAGCGTGCGGTTCCAGAACGCCGCGAGCACCGGCGCGAGGCGCGAGTTCTCGTTGGGGTTCTGGACGGGCCGCTGGAACCAGACCAGGGCGACGAGGCAGGCGAGGAAGGCGAGGGCGATGCGGCTCCGGGCGCGGGGCGGCGGCACCAGCGAAAGCTAGCCACGCCTGCCCCGCGCCCGAGGCCCGCTCAGGCCGCCCGCTCGCGGGCGGGTGGGCTGGCGCTCGCGGGGCGGAGGAGCGAGGCGACGACCGAGATCGTGAGGATCGCGGCGATGACTCCCAGCGAGACGACGATCGGGACCGGGAACACGTCGACGAGGAGCATCTTCGCGCCGACGAACATGAGGACGAACGAGAGCCCGACCTTCAGGTAGACGAACCGGTGGATGATCCCGGCGAGCAGGAAGTACATCGACCGGAGCCCGAGGATCGCGAAGATGTTCGAGGTGAAGACGATGAAGGGGTCGCGCGTGACCGCGAAGATCGCCGGGATCGAGTCCACCGCGAAGATGAGGTCCGTCACCTCGACCGCCACGAGGGCGAGGAGGAGCGGCGTGGCGAACCGCCGGCCGTCCTTCTTGACGGTGAAGTGATCGCCGTCGAGCCGGGGGGTGACCGGGAAGAAGCGCTGGAACGCCCGCACCACGGGGTTCCGCTCCGGGTGCACCTCCTGGTTGCGCTGCACGAGCAGCTTGAGGCCGGTGAGCGCGAGGATGCCGCCGAACACGTAGATGGCCCAGTGGAACCGCGCCAGGAACGCGCCGCCGGCCAGGATGAACGCGGCGCGCATGACGAGCGCCCCGAGGATGCCCCAGAACAGCACCCGGTGCTGGTAGATGGCGGGGATCCCGAACGTGGTGAAGATCACCACGAAGACGAAGATGTTGTCGACCGCGAGCGCCTTCTCGATGAGGTAGCCGGTCGTGAACTCGAGCGCCTTCTGCCCGCCGAAGAGGCCGTACACGCCGGCGGCGAAGACGGCCGAGAGCGCCACCCAGACGGCGCTCCAGATGCCCGCCTCCTTGAGGCTGACCTCGTGCGCCTTCCGGTGGAAGACGCCGAGATCGACGGCGAGCATCGCGAGGACGAAGAGGAGGAAGCCGATCCAGAGCAGCGGGGAACCGATGGTGTCCACGTTCAAGTGTTGGTCTCCGTGTCGAGGTGCTCGCTGGTGCCGCTCACCACTCGCCGCGCGCCCACGCCGTGCGGGCGGAGCCGCCGGCGGCGGTGAAGCGCGTCATCTCCCGAAGCCGGCGTACCCGGTCCGCGGTGCTCGGGTGCGTCGAGAACCACCGGGCGACGTTCTGCATGGCGCCGAAGGGGTTCACGATGAAGAGGCTGGCGGTCGCGGGCGCGGTCTCGGCGGGGATCACCTGCGCCGCGTGCTCCAGCTTGAGGAGCGCGCTGGCGAGGGCCTCCGGATCCCCCGAGAGCTGCGCGCCGGTGGCGTCGGCGATGTACTCGCGGGACCGCGAGATGCCCATCTGGATGAGCATCGCGGCGATCGGCGCGACGAAGGCGGCGAGCAGGCCGCCGGCGGCGCTGCCGCCCTCCTCGCCCTCGTCGCTGGACCCGCCGCCGAAGAGCGCGCCGAAGGTGAGCGCGTTCGCGACGTACGAGATGAGCGCGGCGCCCGCGGCGGCGATGCTGGAGACGAGGATGTCGCGGTTCTGGATGTGCGCGATCTCGTGCGCGAGGACGCCGCGCAGCTCACGCCGGTCGAGGAGCGCCATGATGCCCCGGGTCACCGCCACGACGCCCTTCGACGGGTTCCGGCCCGTGGCGAAGGCGTTCGGCTGATCCTCGGGGATGACGAACACCCGCGGCTTGGGGATGCCGGCGCGGCCGGCGAGCTCGGCGACCATCGCGTGCAGCTCCGGCGCCTGCGCGGGGCCGACCTCGCTCGCGCCGTGCATGCGCAGCACGATGCGGTCGGAGAAGAAGTAGGCGCCCAGGTTCATGAGCAGCGCCAGGGCGCCGAACAGGTAGAGGTGGCCGGGGGCCACGAGCCCGCCGAGGCCGATGATCAGGGCCGAGAGGGCCCCGAGAAGCACCACGGTCTTCAGCTGGTTCCTGAACGTCGTCATTGTCTTCCGTCTCCCGTTTCCCGAGCCGGTGGACCCGAGCCCGTGCCCGAGAAGTAACCGCTCCAGAGCCGTAGACAATGACGAAATTTCAACTGGACACGTAGGACGGACGGACATAATGCGAGGTCATGACCTCGCTCAACTACAACCACCTCCGCTACTTCTGGGTCGTCGCGCGCGAGGGGGGACTCGTCCAGGCCGGCAAGGTGCTCCGCCTCTCGCACCCGACGCTCAGCGCGCAGATCCACGCGCTCGAGGACGCGCTCGGGGAGAAGCTTTTCACGAAGGTGGGGCGGAAGCTGGCGCTCACCGACGTGGGGCGGATCGCCTATCGCTACGCGGAGGAGATCTTCGGGCTGGGCAACGAGCTCGTGGAGGCGGTCCAGGGCAAGGCCGTCGGCCGGCCCGCCAAGCTCGAGGTGGGCGTCACCGACGTCCTCTCGAAGCTGCTGGTGCGCCGCCTGCTCCAGCCCGCGATCGCGATGGCGGACAGTGTCCGGCTCCTCTGCCGCGAGGGCAGCTTCCACCGGCTCCTCGCCGAGCTCGCGCAGCACGCGCTCGACGTGGTCATCGCCGACTCCCCGGTCCCGTCCGGCAGCCCGATCCGCGCGCACAACCACCTGCTGGGCGAGTGCGGCGTCGCGCTCTTCGGCGCCCCCGCGCTGGTCGGCCCGCGCAAGCGCGGGTTCCCCGGCTCGCTGGACGGCGCGCCGTTGCTCCTGCCCGCGGAGTCGCTCAGCCTGCGGCGCGCGCTCAACCAGTGGTTCGAGCGGAACGGGATCCGGCCGAAGGTCGTGGCCGAGTTCGAGGACAGCGCGCTCCTCAAGACGTTCGGCGCCGACGGTCTCGGCATCTTCCCCGGGCCCGCGGCGGTGGTGAGCGAGGTCGAGGCGCAGTACGGCGTCCAGCACCTCGGCATGGCCGAGGGCGTGGTCGAGCGGTTCTACGCGATCACGGTCGAGCGTCGCCTCGCCAACCCGGCGGTCCTCGCGATCACCCGCGCGGCGCACCAGGAGGTGTTCGCGGTCAAGCGGGGGTAGGGCGGGTCCCGCGTCCGCCTCGTGGGTGGTGCGGTGCTCGGGGGCGTGTCCGCGAGCATCGCCTCGTGGATGAGGCGGTGCCGGGGGCGTGTCCATTGAGCATCGCCTCGTGGATGAGGCGGTGCCGAGGGGCGGCTCCGGCCTCCGGCGCCGGACCGTCGCTCCGCCAAGCGCCTGGACCGGATCCGTACTGGAGAAGGGGGCGCGTGCACGGAGCGAGGCGCAACGCCGTGCGTGCCAACGCGCGCGATGGACGGGATCGTGCTGAGGAGCGGACGCCCGCGCTGCGTTGTCACGCCCGTTGCAGCTTTGCCCGTACTGGTGACGGTGGAGTGGGCGCGAGGGCTGCGCTCCGGCCGGCGGCGGAGGCCGGATCCGCCCGTGGCGGTTCCGTGGGCCAAGGGACCGCACGAAACGGAATTCGAAACGAACCCGCAGCCGAGCCGCCACAAGCAACGCCCTCAGGCGGCCGGCCGGGCACGACGGAGCGAGCCGACCATCCCGTTGCAGCTTTGCCCATTTGGTGACGTCGGAGTGGTCGCGAGGGCTCTACAACACTCCGGCCGTCGGCGGAGGCCGGATCCGCCTTGGGGCGGTTCCGTGCGTTGTGCTCCGT
>DASPMI010000117.1:0-21410 GCA_035627135.1 Anaeromyxobacter sp. | reverse complement strand
GTGCCGGCGCGCCGGGCGTGCTCACTCCCACTCGCGCTCCTCCACGAGCCGCCGAAGCGGGGGCGCGACGCCGGCCCCCGCGCCGGATCGCAGCAGCGCGGCGAGCGCAGGGCGTTCCCGCGTCGCGGCCGACCCGGCGGCGGCGCGCGAAGGGCGCGGCAGGCGCGCGAGCGCGTCGGCGAGGGCGGCGAGCCGTTCCGAGCGGGGCAGCGGCGCCAATCGGGCGGCCTCCGCTTCGAGTGAACCGTCAGGGTGGCGGGCCAGGCTCCGGGCGCCCCGCGCGGGCGCGAAGATCGCGGCGAGCGCGGCGAGGAGCGGCGGCGCCACCTCACGCTCCGCCGGCGCTGGGGCGCCGCGCGCGCCCGCGCAGGCGGAGCCAGAACCACGAGGCGAGCGCCGCGACGGCGCCTGCGCCCGCCGCGGCGGCGAGCCCGAGCGCGAGGCCCGCGCGCGGGCGGGCCGGCGCCACCGGCCGCGGTGCCTCGCGCGCCTCGGTCACGACCACCGAGACCGCCGCCCCCTCGAGCCGGTCGGCCGCGCCGGCCACGAGCGCGCGGATCCCGGGCTCCAGGGTGCGGACGGTGGCGCACGCCGACGGGCGGCAGCGCACGAGGACCGACGCGCGCGGGAGCGGGCGCTCCGCCGGGCGGAGCGGGTCGGCCTCCGCGAGCGCGAGGTGGACGCGGGCCCCCACCACGCCCTCCACGCTCTCGAGGCTCCGCGCCAGCTCGCCCGCGAGGGCGTGCTGGTACAGCGCGCGCTCCTCGGTCGGCGTCGGCACGAGGCCGCCCTTCCCGAAGACCTCGCCCAGGCCCGCGGGCCGCGGCCGTGGGAGATCGCGCTCCGCCAGGATCCGGAGCGCGCGGGGCGCGTCGGAGGCGGCGACCTCCACGGAGTAGCCGCCCTCTCCGCCCGGTCGGACCTTGTGCGCGGCGATCCCCCCGTCGTCGAGCGCCACCACGACCTCGGAGGCCTGCCGCTCGTCGAGATCGTGCAGGAGCTCTTCCCGCCCGCATGCGGCCGCGGAGAGGACGAGCGGCAGGGCGACGCGGATCCAGGCGTTCATCGGGGACCTCACACCTGCGCCGAGAGCGCCTGGCGGATCGACTGCGCCCCCTGCTCCGCGACCTTCACCGCGAGGTCCACCGTCTGCGTCGTCCGGTACGCCTCGGCCTGCAGCCCGAGGAGCTCCTGGGCGGTGAACGTGCGGCCCGATCGCGCGGCGGCGAGGACGCCGTCGAGCCGCGCGCGGGCGCGGTCGACCGCCTCGAGGAGCCGCTGGGCGGGCGCCGCAGGCGCGGGGGCGCCCAGCTCCGATCGGCAAGGCAGTCCGGCGCGCTCGAGGACCTGTCCGAAGGTGCGCTCCGGGTTCGGGAGCGCGGCGCGGGCGGCCTCCGCCGGGCCGGCCGCGCTCGCGGGGAGGGCGGGCACGATGGGGGTCATGGGTGTCGGCTCCTGTGTTGACGCGACCGGAGGAGGGGCCCCGTCCGCCGACGGGGCGGGGGCGCAGCCCTCGTACGGTCAGTGGATGTTCTGGATCGCGGCGCGCGCGCTGTCGTGCTTCACCTTCATGACGTTGCTGAGCGCGGTGAACTCCCGGTTCTCCCGCTGCATGCCCTCCTGGAGCTGCAGGTACTGCAGGTTGAACGTCTGGGCCTGCTGCTGGAGCGCCCGCGTCGCGGTGAGCAGCTCGCTCTCGCTCCCGGCCGCCGCGGCCGCCGCGGCTCCGGTGCCGCTCCCCGCGGCCGCGCCCGCGATCGCCCCCGCGCCGACGCGGACGGCCGCGGAGAGCACGGTCCCGCCGGGCACGAACGGGGCTGCGAGCTGGACGCCGTCGGCGATGCCGTGGGCGAGGCCGGCGGCGGCCCCGCGGAGCGCGGTCTCGAAGCGGCCGGGCACCGACCGGCTCTCGCTGGTCGGCGCGACGTGGATGGACTCGATCTTGTTGCTCATGGTGGTCTCCTCGGCGCGCGGGGAGAGCAACGCCCGTGCCGCGCCGAAAGGCCCGGATCTGCGCGGGCGGCGGGACGACGGGGGTCCGTCCGGCGGCCTCCGCGGTCGCGCCTCGGACCACCCGGCCCCGTCCGCAACCAACCCCCGTGAGCGAGCCCGAGCCCGAGCCCGAGCGCGGGCCCGAGCGCGGGCCCGAGGACCGAGCACCCAAGGACCCAAGGACCCCCAGGAACCCAGCCTCCCGTGCGCCCGGACGCCGCGTCCAGGTACACTCTGCGGCGATGCCGGACGACCGGAGGTCCCGATGCGTCGTCTCGTGATGGCGCTCCAGCTCCTCTGGGGGCTGTTCGCGCTGTTCGTCACCACCTACGTGTTCCTCGCCCTCGGCGCGATGAGCACCCTGATCCCGGAGTTCTGGCCCATCGCGGGGTGGCTCCTCGCGTTCCTCGGGCCGTGGCTCATGGTCAGCGGAGCGGCGATGGACCTCGTGCTCCGCGCCAACCGGAGCGCGACCTGGCTCGTCGTGATCGGCTCGCTCCTTGTGCTCGTGCCGTGCGCGCTCGTCACGCGGGACGCGCTCGCAGGGCGGTGGTCGGGCGGGACGCCCGAGGTCCACGGGTTCGCGGTCGGGTTCGCGTTCGCCGCCGCCGTGAGCGTGCTCGGGCTCGCGAGCTTCGCCGCGGCGCTCGGAGTCCACCGGCGCCGCCGCCGGCCAGGCGCCGGAGCGCCCGCCGGGGGGTGACGCAGCGGACCTCGCCCGCCACCGCCGGCGTGGTACGTTCGCCCCGTGCCGCGCGAGTACCTCCGCCGCATCTCCGACGCGATCCTCCACGCGCAGCGGCCCATCCGCGTCTTCCGCGCCATCAACTGGGGGCCGCGGGTCCACGCGCAGTTCTTCCGCAAGGGCGCGCGCGAGCTGCCGCGGCCGGCGTACCCGCCGCTCGGGTTCGAGCGCTCCGACAAGGTGAAGGAGCTCCGCTCCATCCGCCGGCAGATCCGCGGGAAGAACCCCGTCGAGTCGCTCCTCCGCCGCCGCTGCGACGAGTTCATCCTCGCGGTCGAGATGCTCGCCGCGCGCGGCACGCGCCGCTTCTACGAACTCTCGCAGCGGCTCTACGGGGACCCGCGCGACCGCTTCCCCGACCACAACGTGGACAACCTCGCCATCGCGCGCCTCTGGGCGTCGCGGCCGCGCGCGCGCGACGAGGAGCTGGTCTTCTCCGCCGAGGAGGCCGCGGCCAAGGTCGCCGAGATCTGCACGCCGTACCTCGGCGGGCCCGTGAAGGTCCTCGTCCGCACCCGGCTCACCGCCAACGCCGCCGCTGGCGCGACGCACATCACGCTCCGGAAGGGCGCGCGCTTCTCGGAGCGCCGCGTGCGCGCGCTCGCCCACCACGAGGGGCTCTGGCACGTCCTCACCAGCATGAACGGCTACCGCCAGCCGGTGCTGACGGTGATGGGCGTCGGGCTCCCGCGCCACACCGAGTCGCAGGAGGGGACGGGCATCGTCTCGGAGTACCTCGCCGGCCACATCACCGACGAGCGGTACATCGAGCTCGGCGAGCGGACCATCGCCGTCGACATGGCCGCGCGCGGGGCCGACTTCCTCGAGGTCTACCGCTACCTCCTCGCCCGGTTCCCGCCGGAGAAGGCGGCGCTCATGAGCGAGCGCGTCTTCCGCGGCGGCGTGCTCGAGGGCGGCGCGCCGTTCACGAAGGACGCCGCCTACCAGCGCGGCTACTGCCGGGCGTTCAACTTCCTGCGCTCCGCGCTCGAGCAGCGCGACGTCGACCTCGTCCGCGCGTACCTCGCGGGCAAGATGAGCGTGGACGACGCCGAGCTCGTGCGCGACCTCATCGAGGAGGGGCTCTGCGTCGGCCCCGTGTTCCTGCCGGAGTGGTTCATCGACATCGACAAGCTCAACGCCACCGCCACGCACAGCGTGACCATGAACCGCTTCAGCCTGCCGTCCGTGACGCGCTACTACGCGCGGCGCCGGGCCGGGCGGACCGGCGACCTCCTCCCCGCGCCGCCGCCGCTCGAGCCGGAGGAGGAGGGCGAGGGCGTGCCGGGCGCGGACGAGGACGTCGGCGAGTAGCGCGCGCGAGCCCTGCCGCGAACGGCGGCGCACGGCGCGGGGCAGCCGCGCGCAGCCGCGAAGCGGCGAGCACGGCCCAGGGCCCCGCGGAGCAGGGGCGGGGGCGCAGCCCCCGTTCAAACCGTCTCGCGCTTGACGATCTCCGGCGGGAAGAGCGACCGCGTCGGCTTCACCAGGATCCGCTCGCGGTCCTCGGTGGCGAGCCGCCACGCCTCGGCGGCGATCTGGTCCATCGGCTGCCGGATCGTGGTGAGGGGCGGGTGGGAGATGGCGGCGAGCGGGCTGTCGTCGTAGCCGAGCACCGCCAGCTCGTCGGGGATCTTGAGCCGCCGGTCGCGCGCGGCGGCGAGCAGCCCGCTCGCGCAGAAGTCGCCCGCGGCGCAGAAGATCGCGTCGGGCTTCCTGCTCTTCCGGAGCAGCTCCGGGAGCGCGGCCTCGCCTTCCTTGCGCGAGTACTCGATCACCTCGACGAGGTGGTCGTTCGAGAACTGGAGCTTTCGCTCGGACAGGGCCTTGGTGAACCCGTTCATCCGCTGGACGGCGTTGTAGCTGCCGTTCACGTTGAGCCGCCCCGAGACGATGGCGATGGACTTGCGGCCGGCGTCGGCCAGGAACCTGCCCGCGAGGTAGCCGCCCGCGAAGTTGTCGGAGGCGACCGTCGAGACGCCCTCCGCCTGCTCGTCGATCAGCACGACGGGCGCGCCGATCGCCCGGAAGTCGGCGATCGTCTGCGGGTCGGGCTGGATACAGACGCCGATGAGGGCGGCGGGTCGCGGCTCGCCCTGGAGGAGCTTCACGAGGCGGGCGCGCATGTGCTCGGGGTCGTCGCGCAGGACGATTCCGCACTCCGAGATCGCGTATCCGGGCCGGAGGTGTTTGCGGATGAGCGCGTACATCGCCCCCGTGAACCCCGAGCTCAAGCTGTGCGTCGCGACCGCGATCCGTACGTCCATCTCGTGCTGCTCCGTCCTGCCCCCCGATTTCGCTCCAGTCATAGCGCGGGAACCCGGCCCGGTGCCAGAGCCCGACGAGCCGCAAACGTACGCGCACGAGGCGCAATACGCGCCGTGGTGCGCATGGGGCGGCGCAGGCGTGCGCGCGGCCGACATGCGCTGCGCGCTCGTCCCCGGCGCCTACGCGGACTGGCGGACGACGAGCCGCGGCTCGAACAGCGTCGTCGTCGGCCGCTCCAGGATCTCGGCGGCCGAAACCGTGGCGAGCCGGTGGGCCTCGCGGGCGATCTGCTCGAGCGGCTGGCGGACGGTCGTGAGCGGCGGATCGGAGATGCTCGCGAGCGGGTTGTCGTCGTAGCCGACGATCGCGATCTGGTCGGGGATCTTCACGAGCCGCTCGCGCGCCCTGGCGAGGAGCCCGGTGGCGCAGGCGTCCCCGGCCGCGCAGAAGACGGCGTCGGTGCCGGCGCGCTCGCCGAGGATCCGCGTCATCGCCGCGAGGCCGTCCTTGCGCGTGTAGTCCGGGGCCTCGATGACCTCGTCGAGCGAGAAGGGCAGTCCCTTCTCGGCGAGCGCCTTGTGGAGCCCCTTCGCGCGCTGGAGGGCGTTGTAGCCGCCCTCGACGTGCATTTTCCCCGCGACGAGCGCGACCTGCTTCCGGCCGAGCGAGGCGAGGTGCTGCCCGGCGAGGTACCCGCCCGCGAAGTTGTCGGACGCGACCGTGGAGGCGCCCTCGGCGAGCTCGTCCACGAGCACGATCGGCACGCCGGCGGCGCGGAAGGCCGTCACCACGCTCGGGGCGGGCTGGATGCAGATCCCGATCAGCGCACGCGGCTTCGGGTGGCCCTCGACGAGCGACAGGAGCCGGCCGCGGGCGAAGTCGGTGTCGCCCTGCATGATCGTGGCGCACTCGACGGTGCTCTCTCCGGGCTGCAGGCACTTCCGGATGAGCGCGTACATCGTCCCGGTGAACCCCGAACCGAGCGTCGCCGACGCCACTGCGATCCGCACGTCCATGTCGCGCTGTCTCCAGGTTGCCGGTGCGGCTCGCCCATTCGCCGGAATGGCCGTCCCTCACGTTTTAGCCGCAGCATAGCCACGGCCGGGCGGCGCTGGAATGTGGCCGGCGTCGGGAAAGGTCGCCTACGCGGACTGCCGGAGCACGAGCTTCGGGGGGAACAGGAGCTTCTGCGGCCGGGCCATGCAGTCGGCGCGGCGCTCGGTCGCGAGGCGGTAGGCCTCGGCGGCGAACTGCTCGGCCGACTGGCGGATCGAGCTGAGCGGCGGGGTGGCGATGGCGGCCATCGGGCTGTCGTCGTAGCCGAGGACGGCGAGCTGCTCGGGGATCTTGATCCCCTTCTCGCGCGCGACCGCCATCATGCCGGTCGCGGTGGCGTCGCCCGCGGCGCAGAAGACGCCGTCGATCTTCCGCCGCTCCTGGAGCAGCTGGTTCATCGCGTTGACGCCGTCCTTGTGCGTGTAGAAGACGACCTCGATCACCTCGTCCATCGAGAAGTGCAGGCCGCGCTCGGCGCAGGCCTTCGCGAACCCCTTCACGCGCTGGAGGGCGTTGTACCCGCCGTTGATGTGCATCTGGCCCGAGACGACCGCGATCGACTTGCGGCCCAGCTTCGCGAGGTGCTCGCCGGCCATGTAGCCGCCCGCGAAGTTGTCGCACGAGACGGTCGACGCGCCCTCCGACTCCTCGTCCACCAGGATCACGGGCGCGCCCGCGGCGTGGAACGTCTCGAGCGTCTGCGGGTCGGGCTTCAGGCAGATGCCGACGAGCGCGATCGGCTTCGGGTCCCCTTCGAGGAGCTGCAGCAGGCGCGAGCGCACGAAGTCGACGTCCACGCGGGCGGAGATCGCGCACTCCACGATGGTGTGGCCGGGCTTGAGCTGCTTCTTGAGGTTCGAGTAGATGAGCCCCGCGAACCCCGAGCCGAGGCTCGCGGATGCCACAGCGATCCGCACGTCCGTGCCCACTCTGTGCCTCCCCGCGGCGCTCGCCCGGCGGCGCTCGCCCCGGCGGCGCGCGCCTGCTTCGTCAGCGTACCGCGAGGCCCCCGCGCGGGATAGGGGGGATGCGCTCACATCAGGTGGGCAAAACTGTGCCCCGCACCGCGCTCGCGGCTGGCGCGCGCCGGAGGTGTGTGCTGTGGATCCACGCATGCAGCCGGACGTCGATCGCAGGTCGCTCGTCGCTCGCCTCGTCCTCGGCGCCGCGCTGGCCGCGGCGATCGGCCGAGCGCGGCCGGGAGATCGCGCGAGCGCTGGAGGACTTCCTCCGCGCCGCCGCGGGGCGCGGGCCGCCGGAGCGCGTCGCGGTGCCCGGCCCCGCGGGCGCCGACGAGCTCGCGCGGGAGCGCGCCGAGCTCCTCGCGTACGTGGGCCACGACGGCTTCATGGACCAGGGCAACCCCGCGATCGCCGCGCTCCTCGCGGCGCTCCCGGCGCGCGCGCCGGGCGGGACGGCGCGGCCGGCGCTCGCGATCGCCTGCGCGAGCCGGGCCTTCTTCGCGGCGCCGCTCCGCCGCGCGGGCGCCGTCCCGTGGCTCACCACGACCGGGCTCCTCGCGGCGGAAGCGTACACGCGCGAGGCCGCAATGGTGGCCTGGGCGGGCGGCGGCGGGCCGGACGAGGTCCGCGAGGCCGCGGCGCGCGCCTACGCCAAGTACCAGCGGTGCTCCCTCCGCGCGGCGCGGCGGCTGTTCGGGGCGCCGTCGAGGCCCGTGGACGCGGGACGCGCGCGGTGAGTCCGTCCCGCCAGGATCCACTGGCGCCCCAGCCCCGGATGTGGTGTGCTTGGCGGCACCAGCTTGCTTCAGAGCGAGGGAGGGAAGATGCGCCTGCGTGCGTATTTCGTGGGGGCCGCGATCGCGCTCGCCGCGGCGTGCGGCGCGCCGCCGCCTTCGGTCGAAGATCTGCCCGAGCCGGACGCGGGAGCCCTGTTCTGCGCCTTCACCGCGGGCGCCGCGTACGGCGAGCTGGAGCTCTCCTCGACCGCGCACCGGAACGTTGCGGTCCTGGGGGAGTCCACGCCCGCCGCGGCGAACGGCGCCGTCGCGGTGGAGAGCGCTCACTACCGCATCCTGACCGGCTACAACGCCATCCTGCACTGACCGAAGGAGAACCGATGAACAAGGCCCTCTTGCTGGCGGTGTCGCTGTTCCCCGCGCTCGCGCTCGCGCAGTCCGTCCCGGCGGTGATGAGCTACCAGGGGCGGCTCTTGAACTCCGACGGGTCGGTGGTGACGGGCGCCCCGACGATCACGTTCTCGATCTACGCGGTGGGGGAGGGCGGGACCGCGCTCTGGACCGAGACCCGGGCGGTGCAGCTCACGAACGGCTTCTACGCCGTCCACCTCGGCTCGCAGACGGCGTTCCCGGCGAACCTGTTCGACGGCAGCGCGCGCTGGCTGGGCGTCCGGGTGGGTGACGACGCCGAGATGACGCCGCGGCAGTACATCGCGACGGTGCCGTACGCGTTCCGGGCGCTGAACGCCACGAACGCAGCCAACGCGACCAACGTCGTCGCGGGCGGCAACGCGACGACCGGCAACCTGTCGGTCAGCGGGACCATCACGGTCACCGGGACCGCCGTGCGCATCCCGGGGCTCGTGGTCGGTGGGTTCACGACGACCGCCAACTGCGGCTCGAGCGGCTGCACGTACTCGTGCGGTGGCACGTGGGGAGACGGGCTGTGCACGGGGTCGAGCGGCAGCTGCAACGGCGGGACCCGCCCGGTCGCCTACCGGGGCACGCCTCGTCTCGTCGGACTCGCCGGCACCAACGGTACGGGCGCCCACATTTGCGTCCAGTGATCGCGGCGCGGTGCGCCGGAGGCGCTCCCTCCGGCGCCGCTCCGCGCGCGCTCAGCTCACCACCGCCCCGAACAGCCGGCCGACGAGGTAGGTGACGCCGGCGGCGAGCCCGGCGAGCGCGACCATCCGCCCGGCGGAGCGGGCGATGCTCGTGCCCGAGAGGAAGCCGACGAGCCCGCCCACGCCGCCGAGCACGAGCCCCGCGAGCCCGGCGGACGCGGCGGCGGCCCAGGGGCCGGTGCCGAACAGGAACGGCACGAGTGGCACGATCGCGCCGACGGCGAACATGAGGAACGAGGACGAGGCCGCGCCCCACGGCGAGCCGAGGTCCTCCGGATCGAGCCCCAGTTCCTCGCGCACGAGCGTGTCGAGCGCGCTCTCCGGGTGCTTCAGGATCTCGGCGGCGGTGCGGCTCGCCTGCTCGGTGCTGAGCCCCTTCTGCTTGAAGATGAGGGCGAGCTCGGCCGCCTCCTCCTCGGGAGCCTCCGCGATCTCGCGCCGCTCCATCTCCACCTGGCGGGCGAGCAGGTCGCGCTGGCTCGCCACCGAGGTGTACTCCCCGGCCGCCATCGAGAACGCCCCGGCGAGCAGGCCGGCGAAGCCCGTGACGACGACGGTGTGCGGCTCGACGCCGGCGCCCGCGACGCCGAGGATGAGCGAGAGGTTCGAGACGAGCCCGTCGTTCATGCCGAAGATCGCGGCGCGGATGGAGCCCGCGCGCCCGCCGCCCCGGTGCCAGCGCTCGCGCACCGAGATGAGCTCGCGCGCGCCGGCGGGGCTCCGCGCGCTCATGCCCGAGAGCACCTGCCGGTGCGCGCGCTCCTCCTCGGCGATCGCCGCGGCCTCCTCGCCCTGCAGGTCGTACTTGTCGGCGTCGCCCGCCTCGGCCTCGAGCGCCATCGGGACCACCGCCGCCGAGCCGAGCCGCCGCGCGAGCCACACGAGCACGCGGACGCGTGTGCTCGGCAGCTCGGACGGGAGCGGCACCCCCGCCTTCTCGAGCTTCCGCTGCCAGATGTCCGCGTGCCGCCGCTCGGCGCGCGCGAGCTCGCGGAAGCTCTCGGCGCGGGCGGGATCCTTCTCGTACTTCGCGAGCCCCTCGTACAGGGCCGCGCCGTCGCGCTCGTCGGCCAGGTTCTGGAGCCAGAGGTCGGTGCGGTTCATGGACCGGGAATCTAGCCGGACCGGGAGCGGCGCGTGAAGGCTTCCGGCGCCGGCCAGCGGCGCGCGCCGGGGTCGGAGACGCCACCCGAAGCCCGAACCTCGAGGCCCCCGAGGCTCCCGCGCCTCACCCCGGCTCGGTCCAGAAGCTCGCCACGAGCTGCGAGCGGCTCGCGCACCGCGTCTTGGCGAGCAGCGCGGAGACG
Organism: Anaeromyxobacter sp.; assembly: GCA_035627135.1. Classification (GTDB taxonomy): domain Bacteria; phylum Myxococcota; class Myxococcia; order Myxococcales; family Anaeromyxobacteraceae; genus Anaeromyxobacter. Next base: position 11,216 of record DASPMI010000117.1, on the reverse strand, counting down.
TGCAGCTCGACGGTCTTCTCCGAGCAGCCGAGCCGTGCGGCCACCGCGCGGTTCGACTCGCCCTGCGCGACGAGCTCCAGCACCGCCGCCTGACGCGGCGTGAGCCCCCACCGCAGGGTCACGCTCGCGAGCCGCGCGCGCGCGTCCTGCGCGAGATCGTGCACCACGACGACCTGGTGGTCCGGCGCAGCGGGGATGGCAAAACGGGCCGGCCCCCGCGGTGGGGGCGAGCCGCTCTGCAGGAGCGAGAGCACGCGCTCGTGCTCGGCGGCGAGGAGCGAGCGCCCGCGCGCGTTCGCCTGGAGGACCGACCCGGGCTGGCGCACGACGAAGGCGGGCGACGGGATCGCTTCCAGCGCGGCGGCGAGCGCGGAGGCCGCGATGCGCCCGAGGTCGGCGCCGTCCGGCGTCGAGGCCGTGGGTTGCGTGCCCGCGGGCACGGCGTGAGACCCCCCGCCCTCCACTGCGCGGTGGTCGCCACTCGCGGAGGTGCTCCTCCTCCTGGTGTTGCGGCGAGCCATACCCACAGTAATTCCCCCCTGCGGTGTGCGGCTGAGCCTACCCGTTCGCCGAGCGCAGGCCATCGGGGGAAACCCCAGCAGCGCGCGAATCACGCGAGACGGCAATTCTCGCGGGGACCGGCGCGCGCGGGAAAGGAACGCCGGCGGGGGGTTCCAGGATGGGTCACGCGGGTCGACCAGGTGCACTGTCGGTTCACGCCGGCCGACGCCCCGCGCGCGGAGGCCGAGCAGTTGCGCGGGCGTCGCGCCTCGGCCGGGCTGTGCACCCGTGCACGGGTCGCACGCGTGGGTCCGCGCGAAGGGGTGTAGAGGAACCCTCGCCACGCAGGGGAGTTTCCTCTATAAAAGCCCCCTTCCTCCCCCGGGTACGCCGGGCGCGCGAGGGCCGGAGCGAGCGGCGTGAAAAAGCTCAAGAGCGGATCCCCAGACTTCCCGGAGGCTTGGCGCGGGCTGTGCGCGCGTGGCTCCGAGGACGACGAGACCCAGGTGCGCGAGGTCGCGGCGCGGATCGTGGCCGACGTCCGCCGGCGCGGGGACGCGGCGCTGATCGAGCACACGCGGACCCTCGACGGCTGGAGCCCTGCGTCCGCAGCGGACCTGGCGCTCGGCCCGGACGCGTTCGCGCGAGCGTACCGCTCCCTCCCTGCCGAGGGGCGAAGGGCGCTCGACGTCGCGGCGAAGCGCATCGCGGAGTTCCACGAGCGCGAGTCGGACGCCGAGGTCCGCTCCTTCACCGATGGCGCGGGCGCGACCCTGGCCCAGGTGGTCCGGCCGCTTTCCCGCGTGGGGCTGTACGTCCCGGGTGGCACCGCGCGGTACCCGTCGTCGGTGCTCATGACGGCGGTGCCGGCGCGGGTCGCTGGGGTGGGCGAGGTGGTGGTCGTCTCTCCGGGCGTGCACGGCACGGGCGAGATGGACGCGTGGACGCTCGCGGCCTGCCACGTCTCGCGCGTCGCCCGGCTGCTGCGCGTCGGCGGCGCGCAGGCGATCGCCGCGCTGGCGTACGGCACCGAGACGATCGCGGCGGTGGACAAGATCTGCGGCCCCGGCAACGCGTACGTCGCCGCCGCGAAGCGGCTCGTCTACGGGCGCGTCGACATCGACATGGTCGCGGGGCCGAGCGAGATCCTGGTCCTCGCCGACGGCGCCGCCGATCCGGCCGAGGTGGCGAGCGACCTCCTCGCCCAGGCCGAGCACGACGTCCGGGCCGTGGCGGTCCTGGTGACGCCCTCGGCGCGGCTCGCGGAGCGGACGGCGGCCGAGGTCGAGCGGCAGCTCGCGGCCCTGCCCCGCGCGGACATCGCGCGGCGGTCGCTCGCGGAGCGCGGCGCGGTCGTGGTCGCGCAGGGGCTCGCCGAGGCGGTGCGGCTCGCCGACGAGTTCGCGCCCGAGCACCTCGCGCTGCACGTCGCCGACGCGGCCAGGCTCGTGCCGCGCATCGCCCGCGCCGGCGCGGTCTTCGTGGGCCGCTCCACGCCGGAGGCGGTGGGCGACTACGTCGCCGGTCCGAGCCACGTCCTCCCCACCGCGGCGACGGCGCGGTTCGCCTCGCCGCTCTCGGTCGCGACCTTCCGCCGGCGCATGAGCGTGCTGGAGCTCTCGTCGCGCGCGCTCGCCGGGCTCGCGCCCGCGGTCGAGGCGCTCGCCCGGGCCGAGGGGCTCGAGGGCCACTGGCGCGCGGTCGCGGCGCGGCTCGGCGGGGAGGGGGGCCCCAGTGAAGCTGGGGGGAGGGCGAAGCCCTCCGCCGCGGGGCAGCCGCGCGCAGCCGCGAAGCGGCGAGCACGGCGCAGGGCCCCGCGCAGCAGGGGTGGGGCCCAGACGGCTCCGCCGGCGGGGCGGGGGCGCAGCCCCCGTGTGACACGGAGGGTGGCATGAGGCGGGTGGCGGCGGCGAAGGGCCGGGCCGCGCGGAAGACGCGCGAGACCGACGTGGACGTGGAGCTCGCGCTCCGGCCCGGCGAGGCGGAGATCTCCACCGGCGTCCCGTTCTTCGACCACATGCTCGAGCAGATCGCGCGCCACGGCGGCCTCACGCTCCGCGTCAAGGCGAAGGGCGACCTGCACGTCGACGCGCACCACACGGTCGAGGACGTCGGCATCGGGCTCGGCGAGGCGCTCCGGCAGGCGATGGGCGACAAGGCCGGGCTCGCGCGCTACGGGCTCGCCGTGGTCCCGCTGGACGAGGCGCTGGCCGAGGTCGTCGTCGACCTCTCGGGGCGGCCGCACCTCACCTTCAACGCAGGGCTCCCCTCCGGGAAGAAGTTCATCGGCGCCTTCGACGTGGACCTCACGCAGGACTTCCTCCAGGCGCTCGCGAACCACGCCCGGATCTGCCTGCACGTGAACGTCCGCTACGGCCGGAACCTGCACCACGTCGTGGAGGCGATCTTCAAGGCCACGGCCCGCGCGCTGCGCGCCGCGCTCGCGCAGGAGGGGACGGGCCTGGCGTCCACGAAGGGGGTGCTATGAGCGCGCCCGGCACCGTGGCGCTCGTCGACTACGGCGCCGGCAACCTCCGCTCGGTCGAGAACGCGCTGCGCGAGGTCGGCGCCAGCGTCGTCGTCACGCACGACCCCGACGCCGTGTCGAAGGCCGACCGCGTGGTGGTGCCCGGCCAGGGCTCGATGCCGGAGTGCGCGGCCGCGATGCAGCGGAGCGGCGTCGCCGACGCGCTCCGCGACGCGGTCCGGCGCGGCCGGCCCGTCCTCGGCATCTGCGTCGGGCTCCAGCTCCTCTTCGAGGGCGGGGACGAGGCGGGCGGCGCGAAGGGGCTCGGGCTCCTCCCCGGCCGGATCGCGCGGCTCCCCGCGGACGTGAAGCTGCCGCACATCGGCTGGTCGCCGGTCCGCCACGTCGGCGCGCCCGATCCGCTCTTCGCGCCGATGGACGGGCAGTACGTCTACTTCGCGCACTCGTACGCGGCGCCGGCCGACGCGCCCGGCGCCGCGCTGCTCGCGACGCACGGCCGCCCGTACTGCGCCGCGCTCGCGAAGGACAACCTCTTCGCCACGCAGTTCCACCCCGAGAAGAGCCAGAAGGTCGGCCTGGCCCTGCTCGAGCGGTTCGTCCACGTCTAGCGCTTCGTCAGGAGCTCCCCGAATGCTCGTCATCCCCGCCATCGACCTCATGGGCGGCGAGGTCGTCCGCCTGGAGAAGGGCGACTTCGACACGAAGAACGTCTACGCCGGGCGGCCCGCGGACAAGGCGGCCGAGTTCGCCCGCGCCGGCGCGACCCTCGTCCACGTCGTGGACCTCGACGGCGCCAAGGCGGGCTGGCCGGTGAACCTCGACTCCGTCCGGGCGATCTGCGAGGTGCCGGGCGTCGAGGTGGAGCTCGGCGGCGGGCTGCGCACGCTCCCGGACATCGAGAAGGTCCTGAAGCTCGGGGTGAAGTACGTCGTGCTGGGCACGGCCGCGGTCGAGCGGCTCGGGCTGGTCGAGGCCGCGTGCAAGGCCTTCCCCGGCCGCGTGCGCGCCGGCATCGACGCGCGGAACGGCGAGGTGAAGGTCGCGGGCTGGGTCTCCGGCACGGGCCTCGCGGTGGCGGAGGTCGCGCGCAAGGTGAAGGCGGCGGGCGTGGAGCTCGTCGAGTACACCGACGTCGGGCGCGACGGGATGTTCTCGGGCGTGGACGCGGCGGGGGCGGCCAAGCTCGCCGCCGAGGCCGAGGTCCAGGTGGTCGCGTCGGGCGGGGTGGCGAGCATGGCCGACGTCGCCGCCTGCCGCGACGCGGGGCTCGCCGGGGTCATCGTGGGCAAGGCGATCTACGAGGGCAGGCTCTCGCTGCGCGAGGCGGTCCAGGCGGCGAAGGGGTAGCCATGCCGGCGAAGCGGATCATCCCCTGCCTCGACGTGAAGAACGGGCGCGTGGTGAAGGGCGTCCACTTCCAGAACCTCCGCGACGCGGGCGACCCGGTCGAGGCCGCCGCCCGCTACGACGCCCAGGGCGCCGACGAGATCACCTACCTCGACATCGCCGCCACGCAGGAGAACCGCGGCACGCTCCTCGACCTCGTCACCCGCACCGCGGCCCGCGTGTTCGCGCCGCTCACCGTGGGCGGCGGCGTGCGGGGCGAGGAGGACTTCGTCGCGCTCCTCCACGCGGGGGCGGACAAGGTCTCGGTCAACTCGTCGGCCGTGAAGGAGCCCGCGCTCGTGAACCGGCTGTCGAAGCTCGCCGGCGCGCAGGCGCTCGTCGTGGCCGTCGACGTGAAGCGACGGCCGCGCGCCCCGGGCAAGGACCAGGAGTGGGAGGTCTACGTCGCGGGCGGCACGAAGCCGACCGGCGTCGAGGGCCTGGCGTGGTGCCGCGAGGTCGCGGAGCGGGGCGCGGGGGAGATCCTGCTCACGTCGATGGACCGCGACGGCACGCTCGCCGGCTACGACCTGGAGCTGCTCGAGAAGGTGTGCGGCTCGGTCACCGTCCCGGTCATCGCCTCCGGCGGGGTCGGGGCGCTCGAGCACCTGGCCGAGGGTCTCCGGTTCGCCGACGCCGCGCTCGCGGCCTCGATCTTCCACGACGGGAAGCACACCGTGGGCGAGGCGAGGGCGTTCCTGCGGGAGCGCGGCGTCCATGTTCGCCCCTGAAGCCCTGCGGAAGCAAACGAGTCCAGACGACTGTTCAGAAAGGCGAAACCCCATGGCAGACGAGCGCTTCCTCGCCCAGCTCTGGGCCACCATCGAGTCCCGGAAGGCCGACGAGACCGCCTCCAAGAGCTACACCCGCCAGCTCCTCTCGAACCCTCCCAAGATCCGCCGGAAGGTGATCGAGGAGGCCTACGAGGTGAACGAGGCGCACCAGGCCCTCGCGGACGGCAGGGACTCGAAGGATCACCTCGCGCACGAGGCGGCCGACCTGCTGTACCACCTGTTCGTGCTGCTCGCGTCCGCCGACGTAACCCCCGCTGAGGTCTACGCGATCCTCGAGCGGCGCCATGCCCTGCCGTCGGGTCCGAGGCCCGGAACTCCTTGACAGCTTACGGGAATTCTTCTAATAGCGGCCGACCAGACCCGCGGAGAGCCGGACGCTGCGCTGCGCCCGGCTCGCTCGTTTTTTGAACCCGACCAGGCAGTATCCCGCAAGGTGAGAGGAACCGAATGACCGGAGTGCGTGTCAAGGATGGCGAGTCCTTCGAGAACGCCATGAAGCGCTTCAAGAAGCAGTGCGAGAAGGCCGGCATCCTCTCGGAGATCCGCAAGCGCGAGCACTACGAGAAGCCGAGCGTGAAGCGGAAGAAGAAGTCCCTCGCCGCCAAGAAGCGCGCGATGAAGAAGATGCGGAAGGGGTTCTAACCCCTCACGCCTGGAGCGGAGATGGCGCTGAAGGAACGGCTCGACGCCGATCTCGAGACCGCGTCGCGGGAGAAGGACGAGGTCACGCTTTCCGTCGTCCGGCTCCTGAAGAGCGCCATCAAGTACCGGGAGATCGAGCTCGCCAAGGCGCTCGAGGACGTCGAGATCCACGGCGTCATCGCCTCGGAGATCAAGCGCCGGCGCGATTCGATCGAGCAGCACCGGGCCGGCAACCGCGGCGACCTCGCCGAGCGCGAGGAGGCGGAGATCCGGGTGTTGCAGGCATGGCTCCCGGCCTAGCGGCGCAGGGCCGAGGGGACGAACGTATCGGAGCTGGTGAAGACGCGCTGCTCGAAGCCGTGCGCGCGGCGCGCCGCTGAGCGGCGCCGCGTGGGGCCGGGAGGACTCTCTGATCCCTGATTCGGTGATCCAGGAGATCCGGGACCGCGTCGACATCGTGGCCGTGCTCGGCCGCCACATGGAGCTCCGGCGGTCGGGCCGGACCTGGAAGGGCAACTGCGTCTTTCACGGTGAGAAGACCCCGAGCTTTCATGTCTACCCCGAGGACAAGCACTTCAAGTGCTACGGCTGCGGCGTCTACGGCGACGTGTTCGGCTTCCTGCAGCGGCTCGAGGGCAAGGAGTTCCCCGAGGTGGTGAGGGCGCTGGCGCAGGAGGTGGGCGTCGAGATCCCCGAGGCCTCGGAGGAGGACTCGGCGGAGGCGCGCGCCCGCCGCAAGGAGCGGAACGAGCTCTTCGCGGCCTGCGACGCGGCCGCGCGGTACTGGGCGGCGCGGCTCGCGAGCAAGTGGGGCGAAGAGGCCCGCGCCTACCTCGAGTCCCGCGGCGTCTCGGAGGAGGCGCGCACCCGGTTCCGCCTCGGCGTCGCGGCGTCGGCCTGGAACGACCTGCCGCCGCGGCTCGCCGAGAAGGGGATCGGGCTCCCCGCCCTCTCCCGCGCCGGCCTCGTCATCGACCGCGAGAAGGGCGAGGGGACCTACGACCGGTTCCGCAGCCGGCTCATGTTCCCGATCTGCGGGATCGACGGCCAGGTGATCGGGTTCGGCGGCCGCATCCTGCCCGCCCTTCGACAGGCTCAGGGTGAGCGGGACCTGAAGGCCGCCAAGTACATCAACACCCCCGAGACGCCGCTCTACAAGAAGTCGAAGGTGCTCTACGGGCTCGACCTCGCGCGCGAGGCCATCCGCAAGACGCGGTCCGCGATCCTGGTCGAGGGCTACCTCGACGTGATCGGGCTGCACCAGGTCGGCGTCACCTCCGCCGTGGCGGTCTGCGGGACCGCCCTCACCCCCGAGCACGTGGAGCTGCTCGGGCGGTGCGACTGCCGCGAGGTGACGATCCTGTTCGACGGCGACCCTGCCGGCCTCGCGGCGCCGGCCAAGGCGGCCGCCGCGCTCTTCCCCGCCGGCCTCTCGGGCAAGGTGGCGGTCCTGCCCTCGGAGGGCGGCAAGACCGATCCCGACGACTACGCGCGCGCGCACGGCCGGCCGGGCGTCGAGGCGCTCCTCGCCAGGGCGGTCCCGCTCTCCGAGTTCCTCATCGACCGCGCCGCCGCGCGCTCCTGCGGCGCGAACCCCCGCGAGGCCCCGCTCGAAGGCAAGCTCGCCGCCGTCCGCGAGCTCGAGCCGTTCGTGCGGATGATGCCGGAGGGGCTCGCGCGTTCCGTCTTCGAGGACGCCGTCGCGCGCCGGCTCGATCTCGATCCGGGGGCGCTCAAGGCGGAGCTCAGCGCCGACCGCCGGACCGACCGCTTGCCGCCTCCGCGCGACCCTGCACGCACGGCGACCTCCCCGCGCCCGCCACCCCCGCCGCCGCGCGCCGGGTCCGGCCGCGTGCGCGTGCTCCTCCCCGGGCCCGCGGCGGATGCCCTCGGGCTCCTCCTCGCGTTCCCGGAGCTGGGGCCGCTCGCCGAGGCCGAAGGCCTCCCGCAGCTCCTCCCCGCCGGGCCGCTCGCGGACCTGGCCCGGGATCTCGTGCGCGGTCCGGTCGCGCTCGAGGAGGCGCTGGCGCGCGTGGAAGCAGGCGCCGACCCCGGGACCGCCCGGTGGATCCGCAACTGGACCGGCCCCGGCCGGCCGCGGCGCGAGTCGGCCGAACGCGAGCTCCTCCGCGCCATCGTCCGGACGCAGCTCGAGCAGGCCCGGACCGAGTACGACCGCCTCATGGCGCTCGTCAGCAAGGCCGGGCCCAAGGTGCCGGAGGACCTGAGCACCGCGACGCAACGGGCCATGCGACGCCACGCGGATCTGCAGAAGCGCCTGCTCGCCGTGGAGAAAGCCGGATGAACTCGCACGCGGCGAGGATTCTGGAAGGACGCAGTTTCACCGGGCCCATGCGCCCGGACGCAGTTAGAACAGGGCCAGCCCGAGGGGCCGTGCCTCCAAGGAGCGGAGCGAGATGACCACGAAGGGCCAAAGCGCCAAGAAGCCGACCCGCAAGTCCGCCTCCAAGGCCAAGCCCAAGGCTGCCCGCAAGGACGACCGCGCCCGCAAGGGGACGCGTCCGGAGGCGTCGGCCCGGAACACGAAGCCGTCGAAGCCCGCCAGGCCCGCGAAGGCGGCCAAGGCCGCGCGCCCCGCGCCCAAGGCGGCCGAGCGCGTCGCGAAGGCGCAGCGCCCGGAGCTCGAGAAGGCGCCGAAGCACGACAAGCAGGCCGAGAAGGTCGAGAAGAAGGACAAGCTCCTCGGCAAGAAGGCGGCCGCCGCGGTCCCCGCGCCGGCCGCCGCGCCCGCCCTGAAGAAGGGGCAGTCCAAGTCGGCGAAGCACCGCCGCGGCGAGGGCGAGGAGGGCGAGGAGGCCGAGGAGGGCGAGGAGGTCACCGCCGAGGCCGACGACGGCGACGAGGTGGACGACGACCTCCCCCAGGACGACATGAGCGACATCACCGAGCGGTCCGAGGTGAAGGAGCTCATGGCCCGCGGCCGGGAGAAGGGCTTCCTCACCTACGACGAGGTGAACGACGCGCTGCCGTCGGACATCGGCTCCGACCAGATCGACGACGTCATGTCGATGTTCGGCGAGCACGACATCGAGGTCGTGGACGGCGCCGAGAAGAAGATGAAGCTCCCGGACAAGCCGCCCGAGCCCGAGGCGAAGGCGGAGGCCGAGGAGGAGAAGGACGAGGACGACGACGCCGGGTACGGCAAGTCGAACGACCCGGTCCGCATGTACCTGCGGAAGATGGGGTCGGTGTCCCTGCTCACCCGCGAGGGCGAGGTGGAGATCGCCAAGCGCATCGAGGAGGGCGAGAAGGAGGTCCTCGCCGCGGTGCTCTCGTCGTCGATCGCCATCCGCGAGATCGCCGAGCTGGGCGAGCGGCTGCGCAAGGGCAAGATCCGCGTGCGCGAGATCATCAAGGACGCCGGCGACGAGCAGGCCAGCGAGACGGAGGAGGCGGAGGAGGACGAGCTGGACGACGTCGCCGAGACGGCCGAGGCCGACGGCGCCGAGGGCGGCGAGGGCGGCGAGGGCGGCGAGGGCGCGCCCGCGCTCGAGGGCGCCGCCCCGGGCGAGCCCGGCGCCGAGGGCGTCGAGGGCGCCGAGCCGCCCCCGCGCATCCCGAAGGAGGAGGAGAAGAAGGTCGAGAAGGTGCTCGGGCACATCGACCAGATCAGGAAGCTGGAGCGCGACGTCGAGCGCGTCCGCGAGACCCTGGGCGCGAAGAAGCTCTCGGAGGTGAAGCGGAAGGAGCTGCGCAACGAGATCAAGGCCATCGAGGCCGAGATGATGGAGAACCTCGAGGCCATCCAGCTCAACCGCAAGCAGATCGACCGGATCGTCCTCAAGCTCAAGGGCTTCATCAAGCGCGTCGAGGAGGCGGAGCGCGAGCTGCTCGACTGCGAGCGGCGCACGGGCGTGCCGGTGAAGGATCTCCGGCGGCTCCTGCGCGAGGCCCGCGAGGACGAGGGGGAGCGGAAGAAGCTCGCCAAGCGGCTGCACGTTTCGGTCGAGGAGGTCGAGGAGCTCGACCGGAACGTCCGGACCGCCGCCCGCAAGGTCCTGCGGGTGCAGGAGGAGGCGGGCGTCCCCGTGGACGAGCTGCGCCGCACCTACCGGCAGATCAACGAGGGCGAGCGGAACGCGGAGCGGGCGAAGACCGAGCTCGTCGAGGCGAACCTCCGCCTCGTCGTCTCCATCGCCAAGAAGTACACGAACCGCGGCCTGCAGTTCCTCGACCTCATCCAGGAGGGGAACATCGGGCTCATGAAGGCGGTGGACAAGTTCGAGTACAAGCGCGGCTACAAGTTCTCGACCTACGCCACCTGGTGGATCCGGCAGGCCATCACCCGGGCCATCGCCGATCAGGCCCGGACCATCCGCATCCCGGTCCACATGATCGAGACGATCAACAAGCTCATCCGGACGAGCCGCTACCTCGTCCAGGAGCTGGGCCGCGAGCCGACCCCGGAGGAGATCGCCGAGAAGATGGAGCTCCCGCTCGACAAGGTCCGCAAGGTCCTCAAAATCGCGAAGGAGCCGATCTCGCTCGAGACGCCGATCGGCGAGGAGGAGGACAGCCACCTGGGCGACTTCATCGAGGACAAGTCGCTCGTGTCGCCGTCCGACGCCGTGATCAACATGAACCTGGCCGAGCAGACGCGGAAGGTGCTCGCCACGCTCACGCCGCGCGAGGAGAAGGTCCTCCGGATGCGCTTCGGCATCGGCGAGAAGAGCGACCATACGCTCGAGGAGGTGGGCCAGGACTTCGAGGTGACGCGCGAGCGCATCCGCCAGATCGAGGCGAAGGCGCTGCGCAAGCTGCGGCACCCGTCGCGCTCCAAGCGGCTGAAGAGCTTCGTCGAGAACTAGAGACCACGCGGAACCGGAATGTGGTAGAGGCAAGCCTGCCAGGGGCCACCAGGGCCCATAGCTCAACGGTCAGAGCGCTCGGCTCATAACCGATGTGATCCAGGTTCGAATCCTGGTGGGCCCAAGCCGTACGAGGGAGAGACGCACTTGTCGTCGCTGCGAGAGAAGCTGAAGGCGCTCGAGGAGCTGCAGCAGATCGATCTCGAGTCCAACGAGGTGCGGGCGGAGCTGGAGAGCATCGGCCCCAAGCGCGCGGAGCTCGACGTCAAGGTCCGCGACGCCCGCCGGGCGTACGACGAGGAGAAGGCCCGGCTGGACGGCAACGAGCGGGAGCGCCGCTCGATCGAGACCTTGCTCGGCATGGAGCGAGACAAGGTCAAGAAGTGGGAGGGCCGGCTCGGGGAGATCCGCACGCCCCGCGAGTACGCCGCCCTGTCGCGCGAGATCGACATCGCGAAGAAGTCGAACGACACCCAGTCCGAACAGCTCAAGGCCCTGACGGCCCAGGCGGCCGAGGTGCAGAAGGCCTTGGAGGAGCGCGCCGAATGGCTCGCCGAGCAGGAGGAGGCCGCGCAG
>DASPMI010000116.1:0-14509 GCA_035627135.1 Anaeromyxobacter sp. | reverse complement strand
CGCGACCAGCTCCGCGCAGCCGACCACGCCTACTACGTCCTCGATCAGCCGATCCTCTCGGACGCCGAGTACGACCGGCTGATGCGGGAGCTGGTCGAGCTCGAGGCCGCGCACCCGGAGCTCGTCACCTCCGACTCGCCCACGCAGCGCGTCTCCGGGGAGCCCTCGGAGCGGTTCGAGCGCGTCGTGCACCGCGAGCCGATGCTCTCGCTCGGCAACGTGACCACCGACGAGGAGCTGCGCGAGCTGGACGAGCGCGTGCGCCGGCTCCTGGGCCTCGCGCTCGACGCGCCGGTGACGTGGGTGGCCGAGCCCAAGCTCGACGGCCTCGCGGTGGAGCTCGTCTACGAGGACGGCAAGCTCGTCTCCGGCTCCACGCGCGGCGACGGCGTGAACGGCGAGGACGTGACGGCCAACCTGAAGGTGGTCGGCGCCACGGGCGCGAACCGCGGCGTGCCGCACCGGCTCGAGGACGGCCCGCCGTCGCGGCTCGAGGTGCGGGGCGAGGTGCTCCTCTTCAAGGAGCACTTCGAGGCGATGAACCGGCAGCTCCTCCGCGCGGGCGAGGAGCCGTTCGCGAACCCGCGCAACGCGGCGGCGGGCTCGCTCCGCCAGCTCGACTGGCGCGTCACCGCGAAGCGGCCGCTCTCGTTCATCGCGTACGAGGCGTTGGTCCCGGCCGGCGCCGCGCGCGCCCCAGCGTGGAAGACGCACTGGGAGAAGCTCGCGGACCTCGAGACGTGGGGCTTCGCGATCAACCAGGAGAACAAGCGCTGCGCCGGGATGGCCGAGGTGCTCGCCTACCGCGACCTCATGGCCGACCGGCGGTTCCAGCTCCCGTACGACACCGACGGCGTCGTCGTGAAGGTGGACGACCTCGACTGGCGGCGCCGGCTCGGCGCGGCGTCGAAGTTCCCGCGCTGGGCCGCGGCGTTCAAGTACCCGCCGCAGGAGGAGGCGACGAAGATCCGGCGGATCTGGGCCTCGGTCGGGCGCACCGGGATCCTGACGCCGGTCGTGGAGTTCGAGCCCGTCCGCCTCTCCGGCGCGATGGTCTCCAACGCGACCCTGCACAACGAGGACGAGATGCGCCGCAAGGACGTCCGCCAGGGCGACTGGATCCTGGTGCGGCGCGCGGGCGAGGTGATCCCGGAGGTGGTGAAGCCGCTCCCCGAGCGGCGGACCGGGACCGAGGAGCCCTTCGTCTTCCCGGCGGAGTGCCCGGTCTGCGGCGCGAAGGTGGTCCGCGAGGAGGGCGAGAAGGTCTACCGCTGCACCGGCGCCGCTTGCCCGGCGCAGCTCGTGGGCAAGCTCCGCCAGTTCGCCTCGCGCCGGGCGCTCGACATCGAAGGGCTCGGCGAGAAGCTCGCGGCGGGGCTCGTGGAACGCGGAGTGAAGGACTTCGCCGACCTGTACGGGGTGCCCTTCGAGACGTGGCAGCAGCTCTTCTCACGGCCGCGAAAGGAGCTGGACGCCGACGCTCCACTCCCCGAGAAGGCGGCGCAGAACATGGTCACGGCGCTCGATCGCTCGAAGGACACGACGCTCCGCCGCCTGCTCCACGGCCTGGGCATCCCGCAGGTGGGCGCGGCCACGGCGGCGACGCTCGCCCGCGCGTTCGGGACCATCCAGAAGTTCATGGACGCGAGCGAGGAGGAGCTGCTCGCGGTCCGCGACGTCGGGCCCGAGACCGCTCGCGAGATTCGCGCCTGGACCGCGGAGCCGCAGAACCGGACGGTCGTCGAGCGCCTGCTCGCCGCGGGGCTCCGACCCCGGCCCGAGGAGGTGCAGGCGCACGGGCCGTTCGCCGGCAAGACCGTGGTCCTCACGGGCGGCCTCTCGAAGCTCTCCCGGGACGACGCCAAGGCGGAGATCGAGCGGCGCGGCGGCAAGGTCTCGGGGTCGGTGTCGAAGAAGACCGATCTGGTCGTGGCGGGCGAGGACGCGGGCTCCAAGCTCAAGAAGGCGCAGGAGCTGGGCGTGAAGGTCGTGGGCGAGGAGGAGTTCCTGAAGCTCCTGGAGGGCTGAGCTCCCGTGCCCGAGCCCGAGCCCGAGCCCGGTTCGCATCAGGAGGTCGAATGGAGGAGCAGCTCGTCCGCGCCCACGCCGTCGTCACCGGCCGCGTCCAGGGCGTCGGGTTCCGGTACACGACCGCGGACGAGGCGCGCCGGCTGGGCGTCCGGGGCTGGGTCCGCAACGAGGCCGACGGCTCGGTCGAGGTGGAGGTCGAGGGCGAGCGCGCCGCGGTCGAGGCGCTCGTCCGGTTCCTGCACCGGGGACCGCCCGGCGCGCGGGTCGACGACGTGGCGCTCCGCTGGGACGCCCACGTCGGGGATCTCGGGCCGTTCCGCGCGCGGCACTGAGCCCGGGTCCTCGACCTGGTCCGGTGGGCGTGCTATTCACGCCGTCCCTCGGGACCCCAGCCCCAGGTCCTGCCACCCATACGGCGGGCGAAACGCGGTTCCAACCCGCGGCCCGGCGATCGATGACGAACTTCCCTGCGCTCCCTGCCTCCGCGCTCGACGAGCTGGTGCTCGCCGCGCAGAAGCCTTCCCGCTACATCGGCTGCGAGTTCGGCGCCGTCGAGAAGGACCTCGACGCGGTGAAGGTCCGGTTCGCCCTGGCCTTCCCCGACACGTACGAGGTCGGGATGTCGAACCTCGGCTTCCGCCTCCTCTACCACCTCCTCAACGACCGGCCGGACGTCGCGTGCGAGCGCGTGTTCCTGCCCTGGCCGGACATGGAGGGCATGCTCAAGGCGCGCGGCCTCCCGCTCTTCACGCTCGAGTCGCGCGCGCCGGTGAAGGCGTTCGACGTGCTCGGCATCACGCTCCAGTTCGAGCTCGCCTACACCAGCGTGCTCGCGATGCTCGAGCTCGCCGGCATCCCGCTCCTCGCCGCCGACCGCGCCGAGGACGATCCGCTCGTGGTCGGCGGCGGCCCGTGCGCGTTCAACCCGGAGCCGGTGGCCGACTTCTTCGACCTCTTCGTCGTGGGCGAGGGCGAGGAGGTGGCGGTGGAGCTCGCCGACGCGATCGCGGCGAGCGGCTTCCGCCGCGGCGGCGCGACGCGGCGCGAGCTCCTCGGCCGGCTCGCGGCGATCCCCGGGGTCTACGTCCCGGCGTTCTTCGCCCCTCGGTACGACCCGGTCTCGAAGGTGATCACCGCCATCGAGCCGCTCCGCCCCGGCTACGAGAAGGTCGAGCGCCGGGTGATGCCGGACCTGAACGCCCTCCCGACGACCGCGTACACGAAGCCGATCGTGCCGTTCATGCAGACGATCCACGATCGTCTGCCGATCGAGATCCAGCGCGGCTGCACGCGCGGGTGCCGCTTCTGCCAGGTGGGCATGATCACCCGGCCGACGCGCCAGCGCGATCCGCGCCAGGTGCTCGAGCTGGCCGAGGTCGGCCTCCAGGCCTCCGGCTACGAGGAGGTGGGCCTCCTCTCGCTCTCCTCCGGCGACTACGCGCCCCTGAACGGCCTCCTCGACGACTTCCTCGCCCGCTGGGAGGGCGAGAAGATCGCGATGAGCCTGCCGTCGCTCCGCACGGAGACGATGAACGACGCGCTCGCGAAGAAGATCGCGCGCATCCGGAAGACGGGCTTCACCCTCGCGCCCGAGGCGGCGACGGAGCGGATGCGGGCCGTCATCAACAAGGGCAACCGCGAGGAGGACCTCCTCCGCGCGGTCGAGTCGATCTTCCAGAACGGCTGGTCGCTCCTGAAGCTCTACTTCATGATCGGCCTCCCCGAGGAGCGCGACGAGGACGTGCGCGCGATCGCCGAGCTCGCGAAGAAGTGCCTCGGGGCGGCGCGGCGCGCGCTGCCGAAGGGGCAGGGCTCGGCGTCGATCCACCTCGGCGCCTCCACCTTCGTGCCGAAGCCGTTCACGCCGTTCCAGTGGGAGCCGATGATCTCCCCCGAGGAGACGCGCCGCCGGCAGGGGATCATCACCCAGGTCCTCGGCGGCCGGAACGGCGCCATCCAGTTCAAGCCGCACGACGCGCGGCCGTCCTCGATCGAGGGCGCGCTGGCGCTCGGCGACCGGCGCGTCGCCACGGCGGTGCTCGCCGCCTACCGGATGGGCCAGCGGCTCGACGGCTGGAGCGAGTGGTTCGACCAGGACAACTGGCTCGCCGCGTTCGCGGAGTGCGAGCGCGTGCACGGCGTCGGCATCGACTGGTTCGCGCACCGCCGGCGCCGGCTGGACGAGGTCCTGCCGTGGGACCGGATCGACTGCGGCGTCACCAAGGCCTACCTCCAGAAGCAGCTCGCCGCCGCCCGCAACGTGGCCGAGGTCGAGGACTGCGTGCCCGCGCCGTGCACGGTCTGCGGCGCGTGCGACTACGACGTCGTGAAGAATCGGACGTACGCGGCCGAGGACTACCAGCCCGCGCCCCCGCCGCCGCCCAGGCCTCCGGCCCCGGAGGTCCGGACCCACGTCCGCGTGCGGTACGCGAAGCAGGGCCGGCTCGTGGCGCTCTCGCACCTCGAGCTCATGCACACGCTCCTCCGCTCGATCCGGCGGGCCGGGCTCCCGGTCGCGTTCTCGCAGGGCTTCCACCCGAAGCCCCGGGTCTCGTTCGGCCCGGCGCTGCCGGTCGGCGTGGAGAGCCTCTGCGAGCACATGGACCTCGAGCTCGTCGGGATCGCCGACGCACGCCAGGTGGGGGACCGCCTGGCCCGGGAGCTGCCCCCCGGCCTCACGCTCCTCTCGGCCGACCTCCTCGACCCGCGGGCGCCGTCCATCTCGGAGTCCCAGCGCGCCGTGCACTACCGTGCCGAATTTCCGGAGGATACCTGGGGCGAAGAGGAGCTCAGGGACCGGGTGGAGGCCTTCCTGGGGGTAGACCAGGCGGTCGTGACCCGGGCCGTGCCCCAGAAGAATCGGGCCCGCGGGCGGCAACAGAAGGTCGCTGCCCGGAAGGAAAGGGAGATAGACTTGAAGCGGCTCGTGACGCACCTCGCGGTCGAAGGCCCCGGGGTCGTCGCATTCAGCCTGCGGGCGGATCCCTCGGGGAGCGCCAAGCCAGCCGAGGTGCTGGCGGCCATCTTCGGCGACGGGACCGCGCCCGCGGGGGTGAAGGTTTTGAAGGAGGGCGTCAGCTTCGAGCGGACCGGGCCCGGCCGACCGACGGAAGGCCAGCCCCGCGCGCCTCGATACCAGGACGCCTGAACGTACGACGCGCCCCGCTCGTGCCGCGCCTGCGCGGCCGCCGGGCGCGAGGAGAGCGAGACTTTGAGCGCAAGCTCGACAGCCGATCCAGGACGCCCGGCACCACCGGGGCGCCCGCGATCGTGGCCCGCACCCTGGGGCCTCGCTCTCCCCGTGCCTGGACGGGGCGAGAGAGGACCCACATGGCGGGCAACAGCATCCTGGTGATCAACGCGGCCGGCGCGGAGACGCGCGTCGCCCTGGTCGAGAGCGGGACGATCCACGAGTACTACCTCGAGCGGAAGCGCGAGAAGGGGATCGTCGGGAACATCTACAAGGGCCGCGTCGTCCGGGTGCTCCCGGGCATGCAGGCGGCGTTCGTGGACATCGGCCTCGAGAAGGCCGCGTTCCTGTACGTCGGCGACGTCTACGGCGACCCGGACTTCTCCGAGGAGTTCGAGCTCACCGAGGGTGAGCACCGGGCCGAGGTGACGGAGGTCCCGACCGAGGAGGAGGCGGAGGAGGCCGAGGTCCGCGCGCAGCTCGCGGCGACGGCGCCGCCGGCCGTCGAGCCCGCGTCCCCGGAAGGCGCTCCCGCCGCCGGGCCCGCGGCCGAGGCCGCGCTCGTCGCCGACGGCGCGGGGGCGGACGCCGCCGCGGTCCTCGGACAGGCGCAGGACGAGGCGGGCGCGGCCCTGGCGCCGCCACCCCTGCCGGCCGCAGAGCCCCAGCCCGAGCCGCTCGTCACCCTCCCGCTCGCGCAGGAGGTCGGGATGGCGCCGGTGCCGGCGATCCCGGGTCTGCCGGTGCCGGCGGAGGCCGTCCCCCCCGAGGCGCCCGCGACGGCGCCCTCGGTCGACCCCGCGCCCGTGAACACGGCGCCCGCGGCGCAGGTGGCCGCGAACGAGCCCGCCGCGGCCGACGCCTCCGCCGCGCCGGAGCAGGACCGCCGCGAGGCCCGGCCGGCCGAGGCCGCGCGCGAGGCGAAGGGCGAGGCGAAGGCCGAGCAGGGGCGCGGCCCCGATCGCGAGCGGGATCGCGGCGACCGCGGCCGCCGGGAGCGCCGCGACGGGCGCGACGGCCGCGAGGCGCGCGAGCGCGAGGGCCGGGACGGGCGCGAAGGCCGCGAGGGCCGCGATCGCAACGGCGGCCGCAACGGGCACCGCGAGGAGAAGCGGAAGGACCCGAAGAACATCCAGGACCTCCTCAAGGAAGGGCAGGAGGTCATCGTCCAGGTCGCGAAGGATCCGATCGGCACGAAGGGCGCCCGGATCACGAGCCACATCTCGCTCCCCGGCCGGCACCTCGTGTTCATGCCGACCGTCGATCACATCGGCATCTCGCGGCGGATCGAGAAGGACGCCGAGCGCCGCCGGCTGCGCGAGTTCGTCGACCGCATGCGCCCCGAGGGGACGGGCTTCATCGTCCGGACCGTGGCCGAGAACGTCGAGCAGGCGAAGCTCGAGGCCGACATCCGGTTCCTGATCCAGGTCTGGAACGAGATCATCCGGACCAAGGACAAGGTCTCCGCCCCGGCGCTGCTGCACGGCGACCTCGACCTCATCCTCCGCGCCACCCGCGACCTCTTCACGGCGGACGTCCACAAGCTCGTCATCGACGATCGCGACGAGTACGAGCGCATCCTCCGGTTCGTGCACGAGCAGGCGCCGCACCTCGAGACGCAGATCGAGTACTACTCCGGCACCGAGCCGATCTTCGACGCGTACGGGATCGAGCAGGAGCTGAAGCGCGCCGCGCAGCGCAAGGTGTGGCTCAAGTCCGGCGGCTACATCATCATCGACCAGGCGGAGGCGCTCACCGCGATCGACGTCAACTCGGGCCGCTACGTCGGCAAGAAGAACCTCGAGGAGACGATCACCAAGATCAACGTCGAGGCGGCCAAGGAGATCGTCTACCAGCTCCGGCTGCGCAACATCGGCGGCATCATCATCATCGACTTCATCGACATGGACAAACCCCAGAACCGCGACAAGGTCTTCAAGGCCTTGCAGGACGCGCTGGGGCGCGACAAGGCCAAGACCAACGTCCTCAAGATCTCCGACCTCGGCCTCGTGGAGATGACGCGCAAGCGCGTCCGCGAGTCGGTGACCCGCGTCCTCAACGAGCCGTGCGGCTACTGCGACGGCCGCGGCCACGTGAAGTCGAAGATCACCATCGCGTACGAGATCCTCCGCGAGATCCGGAGGGACGCGCCGCACCACCACGAGCCGGTGCTCGTCGTGAACTGCCACCCCGAGGTGGCGCGCATCCTCCAGGGCTCGGAGCGCGAAGAGCTCCGCTACCTGATGGACCGCTTCAACAAGACCATCCAGGTGAAGCCGCAGACGAACTACCACCAGGAGCAGTTCGACATCTACGGCCGGCAGGACCGCGTCGATCAGGGGCGGGATCGCGATCGCGATCGGGATCGCGGCGGCCGGGGCCGCGACCGAGGTGGCCGCGAGCGCAAGCCGGAGGAGGGCGCCGCCGGCGAGGCCGAGGCGGCGGCGGGAGGCGCGCCGGCCGCGGGGGAGAAGGACTGAGCGCGGACGTGGAAGCGGCGTCGGGGCCGCGCCGGCTCGCGGCGTGGCTCCAGCGCAACCTGCGGGTCGTCGCCCGCGCCGTCCGCGGCATCCGCGCGGAGCGGGTGCAGATGCGGGCGATGGCCCTCACCTACATCTCGCTCTTCGCGCTGGTGCCGGCGCTCGTCGTCGCGTTCTCGGTGGTGCAGGCCTTCACCGGGATGGAGCGGATCGCGGACGTCGTCCACGACTTCCTCCTCGAGAACCTGGCCGTCGGCGCCCGCGCGTCCATCGAGCCGTACCTCGATCGGTTCGTCCACAACGCGCACGTCGCGCGCGCCGGCCTCGTCGGCGCGGCGCTCCTCCTCTGGTCGGCGTACTCGCTCGTCGGCAACGTCGAGGCGGCGCTGAACGACCTCTGGGAGGTCCGCGTCCGGCGCACGCTGCGGCTCCGCGCCCTCGTCTACTGGATGGCGGTGACGCTCGGGCCGCTCGTCCTCGCCGCCTCCGCCACCGTGAGCCAGGTCGCGCAGGCGTACCTCGCCTCGCGCGGCACGAAGGCGCTCGCCATGGCGGGCTCGGCGGTCCTCTCGTCGCTCTTCCTGACCGCCCTCTACCTGGTCGTGCCGAACGCCCGGGTCCGGCTGCGGCCCGCGCTGGCCGGCGGCGTGGCCGCGGGGATCGGCTGGGAGGTCGCGAAGTGGGCGTTCACGCTCGCGACGAAGGGGTCGGTCCGCCTCCACGCCATCTACGGCTCGGTCGCCGCGGTCCCGATCTTCCTCACGTGGCTGTACGTGTCCTGGTCGATCATCCTCTTCGGCGCCCGGCTCGCCTTCGTGATCCAGAACGCACCCGCGGTGATGGGCGGCGGGGCCGCCGGCTCGCGGGCTGCGCGCGAACTCTCCGCCGCCAACGCGCTCGTGCTCGTCGCGTCCGCGTTCCGGGCCGGCCAGCCGGCGCCCTCGCCGGACGAGATCGTGCGACGGCTCCGCGCCGGGGAGGCCGGCGCCGAGGTGCTGGAGGCCCTGCGCAGCGCGGGCCTGGTGAAGGCCCTCGCGGGGGGCGGGCTCGTGCCAGGCCGGCCGCCCGAGACCATCACCCTGTTCGACGTGCGCCGCGCCGTGCTGGAGACGGAGGCGGTCACGCCCGCCCGCAAGCTCGACGCGCTCGCGGAGCACTTCCGCCAGGCCGACGAGCGCTCCGAGGAGCGCCTCCGGGGGGTCAGCATCGGGGCGCTGTGCGACAGCGCCTCCCAGGAACCCGCACCCGAGCAGGCCTCCCCTGGCCCGAAGGGGCCACAGAACGGCTCCCCGAGCGCCTCCAGCGTCTGATCGGGATCACCGAAAAAGGCGTGCGCTGGCGCGCGGCTTGCGCATGCCCGTGGATCCCTTGCTGATTTCGGACCGTTCGGCTAGGCTCGAATGGAACCCGAGCGGTATTTCGTAGGGCGTAACCCTTCGAATTTCCGGAGCGCCGATGCTGAAGTCGGATCTCATCAACATCCTGGTCGTCAAGCGCGGGGTCACGCAGAAGCAGGCCGAGGCGACGATCGAGACGATCTTCGACTCGATGAAGGACGCGCTCTGCAAGGGAGAGAACATCGAGATCCGCGGGCTTGGCGCATTCCACGTCAAGCACTACGACGGCTACCAGGGCCGCAACCCGAAGACCGGTGAGGTCATTCCGGTGAAGCCGAAGCGCGGCATCCTGTTCCGGACGGGCAAGGAGCTCCGCGATCGGGTGAACCGTCCGGAACTGCTGGCCAAGCCGCACGATGACGAGCCCGGGTCCACGAGCAACGAGGGCCAGGGCACTCCTCCGGTCGCCGCAGGGGTTTGAGCGGCGCGCCTAGGCCGCCTCCGCCGCGCCGATCCTTCCGACCGGGCGCACGGGCAGCTCGGGCGGCAGCTCCTCGTACGCAAGCACCGGAATCGACGGGAATCGCGGCGCGAGGAGCGACCGCACCGCCCGGCGCACGTCCGGCGAGACGAGGACCACCGGGGGCTGGGTCCAGCGCTCGGCCCCCAGCTCGGTCGCGAGCGTATCCAGGAGCGCCAGCGCGCGCCGTGGCTCGAGCGCGAGCTGCTCGCCTGCGAGCGCCTCGCGGATCGCCTGCTCCGCCGCGGGGTCGAGGAGCAGGACCGAGAGCGGCCCGCCCGCCGCGTGCGCGTGCCCGAGCTGCCGCCGGAGCGCCCGGCGGCAGGCCTCGGCCAGCGCCGCCGCGCCGCGCCTCGGCTCGGCGAGCTGGAGCATGGCCTCGAGGATCGCCCGGAGCGGCCGGATCGAGACCCCCTCCTCGAGGAGCTGCCGCAGCACCTCCGCGACGAGCGCCGCCGGGAGCTTGGCCGTCGCCTCCCGCACGAGCGCGGGCGCCACCGGCTCGAGGCCGTCGAGGAGGAGCTGCACCTCCTGGACGCCGAGGAGGTGATGGGCGCCGTGGCGGAGCGCGCCGAGGACCTCGGAGCGGAGCCGCTCCGGGAGGTCCTGCACCGGGCCGAGCGCGGACGCGCGCGCCGCGTCGTCGGCGGCGACGGCGGCCGCCGGGCGGCCCGACGCCGGATCGCGGATCGCGCGCGCCGCGATGCCCACGAGCGCGAGGTCGTCCGGCGGCGCGAGGACGACGACCTCGTCCGGCGGGAGCCGCGCCTCGTGGATGGGGACGTCGTCCACGAGCACGCGGTAGCTGCGGTCGCCGCGGTCGCCGGGGCGCACCGCCACGGGAGGGAGCCGGACGCCCAGCGCGCGCCACAGCTCGGCGCGGATGGCCGCGATCCCCTCGCGCGCGAGGGCCGGGCCCGCGGCGGCGAGGAGGTCCGGGCCGAGCTCGATGGTGACCGGCGCCGCGGGGGCGAACGGGTCCTCGCGGGCGCCGGGCCGCTCGTCGACGGCGGAGGGCGCGCTCCGCTGGCGGCGGGCGGACCAGGCCGCGCCGGCGAGGAGCGCGACCGCGACGACGAGGAACGGGAGGGGCGGGAGCCCCGGCGCCGCCGCGAGCGCGAGGAGGAGGACCGCGACCGCGACGAGCGCGCCCGGCTCGGCGAGGAGCTGGCGGCGGAGCTCCGTCGGGACCGCGGCGCCGTCCTCGTCCGCGGCCACCCGCGTCACCGCCACGCCGGCCGCAACGGCGACGAGGAGCGCGGCGAGCTGCGAGGAGAGGCCGTCGCCGACGGCGAGGAGGACGTACCGCCGGCCCGCCTCCGCGGCCGTCATGCCGGAGAGGAGGCCCGAGGCGAGCCCACCCACGACGTTCACGAGCACGATCGCGACGCCGGCGATCGCGTCGCCCTTCACGAACTTGAGCGCGCCGTCCATCGCCCCGTAGAGCTGGCTCTCGCGCTCGAGGGCCCGGCGGCGCCGGCGCGCCTCGGCGGCGTCGAGCAGCCCCGCCCGCAGATCGGCGTCCACCGACATCTGCTTGCCGGGGAGCGCGTCGAGCGTGAACCGCGCCGCGACCTCGGCCACGCGCTCGGCGCCCTTCGCCACCACGAGGAGCTGGACGAGCGTGAGGATGGCGAACACGACCGCGCCGACGACGACGTTCCCCTGGATCACCACGCGCCCGAACGCCTCGATGACCCGGCCCGCCTCGCCGCGCGAGAGGATGAGCCGGGTCGAGCCGACGTTGAGCGCGACCCGGAACAGCGTCGTGAGGAGGAGGAGGGCGGGGAAGCCGGAGAGCCGGAGCGGCTCGCGGGCGAGGAGCGCCGCCGTGAGCAGGAGCGCCGAGGCGGCGAGGTCGAGCGCGAGGAGCGCGTCGAGCGCGCCCGGCGAGAGGGGGACCACGAGCAGGACCACGAGCCCGAGCACTGCCAGCGCGAGGAGCGCCTCGCCCAGGCCGCGCCCGCCGATCGCGCGCGCGCCCGAGACGAGCGTCTCCACCCCGGGGACCTTGACCATCCGCTCCTTCGCCCGCCTCATGCGACCTCCCGCCGGTACAGCCGCGCCAGCACCACCGCCGCGGCCTCGTAGAGCTCCTCGGGGAGCTCGTCGCCGATCTCGACGAGCCGGTGCAGGGCGCGCGCGAGCGCGACGTCGCGCACGATCGGGACGCCCGCCCTCCGCGCAGCGGAGCGGATGCGGGCGGCGGCGCGCCCGGCGCCCTTGGCCACGACGCGCGGCGCGTCCGGGCCGCCGCGCTCGTGGCGGAGCGCCACCGCGACGTGCGTCGGGTTCACCACGACGACCGTGGCCCGGGCCACCGGCGCGGCCTCCGCGAGGCCGCGGTGGGCCCGCTGGCGCGCGCTCTTGAGCTGCGGATCGCCCTCGTCCTCGCGGTGCTCGCGGCGGGCCTCGTCCTTCGTGAGCCGGAGTCCGCGGAGGTGGCGGGCCCGGGCGCGGCCGAGATCGACGAGCCCGAAGGCGAGGAGCACGAGGGCGAGGCGCAGCGCGAGCCCGCCGAGCGCCGGAACGGCGCGCCAGGCCGCGGCCGGCTCGAGCCGCGCGAGCCCGGCGAGCCAGGGCAGGGCGCCCCGGAGCCAGAGCGCGCCCACCGCGAGGAGGGCCGCCGCCCGCGCGAGCCCGAGGAGCACGCCCACGAGCTGCGAGACGGAGAAGAGGCGCCGCAGCCCGCGGAGCGGGTCGATCCGCTCGAGCCGCGGGGCCAGCGCCGCGGGGGCGAACAGGAAGCCGCTCTGGAGCAGCCCGGCGCAGAGCGCGCCGGCCAGCGCGCCGGCGCACGGGACGAGGCTCGCCCGGAGCAGCGCGGCCGCGGCGTCCTGGAGCGCCGCTGCGGGCGGCGCGGGCGCGAGGACCGCGCTCGAGAGGGAGGCGCGGAGGGCCCGCGCCAGCGCGGCCGCGATCGCGGGGCCGCCCAGCGCGACGGCGGCGAGGCCGCCCGCGAGCGCGCACGCCCCGGTCAGCTCGGCGCTCGCGCCCACCTCGCCCCGGCGCCGCGCCTCCCGGACCCGCCGCGGGGTCGGCGCCTCGGTGCGCTCGCCGCTCACGGCCCGCCTCCGAGCGTCTCCACCGCCGCGGCGGAGGACGCCACCAGCGCGACCAGCCGGCCGGCGACCGCCGCCGCGCCCGCCGCGAGGAGCCCGAGCCCGAGCGCGGCGCGCGCCTGGGGACCGGCGCCGGAGACGGCGATCGCGGGGGAGGCGCGCGCGCCGAGCCCGAGGGCGAGGTCGGCGGCGAGCACGCCCGCAGCCGCGGGCGCGGACAGCATCACCGCGCAGGCGGCGAGCTCGGTCATCCCGCGGAGCGCGAGCTCCCCGGCCAGCGCGGGCGAGAACGGCGCGCCCGGGGGCAGCGCGCCGAAGCTGCCGAGGAGCCCGCGGAGCAGCAGGCGGTCCGCGCCGGCCCAGGCGGCGAGCACGACGGCCCAGTGGGCGAGGAGATCGCCGGCGGCGCTCTCGCGCTGGCGGATGGGCGCGACGTGGAGCTCGGCGAGCGTCGCGCCGCGCGAGGTGTCGGCGAGCCGGCCCGCCGCCCGGGCGGCCTCGACCGGGATTGCAGCGAGCAACGCGAGGACCGCCCCGGTCGCGAGCTCCAGCGCGGCGGCGGAGCCGCAGGCGGCGAGCCCGTCCGGCGCCCGCGCGCCGGTGAGCCGGGCGGCGCAGGCGCCGAGGAGGAGCGCCAGCCCCGCCCGCACCGGCGCGGGCACGAGCGGGCCGCCCAGGAACGGCGAGGTCATCGCGACCGGGAGGAGCCGGAGCGCGCAGAGCACCGCCGGGGCAGCGGCCTGCAGCGAGGGCTCGGTCACGGCGCAAGCTCCGGGAGCCGCTCGAGGCAGGCGCGCGCGAACCGGACGACGTGCGCGCCGATCCAGGGTGCGGCGATCGCCACCGCCCCCAGGACCGCGCACAGCCGCGGGACCACGCCCACGCCGGGGTCCTGGATCTGGGTCGCCGCCTGGAGCGCCCCCACCACGAGCCCGACGAGCAGCGCCGCGACGAGCGGCGGGGCGGAGACGAGGAGCGCGACCAGGAGCGCCTCGCGGCCGACGGCGAGCAGGGACGGATCCACGTTCACCCCGCGTAGGAGAGGGCCAGCGCCCGGGCGAGCACCTTCCACCCGTCCACGGCCACGAAGAGGAGGAGCTTGAACGGGAGCGCGACCGACGTCGGCGACACCTGGCTGAGGCCGAGCGCGAGCAGCGCGTTGGCCACCGCGAGATCGACCACGAGGAACGGGAGGAACACGAGGAACCCGATCGTGAACGCGCGCCGCAGCTCGGAGACGACGAACGCGGGGGCGAGGACGGCGAGGTCGGTCTCCTCCGGCGCGGGCCCGCCCGGCGCGAGCCGCCGCGCGACGTCGAGGAAGGCGGCGCGATCGTCGGCGCGCGCGAAGCGCGCCAGGAACTCCCGCAGCGGCCCCGAC
Source organism: Anaeromyxobacter sp. (assembly GCA_035627135.1). Lineage (GTDB taxonomy): Bacteria > Myxococcota > Myxococcia > Myxococcales > Anaeromyxobacteraceae > Anaeromyxobacter. Next base: position 508 of record DASPMI010000116.1, on the reverse strand, counting down.
GCGTGCTCGAGCGCGCCGAGCCGTGCCTCGAGCGAGGTCCCGGAAGGTGCGGCCGCGAGCAGGTCCGCCGTGCGCCGCGCCACGGGGGCCATCACGAGGAAGGTGAGGACCAGGGCGAGGCCCGTGACGGCGGTCGTGGGCGGCACTTGCGGCGCGCCGAGCGCGGAGCGCGCGATCGAGAGGACCACGGCCATCTTCAGGAACGACGTGAGGAGGATCAGCGCCGTCGGGACGACCGCGAGGAGCCCGATGAGGACGATGAGCTCGGCGGGCCGGTCCGCGGCGCCGCCGGCTGCGAGCGCGGTGATCATGCGCGCTCCCCGCCGGACGACGGCCGCCGCGGTCCCGGCAGTCGCTCCGGCTCGGCGTCCTTCGGAGGCGCCGAGTCGTCAGGGCTCGCGAGGAGGCGAACGCCGCTCGCGCCGAACCCGACCAGCACGGCCCGCCCGTCCACCTCGAGCAGGGCCACCCCGGAGTCGCGCGACAGCCCCTGCCGCGCCACGACGGC
>DASPMI010000115.1:0-90700 GCA_035627135.1 Anaeromyxobacter sp. | reverse complement strand
GAGGAAGTTCGACTTGAGCCGGTCGAGCTCCTTCAGCTTCGCGTAGCTGTCCTCGAGCTTCGCGTTCTTGTCCTGGAGCTCCCGGTAGCTCTCCTGCACCGCCTCGATGTGCAGCTTCGCGGCGATGAGGTTCTTGTGGCCGGTGAAGACCATCACGTCGAGGAGATCCATGAAGTGCTTTAGGATCTTCTCGGCGGTGCCCATCGGCACCTGGCGGATCTTCGACTGGAAGCCGCGCGCGGTCTTCTCGTCGAAGTCCTCGGCGATGGTGCGGAGCGTGCCGGGGAGCTCCGGCGCGTCCTCGGGCACGAACGGGCCGAAGACGACCCGGCCCATGACGTCGCCCTCGTACAGGATCGGCTGGACGACGTAGCGGCAGCCGGAGAAGCACTGGATCGTGGTCGGCGCCGGCTCCTCGCCGATGGGATCGGACTTCACCCGGCCGACCGTGGCGATGCAGCCCTCGCGGCCGATCGGCTTCGACCAGATGTAGCCGCAGAAGTCGGCGTTCCCGACCTTCACGTCGACGAGCTTGTTCCCGGCCTCGTCGAAGACCTTGAGCCCGACCCGGTACAGCTCGGCGAACGAGTGGCACACCTCGGCGAACGAGCGGAGGTCGAGCAGGTCCGCCAGCGGGAGCCGCTGGTTCAGGAACGAGCCGGTCGGCGTCATCGCGCCTGCGCCTCCGGCGGGAGCCGCGTGCCGCGGAGGTCCACGTGGGAGAAGATCTGGCCCAGGAACTCGCGCTCCGTGATCTGCCAGTTGGCCTCGAGGCCGAACGTCGCGTCGAGGGACCGGTAGCAGCGCTGGAGGAGCGTGTGGAGGGTCTCGATGACGCCCTCGCCGCGGATCGCGACCGCGGGCTCGATCGGCGTCGCCGGCTCGCCGAGGAGGTGCGCGAACTCGGCCTCGCTGCAGGCGTCGGGGAGATCGCGCTTGTTCATCTGCACGACCATCGGCAGCGTCCGCCAGTCGAGCCCGTTCGCCTCGAGGTTGGCGAGCATGTTCTTCCAGTACGCCTGGGTGGAGGCGAGCTCGCTCCGCCGCGAGTCGGCGACGAACGCGACCGCGTCCGAGCCCTGGAGGACGATGCGCCGGGTGGACTCGTGCATCACCTGCCCCGGCACCGTGTACAGCTTCAGCTTCACCTTCACGCCGGCCCGCGTCTTGAAGAACACGGGCATCATGTCGAAGAAGAGCGTCCGGTCGTCCTTCGTGTCGAGCGTCATGAGGCGCCCGCGGACCTTGCCGTCGATCTTCTGGAACAGGGCCTGGAGGTTGGTCGTCTTCCCGGAGAGTGCGGGGCCGTAGTAGACGACCTTGACGGCGATCTCCCGCGTCTCCTCGTTGAACTGGACCATTCGCGCGTTTTCCGGTCGTGAGTGTAGCCGCGGCCCCGGCCGGTAATCTAGCCGATCCCCGGTCCTTCGGCCTCTCGGCGCCCGGCCGCCCGCCGCCCCTCCCGTCCCTCCTTCGGGCGCCGAGCTGCTCTCGGCGTCGGGGACGTTAGGCGCCCTTCTCCCACCAGCGCCGCGCGTCGGGGATCGTGCGGAGCAGCGGGCAGCGCGGCAGCGTCGCGAGGAAGGCCCGGCCGTAGCTCTTCGTGACGAGCCTCCGATCGAGCACCGCGACGAGGCCGCGATCCGTCCGGCGCCGGACGAGGCGACCGAACCCCTGCCGGAGCGCGAGCGCCGCCGCCGGGACCGAGATCTCGGAGAACCCGTCCTGGCCCTGCTCCTCGAGCGCGCGGAGCCGCGCCGCGACCACGGGGTCGCCCGGCGGCGCGAACGGGAGGCGATCGATGATCACCAGGGAGAGGGCCTCGCCCGGGACGTCCACACCCTCCCAGAAGCTCTGGGTCGCGAAGAGGACCGACGGCTCGGCGCGGAACTCCTCGAGGAGGCGCGACTTGGGCCGCTCGCCCTGGAGCAGGATCCGGTAGGGCAGGTGGCGCGACGCCCGGTGGAACGCGAGCATGTTCCGGTTCGAGGTGCAGAGCACGAAGGCCCGGCCGCCCGTCACGGCGGTGAGCTCCTCGATCACCTTGGCCGCCGCCTCGGCGAAGCCCGGGTCGTTCGGCTCCGGCATCCCGTCCGGCGCGACGAGCGCCGCCTGGCGCGCGTAGTCGAACGGGCCGGGGAAGCGCCCCTCCTCGACCGCGAGCTCAGGGGCGAGCCCGACCTGGCGGCGGAAGTAGTCGAACGTGCCCTGCGCCGCGAGCGTCGCGCTCGTGAAGATGACGGTGTCCGTCCGCCGGTAGAGCCGCGTCTGCAGCTCCTCGGCGACGTCGATCGGGGCGGCGCGGAGGAAGACGCCGCGGCCGCGCACCTCGCCGAAGTAGATCCGCGACGGCTCCTTCATCGCGGTCACCGCGGCGAGCTCGACCCGGAGCTCCCCCGCGCGGCGCGCGATCATGGCGAGCGCCGGCATGTCGGCGTCGGCGAGCTGGTCGCGCAGGCCGGAGAGGGCGACGTCGAGCCGCTCCAGCGCGCGGCCCGCGGGCTCGAGCAGCTCGGGGCTCATGCCCGCGCGGACGCCCTCGTCCGCCGCGCTCGCGCGGGCCGGCCCGGACCGCCGGCCGTACGCGCCGCGCGCGCCCGGCCGCGCGCCACCGCCCGCCCCGCGCCCACCGGCCGCCCGCAGCGCGTCCGCGACCTCCTGGAAGAGCCGCTCGCCCGCGCGCCGCAGCTCGCCCGTCGCCTCCTTCATCATCGAGGCGAGGTCCGGCCGATCGGCGACGGCCCGGAGCGCGTCGCGCACCAGCTCCTCGACGCGGTACGACGAGACTTGCAGCCCGAAGTACTCGGTCGCGACGTCCTCGAGGGCGTGGGCCTCGTCGAACACCACGACGTCGTGGTCGGGCAGGATCTCGACGCCGGCGCGCGAGGTCCGCATCGCGAGGTCGGCGAAGAAGAGGTGGTGGTTCACGAGGAGCACGTCCGCCGCCGAGGCCGCGGCGCGGGCGCGCGTGACGAAGCACTCCTCGTAGGCCCGGCACTCGCGGCCGAGGCAGTTCTCGCTCGTCGCCGAGAGGTCGCGCCAGGTCTGGAACTGGTCGGGGAGATCGAGCTCGCTCCGGTCGCCCGTCTGCGTCCGCGCCGCCCAGTCCTTGATGCGCGGCCACAGCGCCGCCTCCTCGCGGACGGCGAACGTCGGGGCGCGCTCGAACTCGGCGCCGCGCTCGAGGCAGAAGTAGTTCGAGCGGCCCTTGAGATACGCCGCCTCGAAGTCGAGGCCGCAGATCTCGCGGAGCATCGGGATGTCCTTCTCCCAGATCTGCTCCTGCAGGGTCTTCGTCGCCGTCGAGACGATCACGCGCCGGCCGGAGAGGATCGCCGGGACGAGGTAGGCGAGCGTCTTGCCGGTGCCGGTCCCGGCCTCGGCGACGAGATAGCTCCGCCGCTCGATGGCGCGCTCGACCGCCTCGGCCATGGCGAGCTGGTCGGCCCGGTACTCGAAGCCGGGCAGGACCTGGGCGAGGCGACCGCCCGGGCCGAGCACGACGGCGACGCTGGGGCGCTCCGCGGTGGCGCTCAGGACCGGGCCCCCAGGAGCAGCACGATGAGCTGGAACGCGGCCCACGCGGCGCCGGCGCCGGCGACGAGGGCGAGCGCGAGCCGCAGCCGGCGGGTGCCCTTCGCCATCGCGGGAGGGGTGCGCGGGACGGCGGCGAGCGCGTAGGCGGTGGCCTTCTTCACGATCTCCCCGCGCATGAGGAGCGCCATGACGTCGTCGGGCCGCTCGTCGAGCACGGCCTTGTACCGGGATCCCGCGACCGGGAGCGCCTCGAGCGACTGGAAGCGCGCGAGGTACCGGCGATGCGCCGCCTCGTCGGGCCAGGCCGCGAGCACCTCGGCCCACGCCGCCTCCTCGGAGGGCGGGGCGACGGGCGGCTGCGGCGCGGGATCGGGGTGAAGCTCCGTGGACATCGGGCGGCAGTCTACCCGAACCCGGACCGCGGGGCAGCGCGGCGGGTCAGGGCACGAGGCCCGTGCGGATGGGGATGGGCGCGAACGTGATGACGAAGAGCACGAGGGAGGCGACCGCCAGGACGCGTCGGCCGGGCGGGAGCGGCTCCTCGACGATCGCCGGCGGATGACCGTGGCCGACGATGAACCGCGTGAGGAGCCACCACAGGAGCCAGCCGTACGACAACGTCAGCCCGAGCACGAGGAGGCCCCACGAGACGACTTGCGAGGCACGCCGCGCCCGCTCCCGACCGAGGAGCGCGTACGTCACGTGCCCGCCGTCCAGTTGCCCGATCGGGATCAAGTTGAGCGCGGTCACGAGCAGCCCGAACCACGCGGCGATGGCGACTGGGTGCTCGGCGACGTCCATGCCCGGACCGAGGTTCGGGTGCGTAAGCGCCAGGGCGGCCGAGCTCACGAGGTTCCGTCCGAACACGGTCGCGATCTGACCGTCCGCCGGCGGGGTCACCCCGCGCACCAGATCGACGAGGTCGGCGAGCGGCGACTGCATCCCGAGATCGGCGGCGGCGACCTCCGGTGACTGCGCGTAGCCCCAGACGAGCAGCGGCACCGCCACGACGAACCCGGCGATCGGCCCGGCGGCGCCGATGTCGAGGACCGCTCGTCGAGAGGGCATCCGGGAGCGGATCCGGATCACGGCGCCGAGCGTTCCGATCCCGCCCATGAACCACGGCACGAACGGGATGAAGAAGGGCAGCGTCGCATCGACGCGGTACCGGCGCGCGAGGACGTAGTGGCCCATCTCGTGGGCGAAGAGGATGCCGAGGAGCGCGGCCGCGAACGGGAGGCCGGCGCGGGCGATCGTGAAGAGCGACCCCGGGAGCTCCAGGACCGAGATGCGCGGCCCGACCATGCTCCACCCGCTCACGAGGGTCGTCGCGACCGTCGCGAGGAACAGCAGCACGTTGAGGGTCGGGAACCGGGTGGGCGCGCGCGCCGGGGCGCGCCCGAGGACGTCTTCCATGGTGGTAGGGTAACGGGTCTGGGGCCGCAGGGCATGGCGCGGAGGTGGCCGTGGAGAAGGGCGCGAAGCTCGGCGAGGGGCGCACCGCCGAGGTGTTCGAGTGGGGCGAGGGCAAGGTCCTGAAGCTCTACCGGGCCTGGTGCCCCCGCGAATGGGCCCGGCACGAGGCCGAGGTGACGCGCGCCGTGCACGCGGGCGGGCTCCCCGTGCCCGCCGTGAGCTACGTCGTGGACGTCGAGGGCCGGCCCGGGATCGTCTGCGAGCGGGTGGACGGACGCTCCCTGCGGGACCAGCTCACTGCGGCGCCCTGGCACGCGGGCTGGGGCGGCCGGGTCCTCGCGCGGCTCCACAAGGACATGCACGCCTGCACCGCCCCGGCGCGGCTCCCGGGCGTGCGGGAGAAGATCGCCAACGCCGTCGCCGAGGTCCGCGAGGCGCTCGGGGCCGACGGCGCCCGGGTGCTGGCCGGGCTCCTCGAGCTCCCCGACGGCAGCGCCGTCTGCCACTACGACTTCCACCCCGACAACGTGCTGGGCGAGGGGGACGACCTGCGCGTCATCGACTGGAGCAACGCCTGCTCCGGCCCGCCCGCGGCCGACGTCGCGCGCACGCTCCTCGTCCTCCGGTCGCCGTACCTGCCCGACGACGTCCCCGCCGCGCTCCGCCCCGTCGTCGGCGGCCTCAAGCACTGGGTCGCCGCGGCCTACGCGTCCGAGTACCGGCGCCTGACCGGGCTCCGCCAGACCGAGATCGACGCCTGGCTCCCCGCGCTCGCCGCCGCGCGCCTCGCGGAGGGGGTGCCGGGGGAGCGGGAGTGGCTGATCGGGATCGTGCGAAGCACCCCGTGAACGAGCCCGAGCCCGAGCCCGCGCCCGAGGAGAAGCCGGGCCGGGCTCGGGAGCGTTCACGGGTTCGAAGCCGCGTCTCCGCCCCTCACCCCGCCGGCGCGTCCTGCGGCGCCGGCGCCGGCGTGAGCGCCCCGCCGCCGAGCTCCTCCGCCGTGAGCTCGCGGACCCCGACGTTCGGGTCGATGAAGAGGAAGAACAGCTCCTTCTCCGGCGTCCGGTCCGCGCCCATGGTGATGTCGCCCGTCGCGCCGGCGAAGCCGCGGACGCCGGCGAGCGCGGCCCGGAGCTCCTCGCGCGTCTGCGCCTTCCGTGGCCCCATGCGCTCGCGGATCATCTTCGCGGCGTCGTGCGCGCTCGCCTCGAGGATGGTCGGGGTCTGGCCCGGGTATTTCTTCTGGAAGGCGTCGACGAACGCCTTCGTGGCCGGGCGGCGCGAGGCGGCGAAGAAGCCGTCCACGAACACGGCGCAGCGGGTGTGCCGGCCGGGCGCGCCGGGCGAGGTGTCGAAGAGGGTGGGATCGCCGCCCCAGCCGTTCCCGCCGAGGAGCTGCACCGGCGCGAGGTTGGGCTGACCGGTCGCCTTGCCGATCCGCCGGACCTCCTCCGGGAGGCAGGTCTGGGTGACGACGTCCTCGACCGCCAGCGCCGGCGTGATGAGCTTCAGGTTCTTCGGGAAGTCGGGGATGAAGACGGCGTCGAAGTCGGTCACCGGCGGCAGCCGGTCGCGGATCTTCTCGAGCGCCTTCCGGCGGCGGAAGGGGTCCTTCACCTTGAGCCCGACCTCGCGGGCCTTCTCGAGGTAGTCGGTCCGCTCCTCGAGGTAGAGCTTCCCGATCATGTTCTTCACTATCGAGGTGAACGTGGTCCGGTCGACCGCGTAGCTCTCGGCGCCGCGGATCTCGCCGCCCTGCGCCTCGACCTCGTCCCAGAACGCGTTCGCGAGCTCGGTGCCGTAGCTCATCGACGGGTAGAGGATCGCGAACCGCTTCATCCCGCGCTTGCCCATCGCGTACGAGACGAGCGCCCTCGCCTGCGCGCGGGCGGTGAGCATGTTCTGGAAGACGTGAGGCCCGGCGGCGGTGAGCCCCTCCTGCTTCGAGAGCGCGACGAAGGAGATCCCGAGCTCCTCGGCGGCGGCGGCGGCGCGCTCGGCCTCGGCGTTGGTGACGCCCCCGATCACCGCGATCGCGCCCTCCTCGAGCACGAGCGCCTCCATCGCCTGGGCGGCCCCGTCGGGCTCGCCCTTCGTGTCGCGGATCGCGAGCCGGATCCCGGAGCCCTCGCCGAGCGCGAGCCCGACGCCCTGCAGGATCGCCTCCCCCCACCGCTTGTACGGGCCGGAGAGCGGGACCGCGACGCCGAGGACGTTCGGCCGGACGTAGGTGAACCGGGCGATCCGATCGACCATCGCCCGCGCGTCCTGCGCGTACGGCCCCTCGGGCCAGCGGAGGAAGACCTCGCGCGCGAGCTCCTGCGCCCGCGCGTACTCGCGGAGGTGCAGGTGGATGCGCGCCGCCTTCATGGTGAGCGCCTCCTGCACCGGCGCGTCCTTCGGCATGGTCTCGCGGAGCCGGGCGACGTCGGCGAAGGTGAGCTGATCGACGAGCTCCGCCGCGCGCGCCACCGCGGCCTTCTTCGCGTCGCCGGCGGAGAGGGCCGCGACCTCGGCCTGCCAGCGGACCGCCTCGAACATCGCGCCGGCGGCCTCGGCGGCGGCGGACGCGCGCCGGGCGGCCTCGGGCCGCGCCTCGGCCGGCATCTGCGCGTAGAGCGAGTCGAGCGTGGCGAGGCCGTCCTTCACCCGGTCGCTCTCGAGCTGCGCGAGCGCGAGCAGGTACTTGGCGTCGAGCGACCTCGGGTAGAGCGGGTGCTCGGTCAGGAGCGTGGAGAGGACCTGGACTGCGCGGTCCGACCGGCCCGCCGCCCGGAACTTCTCCCCGGCCTCGTGGAGCGCCTGGGCCGCGGGCGCGGTGCCGCGGTACTTCGCGGCGAACGCCGCGAGCCCCTCCGCGGCCTGCTCCGGCGGGAGCGCGGCGGCGTCGCGGCGCAGGGTCGCGAGCTCCGCCTGGCCCTGCTCGTCGGCTTGCTCGGGCGAGAGCTCCTGCCCGTTCACGATGATGGCCCGGTTCGGGCAGGCGGCGAGGGCGGCGGCGAGGAAGAGGACGGAGAGCTTGCGGACGGCGCTGGGCATGGGCGTTCCCGATCTACAGCGGAAACGCCGGGGGCGAAAGGCGATTCCCGGCGATCCCCGCCCGACCTCCGCCCGGGCTCGGGCGCGGGCTCGTTCACGGGACCTACTTCTGGAGAAGGTCGCCGACCTTCTGCCAGAACGTCCGCGCCTGGGGGCTCGTGTCCTCGCCGGAGAGCGCCGCGAACCGCTCCAGCAGCTCCTTCTGCTCGCGGGTCAGGTGGGTGGGCGTCTCCACGAGGACGCGCACGTGCTGGTCGCCGCGGCCGCCGCCCTGGAGGGACGGGACGCCCTTGCCCTTGAGCTGGAACATCTTCCCCGCCTGCGTGCCGGGCGGGATGCGGAGCTTCGTGGGCCCGTCGATCGTGGGCACGTCGATGGTCGCGCCGAGCGCGGCCTGGGTCATCGAGAGCGGGATCTCGCAGAGGATCTCCGTCCCCTCGCGCGTGAAGATCGGGTGGTCCTGGACCTGGACGACCACGTACAGATCGCCCGGCTGACCGCCGGCGACGGGGGCCGCCTCGCCCTCGCCCGTGAGCCGCACGCGCGTCCCCGTGTCGACGCCGGGCGGGATCTTCACCTCGACGTTGGCCTGCTCGCGGACCGCGCCCTGGCCCTGGCAGGTCGTGCACCGATCGACGATCACGCGCCCGGAGCCGCCGCAGTGGTTGCAGGTCCGCGCGATCGAGAAGAAGCCCTGCGTGAGCCGGATCTCGCCCGTCCCCCCGCAGGTCGGGCAGGCGCGCGGGCCGGTGCCCGGCTTCGCGCCGCTGCCGTGGCAGGTGGCGCAGGCCTTGTGGCGCGGGATCGTGACCCGGACGGTGGTCCCGAACGCCGCCTCCTCGAACCCGATCTCCACGTGCACCCGGAGATCGCCGCCGCGCGTGCGCGGCCGGCTCCGCGCCCGCCCGCCGCCGAACATCTCGCCGAAGATGTCCCCGAAGATGTCGTTGATGTTGCCTGCGCCGCCGAAGGGGAACCCCTCGGCACCCCCGCCGAACCCGCCGCCGTTCATGTGCCCGAACCGGTCGTACCGGGCGCGCTTCTCGGGGTCGGAGAGGACCTGATAGGCCTCGGAGGCCTCCTTGAACTTCTCCTCCGCCTCCTTCGATCCCTGGTTCTTGTCGGGGTGGTACTGGTGGGCGAGCTTGCGGTAGGCCGACTTGAGGGCCTGCTCGTCGGCGTCGCGAGAGACCCCGAGCACCTCGTAGTAATCGCGCTTTTCCACGTGGATCCGAGGGCTTGGGTGAGGGCCGCCCGCTGGCTCCGGCAAGATAACGCACGCGGGTGCGTTGGCAAATCGGGCGGAGGCTTCAGGCTACAGGCTCCGGGCTACAGGAACGGCTGGGGTCGCCTCTCCTGAAGCCTGGAGCCTTCCTCTACCCGCCCCCCTGCTGCGCGTAGATCGCGTCCGCGATCCGGTACGCCGAGCCTTCCAGGCGGGCGAGCGCATCCTTGATCGCCGGGACGTCGGTGCCGGTGAGGATCGCCTTCAGGGCGTCGAGGTCGGCGCGGATCTCCGCGAGGTCGTCCGGCTTCAGCGCGGACGCGTACTCCTCGAGGCTCTTCTCCGTCGTGTAGATGAGCCCCTCCGCGTTGTTCTTCAGGTCCGCGAGCTCCTTCTTCACCTTGTCGTCGGACTTGTGGGCCTCGGCGTCCCTCACCATCCGCTGGATCTCCTCCTCGGAGAGGCCGGAGGAGGCGGTGATCCGGATCTGCTGCACCTTCCCGGTGCCGAGGTCCTTCGCCGAGACGTGGACGATGCCGTTCGCGTCGATGTCGAAGGTGACCTCGATCTGTGGCACGCCGCGCGGCGCGGGCGGGATGCCGACGAGCTCGAACCGGCCGAGCGTCTTGTTGTCGGCGGCCATCTCGCGCTCGCCCTGGAGCACGTGGACGGAGACGAGGGGCTGGTTGTCCACGGCGGTCGAGAAGACCTGCGACTTCTTGCAGGGGACGGTGGTGTTCTTCTCGAGGATCTTCGTGAAGACGCCGCCCGCGGTCTCGACGCCGAGGGAGAGCGGCGTCACGTCGAGGAGGAGGACGTTCTTCACCTCGCCCTTGAGGACGCCGCCCTGGATGGCGGCGCCGACGGCCACCACCTCGTCCGGGTTGACGCCCTTGTGCGGCTCCTTGCCGAAGAACCGCTTCACGACCTCCTGGACCTTCGGCATGCGGGTCATGCCGCCGACCAGGATGACGGTGTCGAGCTGCTGCGCGGTCACCCCCGCGTCCTTGAGCGCGATCTTGCAGGGGTTGATGGTCTTCTCGATGAGGTCGCCGCAGAGCTCCTCGAGCGTGGCGCGGTCGATCGACTCGGCGAGGTGCTTCGGGCCGCTGGCGTCGGCGGTGATGAACGGGAGGTTCACCTCCGTCTCGCCCGCGCTCGAGAGCTCGTGCTTCGCGCGCTCCGCGGCCTCCTTGAGCCGCTGCAGCGCCATCCGGTCGCGCTTCAGGTCGATCCCGGTCTGCTCCAGGAACCGCTTCGCGAGCCGGTCGATGAGCCGCTGGTCGAAGTCCTCGCCGCCGAGGAACGTGTCGCCGTTCGTCGCCTTCACCTCGAACACGCCCTGGTTCAGCTCCAGGATCGTGATGTCGAAGGTGCCGCCGCCGAGGTCGTAGACGGCGACCTTCTCCGAGGCGCCCGCCTTCTGCTTGTCGATGCCGTACGCGAGCGCGGCCGCGGTCGGCTCGTTGATGATGCGCAGGACGTTGAGGCCGGCGATCCGCCCGGCGTCCTTCGTGGCCTGGCGCTGGGCGTCGTTGAAGTAGGCCGGGCAGGTGATGATCGCCTCGGTGACCGGCTCGCCGAGGTAGTCCTCGGCGGTCTGCTTCATCTTCCCGAGGATCATGGCGGAGAGCTCGGCCGGCGAGTACCGCTTCCCGCCCGTCTCCACCCAGGCGTCGCCGTTGTCCGCGGGGACGATCCGGTACGGCACGAGGCCCGCGGACCGCTTCACCTCGGGGTCCTCGAACTTCCGCCCGATGAGCCGCTTCACCACGTAGATCGTGGACTCGGGGTTGGTGATCGCCTGCCGCTTCGCGATCTGGCCGACGAGCCGCTCTCCGCCCTCGGTGAAGGCGACCATGGAGGGCGTCGTGCGCGAGCCCTCGCTGTTCGGGATGACGACGGCCTCGCCGCCCTCCATCACCGAGACGCAGCTGTTGGTCGTCCCGAGATCGATGCCGATGACCTTGCTCATCGAGTCCCCCCGTCGGCGCCGCCGTCCCCGCCCGCCGCGCCTGCCTCCGGCGGCTTCGCCACCCCGACCATGGCCGGCCGGGCGAGCCGATCGTGCAGCAGGAAGCCCCGGGCGTGCTCGAGGACCACGGTGCCGGGCGCGGCGTCCGCCGTCGCCACTTGCAGCAGCGCCTCGTGCTTCGCCGGGTCGAAGGGCTGGCCCATGGCGCTGAAGCTCGTCACCCCGTGCTTCGCGAGCGCCGACTCGAGGCTCGCGCGCACCATCTTCACGCCCTTCACGAGCGGATCCGCGTCGCGCGCGTCGCCCTCGGCGCCCCCGGTGACCGCGGCCAGCGCGCGGTCGAGGTTGTCCACCACCGGGAAGAGGTCCTTGAGGAGCTTCTCGTTGCCGTACTTCAGGACCTCGTCGCGCTCCTTCTGCGCGCGCTTGCGGTAGTTCTCGAGCTCGGCCGCGGCGCGGAGGTAGCGGTCGTGGGTCTCCTTGAGCCGCTCCATCGTCTCGCGCGACTTCTCCTGGGAGAGCTCGAGCTGCGCGGCGAGGCTCCGCTCCCGCTCGCTCCCGCCGTCGTCGGCCGGCGCGGCGGCGCCGGCTTCGACCGCCACCTCCGCACCTTCCTCGGGCGCGGCGCCGCCGTGGATGCGCTCGACGGAGCGGAGCGCCTCCTCGACGGCGTCGGCGGGAATGTCGGCGTGGAAGGACCCCTTGGTCGGGCTGTCGGCCATGTCGAGTTGGGGCGGTCGCGGTTGAAGGACGGACGTGGTCCGGCGTGGATCGAGCGCCCGAGTCATCATCGCACACGGGCGAAGACCCGAACAAGTCGGAGGACATCCGCGCCGCCGGCGCTCCCACCTCGCCGCCGCGGCGCGGTGGAGGACGGGGCGCACCGCGCCTCCGCTCACCCTGCGCCTGTCGAAGGGCTACTCGCCGAGCGCCGCGAGGGCGCGGGAGAGCTGGCGGGCGGTGAGGTCCACGAGAGGGATCACCCGCGCGTAGTTCATCCGCGTCGGACCTACCACGGCGAGCGTCCCCAGCACCCGGCCCTGCAGCCCGTACGGCGCCGCCACGACCGACACGTCCGGCACCGCCGCGAACTCGCTCTCGGCGCCGATGAAGATCTGGACCTCCTCGGCCGTGAGCACGCGGTCGAGGACCCGCAGGATCCGGTCCTTCTCGGCGAACGCCCGGAGCAGCGCCCGCGCCTTGCGGACGTCGGTGAACTCGGGCGCGTCGAGGAAGCTCTCCTCGCCGTCCACGAGCACCTTCTCCGCCTGCGCCGCCGCGAACGTCTGCTCGGCGAGCGCGAGCGCCTTCTGGAGGAGGTCGTGGAGCGCGCTCTGGTCGGCGCGCATCTCCTCGAGGATCCGCTCGCGGAGCGCGGGCAGCTCCTGCTCCGCGCCGAGCGCCTGCAGCTTCTCGGTGAGGTACGCGGCGGCGCGCTCGAGGTCGGCGGGCTCGAGCGGGAACTCGAGCTGCACGAGCTTGTTCGTGACGAGCCCGGCGGCGGAGACGAACACCGCCAGGATCCGATTCTCGCGCAGCCGCACGAACTCGAGCTGCCGGACCGGATCGGCCTTGGGGCGCGGCGTCGTGACGACGCCCGCGTGGTGGGAGAGCGCGTGGAGGAGATCGGCCGTGCCCTCGAGGAGCGCGTTCACGTCGGACGCGTCGTGGGCGAGGCGCTCGATCCGATCGCGGTCCTGGGGGGACGGCGGGCGGACCTTGAGGAGCGTGTCCACGTAGAGCCGGTAGCCCTGCGCGGTGGGGATGCGGCCCGACGAGGCGTGCGGCTTCTCGAGGAACCCGAGCGCCTCGAGGTCGGCCATCACGCTGCGGACGGTGGCGGGGGAGATGTCGAGGTCGTGCCGGGCGAGGAGCGGCTGGCTCGCGACCGGCTCCCCGGTCTGGATGAAGTCCTGCACGAGCGCCCGCAGGATCTCGCGCTCGCGTCTATCGAGTTCACCACCCGGCCCCGGCATCGCGGCCTACCCTCGTCGCGCTACTCTCCCGCGAGGTGCCGCTCCGCCGCCTCGGCGAGCGGCGCAAAACGCCCCTGGGCGAGCTCGCGCCAGCGTGCCACCGCGAGCGCCCGGTCGCCCGTCTGCTCGGCGACGAGGGCCTCGAGGTGGGCTCGTTCCTCGGGATAAGCGTAAGCGAAGGCTGCCCGCGCCGCACCGCCCTCGTCCAGCCGGAGCGCCGTGCGCACCGCGCCCCGCGCGCCGGCCAGATCGCCGCGGACGTCGAGGAGGAGCCCCAGCGCGTACCACGGCTCGGGACGGTTCCGGTCGATCGAGCGCGCGGTCTCGATGTACGCGAGGGCGGCGTCGAGGTAGCCGTCCATCGCGTAGAGCTCGCCCAGGTTGAGGAGCGCGGCCTGCTGCTCGCGCGGGTTCCCCTGGGCCACCACCTCGTCGAGGAGGCGGCGCGCCGCGTCGCGGTGGCCCTCGAGGAGGTAGGTCGCGCCGAGGTCGTTCAGCGCCGAGAGGCGATCGGGGTCGGCGGCGAGGCTCGCCTCGAGCGCCGCACGGGCCGACGAGAGGTCCCCCGACCGGACGCGGTCGGCGTTCGCCCCGCGGGAGTCGAGCGTCACCGCGAGGGGGGCCGCGCCTTCCGGCTGCTGCTGCGGATCGGTCCCGCCGCAGCCGGCGAACGCGAGGGTGATCGCGGCGGCAAACAGGAGGCGGGCGGGCGAGGCCCTGTGTGGTCCGCAGGAGGCCATGTAAGCAATGGTTCGAGTCTACGCGTCCGCCGCGCGGGCGATCAAGGAGAGCCGGAGCGGCTGTGCGCCACTACAGTACCGCCGCCGGAACCCGGAAACGAGCCGTGCCGCCGGGGCGGGAGTGGATCCAGCGGGTTATGACGATCCCGCCCGGGGCACGGGTCGGGGGCACCCCCAAACCGCGGCGTCTCCACGCGCCCGATCTCCGGTGCACGCCCGCCCGCCCCGTGGTACCGGAGCGCTTCGCCGAGATGGCCCCGAATTCTCCCGCAGATACGCCGTTCCAGGACACCCTGCACGGCGCCGAGCCCGGCCCGACCCGGATCGCCCGCGCCCGCGTCCGGGAGGCGCTCGCCGAGCGGCGCCTCGCCGACGTGACCGGGCTCGTCGGCGCGGCCCGCGGCCTGCTCGTCCGGGACCTGCTCGCCCCCGGGCCGAGCCGGGCGCGGTGCGTCCTGTGCGTCGCGACCGACGAGGACGAGGCGGACGCGCTCGCCCGCGATCTGGCCTTCTTCCTCGGCGCGGACGCGGTGCTCCGCGTCCCGGCCGACGCCGTGCTCCCGTACGACGATCTGTCGCCCGACCGCGGCGTCGAGATGGAGCGGCTCTCGGCGCTCGCGCGGCTCCACCTCGCGCCCGAGGCGGTGCAGGCGGTCGTCGTCTCGACGCGGGGGCTCTGCCGTCGCGTCGTCCCGCGCCGCGTGTTCGAGGAGGGGGCCGAGCTCCTCGGCAAGGGGCTCGAGCTCCCGCGCGAGGCGCTCGCGCAGAAGCTCGTCCTGCTCGGCTTCTCGCGGACCCCGCTCGTCGAGGACCCCGGCACGTTCGCGGTCCGCGGCGGGATCGTGGACCTCTGGAGCCCGGCCGACGCGCGGCCGGTGCGGCTCGAGTACTTCGGCGACGAGATCGAGAGCTGCCGCGCCTTCGATCCCACGAACCAGCGCAGCGGCGAGGAGGTGCCCGAGGTCCTCCTCTGCCCCGCCCGCGAGGCCCTCTTCACGCCCGCGGGCAAGGAGGCGGCGAAGGCGGCCGTCCGCGACGCCGCCGAGCGGGTGAACCGGCCGACGAGCCAGGTGCGCGAGGTGCTCGAGCAGATCGACGCCGGGACGCCCTTCTTCGGCATGGAGGCGCTCCTCCCCGGCTTCCACGGCGGCGGGCTCGGGACGATCTTCGACTACCTGCCGGCGAGCGCGGCCGCGTACGTGGACGACGCCGCCGCGCTCGAGGAGGGGCTCGCCGCGCTCGGCGAGGAGCTCGCCCGCGAGCACGAGGGGGCGCTCCGGCGCGAGGAGCTGGCCTTCCCGCCCGCGGCGCACTTCCTCGCGGCCGACGAGGCGCAGGCGCGCCTGCGCGACCGGCCCCTCGTCCGCCGCCACCGCGTCTTCCTCGGCACGGCCGAGCCCATCCGGCTCGCCTTCGAGGAGACGGCCGGGCTGCGCGGCGAGATCGAGGCCGCGCACGGCGAGGAGGGCGCGCTCGCGCCGCTCACCCGCCGGCTCGAGGACTGGCGGAAGCGCGGCCTCGCCGCGGTGCTCGTCTGCTCGTCCCCGTCGTCGTCGGAGCGGCTCCGCCGCCTCCTCGAGGACCGCCGCCAGCACGCGCGCGTCCACACCGGCGCGCTCGGCGACGCCGCCGCGATCTACGACGCCGCGGTCCACGCCCACGTCTACGCGGGCGAGATCTCCGGCGGGTTCGTGGACGGCGACGGCCGCCTGGCGGTCGTCTCCGACGAGGAGATCTTCGGCCGCCGCGTCCGCAAGCGGGCGCGCAAGGCCTCCGACGAGAACGCGTTCGCGGCCGCGTTCCGCGACCTCGACGAGGGCGACCTCGTCGTCCACGTCGAGCACGGCATCGCCCGGTACCTCGGCCTCACGAAGATGCAGATCCGCGGGGTGGAGGGCGACTTCCTCGTCCTCGCCTACGACGGCGCGGACCGGCTGTACCTCCCGGTCGCGAAGCTCCGGCAGGTCCAGAAGTTCACGGGCTCCTCGCCCGACGCGGTCCGGCTCGACCGGCTCGGCGGCACGTCGTTCGCGCTCCGCAAGGCGCGGGTGAAGGAGCAGCTCCTCAAGATGGCGGCGGAGCTCCTCAACGTCTACGCCGCGCGCGCCGCCCACCCCGGCCACGCCTTCCCCGAGCCGGACGAGACCTACCGCGAGTTCGAGGCCGAGTTCCCCTGGGAGGAGACGCCCGACCAGGCGAAGGCGATCGAGGACGTCCTCCGCGACATGCGCAAGCAGCGCAAGGGCCCCGCGGCGGCGGCGCCGATGGACCGGTTGGTCTGCGGCGACGTCGGGTACGGCAAGACCGAGGTGGCCATGCGCGGGGCGATGCTCGCCGTCACCGCGAAGAAGCAGGTGGCGCTCCTCGTCCCGACGACCGTGCTCGCCGCGCAGCACGAGCGGACGTTCCGCGAGCGGTTCAAGGGGTACCCGATCCGGATCGAGGCGCTCTCCCGGATGAAGACCGCCGAGGAGGTGAAGGCGATCCTGAAGGACGCCGCGGCGGGCAAGGTGGACATCCTCATCGGCACCCACCGGATCCTGGCCAACGACGTCTCGTTCAAGGACCTCGGCCTCGTGGTGGTGGACGAGGAGCAGCGCTTCGGCGTCGCCCACAAGGAGCGGCTGAAGAAGCTCCGCAAGCTCGTCGACGTGCTCACCCTCACCGCGACGCCGATCCCGCGCACGCTGCACATGAGCCTCGCCGGCGCGCGCGATCTCTCGATCATCGCCACCCCGCCCGAGGACCGGCGCGCCATCCGGACCTTCGTCATGAAGTTCGACCCGGGCGCGGTGAAGGAGGCGATCGAGAACGAGCTGAAGCGCGGCGGGCAGGTCTACTTCGTCCACAACCGCGTCCGCTCCATCGCCGCGATCCAGAAGTTTCTCTCCGAGCTCGTCCCGCAGGCGCGCATCGGCGTCGCCCACGGCCAGATGGGCGAGGGGAAGCTCGAGGCGGTCATGAGCCGGTTCGTGAACAAGGAGCTCGACGTGCTCGTCGCGACGAGCATCATCGAGTCCGGCCTCGACATCCCGAGCGCGAACACCATCATCGTGAACCGCGCCGACCACTTCGGCCTCGCGCAGCTCTACCAGATCCGCGGCCGCGTCGGCCGGAGCCGGGAGCGCGCCTACGCGTACCTGCTCGTGCCCGCCCGCCGGCCGGTCACTGCCGACGCGCGCAAGCGGCTCGAGGTCCTCCAGCGGTTCAGCGAGCTCGGCGCCGGGTTCCAGATCGCGAGCCACGACCTCGAGATCCGCGGCGCGGGGAACCTGCTCGGCAAGGACCAGTCCGGCCACATCGAGGCGGTCGGGTTCGAGCTCTACTCCGAGCTCCTCGACGAGGCGGTGCGCGAGCTCCGCGGCGAGGCGCCGAAGGAGGACATCGATCCGGACGTCCAGCTCCCGATCCCGGCCTTCCTCCCCGAGGCGTACGTCCCGGACGTCCACCAGCGGCTCTTCTTCTACAAGCGGCTCGCGCAGGCCGGGACGGACGAGGAGCTGGACGAGATCCGCGCCGAGCTCATCGACCGCTGCGGCGACCCGCCGGACGAGGTGGACGCGCTCTGCCAGGTGATGAGCCTCAAGGTCCGCCTGCGCGCGCTCCGGATCCGCGCGCTCGAGGCCGGCCCGGGCCGGCTCGTCCTCACGCTCGGGGAGGGCGCCGCGCTCGACCCGTTCCAGCTCGCGAAGAAGGTGCAGGCCTCGAACGGCGCGCTCCGCCTCACGCCGGACATGAAGCTCGTCGTCCGGCTCGGCGGGGCGCCGAAGCCCGCCGCGGCCCCGCCGCCGGCGAAGGGGGGCGCGCGCGCCGCGCGGACGGCCCAGGCGGTGCGGCAGGCGATCGCCGCCGCGATGCCTGCCACCCCCACGCCTGCCCAGGAGGCGGCCGCCGGCCGGGAGCTCCTCCGGGCGGCCCGGGAGGCGCTGGAAGAGCTCTCCGGGCTCGCGCGCGCCGACGCCTGAGGCGCGGGCCGGTTTGCTTGATCCCCGCGGCGTTCCGTGCTCTTTTCGGCCGTCCAGGCGCCGGCACCACCGCCCGCGGAAGAACCCGGGGACGCCCGCGCGTTCGATTCGAGAGCCTTCATCCCCACACAGGAGTGAGACCCTCCATGCTGCGTCGCACCGCCGCCCTCGGCCTCGGCCTCGCCTTCGCGCTCGCCGGCTGCAAGGGCAAGGGCTCGGGCCCCGTCCTCGCGAAGGGCGAGGGGTTCGAGATCACCGCGGACGAGGTCCGGACCCTCGTCGAGAGCCAGATGCCGTTCCAGCGGAAGCAGCTCGAGCAGCCGGGGAGGAAGACCGCCCTCGTGCAGCAGCTCGTGAAGGACGAGGTCCTCTTCGCCCGCGCGAAGGAGGAGGGGCTGCTCGAGGATCCGCAGGTGAAGCGTGTCCTCCGGACGGTGATGGTCCAGCGGCTCAAGGCGAAGCACCAGCCGGCCCCGACCGACCCGACGACGATCTCCGCCGAGGAGGTCGCGAAGTACTACGCGGAGCACCCGGCCGACTTCGAGAAGCGGGTCGGCGCCACGGTCATCGCCTTCTTCGCCGCCCCGGACTCGCCGCAGCGCGCGGAGAAGCGGGCCGCGGCGGAGCGCGCCCTCGCCCAGCTCCGCGACGCGGAGCGGAAGGCGGCGACGGCCGCCGATCCCCAGCCCGCCTCCACCCGCGCGGCGCGCCCCGGGACGGCCCCGGCCTCGCCCCCGGCGCCGCCCTCGCACACCGTCGCGACCGCCTTCACGAAGCTCGTCGCCGAGGTCTCCGAGGACGACGCGACGAAGCGGTTCGGCGGGAGCCTCGGCTTCAAGACGCGCAAGGAGCTCGAGCAGTCCCACTCCCCCGAGGTCGCCGCCGCCGTGTTCTCGCTCGCGCAGGGCGGGATCTCGGACGTCGTCGAGACGCCGCGCGGCTTCTTCATCGTCCGGGCGAACGCGGTCCGGGAGCAGACGAGCCTCGACCAGGCCCGCCCGCACATCCAGGTGCGGATCGCCCGCACCCGCGACGAGCAGGTCTGGACGGACTACGTCAAGAAGGTGCAGGACGAGGCGGACGTGAAGCTCGACGAGGCGGCGATCGAGGCGCTGACGTTCGCGCCCGCCCAGCCCGCGATGGCGGGCCCGGGCGCCGGCGCCGACCGCCTGCCCGCCGAGGCCCCCCCGGCCGGGAACAAGTAGGTGCGCGCCCGCCCTGCCATCCTGGCCCTCGCGGCCGTCCTCGCCGCCGCCTGCGACCGCTGCGGCGATCCGCGGAAGCCCCGGACCGCGCCCGCGCCGCGCCCGGTCGCGCTCGTGAACGGCGAGCCGATCCCCGCAGCGGCGCTCGCCCGCGAGCTGCGCGAGGCGCAGGCCGGGACGTCGGGGGCGAGCCCCGCGGCCGACACCCTGAAGCGCGAGATCCTGGACAAGCTCGTCCAGCAGGCGCTGCTCCTCCAGGAGGCGCGGGCGCGCTCGATCACCGTCGGACCCGACCAGCTCGAGCGAGCGCTCCTCCGCCTGCGCGCCGACTACCCCGGCACGCACTTCGACGACCTCCTCGCGCAGGAGCGGCTCAGCCTCACCGAGCTCCAGGCGCGGCTCAAGGAGCAGCTCGTGCTCGAGCGGCTCTTCGAGACCGAGGTCTTCCCGCACCTCGAGGTGACGCCGGACGAGGTCCAGGCGTTCTACGCCGCGCACGCGAAGGACTTCGAGGACCCGGAGGCGGTCCGCGTCCTCCAGATCGTGGTGACCTCGAAGGACCAGGCGCAAGCGCTCCGCGACAAGCTCCGCGCCAACCCGCAGAGCTTCGCCGAGCTCGCGCGGAAGAACTCGATCGCGCCCGAGGCGAAGAACGGCGGCGACCTCGGCCTCATCGGCAAGGGCGCGGGCTTCCCCGAGGTCTTCGACGTCTGCTTCACCCTCCCGCTCCACACCATCTCCGAGGTGACGCCCTCGCCGTACGGCTTCCACCTCTTCAAGGTGACGGAGCGGCGCGCGGCGCAGAAGCGGCCGCTCGAGAAGGCGGCCCCGGAGATCCGCGAGAAGCTCCTGCGCGACAAGCGGGCCCAGGCCGAGGCCGAGTACCTGGCCGGCCTCCGCAAGCGCGCGCAGATCACATACGACGAGAACGCGATCGCCTCGGTGACCCCGTGAACCTCGCTGCCTCCCTGCTCGCCCCCCTGGTCGCGCTGACCGCGGCGGCCGCCCCCGCCCCGGCGCTCCGCTTCCCCGTGAACCGCGTCGCGGCCACCGTGAACGGCGACGTCATCACGCTGCGCGAGCTCGAGCGGACCGCGGCGTCCGCACTCGAGCGCGCCAACCTCATGTCGCCCGGCCCGGACCGCGACCGCGCCCGCGCCGAGGCGCTGCGGGCCGCCTTCGACCTGCTCGTGGCCGACCGGCTCTTCTCCCAGCAGGTGAAGAAGCTCGACCTCCAGATCGGCGACGCCCAGGTGGACGCGCAGGTGGAGGCGATCCGCGAGCAGAACGGCTTCAGCGAGGCCGACCTCGACCAGGCGCTCGAGGCCCAGGGCATGACCCGCGAGGCGTTCCGCGAGCGGGTCCGCGGGCAGCTCCAGAACTTCGCCGTGCTCCAGTACAAGTTCGGGGGGCGGGTGAAGGCGAGCGACCAGGAGCTCGAGAACTACTACCGCTCGCACCCGGAGCAGTTCCAGGGCGAGGAGGAGCTCCGCCTCCGGCACATCTTCTTCCCCGTCCCCGAGGGCGCCGCGCCCGCCGAGGTGCGGCGCGTCCAGGCCGAGGGCGAGCGGGCGCTCGCGCGCGTCCGCGGGGGTGAGGACTTCGCGAAGGTGGCGCGCGAGGTCTCGAAGGGCCCGACCGCCGACACCGGCGGCGACCTCGGGTGGCTGAAGCGCGGGACGGTCCAGAAGGCGCTCGAGGACGCGGCGTTCGCCCTCGCCCCCGGGCAGATCTCGCCCGTCGTCCGCGCGGGGCAGGGGTTCCACATCCTCCAGGCGGTGGAGCGGCGCAAGGCCAACAGCCGCCCGTTCGAGGACGTGAAGGAGCTCATCCGCGACCGGCTCATCCAGGAGCAGGCCGAGCGCTACCGCGAGCAGTACGTGGCGGAGCTCCGCCGCGAGGCGGTGATCGACGTCCGCCTCCCCGAGCTGCAGGCGCAGTAGCCGCGCCGCACGTCCGCCCATGGCCCTCCCGCCGCGCGTCGCGATCAGCCTCGGCGATCCCTCCGGCATCGGCGCGGAGGTCACGGCCCGCGCCCTCCGCGCGCTCCGGAGCGTGCTCGTCCCGCTCGTGTTCGGCGACGCCCGCGTCCTCGCGCGCGAGCTCTCCGAGCTGCGCCTCCCGGTCGTCGAGCTGGGCGCGCCCCTGCCCGCGGGCGGCGCCCTCGTCGCCGTGACCCGCCTCCCCGCCGCCGACGTCCGGCCCGGCCGGCCCACCCCGGCGGGCGGCGCGGCCCAGCTCGCCGCCCTCGAGGCCGCCTTCGAGGCGGTCCGGTCCGGCGCCGCCGCCGCGCTCTGCACGGCGCCGGTGTCGAAGGCCCAGGTCGCCCGCGCCCTGCCCGGCTTCGTCGGCCACACCGAGTGGCTCGAGGCGCGCTGCCGCGTGCGCCGCTCCGTGATGATGCTCGCCGGGAACGCCCTCCGGATCGCCCTCGTCACGAACCACGTCGCGTTCGGCAAGCTCCGGAAGGTCCTCACCCGCGACCAGATCGTCGAGACGCTGACCATCACGCACCGCGCGCTGCGAGAGGACCTCGGAATCCCCCGGCCCCGGCTCGCGCTCGCGGCCTTGAACCCGCACGCCGGCGAGGAGGGCGCGTTCGGCGACGAGGAGGAGACGCTCCTCGCCCCCGCGCTCGCCCGGGCGCGCACCCTCGGCGCGCCGGCGTCCGGCCCGTTCCCCGCGGACTCGGTCTTCTTCCGCGCCGCGCTGGGCGAGTTCGACGCGGTGGTCGCGCTCTACCACGACCAGGGGCTCATCCCGGTGAAGCTCCTCGACGCCGTGAACCACGACCCCGCGGTCAACGTGACGCTCGGCCTGCCGATCGTCCGGACGAGCCCCGACCACGGCGTCGCGTACGACATCGCCGGGAAGCGGCGGGCGAACCCCGCCTCGATGATGGCCGCCCTGCGGCTCGCGGTGCGGATGGCGCAGGGGCGGGCCGGCCGGCGCGCCCGCGCCCGGGGCTAGCGCGGCCCGGCCGCGAGCTCGACGATTAGGGCCTCGTGCCCACGCAGCTCGACCTCGCGCGGCGCGGACAGCGCCGCGCCGGGATGGGTCGAGGCGAGGACCGCCCGCGCCGGCTCCGGGAGCGCGAGCCGCACCGCCCCGTCCGCGAAGTGGATGGCCACGAGCACGCGGTCCGGCCCCTCCTCGCGCACGTAGGCGAACACGTCGGGCGGCACGCCCTCGACCGGCCGGTACGACCCTCGGTGAAGCGAAGCCCGTTCCCGGCGGAGGCGGAGGAGCGCGCGCGTGAGCGAGAGCATGCTCGTGGGATCGCCCGCCTGCGCCGCGACGCTCCGCCGGGCCGCGTCCTGCGCCAGCGGCAGCCAGGGCGTCACCCCCGGCGCCGCGAACCCGGCGTTCGCGGAGCCGTCCCAGACCATCGGCGAGCGCTCCGGGTCGCGCCCGAGCCCGAGGCCGGGGACGCGCTTCCCGAAGGGATCCTGGAGGCGGCCCGGCGGGACGGGGACGTCCTCCATCCCGAGCTCGTCGCCCTGGTAGATCGTCGGGGTCCCGCGGAGCGTGAGGAGGAGGACCATGGCGGCCCGCGCCTCGCGCGCGCCGAGCCGCGTCGCCACGCGCGACTCGTCGTGGTTGCCGAGCACCCAGTTCGGCCAGGCGCCCGCGGGCAGGGCCGCCTCCATCGCGTCCACCGCGCCCCGGATCGCGGCGGCGGTCCACGGGGTCGCGAGGAGCGTGAAGTTGAACGGCATGTGGAGCTCGTCGAGCCCGGCCCCGTACCAGGCCACGAGCGCCAGCGGGTCGTACACGTGAATCTCGCCGATGGCCACCCGGGCCCGCCGCGGGTCGTGGCCGTCGACGAGCCGGCGGATCTCGCGGTAGACGTCGTGCGCGTCCGCGTGCGCGCCGTCGTGGACGTGGAGCTGCGCGTCGTAGTCGCCCAGGCTCTTGTGGAAGCCGCGCGCGGTCCCGGGGTTCGGCGGGTTGTCGCGGAGCGCGGGGTCCTTCAGGATCCGGTGGGCCACGTCGATCCGAAACCCGTCCACGCCGCGATCGAGCCAGAAGCGGAGCGTGTCGAGCATCGCGCGGCGCAGCGCGGGGTTCCGCCAGTTGAGATCCGGCTGCTCGGGCAGGAAGAGGTGGAGGTAGTACTGCCCCGTGGCCTCGTCGAACGTCCACGCCGGGCCCCCGAAGGTCGCGGCCCAGTTGTTGGGCGGCCCGCCGCCGGGCGCCGGATCGCGCCAGACGTACCAGTCGCGGTGCGGGTCGGTCCTGCTCCGGCGCGACGCCTGGAACCAGGGGTGCTGGTCGCTGGAGTGGTTCGGGACCCAGTCGACAATCACCTCGAGCTCCCGCGCGTGCGCGGCCGCGACGAGCCGGTCGAAGTCGTCGAGCGTGCCGAAGAGCGGATCGACGCCGCAGTAGTCGGCGACGTCGTAGCCGAAGTCCTTCATCGGCGAGGGGTAGAACGGCGAGATCCAGACCGCGTCGACGCCGAGCGCGACGAGGTGGTCGAGCCGGGAGGTGATCCCGGGGAGATCGCCGACGCCGTCGCCATTCGAGTCTTGAAAGGAGCGCGGGTACACCTGGTAGACGACGCCGGTCTGCCACCAGGGGAGCTCCTCCCTTTCGCGGGGCGTTCCCATGCCTCGAAGTCTAGGTCCCGTTCGTTGCGCGTGCTGCTCCCGTGCTCGACTCATGCATTGGCCGCACGCCTCGGGGGGTGATGGGCGATCGCCCCGAGGGGCGGCCGGCCGGGCGCGACACGGCGCCGACGCGGAGAAGGTAGTGCTCGGCGCCTTCAGGCGATCGGAGGACGCGCGCGGAGTCCGTCCTGGACGTTCGCCGCTCCGGCCAAACTCGCTCGGCCACCTCACGCTCGCTTCGCGAGCGTGGTGGCCGAGCTCGAGCATGGCCGCAGCGGCCGGTTGGTCCATGACGCGCGCGTTGCTTCTGAGTGTAGGGTGCGCCTGCGCTGACGGTCGGCGCCGTGTCGCGCCCGGCCGTCCGCTGGGGCGATGGGGCTGATGGGTGCTCGGCTAAGGATTCGCTCGTTCCGCACAGACCGAAATCGCAGCCGAGCCGCCACAAGCAACGCCCCAGGTGGACGGCCGGGCCCGACGGAGCGAGCCGACCATCGGCGCAGGCGCCGCACGCGACCTGGCGTGGAACGCGCGCGTAGGGAGTGAACACGCGCGCCGCCGACTGTCCGAAGCCGGCCACCCGCGAGCGCAGCGAGCGGAGGTGGCCGGCAAGTTTCGGCGGCGCGCCTGCTGCAATCACCTCCGGCACGCGCGCGCCCTACAACAGCCTGTGGGCGCCGAGCATCTACCTGGTCGGCGAGCCCGGCGGGCCCGGCCGGCCGCCCACGGCAACGCGCCACAAGGCGAGGCGTACGGACAGCGAATGCGCCCAGAGGGCCACTTGCGACGAAGGCTCGCCCTTCGACTCCGCAGCCGCTTCGCGGCTGCTACGCTCAGGGCGAACGGAATTCTCCTGGATCCCCGCGTGCCCTAGACGTTGAACCGGAAGTGCATGCAGTCCCCGTCCTGCACCACGTACTCCTTGCCCTCGATCCGGAGCTTGCCCTTCTCGCGGCAGGCGGCCTCGGTCTTGAGCTCGAGCCAGTCCTCGATCCGGATGACCTCGGCCTTGATGAACCCCTTCTCGAAGTCCGTGTGGATGACCCCCGCCGCCTGCGGCGCGCGCCAGCCGCGGTGGATCGTCCAGGCGCGGCACTCCTGCTCACCGGCCGTGAAGTAGGTGACGAGCCCCAGCAGCCGGTAGGCGGCGTGGACGAGGCGGTCGAGGCCGGGCTCGGTGAGGCCGACCGCGTGCAGGTACTCGTCCCGCTCGGCCGGCGCGAGGGCGACGAGCTCGGACTCGACCTTGCCCGAGATCTCCACCCACTGCGCCCCCTCCTCCTCCGCCATCGCCTTCACCGCCGGGACGCGCGGGTCGGTCGCCTCCTTCCCGAGCTGCCCCTCGTGGACGTTGGCGATGTAGAGGACCGGCTTCTGCGTGAGCAGGAAGAGGTCCGCGATCGCGGCCCGGTCCTCGTCGGTGAGCGCCTGGCGGCGGACCGGCGTCCCCGCCTCGAGCCCGGCCTTGACCTTGTCGAGCGACGCGAGCTCCGCCTTCGCGAGCTCGCCCGGCTTCCCCGGCGCCTTGGTGTTCTTCTGGGTCCGCTCGCGCCGCTTCTCGAGCGAGTCGAGGTCCTTGAGCATGAGCTCCGTCTCGACGACGTCGCGGTCGCCGCGCGGGTCCACGGCGCCGCCGACGTGAACGACGTCCGGGTCCTCGAAGCAGCGGAGCACGTGGGCGATCGCGTCCACCTCGCGGATGTTCGCGAGGAACTGGTTCCCGAGCCCCTCGCCCTTCGACGCGCCGGCGACGAGGCCGGCGATGTCCACGAACTGGAGCGTCGTCGGCACGACGCGCTTCGGCTTCACGACCGCCGCGAGGGCCTCGAGGCGCGGATCCGGCACCGGCACGACGCCCACGTTCGGCTCGATGGTGCAGAACGGGTAGTTGGCCGCGGCGGCCTGGGCCGTCCCGAGGAGCGCGTTGAAGAGGGTGGACTTCCCCACGTTGGGGAGACCGACGATGCCGACCGAGAGACCCATCTCTTGCTGCCCTTCCCGCCGCGCGAGGGCGCGGCCGATCGTGTCCCGAAAAACGAATCCGAGCCCGGCCGCTCGGGGGCGGCGCGGGCTCGGCGCACAGGTCCTTGGGACGACCTTTTAGCTCACCTTCTCCCGCGGAAGCTGGGAGATGTACTCCTCGACCAAGGTCCGCTGCGCCTTCGTGTCGAGGTTGGCCTTGATGAGCTGGGCGGCGGCGTCGATGGCGAGGTCCACGACCTCGGCCTTGAGCTCGGCGCGGGCGCGCCCCAGCTCCTCCGCGACCTGCTTGCGCGCGTCGGCGAGCATCGCGTCCGCCTCCCGCTGCGCGCGCGCGGTGAGGTCCTGGCGGAGCGCCTCGACCTCCTGCTGGCTCCGGCGGGCGAGCTCCGCCGCCTCGCGCTGCGCGTGCGCCAGGGCCTCCTTCTGCTCCGCGAGCAGCTTCTCGGCCTGGAGGCGCTCGTGCTTGGCCTGCTCGAGCGCCTCGCGGATGGTCCGCTCGCGCTCGTCGAGCATGCCGACGATCGGCCCCCAGGCGAACCGCCGCAGGACGAACAGCAGCAGCAGGAAGGTGATCCCGGTCCAGATCGTCAGGCCGGGATTGATGTCGGTGATCCCGCCCGCGGCCAGGACCGTCGGGAGGGCGGCGACGGCGGACATGCCGGTTCCTCCTAGGCGCCCGTCTTGAGCGCGAGCAGCAGGCAGACCACGATGGCGAAGAGCGTCGCGCCCTCGATGAGCGCGGCGGCGATGATCATGCCGGTCCGCAGGTCGTTCGCGGCGGCGGGCTGGCGGGCGGTACCCTCCATGGCGGCGGCGGCCAGGCGGCCGATGCCGAGACCGGCGCCGAGCACGGCGAGGCCGGCTCCGAAGCCGGCGGAGAGGAAGGCCAGGGCGACTGGGTTCATCTCGGGTTCTCCTCGTCTACGATGTGACGCGGGGGTGCCGGGCCGCGGATCCCGGGGCGCGTGCTGCGCTCTGCCTACCCATGCCCGGGGGCTTCCCCGGGCACGTGTGAACCGTGTGAGCCGTGCAGCTGCTGCGATCCGTGTCCGTGCGTCGAGCCCATGCCCGGGCCCGCGTGCGCGTGAGCCTCCTCGCCCGGCCCGTGGCCGTGCGACTCGAGGCCGGCGCCGATGAAGAGCGCCGAGAGCATCGTGAAGATGTACGCCTGCACGAGCGCTACGAAGAGCTCGAGCAGGAAGATGCCGAGCGCCATCGGGACGGCGCCGAGGGCCACCCACGGCGAGATCACGAAGATGAGCCCGAGGAGCGCCAGGATGACGAAGTGCCCCGCCACCATGTTGGCGAAGAGACGGACGGTGAGGGCGAAGGGCTTCGTGAAGAGCCCCATCAGCTCGACCGGCACCATGATGAACCAGAGCGGCCAGAGCGACTTCGGCACGCCGCCGGTGAGGTGCGCGAGGAAGCCGCCGAGCCCCATCGACCGGATCGCCGCGATCTGCGTGATGAGGAAGGTGAAGAGGGCCATCATCACCGTCACCGACAGGTTGGCGGTGGCGGTGGCCGACCAGGGCACGAGGCCCATGAGGTTCATGAACAGGATGAAGAAGAACGCCGTGACGAGGTACGGGACGTACCGGTCGGCGTGCGCCTTCCCCATGTTCGGCGTCGCGATCTCGTTCCGGATGAACGCGACGAGCGTCTCGACGAAGTTGTAGAGGCCGCGCGGCACGAGGTTCCGCTTGCGGGTGGCGAGGAGCACGACGATCGCGAGCACGAGCGCCGAGAACCACATCATGACGACGTGGCGCGAGGGCGTGAGGTCGAGCGCGGGGTGGTCCGGCGTGCCGCCGAACTGGAGCGTCGAGCCGAACGCCTTCTCGAGGTCGATCTCGCAGGCCCACGACCAGCCGCCGCAGTAGCCGGGCAGCTCCATCACGTAGCCGTCCGCGACGTGGTGGAGCATGACCGAGCCGATGTCGTGGCCGCCGCCGCCGTGCGCCTCGCCCGGCGCGGTCCCCTCGTGCTCCGCCGCCGCCTCGGCCTGCGCCGCGGACTCGTCCGGCGCTCCGGGCGTGACCTCACCGGTCGCGCTCTCCGCGCGCGCGACGCCCGCCAGCGCGAGCGCCGCCACCACCGACAACGTCCAGACCGTCTTCATGCGGAGGACCCCGTGCGCCGCCCCAGGCGCTGCACGTACGCGCCCTCGATCGCTGCGAGGGCGAAGAAGACCACAAAGAACCCGAGCACGAACCCCGGGACGCTCTCGCCCGCCTTCACGATGGCGATGGTCCCCACGGCGACGAGCACGATCCGGGCGAGGAAGCCGAGCACCAGCACCGCGAGCGCCGCCTGCACCTTCGCGCCCGTCCGCGCCCAGCGGCCCATGGCCTGGATCGAGAGGAGGCCGGCCGCGCCCGAGAGCGCCGCGCCGACGAGCGCGCCCGTCCGGTGCGGCCCGGAGGCGAGCGCGCCGAGGAGGGCGGAGGCGACCACCGCGATGGCCCAGCCCTTGTGACTCACCGGCCCGTCCTCTTGCCCAGGACCTGGCGAAAGAAGCTCACGAAACCACCCACCATGCCGAAGAGCGCTCCGCCGAGCGTGAACCACGGCGTCTGCGTCCCGACCTTCCGATCGATGAAGTACCCGAGGAGCGTGCAGCCTGCGACCGCGCCCACGAGGCTCGACGCAGCCCCCATGTAAGGGGCCGCCTTGCGGTACGCCTCTCCCAGGTTGGCGGCGCCGCTCTGTTTCCCGCCCTTCTCGTCGGGGGGCTGGGCCACCGGGTCCTTTCGGGCCGGGCGGGCTCGAGAAAACCGCCCGGGCCATGCCTACTTGCACGGCAAGGAGGCGCCGGTGCAGATAGCAGCCGGACCCCCGGCAGTCAATGGGCGTTCGCGGTGCCCAGCTTGGGTGCCGGGTCCCCGACCCCCGGGACAGGGCCGCGCCCCGAGGGCAAGCCCGGCCCGGACCGGGGCGGGTCACGGGGTGGCCCGCCCCGCCACCTCGAACGCCTCGGCCGCCGCGGCGAGCGTCCGATCGACCTCGGCGTCGCCGTGCGCGGTGGAGAGGAACGCGGCCTCGAACTGCGACGGCGGGAAGTAGACGCCGCGCTCGAGCAGCGCGTGGAAGAAGGCGGCGAACCGCGCGGTCGAGGCGGCGCGCGCCGTGGCGGCGTCGACGACCGGGCCCGGCGTGAAGAAGACGGTGAGCATCGAGCCCACCCGGTTCACCTGCACGGCGACCCCGGCGGCGGCGGCCGCGTGGGCGAGGCCGTCGGCGAGGCGGGCGGAGGTCGCCTCGAGCTTCGCGTACGCCGCCGGCGTGAGGAGCTCGAGCGTCGCCCGCCCGGCGGCCATCGCCATCGGGTTCCCGGAGAGCGTGCCCGCCTGGTAGACCGGCCCCGCGGGCGCGACCTTCTCCATCACGTCGGCGCGGCCGCCGAACGCGCCGACCGGGAGGCCGCCGCCGATCACCTTGCCGAAGGTGACGAGATCGGGCCGCAGCCCGTAGAGCCCGCAGGCGCCGCCGGGGCCGAGCCGGAACCCGGTCATGACCTCGTCCACGATGAGGAGCGCGCCGTGCCTGCGGCAGAGGTCGAGCAGGCCCGCGAGGTACCCCTCGCGCGGCACGAGCACGCCCATGTTGCCGACCACGGGCTCCACGATGATCGCCGCGATGTCCCGCCCGCGCGCCTGGAACAGGAGCTCCGCGGCGGCGAGGTCGTTGAACGGCAGGGTCAGGGTGTGGCGGGCGAGGTCGGCGGGCACGCCCGGCGAGTCGGGGAGCCCCAGCGTCTCGACGCCCGAGCCCGCCTTCACGAGGAGCGAATCGCCGGCGCCGTGATAGCAGCCGTCGAGCTTGACGAGGTCGTCGCGCCCCGTGAACCCGCGGGCGACGCGGATCGCGGCCGTGGTCGCCTCGGTGCCCGACGAGCAGAAGCGCATCCGCTCGACCCACGGCATCCGCTCCTGCACGCGCTCCGCGAGCGCGAGCTCGCGCGGCGAGGGGGCGCCGAACGAGGAGCCGTCCTTCATCGCGTCCTGGACCTCCCGCATCACCTCCGGGTGGCAGTGGCCGAGGATGAGCGGCCCCCAGGAGAGCACGTAGTCCACGTACTCGTTGCCGTCCACGTCGACGAGGTGGCTGCCCCTGCCGCGGGCGAAGAAGCGGGGCGTGCCGCCGACGCCGCGGAACGCGCGGACGGGGCTGTTCACGCCGCCCGGGAAGAGCTCCTTCGCGCGGGCGAACAGCTTCTCGGAGAGGTCGGTCTTCATGGCGTCTCGCTGGCGGCGGGCCGGGCCTTGCCGGCGTCGAAGGCCGAGGCCCGGTCGCCGGGCGCGTCGGGCATCGCCTTCACCCTGCGGCCGCGCACGGCCGCGAGGTTGGTCCGGATCGCGTCGGGGTTCGGGTGCATCGGGAGGGCGCGCTCGTACAGCTCGATGGCGCGGTCGAAGCGGTTCGCCTGCGCGTGGATGTGCGCCTGGCCCTCGAGCGCGCGGGCGAGGAGCTCCTCGCGCGGCCGGCGGTCGATGAGCGCCTGGAACGCCGAGAGCGCCTCCTCCGGCCGCTTCTCGAGCACCCAGGACTGCGCGTGGAGGAGCTGGGCCTCCTCCGCGAGCGCGTGCGTCGGCCAGCGGTCGAGCAGGATGCGCGCCTCGGTCCGCACCTGGCGGTAGTTCTTGAGCTCGAAGTACGCCCTGCAGACCTCGAGCTGGTACTGCGGCGCCTCGGGCGCGTCGGAGGACGCGACGTCCGAGTACTGGGCGATGGCGGCGAGGTGGTCCTTGAACCGCTCGCGGTAGATGTCGCCGATGGCGATCCGCGCGCCGCGCGCCTCGGCCGTGCCGGGGTAGAGCGAGATGATCCGCCGGTAGTACGAGATGGCGCCCATGTAATCGCCGAGCTCGAGGTACGAGACGTCGCCCGCGCCCTTGAGCGCCTTCCAGCGGATCGCCGCGCGCTCGCCCGAGAGCGGGCCGTCGCCGAGGTCCGCGAGGATCGACTTGTACTGCGCGAGGGCGCCCTTCGCGTCGCCGCCGTGGCGGAGCGTGTGCGCCGCCTCGAGCTTGCGCGCCTGGGAGCGGCACCCGCCGGCCGCTGCGAGCAGCGTCAGGGCGAGGAGCGCGGCGGCCGGCAGGCGCGTCCGGCGCGTCACGCGGACTCCTCCGGTCCCTCCCCGCCGCTCGCGCCGCCCTCTTCGCCCTCGCCCTCCTCCTCCGGCTCGGACTCGACCGGCGCCGCACCCTGGGGCGCCTCGCGGACGCCGGCCGCCTCGGCCTCGGGCGTCGTCTCCGCGACGCGCGCGAGCGCGACGACCTGCTCGTCCTTCGACTCGACGGTGATGAGCCGGACGCCCTGCGTGTTCCGCCCGATGACGCTGATCCCTTTCGCCGGCATGCGGATGAGCATGCCCTTGTTGGTGATGAGCATCACCTCCTCGGCGTCGGAGACCGGCGTCGCGGCGACCACCGGCCCGTTCCGCTCGGTGGTCTTGATGGTGATGAGCCCCTTCCCGCCGCGGGTCTGCACCCGATACTCGGCGAGCTCGGTCCGCTTGCCGTAGCCGTTCGCGGTCACCGTGAGCACGGTCGGCGCGGGCGTGCCGTCCGACGGCGCGGCGGGGATCGCCTCGGCCGACACGACGGCGTCGCCCTCCTCGAGGCTGATGCCCTTCACGCCGTAGGCGCTCCGGCCCATCGCCCGGACGTCCGACTCGGCGAACCGGATGGCCATGCCCTGCGCGGTGGAGAGGAGGAGGTGGCTCTTGCCGTCGGTGAGCCGCGCGGAGATGAGCTCGTCGCCGTCCTCGATGCCCACCGCGATGATGCCGGTCGGGCGCGGGCGTGCGTACTGGTCGAGCCGCGTCTTCTTGATGATCCCGTTCCGCGTGGCCATGAAGACGTACTGGTCCGCCTCGAGCGCCGCCTCCGCTGCGGCCGTCCCGTTGGTCTCGGCCTCGGGCCCCTCCTCGGCGCCGCCCGGCGGCTCGGGGAGCCGCCGCACCGGCAGGATCGCGGCGATCTTCTCGCCCTGGGCGAGCGGCAGGAGGTTCACGATGGGCTTGCCGCGCGCGGCGCGGCCGGCGGGCGGGATCTCGTGCACCTTGAGCCAGTAGACCTTGCCGCGGTTCGAGAAGACGAGCAGGTAGCTGTGCGTCGAGGCGACGAAGAGCGACTCGAGGAAGTCCTCGTCGCGGGTCGCCGCGCCGGTCTTCCCCCGCCCGCCCCGCTTCTGCGCCCGGTACTGCGCGACCGGGTTCCGCTTCACGTAGCCGGCGTGCGAGACGGTGACGACCATCTCCTCGTCGGCGATGAGGTCCTCGGTGGAGAGGTCGTCGACCTGGCCGCGGATCTCCGTCCGCCGTTCGTCGGCGAAGAGCTGCCGGACCTCCTGGAGCTCCTGGACCACGACGTCGAGGAGGACCTTCTCCGAGGCGAGGATCTCCTTGAGCCGGGCGATCTCCGCCTGGACCCCGGCGAGCTCCTTCAGGATCTTGTCGCGCTCGAGGCCGGTGAGCTGGGCGAGGCGCATGTCGAGGATCGCCTTCGCCTGGATGTCCGACAGGGCGAACCGCTCGACGAGCTGCCCGTGCGCGGTCTCGCGGTCGGGCGCCTTGCGGATGAGCTCGATGATCTCGTCGAGGTGATCGAGCGCGATCTGGAGGCCGAGCAGGATGTGCTCGCGCTCGCGCGCCTTGCGCAGCTCGTACCGCGTCCGGCGGGTGACGACGTCGCGCCGGTGGGCGACGAACCGCTCCAGCATCTCCTTGAGCGTGAGGATGCGCGGCTGCCCGCCGTCGATGGCGAGCATGATGATGCCGAAGCTCGTCTGGAGCTGCGTGTGCGCGTACAGGTTGTTGAGCACCACCTGCGCGACGGCGTCGCGCTTCAGCTCGATGACGACGCGCACGCCCTCGCGCGAGGACTCGTCCCGGAGATCGCTGATCCCCTCGATCCGCTTGTCCCGCACGAGCTCGGCGATGTGCTCGACGAGCTTCGCCTTGTTCACCTGGTACGGGACCTGATCGACGACGATCGTCTCGCGCTCGGTCCGCGGGTGGACCTCGATGTTCGTCCGGGCGCGGACCTGGATCGTCCCGCGCCCGGTCTCGTACGCCGCCTTGATCCCGTCGCGGCCGAGGATGATGCCGGCGGTCGGGAAGTCGGGCCCGCGGACGTGCTGCATGAGCTCGGGGACGGTGATCTTCGGGTTCCCGATGAGCGCGACCGCGGCGTCGATCACCTCGCCCATGTTGTGGGGCGGGATGTTCGTCGCCATGCCGACCGCGATGCCCGCCGAGCCGTTCACGAGCAGGTTCGGGAAGCGGGTGGGGAGGACCTTCGGCTCCTGGATGGAGTCGTCGAAGTTCGGGCCCCAGTCGACGGTCTCCTTGTCGATGTCGGCGAGGAGGAAGTCGGCGAGCCGGGCGAGGCGCGCCTCGGTGTACCGGTAGGCGGCGGGCGGATCGCCGTCCATGGAGCCGTAGTTGCCCTGCCCGTCGATGAGCGGGTACCGCAGGTTCCAGTCCTGCGCCAGGCGGACGAGCGCGTCGTACACGGCGCCGTCGCCGTGCGGGTGGTACTTCTTCAGCACCTCGCCCACGACGCCCGCGCACTTCGAGTGCTTGCGGTTGTAGAGCAGGCCCTCCTGGTTCATCGCGTAGAGGATCCGGCGATGGACCGGCTTCAGGCCGTCGCGCACGTCCGGCAGCGCGCGGCCGATGATCACCGACATCGAGTAGTCGAGGTACGACTTGCGGAGCTCGGC
This sequence comes from Anaeromyxobacter sp., assembly GCA_035627135.1. GTDB lineage: Bacteria > Myxococcota > Myxococcia > Myxococcales > Anaeromyxobacteraceae > Anaeromyxobacter. Next base: position 57,298 of record DASPMI010000115.1, on the reverse strand, counting down.
CTCGATGTTGACCTGGGCGCGGTGACCGTCGCCCGGCGGCGTTCCCCCGGCGTCGGGCGGCGGGGGCGGAAGGATCTCGTCTGACATTTCTTGGACGCTCTTGCCCAGTCGGCGGACGGCCCGGTCTCGAGCCCGTGTGCGAGGGCGTTACCTTACCGGAAACCCCTTGGAAATTCCATGTTTCTGAGCAGATTCCGGCGTCGCCGTACCGCCCCTCCGGCGCCCGCGGGACCCACCTTGCGCACTCTTCCCCGCGCCCCCGGGGGGCACTCCGCACCCCTGGTCTCGCGCATGGATTCTGAGGGATCCTGCCCCTTCGGCCCGCGGCCTGGGCTCGATCTGACGGTGCGATCCTTGCGAGAATCACGGTCCATGGAAGCCGAAGCGCGGATCATCCCGGACCCGACGGGTTCGGGCGTCGCGGCGGGCCGCGCGCGCCTGCTCGTTTGCGACGACAGCGCTTCCATGCGGGCCCTCCTGCACTCGATCCTCGCGCCCCACTACGACGTCCACCTCACGGCCACCGCGGAGGAGGCCCTCGCCGCGGCGCCGCGGTTCGGGCCCGACGTCATCCTCTCGGACCTGCTCCTCCCCGGCATGTCCGGCAGCGAGCTCTGCCGCGCGGTCCGCGCGCTCCCGGCGATGGAGGGCGTCCCCTTCGTCCTCGTCACCACGTTCGGCGGCCCCGACGCGCGCGCCGACGGGCTCGAGGCGGGCGCGGACGACTACCTTGTGAAGCCGATCCGCCCGCGCGAGCTCCTCGCCCGCGTGGCCTCGCTCGTCCGGCTGCGCCGCGTCCTCGTCGCGCTCGAGGAGCGCTCGAACGAGCTCGAGCGCGCCAACCTCGCCGTCCGCGACACCCGCGACCAGCTCGTCCGCGCCGAGAAGCTCGCCGCGGTCGGCTCCCTCGCCGCCGGCCTCGCCCACGAGATCAACAACCCCCTCGCGTACATCAAGGCCGGCGCCACCCAGCTCCTCGGCCTGGTGGACGATCTCCGCCAGTGCGCCGAGACCGCCCTCACGCCCTCGCTCTCCGCCGCGGAGATCGGCGTCCTGCGCGATCAGGTCCGCGAGCTCCACGCCGAGGCCGCCGACGTCGCCCAGGCGCTCGCCGACGGGAGCCGCCGGCTCGAGCGGCTCGCCTCCGACCTGCGGGTCGTCTCGACGCCGGCCAACGGCACGCAGGAGCTCGTCGAGCCCACCGACGCGCTCGACGCGGCGTGGACGGTGCTCCGCAGCCGCTTCACCGCGCTCCCGCGGTACGAGGTCACGACCGAGCCCGGCCCGCCGATCCAGTCGTCCCACGCGCTCGTCACGCAGGCGCTCCTGCCCGTGCTCGAGCGCGCGGTCGTGATGGCCGGCGCCGAGGGCTGGATCCGCGTGGAGCTCCGGCAGATCCCGGGCGGCGTCGAGTTCCGCATGGAGGACTCCGGGCCCGGCATCCCGGCCGACGTGATCGCCCGGATCTTCGATCCGTTCTTCACCGCCCATCCCGGCACCAGCGCGGGCGGCCTCGGCCTCGCCGTGGCGTACGGCATCGCCCACGGGCTCGGCGGAGACATCGCGGTGACGTCGCCGCCGGGCAAGGGCGCGACCTTCCGCGTGCGGCTGCCGCGCGTGCCGGGGAGCTTCGTGCCCGCCGTCGCCGGCCGCGCGTCCGAACCGTGAACGCGCCCGTGCCCGCGTCCGCGCGCGGATCGGACCCCTACTCCCGCCCCGCCACGCGCAGCCGCGCGGTCGCGCGCCGGACGCGCGCCGCCTCGTGCCGGTAGTGCTCGTCCTGCTCGGTCATGCGGAGCAGCCGGTCCTGCGCCTCGGCGAAGGCGCGTTGCGCGCGCTCCACGTCGATGTCGCTGGCCGCCTCGGCGGTGTCGGCGAGCACCATCACCCGGTCCTCCGCCACCTGCAGGAATCCGCCGCCGATCGCGTAGTGGTGCTCCCGGCCGCGCTCGACGTACGTGAGCCGGCCGGGCTCGAGCGCGGTCATGAACGGCGCGTGCCCCGGGCGCACGCCGAAGCCGCCCGCGACGCCGGGCGCCCGCACCTCGTCCACGGCCGCGGACAGCAGGCGGCGCTCCGGGGTCACGATCTCGAGCGAGAGCGCCATGGCCTCACCCCACCGCCAGGGACTTCGCCTTCTCCACCGCCTCCTCGATCCCGCCGACCATGTAGAACGCCTGCTCGGGCAGGTCGTCGTGCTTGCCGGCGACGATCTCCTGGAAGCCGCGGATGGTGTCCGCAAGCTTCACGTACTTGCCCTCGTTGCCGGTGAACTGCTGGGCGACGAAGAACGGCTGCGAGAGGAAGCGCTGGATCTTCCGGGCGCGGGCGACCGTGAGCTTGTCGTCCTCGGAGAGCTCGTCCATGCCGAGGATGGCGATGATGTCCTGGAGGTCCTTGTAGCGCTGGAGGATCTCCTGGACCTGCCGCGCGACGGCGTAGTGCTCGGCGCCGACGACGAGCGGGTCGAGGATGCGCGAGGTCGAGTCGAGCGGATCGACCGCGGGGTAGATGCCGATCTCCGTCAGCTTGCGCGAGAGCACCGTGGTCGCGTCGAGGTGGGCGAACGCGGTCGCGGGCGCCGGATCGGTGAGGTCGTCGGCGGGGACGTAGATCGCCTGGACGGAGGTGATCGCGCCCTTCTGCGTCGAGGTGATCCGCTCCTGGAGCTCGCCCATCTCGGTGGAGAGGGTCGGCTGGTAGCCGACGGCGGAGGGGATGCGGCCGAGGAGCGCCGAGACCTCCGACCCCGCCTGCGTGAACCGGAAGATGTTGTCGATGAAGAGGAGCATGTCCCGGTTCTCCTCGTCGCGGAAGTACTCCGCGATGGCGAGGGCCGAGAGGGCGACGCGGGCGCGAGCGCCGGGCGGCTCGTTCATCTGGCCGTAGACCAGCACGCACTGGCTCTTCGAGAGGTCGTCCTTGTCGATGACGCCCGACTCGATCATCTCGTGGTAGAGGTCGTTCCCCTCGCGCGTCCGCTCGCCCACGCCGGCGAAGACCGAGAAGCCGCCGCGCGCCTTGGCGACGTTGCCGATCAGCTCCTGCAGGAGCACGGTCTTGCCGACGCCGGCGCCGCCGAAGAGGCCGATCTTGCCGCCGCGGAGGTAGGGGGCGAGGAGGTCGATGACCTTGATGCCGGTCTCGAACGCCTCGATCTTCACGTTCTGCTCGGTGAGCAACGGCGGCGCCCGGTGGATCGGGAGGCGCCGGATCGACGCCAGCGGCCCGCGCTCGTCCACCGGCTCGCCGACGACGTTCAGGATCCGGCCGAGCACCTCCTTGCCGACCGGGACCGAGATCGGCGCGGCGAGGTTCTTCGCCTGCATGCCGCGGACGAGCCCCTCGGTCGAGTCCATCGCGATGCAGCGCGCGGTGTTCTCCCCGAGGTGCTGCGCGACCTCGATGACGAGGTTGTCCGGCCGGGCGTCGATGCCGGGGTTGGTGAGGGCCAGGGCGGTGTAGATGTCGGGCAGCCCGCCGGGCGGGAACTCGACGTCCACCACGGGGCCGATGACCTGGGTGACCCTGCCGTTCTGTACGCTGGTGCTGGCCATGTCTTTCCTCTTCCCCGTGCTCGAGCCCGAGCCCGCTCCCGAGCCCGACCCGACGTAGCGTGAACTACTTGAGGGCCTCCGCCCCGCTCACGATCTCGAGCAGTTCCTTCGTGACGTAGGCCTGCCGGGCGCGGTTGTACTGGAGCGTGAGCGAGCCGATCATCTCCTCGGCGTTCTTGGTCGCGGACTCCATCGCGCTCATGCGCGCGCCGTGCTCCGAGGCGGCCGACTCGAGGAGCGCCCGCCAGACCTGCATCGCCACGTGGCGCGGGAGCAGCTCCCCGAGGAGCGCCTCGCGCGAGAGCTCGTACTCGAAGTCCACGGCGGACGCGGCGGCCTCCGCGGCCGCGGGCGGCGCGATCGGCAGGAGCTGCACCACCACCGGCTTCTGCGAGATGGCCGTCTTGAACTCGTTGTAGCAGACGAAGACCGCGTCGAGCTCTCCGGAGAGGAACCGCTCGGTGTACTCCCCGGCGATCTCCTCCGCCTTGTCGTAGCGGAGGTTGCCCTGGACGCCGCTGAAGTCCTTGCGCACCGGGAGCCGGCGCGCCCTGAGCCCGTCGCGCCCCTTGCGCCCGATGGTCGCGAGCCGGACCTCCTCGTAGCGGCCGTCGTTCTCGATGAGGAACCGCTGCGTGCGCCGCACGACGTTGGAGTTGAACCCGCCGGCGAGGCCGCGGTCGCTCGTGATCACCACCACCTCGACGACGCGCGGCGTCGCGCGGGCGGCGAGGAGCGGGTGCGGGGCCTCGTCCTCGCGCCCGGTCCGGGCCGCGACGCGCCCCAGCATCTGATCGAGGAGCTGCACGTACGGACGGGTCCGGAGGATGGCGTCCTGCGCGCGGCGGAGCTTCGCCGCCGACACCATCTTCATGGCCCGGGTGATCTGGCGGGTGGAGCGGACCGAGGTGATCCGGTTCCGGATGTCGCGGAGCGAGGGCACGCGTCGCCTCCTACCGCTCCGGCGCCGCGGCCGCGCCCGCTGCGCTCCCGCCGGCGCCCTCGATCTGGAACACCTCGCGGAACTCGCGGAGCGCGCCGTCGAGCGCCTTGCGGATGCCGTCGTCGAGCGCCTTCTTCTCGGCGATCGCCCGGAGCGTCGCGCCGTGGCGGGCCTCGAAGAACGCGACGAGCTCCGTCATGTACCGGACCACCTGGTCGACCGGGACCGGGCGGATCCAGTTCTGGCCGTTCTCGTCCCGCTGCGTGGCCGCGTAGATCTGGACGATCTGCTTCTCGACCGACATCGGGCTGTACTGGCCCTGCTTCAGCACCTCGGTGAGCCGCTCGCCGCGGGCGAGCGTCTCCTGGGTCGCCTTGTCGAGGTCGGAGCCGAACTGCGCGAAGGCGGCGAGCTCGCGGTACTGGGCGAGCTCGAGCTTGAGGCTGCCGGCGACCTGCTTCATCGCCTTGATCTGCGCCGAGCCGCCGACGCGCGAGACCGAGATGCCGACGTTGATCGCCGGCCGAATGCCCTGGAAGAAGAGGCCGGTCTCGAGGAAGATCTGCCCGTCAGTGATCGAGATGACGTTGGTCGGGATGTACGCCGAGACGTCGCCCGCCTGCGTCTCGATGATCGGCAGCGCCGTCAGCGACCCGCCGCCCTCCTTGTCGGAGAGCTTCGCGGCCCGCTCGAGCAGCCGGCTGTGGAGGTAGAAGACGTCGCCCGGGTACGCCTCGCGGCCCGGCGGCCGGCGGAGCAGGAGCGAGAGCTGCCGGTACGCGACCGCCTGCTTCGAGAGGTCGTCGTAGATGATGAGGGCGTGCCGGCCGGTGTCGCGGAAGTACTCCGCCATCGTGACGCCGCTGTACGGGGCGAGGTACTGCATCGGCGCGGGGTCCGACGCGTTGGCGGCGATGACCGTCGTGTACTCCATCGCGCCGTACTGCTTCAGCTTGTCGACGACGCGCGCCACCGTGGACTGCTTCTGGCCGATGGCGACGTAGAAGCAGTAGAGGTTCTGCCCCTTGTTGTTGATGATCGTGTCGATCGCGACGGCGGTCTTCCCCGTCTGGCGGTCGCCGAGGATGAGCTCGCGCTGGCCGCGGCCGATCGGCACGAGGGCGTCGATCGCCTTGAGGCCGGTCTGCATCGGCTCGTGCACGCTCTTCCGCTTCACGATGCCGGGCGCCTTGATCTCGATTTTCCGGCGCTGCTTCGCGTCCACCGGCCCGCGGCCGTCGATCGGGTTCCCGAGGCCGTCGAGGACGCGGCCGAGGAGCTCCTCGCCCACGGGCACCTCGGCGATGCGCCCGGTCCGCTTGACCGGATCGCCCTCGCGGATGTGCTCGAACGGCCCCATGATCGCGGCGCCGACGTTGTCCTCCTCGAGGTTCAGCACCAGCCCGCGCACGCCGCCCGGGAACTCGAGCAGCTCGCCGGCGGCCGCGCCGGAGAGGCCGTGGATCCGGGCGACGCCGTCGGCCTGCGAGAGGACGGAGCCGGTCTCGGCCACGTCCACCTTCTTGCCGTAGTCCTTGATCTGCTCCCGGATGATCCTGCTGATCTCGTCCGCGCGGATGTCCATCGCTGCGTCTCCGTCGTGTGGCGTGTCGCGCTTCGCCGTGAGGGCGCCGCGCTCAGTTCTTGAGTGACCTGCGGAGGTCCTCGAGCTGCGTGCGGACGGACCCGTCGTAGACGAGGCTTCCGACCTGGGTGACGGCGCCCCCGAGGAGCGCGGGCTCGACGCTCCGCTCGAGGAGCACCTGCGCGCGGGTCAGCTCGGAGAGCCGGCGGGCGAGCGAGGCGAGCGTCTCGCCGTCGATGGGGACCGCGGTCGTCACCCGCGCGCGGAGCCGGCCGAGGTGCGCGTCGGCGAGCTCGCCGAAGGCGCGGAGCACGTCGGGGAGCTGACCGAGGCGGTTCCGATCGCCGAGGAGGCGGAGGAGGTTGGCGGGCTCGCGATCGAGCGCGAGCGCCGCGCCGAGACGCTCGGCGATCGCCTGCCGATCGTCACGGCTGCGAAGCGCATCCGCGAGCACGACGGCGAGCTCCGGCGTCGAGCGGAGGACGGCGGCAAGCGTCCCCAGGGACTCCGACCAGGCCTCCACCTTGCCGTTGTCGACCGCGAGCCCGAAGAGCGCCTTGGCGTACCGACGAGCTACCGAGCCAGAATCCATGAAGGACGCGCCGTAGCACGCGAGGGTTTGAGGGTCAAGGCTGTATTTCCAAAGACTTCGGGTACTTAGCGGCCGCAAGTGAGTGTTCTCAAGTCCCTCTCGGGACGTGTTTGACAGGCCGTCCGCTCGCCTTACGTTCGCCGCGAGCCAGGAGGTCGAAAATCATGACGCGATTCGAGCCCTTCAAGGAATTCGCGCGGCTCTCTGACGAGGTGAGCCGCATGCTGGACGAGCGGCAGCAGATCTACCGCAGCGGGGAGTCCGTCGGCTGGACGCCTGCGTGCGACATCTACGAGGACGAGGAGGGTGTGGTGCTCCGCTTCGACCTCGCGGGGGTCGAGGCGCAGGACGTGGACGTGCGGTTCGAGAACGGCGTCCTCACGATCCGCGGCGAGCGGAAGCTCGACCACCCGGAGCGCCGCGACCGCTACCACCGGGTCGAGCTCGCCTACGGCACCTTCACCCGGTCCTTCGCCCTGCCCGCGTCCGTCGACGCGGAGAAGATCCGCGCCGAGGCGAAGAACGGCCTGCTCGTCGTCGCGCTCCCGAAGCGCGCCGAGGCGAAGCCGCGGTCGATCCAGGTGAAGGTGAACTGAGTTTGAAGCACGCCTCGGGCCTCGGGCGTCAGGCCTCAGGCTCGGGGCCGAGCAAATGAAAGCGGGCCTGGGGAGCAACCCAGGCCCGCTTCGCGTTTCGAGTCTTTCCTGAGGCCTGAGGCCTTCCTACTGCTTCATCGCCGTGACCGGCGGAGGCGCGGCGGTCAGGGACGGTTGGCTCGACTTGGAGGACTTCTCGGGCACGTCCATCTTGCACTGGCCCTCGAAGGTGACGCCCTTCTCGATCATGAGCGAGGGGGTGTCGATGTTGCCCTTCATGCGGGCCGGGTGGTGCAGCTCGACCGCGCTCTTGGCCTTCACGTCGCCGTGGATCTCGCCGTGGACGATGACCGTCCCCGCCTGGATCTCGGCCTGGATCTTGGCGCCCTCGCCGACGACGAGGACGTCGTTGGTCACGATGGTGCCCGTGAACTTGCCGTCGATGCGGACGGTGCCTTCGAACGTCAGCTTGCCCTCGAACTCCGAGCCGCGACCGAGCAGTGCATTGAGGTCGCCCGCCGCGGCGGGGACGGAGGTGAGCTCATCGCGCTTCAGCATCGCCATGGATCTTCACTCCTCGTAAACGTTCCGATAATCACCAGGGCTGCCGGGCGTCGCTGCGCCGCCAGCTGGCGAGGTGGCTACGTCCCCAGCTTGCCTGAGAAGAACGTGCCGTGTCTTGGTCCCAGTCCGCTCCGACCCGTGCGAGCGAACTCTCTAGTTACGCTCCGATCTTCGCCAGTATTCCATCGAGCTCGTCGAGAGACGAATACTCGACCTCCAGCTTCCCGGCGGTAGCGGAGCGGGGCACGACCCGACACCTGGCCCCCAGGCGGCGCTGCAGGCGCTGGGTGAGCGCCTTGATCGCGGGTGATTCCGCGCCCTTCGCTCCGGGTGCGGGTCGCTTCGAGCCCTTGGTGGTCAGGGAACGCACCAGGGCCTCGGTCGCCCGAACGGAGAGCCCCTCACGGATGGCGCGCTCGGCCGCCTTCCGGATCGCCTCTTCGCCCTCGAGCCCGAGGAGCGCGCGCGCGTGCCCCATGTCGAGCTGGCCGTCGCGGACGGCGTCGCGGACCGTGTCGGGGAGCTTCAGGAGGCGGAGCGCGTTCGCGACCGATGAGCGCTCCTTCCCGACGCGCTTCGCGATCTCCTCCTGCGTGAGCGAGTGGTCCGTGACGAGGATCTCGTAGGCCTCCGCCTCCTCGATGGCGTTGAGGTCGGCGCGCTGGATGTTCTCCACGAGCGCGAGCTCGAACGCCTCTCGATCGGACGCCTCCCGGAGGATCGCTGGGATCTCCTTCAGCCCGGCGCGCTGCGCCGCGCGCCAGCGGCGCTCGCCCGCGAGGATGCGGTAACTCGCTCCCTCGCGCCGCACGAGGATGGGCTCGATGATCCCGTGTTCGCGGATCGACGCGGCGAGCTCCTCGAGCTTCGCCTCCTCGAAGTGCTTCCGGGGCTGGTCGGGGTTCCGCTCGACGGCCTCGATCGGCAGCGTGAGAACCGCCCGCCCGGGCGGCGCCGCGGGCGCCGGGAGGGTCACGACGCTCGGCGGCGGCGGTGCGTTCGAGAGGAGGGCAGCCATCCCGCGCCCGAGCGCGGGTCTCCGCTTGTCGGCCATGGTCACGCGAGGCCTCCAGCAACGCTGAACCGGGTGGTCACCTCCCGGGCGAGATCGAGGTAGCTCTGGCAGCCCTTCGAGGCGACGTCGTAGAGGAGGACGGGCTTCCCGTGGCTGGGCGCCTCGGAGAGCCGCACGTTGCGCGGGATGACGGTCTCGTAGACCTGCTCCTGGAACGTCCGCCGGATCTCGTCGGCGACCTGGTTCGACAGGTTGTTGGACGCGTACATCGTGAGGACGATGCCGTCGACCTTGAGCTCCGGGTTGGCCGAGCCCTTCACGAGGTCGATCGTCCGGAGAACGTCCGCGAGCCCTTCGAGCGCGTAGTACTCGCACTGGAGCGGGATGAGGACGCCCTTCGCCGCGACGAGGCCGTTCAGCGTCAGGAGCCCGAGCGACGGCGGGCAGTCGATGACGATGTACTCGTAGCTCGAGGCCACGGGGTCGACGGCGCGCTTCAGCCGGTACTCGCGGTGGTCGAGCTCGGCGAGCTCGAGCTCGGCGCCCACGAGGTGGCGCGAGGCAGGCACGAGGTCGAGGAACTTGAGCTCGGTTTTCCGGACGGCCTCGGTGAGCGGCAGCCCATCGAGCATCACCTCGTAGATCGACTTCTCGGAGTCGTCGCGCCGGATGCCAAGGGCACTGCCCGCGTTGCCCTGCGGGTCGACGTCGATGAGGAGCGTCCGCTTCTCGGACGCGGCGAGCGAGGCGGCGAGGTTCACGGCCGTGGTGGTCTTGCCGACGCCGCCCTTCTGATTCGCGATGGTGAGGATCCGGCTCATGGAGTCTCGGTGTGCGGGGGAGCGGCCCCCGAGCAGCATGTCGTTCAAGGCAAGCCCCTTGTCTCGCGCCCGGCCCCCTTGGCCGCCGCGTGCGCAAGATGCCGGACCCCCCTGACATCCCCCACCCCGTGCACGAGCCCGAGTCCGCTCCCGAGCCCGAGCTCCTGTCGCCCCCTCGGCTGTTCCACGTGGAACATCGGGCGGCGGGGTGGGGGCTCCTGTTCCACGTGGAACACCCTGGCTCTGCGGCTCCTTCCGACTGCCAGGGGCTCGCTCGACCGTTCGCCGCCCGGGAGCGGCGTACGCCTCGAGGGGGGTTGCCGGGGGCGGGGGTTCCGAGGGGCGGCCGGGTGGGCCCGCCGGGCTCGCCGACCAGGTCGAGTGCTCGGCGCCCACAGGCTGTTGTAGGGCGCGCGCGGGCCGGTGGTGATCCGGCAGACGCGGCGCCGAAACTCGCCGGCACCCTCGTCGCTCTCGAATGCGAGAGCCGGCTCAGACATCGGCGCCGCGTGCGCTCGTCCCGGTCCGCGCGCGGGCCGCCTCAAGTCTCCAGCGGGCGCCTGCGCTGATGGTCGGCTCGCTCCGGCGGGCCCACCCGTCCGCTGGTGTGGCGGGGGTTGATGGGTGCTCGATGCTGCGGGGGGTGTCGGGCGTCCCCGACGCGGCGGCCTCTAAACCGGCGACGGCCAGAACGCGAAGTCCGCCGTCAACACGTCCGGTCGTGCTCACCGTCTTCCAGGACGGTTCCGGTCAGCGGCCGTCATCGCACCCTGTTCCACGTGGAACGTGACCAGACCACGGCATCTCGGGACAGCAGCGCATGCTCCGAATCGCCCTCGGCCCCTTAGCCTCGAGCGCCCCATCCAACCCCGCCACACCAGCGGCTGCCTGGGCCCGCCGGAGCGAGCCGACCATGAGCGCAGGCGCCGGACGCGAACTCCTTGGAACGCGCGCGGACCGGAGCGACCGCGCGCGCCGCCGTCTGTCCGAAGCCGGCCACCCGCGAGCGCAGCGAGCGGAGGTGGCCGGCAAGTTTCGGCGGCGCGCCCGCTGGATCACCCCCGGCACGCGCGCGCCCTACAACAGCCTGTGGGCGCCGAGCACTCGACCTGGTCGGCGAGCCCGGCGGGCCCAGGCGGCCGCCCCTCGGAACCGCCACCCTGGGCAACCACCCTCGAGGCGTACGCCGCTCAGGGCCCAGCGCGCGACCGCTCGTCCTTCGTCAGGCTCAGGGCGAGCGGACCACCGAGACCCATCGGACGACCGCCCGCGAGGCCCCCGAGTACGGCAGGTCGTACCGCTCGACGCCAGCGAGCTTGAGCCCGGCCGCGGACCCGAGCTCGGCGAGCCGGCCCTCGTCCTCGACCTTCCCGAGCATCGCGAGCAAGGTGCCGCCCGGCGCGACGTAGGCGCTCCCGAGCGGAACCCAGACCGACGGCTCCGCCACCGCCCGGCTCACGACCGCCTCGCTCCTCGGCAGGCCGTCCGACTCCGGCGCGCCGCTCGCCCGGGCGACGACGCCGCGGACGCGCTCGAGGCCGAGCTCGACCGCCACCGCCTTCACGAACGCGACCTTCTTTGCCACCGAGTCGCAGCAGACCACCTCGACGTCCGGGCGCGCGCACGCGAGCGCGACGCCCGGGAGGCCGCCGCCGCTGCCGACGTCGAGCAGGGTCCGGGCATCTCCGAGCGAGCGGAGGAGGAGCAGGCTGTCGAGGAGGTGCTTCTCCGCGACCTCGGCGGGCGCCGTGATCGCCGTGAGGTTCACCTTGCGGTTCCAGGCGAGGAGCCGGTCGGCGAACCGCTCGAGGAGGGGGAGGGCGGCCGGCGCGAGGTCGAGCCCGAGCGCGCGCGCTCCACCCTCGAGCGTCTCGCGGAAGCGCGGGTCCATCACTTCGGCCTGGCGGAGCCGCGCCGGCCGATGGCCGCCTCGACCTCGGCCCGGTGCGCTGCGAGGTACTCCTCCACCTCCGCCTCCTCCAGGCCGAGATCCCGGAGGACCCCCTCGTACACGAACCGGAAGCCCTCGCGGTACTGGCCGTCCTGGAGCTCGAAGGAGCGCCGGAGGACCGCCGCCGAGAAGAGCCGCTCGGCCCGCGTCTTCTCCCGCGCCGCCACTACGCGCCCTGCTTCCCCGCCGCCGGCACGATGAGGAGCTGCCGGAAGATCCCTTCGCCCTCGCTCCGGGTCGAGACGCCCTCCACGCCGACGAGCGCGAGGTGGATCTGCCGCCGCTCGCGCGCGCTGATCGGCGCGATGGCGAGGACCTTGCCCGTCCGGCGCGCGGCGGCCGCGAGCCGCTCCGCCATCGCCTTCACCGCCGGGTCGCCTTCCTCGCTGAACCCGCCCACCTCGAGGTTCACCCACTTCCGCCCCTCGGACCGCGGGTTCACCACCCGGTTCACGAGGTGCTGCACCGCCTCGATGAGGCCGCCCGAGAGCTCGAGGGCGTTCCCTTCCTGCGCGGCGAGCGACACGCCGATCGCCTCGGCGGTCTCCCGGACCTCGACCGACACCTTCGCCCCGAGCCGCTCGAACAGCTCCACGCAGAAGGTCCGCGCCCGCTCCACCTTGTCCGGCGCTTGCGCCGGCGGCGGCGCTCCGTTCCTCTCGTCCCCGATCGGCATGGGAGGTCCTTTCACTTCGCCGGCGCGAGCTGCGCGGTCTGCATCTTCATCATCCACTGCTGCTGCGCGATCGACAGGATGTTGTTCACCACGATGTAGAGGGTGAGGCCTGCCGGGACCTGCAGCATGATGAACGTGAAGAAGATGGGGAAGAAGTAGAGCATCATCTTCGCCTGCGCGTTCTCCGCCGGCTGCGGCGACAGCTTCTGCATGACGAAGCTCGAGACGCCCATCAGCAGCGGGAGCACGAAGATCGGATCGTGCTGCGTGAGGTCCCGGATCCAGAGGAACCCCTCGCGGTAGAGCTCGACCGACGTCTGGAGCGCGGCGTAGAGCGCGAACCAGATCGGCATCTGGAGGAGCATCGGGAGGCAGCCGCCGAGCGGGTTCACCTTGTGCTCCCGGTAGAGCCCCATCACCGCCATGTTGAGCTTCTCGCGGTCGCCCTCGTACTTCGCCTTCAGCTTCTCGATCTCGGGCTGCAGCTTCCGCATCTCGTTCATCGACTGCATCTGCTTGTAGGTGAGCGGGAAGAGCACGATCTTCACGAGGAGCGTGAGCAGGATGATCGCGATGCCCCAGTTCGCGACGAAGGCGTGGAGCCAGCGCATCACGTAGAGGAGGCCGCGGGCGAAGACGCCGAAGTACTTCGCCGTGCCGTAGTTCACCGAGGTGTCGAAGGCGCGGCCGTACGCGCGCAGGGTGTCGAGGTCCTTCGGGCCCGCGTAGACCGTGAACTCCGCCTTGCGCGCCTTCTCCGGCGGGAGCGCGAGCGAGGCCATCCCGACGCCCTTGGCCGGGCCGCTCGCGAGCACGCACGTCCCGGCCGGATCCGCCGGCAGCACCGCCGAGATGAAGTAGTGCTGGTCGACGCCCGCCCAGTAGGCGGTCCCCGCGCCGCGCTCCGGCTCCTTGCCGGGGTCCGGGTCGTACCGCTCCGTGCTCTCGCCGGCGCGGCAGATCGGCTGGGAGAGATCGAGGGGCGGGCCCGAGAAGAACGCGAAGAACCCGCCCGACTCGCCGCCCGGCGGCGTGTACGACGGAGAGAGCAGGCCGACCGGCGCGCCCGGCCCGCCCGTCACCTCGACGGTGAGCGCGAGCTCGTACGGCTTCCCCGTCAGCCGGAAACTCTTGCGGACCTCCGCGCCGTTGACGCTCCCGGTGAACGTGACCGAGCGGTCGTCCCTCGACGAGATGGACATCGGCGCGCGCGCCGACGCCATGACCTCCTCCGGCTTCGCCCCCTCGGGCGCGATCGCGAGCGAGAGCGGGTACGCCTGGCCCTCCGCGATGCGGACGAGATCGACCGCGCGCTCGTCGTCGCCGCGGCCGCGCCGGAACTTCGGATCCTGGAGCGTGAAGGACTTGAGCGCGCCCCCCCACGTCGAGAACGTCGCCTCGAAGCCGTTGCCGGAGAGGACCACCGTCTCCTCCGGCGCGGTCGGCGCCGGCGCGGGCGCCGTCGGGACCGCGGGCAGCGCCGTGCCGCCGGGCGCCGGGGTCGCGGGCGCCGGCGCCGCCTTCTCGGCCGTCGGCTGCTGTTGTTGCGGCTGCGGCCGCCGCGGATTCCGCCAGGCCTCGAACGCGCTGTAGGCCCACATCACCGCGAAGGAGAGCGCGATCGCCAGGAACAACCGCTTGGTGTCTTTGCCCAAGGGCTACCTCTTTGAAGTGAACTCCGGGACGGGGTCGATCCCGCCCGGATGAAAGGGGTGGCAGCGAAGGAGCCGCTTCACTGTGAGATAAGAGCCCCGCGCCGCGCCGTGTCGCTCGAGCGCCGTCAACGCGTACGCCGAGCAGCTCGGGTAGAACCGGCAGGAGGGCGGGAGGGCCGGCGACAGGAGCCGCCGGTAGAGCTTCACGAACAGGACGAGGAGCCAGCGGATCATGGCGCGCCCCGCCCGGCGCGGAGCTTCTCCCGCGCCGCCCCGAGCGCGCGCCGCGCGCCCTCGAGCCCGGCCGCGAGGGCGGCGGGCTTCGCGATCACGACGAGGTCGACGGCGGGCAGATCTCCGGCGACGCCGCGCCAGGCCTCGCGGATCCAGCGCTTCACGCGGTTGCGCTCGACGGCGTTCCCGACCTTCGACGACACCGTGATCCCGATCCGCGGCCGCGGGGTTCCGGAGGCGAGCGCGAGGACCACGAGCTCTCCGGAGTGGATGCGCCGGCCGCGCTGCTGCACCGCGAGGAACTCACGCCGGCGTCGCAGCCGGGCCGTCCTCGGGAGCTTCACCCCGGCTACTTCTTCGGCGCGCGCGGAGCGAGGCGCTTCCGCCCCTTGGCGCGCCGACGCTTGATGACCTCGCGCCCGCCCGGGCTCTTCATCCGCTTCCGGAAGCCATGCGTCCGGTTCCTGCGCTGCTTCTTCGGTTGATAAGTCCGCTTCATGGCGCGGCAAACTCACCGATCGCCCCACGCATGTCAAGGATTCACCGACCCGGCGCCGCGACCGTCCGAGCGCCGCCCGGGTGCCACGAGAAAGCGCCGTCGTTACCGGCGCGATCGAACTCGGCCTTGATCCGTTCCGGGCTCTTTCGCTACCTTCCGCGCCACGGTTCACGGGCCTGCCCGGCACCTCGCAGAACAAGCGAACAGGTGAGCGCCGCCTCCCGATCGGGAAGCGGGCGGCCGGCATTTTCGCGCCAAGGAACGGGGGATTGAAGATGGACGTACCCGCGAGCGCTCGCGCCTCGACGCCTCTCGACGACGCCTGGTCCCGCGTCGACTCCTTCCTCCGCACGCGCCTGCGCCCCGATCTGTACGATCGGTGGTTCGCGCCCCTCCGCCCCCTCTCCGTGACCGACGGGTGCCTCCACATCGGCGCCCCGGACAAGTTCCACCGCGACTTCGTCGAGGACAATTACCGCCCCTGGTTCGAGGAGTTCGTCCCCGAGATCCTGGGCGAGCGCCTCCGCATCTCCTTCGCCGTGGACGAGGCGCCCCGCCCGCCGCCCGCCGCGCCCATCCCGCTGCCGATCGCGCTGACGCCCTCGACGCGCGAGGTGCCCGCGCTGGCCGACCCGCGCGACTCCCGCCCGAACCCGCGCTACGTCTTCGACACCTTCGTAGTCGGCGCCTCGAACCACTTCGCGTTCGCCGCCGCCCAGAACGTCGCCCAGAACCCCGGCAAGACCTGGAACCCCCTCTTCCTGCACGGCGACTCCGGGCTCGGGAAGACGCACCTCTTGCATGCCGTCGCCGCCGCCATCCTCGAGAAGAGCGGCGGCCGCGTCGCGATCGTCTCCTCGGAGCGGTACACCAACGACTTCGTCGCCGCGCTCTCCAAGGGCACGATGGACGAGTTCCGCCGGAAGTACCGCGAGTGCTCCGCCCTCCTCGTCGACGACGTGCAGTTCCTCGCCGGCAAGGACAAGACCGCGGAGGAGTTCTTCCACACGTTCAACGAGCTCCACGATCACCACGTCCAGATCGTCCTCTCGAGCGACCGCCCGCCGAAGGAGCTGAAGGGCCTCGACGAGCGGCTCTGCTCCCGCTTCGAGTGGGGCATGCGGGTCCAGATCGAGGCGCCCGAGTTCGAGACCCGAGCCGCGATCCTCCAGAAGAAGGCGGAGGTCGAGAGCATCGATCTCCCGCAGGACGTGACCGACCTCCTCGCCCAGCACATCCGTTCCAACGTCCGCGAGCTCGAGGGCGCGCTCATGCGCGTCGCCGCCTTCGCCTCCCTCAAGAAGGAGCCGATCACCGTCCAGCTCGCGCGCGACGTCCTCGGCGACGTCATCCCGCCGCCCGGCTACCGCCCGCCGATCGAGAAGATCCAGGACGCGGTCGCGGCGCACTACGGCCTCACGGTCGCGAAGCTGACGAGCGCCTCCCGCGAGCAGAAGATCGCCCTGCCGCGCCAGGTCGCGATGTACCTCTGCCGCGAGCTCGCGAAGGAGAAGTTCCAGTCCATCGCCGAGAAGTTCAACAAGAAGGACCACACCACCGTCATCGCCGCCGTCGACCGGATCCGGCAGCTCAAGGAGACCGACGGCATGGTGAGCTCGGCCCTCCAGACGCTGACCGCGAAGCTCGCGCCGTAGCGCCTCGCCCCATGATTCCGACCGCACGAGAGCGGGTGGACGTCCGTCCATCCGGCCGCCCGCGCGCGCCCGCCGTCCGCCGGCGGCGTCGCCTCGCGCTTGCGCGGATCCGCCGCGGGCCAACCGTGTGGAGGGGCCGTGGAACGGCGTCCGATCCGGCTGGGGATCAGGTGTGGGCCGCTGTTGACACTTCTTTCGGGCCCGCGCTACACAATCTCGACCCTGCGGGATCCAGACGTTTTTCCAGCCCGGAAAGACGAGGCGATCCGGAGTCCTAGGCCGGCTTTCCACAAGGTGCCGGTCCCTGCTTCTCCGGCGATCTCATAAGAAGAGGATCCTTCCCATATGGAACTCAAGATCGGCGTCCCTGAGCTCGCGAAGGCGCTCGGCCGCTCCCAGGGCATCGTGGAGAAGAAAAGCACGATGCCGATCCTCAGCCACGTCCTTCTCGAGGCCAGGAAGGCCGGCCAGCTCGTCGTCTCGGCCACCGACCTCGACCTGGCCGTGTCCTCGGAGCACGGCTGCGAGGTCCTCAAGGAAGGCGCCCTCGCCGTCTCCGCTCGCCACCTCTACGAGATCGTCCGCGCGCTGCCCGAGACGACGGTCACGCTGAAGCGCGGGCAGAACAACTACCTCGAGGTGAAGAGCGGCTCGGCCGAGTTCCGCATCGTCGGCCTGCCGGCGGAGGACTTCCCGGCGCTGCCCCGCTTCGACAAGGTGCCCTTCGAGGACGTCGAGCCCGCGCTCCTCCTCGACATGATCGAGCGGACCTTCTTCGCCGTCTCGACGGACGAGACCCGGTACAACCTGAACGGCGTCTACTTCGAGCCGGCCGCGGGCAGCCTGCGCCTCGTCGCGACCGACGGCCACCGGCTCTCCCTCTCCGAGCGGCCCGTGCCCGGCACGTTCGGCCTGAAGCGCGGCGTCATCCTGCCGAAGAAGGGGCTCCAGGAGCTCAAGAAGCTCCTGTCCGAGGCGGCCGAGTCCGGCGAGGAGAAGCCGGAGGCGAAGCTCGGCTTCCTCGAGAACAGCGCCATCTTCCGCCGGCCGGGCGTCGTCCTCGTGATGCGGCTCATCGAGGGGCTCTTCCCGGACTACAAGCAGGTCATCCCGAAGGCGGGCGAGAAGGTCGTGAAGCTCGGCCGCGCCCGGTTCGGCGAGACGCTCCGGCGCATCTCGCTCCTCTCCTCCGACAAGGCGCACGCCGTGAAGCTCGACCTCGCGAAGGGCGTGCTCCGGGTGCTCTCGCAGAACCCGGACCTCGGCGAGGCGAAGGAGGACGTGCCAGTCGAGTACGAGGGTGAGCCGCTCAAGATCGGCTTCAACGCCCGGTACCTCACCGAGGTGCTCTCCGTGCTCCAGTCGGGCGAGGTCCAGCTCGAGCTCGCCGACGATCTCTCGCCGGGCGTGCTCCGCGGGGCCGAGGAGTCCGACCAGGGGTTCACGGCGGTCGTGATGCCGATGCGGATCTGATCGCGCGGCTCGGTCCCGAGCCCGTGAACGAGCCCGAGCCCGAGCCCGGCCTCTCCACCGGGTCATGAGACTCGTCTCGCTCCACATCCAGGACTTCCGCAACCTCGCCGCGGTCGAGCTCGCTCCCTCGCCGCGCACGACCGTCCTCGTCGGCCAGAACGGCCAGGGCAAGACCAACCTCCTCGAGGCGATCTACTTCCTCGCGACGCTCAAGCCGCTCCGGGCGACGCGCCTCCAGGAGCTCGTGCGCTTCGGCTGCGATCGCGCGGTGGTGTCCGGCCGGTTCCATGGGCCGGGCGGGGAGAGGACCCTCGCCGTGCAGCTCGGCGACGGCGCGCGGACGGCGTACCTCGACGGAAAGGCGCAGGACCGGTTCGACGACTACTTCGAGGGGCTCGCGGCCGTCGCGTTCACGCCGGACGATCTCCTGCTCGTGAAGGCCGGTCCCGAGGGGCGGCGGCGGTTCCTGGACCGCGCGGCGTTCAACCGGTGGCCCGCGGTCCTCGGCGAGGCGCGCGAGTACGTCCGGGCGCTGCGGGCGCGGAACGCGGCCCTGCGGCGCGGCGACGCCGACGTCGAGGCGAGCTTCCGCGCGCCGCTCGCGCGGGCGGGGGCGCGGCTCCTCTCGCGGCGGCTCGCGCTCGTCGCGGAGCTGGCGCCGCGCGTCGAGGCCGCCTTCCGGGAGATCTCCGGCCCGGCGGCGCCGGCCGCGGCGCTCGAGTACCGGGCGGCGGCTGGCATCCGGACCGACGGGGCCGAGGCCGAGCTCGTCGCCCGGCTCGAGGCGGCGCTCGCGGCGCGGCTCGAGCGCGATCGGGACCGGGGGTTCACGTCGGTCGGGCCGCACGCGGACGACGCGACGCTCGCGCTCGGCGGCAAGGGAGCGCGCTTCTACGGGAGCCAGGGTCAGCAGCGCGCGCTCGTGCTCGCCCTCAAGATCGCGGAGATCGAGAACCTGCGCGCGACGTTGCGGCGGCCGCCGCTCCTCCTCCTCGACGACGTCTCCTCGGAGCTCGATCCGGCAAAGAACGGGTTCCTCCTCGCCTACCTCGCGAGCCTGCCCGGGCAGGCGTTCCTCACGACCACCGACGAGCGGCTGCTCGGTGCCGCCGCAGGGCCGGAGAGCGCCTTCCACCGGGTCGAGAACGGGGCCGTTTCGGGACTCGTTTCCTGAGGGGTTTCGTGGGGTTCCGGACCGGTCATGGGCGTTGCCCAAGGGCCCTCGGCCTGCTATACCCAATCGACGCGTAACCCACGAATTCCCTTCAGAGAAACCCTGAGCGAGGCACCCCTGGAAACCGCCGAGAGAAGCCAGCGCGCCGTCTCGAATGGAGACGAGCAGTACGGCACCGATGCCATCAAGGTGCTCGAGGGGCTGGAAGCGGTCCGCAAGCGGCCGCACATGTACATCGGCGACGTCGGGGAGCGCGGCCTGCACCACCTCGTCTACGAGGTCGTCGACAACTCCGTCGACGAGGCGATGGCAGGGCGCGCCAACGAGATCAACGTCGCCATCCACGCCGACAACTCGATCACGATCGTCGACAACGGCTCGGGCATCCCGGTCGGCCCTCACCCCACGGTGCAGGGCATGGACACGCTCGACGTGGTGATGACGAAGCTCCACGCGGGCGGGAAGTTCGAGTCGAACGCGTACAAAGTCTCGGGCGGCCTGCACGGCGTCGGCGTGACGTGCGTGAACGCGCTCTCCGAGTGGCTCAAGGTCGAGGTGTACCGGGAGGGGAAGGTCTGGGCGCAGCGGTACGAGCGCGGGAACCCGGCCGGGAAGGTGACGCCGATCGGCGAGACGCAGCGGCGCGGGACCAAGGTCACCTTCAAGCCCGACCCGACCATCTTCGAGGTGACCGAGTACTCCTTCGAGACGCTGTCAGGCCGGCTGCGCGAGCTCGCCTTCCTGAACGCCGGCCTCACGATCACCATCGAGGACGAGCGGAGCGGCAAGAAGCACGAGTTCCTGTTCAAGGACGGCATCCGCGAGTTCGTGGCCTTCCTCAACAAGAGCCGCGAGGTCCTGTTCCAGCCGCCGATCGCGCTCCGCCAGGAGGTCGAGACCGAGCGCGGGACCGCCCTCGTCGAGATCGCCCTGCAGTGGAACGACGCGTACGACGAGAAGGTCTACGCGTTCGCGAACAACATCCACAACCACGAGGGCGGCACGCACCTCATCGGCTTCAAGGCCGCGCTCACGCGCACGATCAACGCGTACGGCCAGAAGAACAACCTGTTCAAGGACCTCAAGGACGAGCTGCCCTCCGGCGACGACATGCGCGAGGGGCTCGCGGCGGTGATCTCGATCCGCCTCCCGGGCGCGAGCTTCGAGGGGCAGACCAAGACGAAGCTCTCCAACACCGAGGCGAAGAGCATGGTCGAGACCATGCTCAACGAGAAGCTCACCGCCTTCCTCGAGGAGAACCCGAACGTCGCGAAGCGCGTCTGCGGCAAGGTGGCCGAGGCGGCCCGGGCGCGGATCGCGGCGCGCAAGGCGCGCGAGACGGTGCGTCGCAAGGGCGCGCTCGACGGCGCGTCGCTCCCCGGGAAGCTGGCCGACTGCCAGTCCAAGGACCCGGGGGAGAGCGAGCTCTACATCGTCGAGGGCGACTCCGCCGGCGGGTCGGCGAAGCAGGGGCGCGACCGCCGCGTCCAGGCGATCCTCCCGCTCCGCGGCAAGATCCTGAACGTGGAGAAGGCCCGGTTCGACAAGATGCTGTCGTCCGAGATCATCGCCACGCTCATCACCGCCCTCGGCACCGGCATCGGCCCCGAGGAGTACGACATCGACAAGATCCGCTACCACCGGATCATCGTGATGACCGACGCGGACGTGGACGGCAGCCACATCCGCACGCTGCTCCTCACCTTCTTCTTCCGGCAGATGCCGCAGGTGATCGAGAAGGGGTACCTCTACATCGCCCAGCCGCCGCTCTACCGCGTCTCGAAGGGGAAGAAGGAGCGGTACATCAAGGACCAGGAGTCGATGGACGAGTACCTCCTCGGCCTCGGCACCGAGAAGGCGCGGCTCACCGCCGGCGAGACCGTCGTGGAGGGCGAGGAGCTGACGAGCCTCGCGCGCAAGGCGATCGCCTACCGGGCGATGCTGACGCGGGTCGATCGCCGGCGCGACAGCCGCATCGTCGACGCGGCGGTGCGGCTCGGGGACCTCGACCTCACGCTCCTGCGCGACCACGAGCAGGTGAAGGACCAGGTGCAGCAGATCTTCGAGCGGGCGCAGAAGGCGCACCCCGAGCTGGTCGTGCGCCACGCCAAGATCGAGCGCGACGAGGAGCACGGCTGCGACGCGCTCGTCTACCAGACGATCGTCTCGGGCGCGCCGCGCGAGACCCGCCTCGACTTCAACTACCTGTCGGGCGCCGAGTGGGGCGAGCTGACCTCGCTCTACGGCGCCCTCGCCGAGCTCGGCGCTGGCCCCTACAAGCTCGAGGCGGCGGACGGCGAGCGCGAGGTGCCCGACGTCTTCAGCATGGTGGACGCGCTCAAGCAGTCCGCGACGCAGGGCCAGACCATCCAGCGCTACAAGGGGCTCGGCGAGATGAACCCCGAGCAGCTCTGGGAGACGACGATGAACCCGGCGAACCGCACAATGCTGCAGGTGCGGGTCGACGACGCCGTCGAGGCGGACGAGATCTTC
The DNA here is from genome assembly GCA_035627135.1 of Anaeromyxobacter sp. Lineage (GTDB taxonomy): Bacteria > Myxococcota > Myxococcia > Myxococcales > Anaeromyxobacteraceae > Anaeromyxobacter. The sequence goes on along the minus strand of DASPMI010000115.1, from coordinate 35,815 downwards.
TCGATCCTCATGGGCGACGCGGTGGACCCGCGGCGCGAGTTCATCGAGCGGCACGCGCTCGACGTGCAGAACCTGGACATCTAGGCGGCGGGGGCGGGACGGGCCGCGCGGGCGGCGAACACTTCACGAACCCCCACACCACTCGACGAGGAGCCCACATGCCCCGCACCGCGTTCGCCGCACTCGGCACCTACACGCCGGACCGCGTCGTCACGAACGAGGAGCTCACGAGGTACATGGAGACCTCGGACGAGTGGATCACCCAGCGGACCGGCATCAAGGAGCGGCGCTGGGTGGCCCCGGGCCAGGGCAACAGCGACCTCGCGCTCGAGGCCACGAAGCGCGCCCTCGACGCCGCCGGGTGGAAGGCGACCGACATCGAGGCGATCGTCTACGCGACGCTCTCGACCGATCACATGTTCCCGGGCGACGGCTGCTTCCTCAACGCGAAGCTCGGGATCCCCGGCGTCCCGGCGATCGACGTCCGCAACCAGTGCACCGGGTTCATCTACGGCCTCTCCGTCGCCGACGCCTGGATCCGGACCGGCATGTTCCGGAAGGTGCTGCTCGTCGGGTCCGAGGTGCACTCGACCGGCCTCGACGTCTCGACGCGCGGCCGGGACGTGGCGGTCATCTTCGGCGACGGCGCCGGGGCGGCGCTGCTCGAGGCGACGGACGATCCGAACCGCGGCGTCCTCTCCTGCCACCTTCACGCGGACGGCCGGTTCGCGAAGGAGCTGTGGACCGACAAGCCCGGGAGCATCTACCACCCGCGCATCCCCAAGGACATCGGCGAGTCCGAGGACGTCTTCCCGCACATGGAGGGGCAGAAGGTCTTCAAGCACGCGATCGTGCGGATGCCGGAGGTGCTGCGCGAGGCGCTCGACAAGAACGGGCTCTCGCCCAAGGACCTCAAGGTCGTCATCCCGCACCAGGCGAACCTGCGCATCTCGGAGATGGTGCAGCGGTCGCTCGAGCTGCGCGACGACCAGGTGTTCAACAACATCCAGAAGTACGGGAACACGACCGCCGCCTCGATCCCGCTCTGCCTCGCCGAGGCGGTGCAGGCGCGGGGCGTGCAACGCGGGGACCTGGTGGGGCTGTGCGCCTTCGGGGCCGGCTTTACTTGGGCGAGCGCCCTGGTACGCTGGTAGTGGATTCACGGAGTTCGCGGGCGGAGGGGCCCGCTCTCGCGAGGGCGCAGGGGGAGCGCACGTCGTGACGAGGGGCGCCGGCCGTGAGTTCGAGACCTACTGAGGCGTCGTCTAATGGCAGGACCGCGGACTTTGGATCCGCTCATGAAGGTTCGAATCCTTCCGCCTCAGCCACCCCTGCACCGATGGTGAACGCGGAGGCCGGCCCCGCCGCGCGGCCGGCGCCGGCCGCCGTGGTGGTCGCCCTCGGCGATCTCCCCCCGCGGCTCCTCCCGGAGGTGGCCGCCGCGCTCGCCCCCGCGCTGGGGCTCGGCTGGAAGCACGGGCCCCCGCTCGATCGGCCGACCTACGCGTGGAACGCTGGGCGCCGGCAGTTCCACGCGCCCGCCGTCCTCCGGCGGCTCGCCGGGCTCCGGCCCGCCTCCGGCGCGCCGGTCCTCGGCCTCGTGGACGGAGACCTCTTCCTCCCCGACGACGGCGACTACGTCCTGTTCGACGCGGACCGGGATCTCGGGGCCGCCGTGGTGGGGCTCGGGCGGCTCGGCGCGGACCCGGTCGCGCTCCGCCGGCGCGCGCAGGTGCAGGCGGTGCACGCGCTGGGGCACGTGCTCGGCCTCGCCACCTGCTCCGACGCACGCTGCGCGATGCACGCGTCGAACGAGCCGGCCGACGCGGACCGGAAGGCGCCGGCCCTCTGCGCCGGGTGCCGGGCGGTGCTGGGGCTCCCGTGAGGGACCGCGTCGCGTGCTGAGCCTCTGCCAGCGCCAGGGCGCGAGCTGCGGAGCCTGCTGCGGGCTCTACAACCGCTCCGACCTCTCGCGCGCCGCGATCCGGGACGAGCTCCGCCGCTCGACCGCCCTCCTCGCGCGGACGCCGCCCACGCCGGAGGCCTTCCGCGCCGCGGCGGCGGTCCGGTCCCGGGAGCTTCCCGCGCCCGTCTTCGCCTCCATCCGGATCTGCCCGCTGCTCGGGTTCCTCGACGCCGCCGAGGAGCGCGTCGGCTGCCTCGGCCACCCGCAGGTGACCGGCGGCGCCGACCTCCGCGCCTGCGGCGTCTACGACGTCGTCACCTGCGACGCGTTCCTGTGCCCAAGCCACGCGCGGCTCCGCGAGGAGGAAGCCGCGCTCGTCGCCGGGGCGGCGGGCGACTTCCACCTGTACGGCCTCGTCGTGACCGACGCGCCGTTCGTGCACGCGGTGCTCGGCGCGCTCGCCGAGCGGACCGGGCTCCGCCCCGCGGCGTCGGATCTCCGCCACAGGCCGTTCGCCGCGGCGCTCCGGGCGCTCTTCGCGCTCAAGGAGGAGCTCGAGCCGGGCTCCGAGGGGGTCTTCGGCGCGTTCCGGGTCCAGCCGCGGGAGCCCGCCGCCGCGTCCGGCGGCGAGGACCCCACGGATCCGGAGGACCGGATTCTCGACGCGCTCGGCGCCGACGCGGCCTCCGGCAACGATGAGGACGCGCTCCGCGCCGAGGTGAAGCGTCGGCTCGACCGGTGCGCGGGGGCGCTCGCGGAGGCGGCGCGGGCGCCGCGGTGACGGGGCGGTTCACCGCTTCGAGGGGCGGCTCCGGGCTCACCAAGAGTGGTTCATCGGATGCGAGGGGCGGCTCCGTGGGCGAAGGGACCGCGGAAACCGCGACAGAACCTCGAAAGGAATCGCAGCCGAGCCGCCACAAGCAACGCCACCCAGGCGGCCGGCCGGGCACGACGGAGCGAGCCGACCATCGGCGCAGGCGCCGCACGCGACCTATCGTGGAACGCGCGCGGACCAGACCGAGCGCACGCGGCGCCGATGTCTGAGCCGGCCGCCGCGCGCAGAGCGCCAAAGGTGCCGGCGAGTTTCGGCGCCGCGTCTGCCAGATCAGCTCCGGCACGCGCGCGCCCTACAACAGCCTGTGGGCGCCGAGCACTCCACCTGCTCGGCGAGCCCGGCGTGCCCAGACGGCCGCCCCACGGCAACGCGCCCCAGGCGAGGCGTACGGCAAACGCCGCGCCGATCGGATCAGAGCGGGATCCTCACTTCGCGCCCGGCAGCCGCAGCGCCACGAGCTCGGCGACGTCCATCACCTTCAGCTTCTCCTCGTGGCCGAGCTCGTTCACGCCGTCCTTGAGCATCGTGAGGCAGAACGGGCACGCGGTGGCGACGACGCCGCCCTGGGCGCCCAGCGTCTCAGCCGCCTCCTGGACGCGGTTCTGGTTGATGCGGGTCCCGAGCTTCTCCTCGAGCCACATCCGCCCGCCGCCCGCGCCGCAGCAGAACCCCTCGCGGCGGTTCCGCGGCAGCTCCCGGGGCGCGACCCCGGCGGCCTGGAGCGCCTCGCGCGGCGCCTCGGTGATCCCGTTCCAGCGCGCGAGGTAGCACGGATCGTGGAAAGCGACCTGCGCCCCGTCGCCGGCCGCCGGCGCCAGCCGGAGCTTCCCCTCGGCGGCGAGGCGCGCGAGGAGCTCGGCGTGGTGGACGACCTCGTAGCGGCCCCCGAACTGCGGGAGCTCGTTCTTGAGCGTGTTGAGGCAGTGCGGGCACTGCACGAGGATCTTCTTCACCCCGCGCGCCGCGAAGAGCTCGACCAGGGCCTTCGCCTGGACCTGGAAGAGGAACTCGTTGCCGAGGCGGCGGGCGGCGTCACCGGTGCAGGTCTCCTCCTCGCCCAGAATGGCGAACGAGACGCCCGCGTGCCGGAGGAGCTGCACGATCGCCCGAGAGACCTTCTTCTGCCGGTCGTCGAACGCGCCGGCGCAGCCGACGAAGAACAGCCACTCGAACGGCGCCCCGGCGGACGCGCGCGGGAGGTCGAGGTCCTCGCACCACTCGGTCCGCTTCGACGCGCCGAGGCCCCACGGGTTCCCCTGGCGCTCGATGCCGTTGAAGACCCGGACCGCCTCGTCGGGGAAGACCGCGTCGACCATCACCTGCTGGCGGCGCATGTCGATGAGGCGCGGGATGTTCTCGATGAGGACCGGGCAGGCGGTCTCGCACCAGCCGCAGGTCGTGCAGGCCCAGGAGGTCTCCGGCGGGACCACGGTGGTGATCGCGGGGAGCTTCGCGGCCGCGGCCTCCTTCGCGGCGGGGTCCTTCGCCCGCGCGAGCGCGATGAGCGCCGGCGTCTGCTCGTCGAGGTGGTGCCGGATCGCCCGGTTCACCTCCTTGTGCGCGAGGGGCTTGCCGGTGACGTGGGTCGGGCAGTGCGTGAGGCACCGGCCGCAGAGGGTGCAGCTGTAGACGTCCCAGGCCTCTTTCCACGAGAGGTCCTTCACCGTCGCGGTGCCGAACCGCGCGTCGTCCTTCTCGAGGTCGAGCGGCGCGAGCGCGGAGGCGGGCGGGAGCCGCGCGAAGAAGACGTTGGGGAGGCCGGTGATGACGTGGAAGTGCTTGCCGTACGGGAGGAGGTTCCCGAAGACGAGGATGATCGCGAGGTGCAGGAAGAGGGAGCCGACGGCGATCGGCTGCGCCGCGGCCGGGCCGACGCCCATCGCCGCGAGGCCGAGGGCGGTGGCCGAGGACGCGGGCTCGAGGGGCGCGAAGGCGAGGGGCCCCCCGGCGGCGACCCGCAGCCCGCCGTCGTAGAGGAGCTCGGTCACCATCAGGCCCGCGATGAGGACGAGGATGACGAGCGCCTCGGCGGAGCGCGTCACGCGCGCCGGCTTCCGGAAGACGCGCCAGGCGATGAAGCCGAGGGCCGACACGAGCGCGCCGACCACGACCACGTCCTTCACGAGCCCGTACGCGCGGCCGAGCGCGCTCTCCGGCGCGAGGAGCGGCAGGTGGAAGTCGGGGTCGAAGCCGACGCCGAAGAGCGTCACCGTCCGGATCGCCAGCACGAGGAAGGCGAAGAAGAGGACGACGTGCAAGAGGCCCGGTCCGCGCTCCTCGGGGTCGACGAGCCGCTTCTGGCCGAGGCCGTAGCGGAGCAGGACCGAGAGCCGCTCCCGCACGCGGTCGGTCCGCTCCTCGCGCCGGAGCGCGAAGAGCGGAGCCATCCGCCGGTACATCGTGAAGGAGAAGAACGCGGCGGCGGCCGCGAGCATCGCGAGGGTCAGCGCCGGAGCCATGGGGTCCGCACGCTAACGCCCGGACCCGAAAGGCTGCAAGCAGTGAATTGAGGACCGGCGCGAGCGGATCAGATCAAGATCAATCGCGCGCCCGCCGGCTCCGGTCCCGGTCCTCGCCGTCGTTCCCCCTGCCGGGCCCAGGTCGGCGCAGCCCGCGTCCCTCGCGGTCCCCGTCGCTGTCCCGCTCACCGCGTGCGCCGTGATCGCGAGCGGACGGCGGAGCGCTCGGGGGAGGCTCTGCACGCGGGGTGACGGCAGGGGGAGGGCTCGCCGGCTGCGGGGGCGGCGGACTGACGGCAGGCTGCGGCCCGAGCGCCGCGGGGCCGCGCGGGCGCTCGGCGTCGCGGTGCCCCCGCGGCCGGTCCTGCTCGAACCCGCGCTGCGGCGGGTTCACGGCGGGAGGCGGCGGGTCCTGCAGGGCGGGGCTCGGCGCGGGCTCGGAGCGGGCTCGGTCGTAGCCGTCACGGTCGGTGCGGCTGTCGCGGTCGAACCGATCGCGGTGGCGGCGGTCGTCGTCGCGGCCGCGGGCGTCGCGGTCGAACCGATCACGATCGCGGCGATCGTCGTCGCGCTCGCGGCCCTCGCGGTCCCACCGATCGTCGTGCCGCCGCGGCGGCGGAGGGTCGACCACGCGAGGCGGCGGGGGCGGATTGTTGACGCGCCGGGGCGGCGGAGGCGGAGCCTGCCGGGTGGGGACGCGCGGCGGCGGGCGCGCCGGCCGCCACGCGTGCGGGCGCGGCCAGTACGTCGCGGGCGGCGGCCGGTGCGGCCGGTACTCGCCCTCGTAGTGATACCGGCCGTGGCGCCAGACGAAACCGGCGCGGGGCGGCGGATGATAGTCGTGGTGGTGGTGGCCGTGGAGGAAGCACCAGCTCCCGCCCGGGAGCGGGTGGCCGTCGAAGTAGAACCAGAGCGACGGGCCCGTGTACGTGTAATAGCCGCGCTCGACGACGTAGACCTCGGGGCGATCCGGGAAGTAGTCGTGCGTGTGCGCGTCGTCCTCGTAGCACCAGCCGCCGCCGTACTCCTCGGGGATGAAGTGCGCGCCGTAGTACCAGACGACCGGCGCGGGCGGAGGCGGTTCGTAGCGAGGCGGCGGAGGGGGCGCGCTCGGCGGCGGCACGTCGGGGACGATGACGCATCCCAGGAGCGGCAGCGCGAGGGCGAGGGCGGTGGCGAGACGCTTCATGGGGTCGTCCTCCCGGGCCCGCCTGCGTGGCGGCCCTTCGCTCCGAGCGTAGCAGGGAGCGTGCCGGCCTCCCCGGAGAGCAAACACCCGGGCGGCCTCATCATTTCACGGAGCGGGGACGTGCGGAACGGGCACGCCGTGCGACCCGGGTGACGCGGGGACCGTCGGTCGAAGCCGCCGGATCAATGGAAGGTCCGGACCGTGGCCATGCCGAGCCGCTCCGAGACGTACCGGCGGAGGATGGACCGGTAGACGTCGGTGCGCCGCGCACCCACGACCAGCCACTCCTCGCCGATGACGAGCGCGGGCACCTCGCGCACGCCGCGCTCCAGGGCCTGCCGGAGCGTCTCGTGCACGCGCGCCTCCGTGGCGGGCGCGGCGAGCGCGGCCGCGAAGCTCGTCACGTCGAGCCGGGCGACGTGCGCGAGCTCGAGGAGGACGTCGGTCCGCGCGACGTTCACTCCGCGGAAGAGCGCCGCCGCGCGGATGGCCTCGCGGAGGGCCGCCTCGGCGCCGCGCCCCTGCAAGCGGGCCGCGGAGAGCGCCGTGAGCACCGGGAGGGAAGAGAGCGGCGGGTCCGGCGAGAGCCAGAGGTCGGGGATCGACCCCGAGAGCTCGGGCTCGCGCGCGGCCCGCCGCGCGGCGCGCGCGAGGGCGCACCGGTCCGTCTTGGAGAGGGCGCGGGGCGTGACCCGCGTCGGAAAGGGCTCGAGCCGGAGCGCGCGGAACGCGCCGGGCACGTCCTCGGCGGCGGCGAGGATCCGCCGCTCCGCGACGAGGCACCACGGGGAGAGCGGGTCTTCGTAGAGGACCAGCGAGGCGGGCTCGTGACGATTCCGGGGGGACACGATCGGGGGCGGATTGTAGCGGCCCGGTCGTGTCGGCCTGAAGCGACGGGCGGGCGCCTGTCCGGCCGGCCGGTGAGCCAACGCCGCGCGATCAGGCGATGTGGCGGCCCGCGCGCCCGGCGAGGCGCGCGTGTGCGTACTCCACCGCATGCTGAACGTAGGGCGTCGCGATGTCCTTCCCGGTCGCGGCCTCGAGCCCCTCGAACCCGGGGGAGGAGTTCACCTCCATGATCTTCGGCCCGGTCCGGGCCTCGAGCATGTCCACGCCCGCGACCTCGAGCCCGATGACCCGCGCCGCCTTCACCGCGGTCTCGGCGAACTCGCGCGGCAGCTCGACCGCCTCGGCGCTCGCGCCGCGGTGGATGTTGGAGCGGAACTCGCCCGCCCGCGCGGTCCGCCGCATCGCGGCCACCACCCGGTCCCCGACGACGAGGGCCCGCACGTCGCGCCCGCGCGACTCGGCCACGAGCTCCTGGAGCAGGATCTCCTGGCCGAGCGTCCAGAGCGCCTCGAGCATCCCCTGCACCTCGGCCATCGTCGAGGCGATCATCACGCCCACGCCTTGCGTGCCCTGGATGAGCTTGATGATGCACGGGAGCCCGCCGACCATCTCCACCGCCTCGGGCACCTCCTCGCGGAAGCGGCACATCACCGTGCGCGGGATGTCGATCCCGAACCGGGAGAGGAGCTGGAGCGCGCGGAGCTTGTCGCGCGACCGCGCGATCGGCGTCGCGGCCGCGAGCACCGGGACCCCCATGAGCTCGAGCTGGTTCACGACCGAGAGGCCGTAGCCGGTGATCGACGCGCCGATGCGGGGGATGACGACGCGGAGCTCGGTCGCGACGAGCTCCTCGCCCCCGTAGAGCATCCGCGGGGCGTCGCGGGCCACGACCATGTTGCAGCGGAGCGTGTCGAGGACGAGGGGCGCGAGCCCGAGCCGCTTCGCCGCCTCGACGAGCCGCCGGGTCGAGTAGAGCCGGGCGTTCCGCGAGAGGATCGCGAGGCGAAGCGTTCCAGGGGCCGATCTCTCGCCCGCGCGGGAGGCCCGCCGGGAGCGTGTGGCGCTCTTCTTCGGGGCGGGCATGGGCGAGCGAAGGTTAGCCGTCGCGGTGGGGAGCCGCAACGCGCGTCCCGAGCCCGTCGAAGGGCGCGGCGGGAGGTTCGAAACCAGCGGGACAAGAGGCTCGTTGATCGCCCCGCCGGCCGCTGCTAGAACCCTTGTCTTTCCAAGGCGGAACGCCCACGTGGACTACAAAGAGACCGTCAATCTCCCGAAGACCGACTTCCCGATGAAGGGGAACCTCCCCCAGCGGGAGCCCGAGATCCTGCGCCAGTGGGAGGAGCAGGCCATCTTCCAGCGGCTCGTCGCCCAGAACGCGGGGAGGAACGGGCCGCGGTTCGTGCTCCACGACGGACCCCCGTACGCGAACGGCGACATCCACATCGGCCACGCGCTCAACAAGGTCCTCAAGGACATCGTGGTGAAGTACCGCAACATGCGCGGGGACGTGGCGGACTACGTGCCCGGCTGGGACTGCCACGGCCTGCCGATCGAGCTCAAGGTGGACAAGGAGCTCGGGCCGAAGAAGCGGGAGATGGACCGGGCCCAGATCATCGAGGCCTGCCGCAAGTACGCGCAGAAGTGGATCGACAGGCAGCGCGAGTCGTTCAAGCGGCTCGGCATCTTCGGCCGGTGGGCGACGCCGTACGCGACCATGGCGCGCGGCTACGAGGCGGAGATCGTCCGGACCTTCGCGCGCGCCGCCGAGCGCGGGTTCCTCTTCCGCGGGAAGAAGCCGGTCTACTGGTGCACCACCGACCGGACCGCGCTCGCCGAGGCCGAGGTCGAGTACGAGGACCACACCTCGCCGTCGATCCACGTCGCCTTCGACCTCGTCTCGCCCCTCCCCGACCCGAAGCTCGCCGGCCGGAAGGTCCGGCTCGTCATCTGGACGACGACCCCCTGGACGCTCCCCGCGAACCTCGCGGTCGCCGCGCACCCGCAGTTCACGTACGTCGCGTACGATCTCGGCCCGTCGGTCGTCGTCGTGGCGAAGGACCTCCTCGGCCAGTTCCTCGCGGCGACGGGCGGGGCCGAGATCGATCCGAAGAAGATCCTGGCGACGTTCGAGGGGAAGGCGCTCGAGGGGCTCCGCTACCAGCACCCGTTCATGGGACGCGAGTGCCCGGTCATCCTCGGCGACCACGTGACCCTCGACGCCGGCACCGGCCTCGTCCACACCGCGCCGGGCCACGGCGCCGAGGACTACGTCGTCGGCATGAAGTACGGGCTCGAGGTCCTGAACCCGGTCGACGGCGCCGGCCGCTTCACCGCCGAGGCGGGGAAGTACGCGGGCAAGGAGATCTTCGCGACGAACCAGGAGATCGTGAACGACCTCCACGCTTCGGGCCACCTCCTCTCCGACCCGAAGGCGAAGCTCGCCCACAGCTACCCGCACTGCTGGCGGTGCCACAACCCGGTCGTGTTCCGGGCGACCGACCAGTGGTTCCTCTCGCTCGACCACCGCGACCTGCGCACGAAGGCGCTCGCCGAGATCGAGAAGGTCCAGTGGATCCCGCGCTGGGGGCGCGACCGCATCTACAACATGATCGAGAACCGGCCCGACTGGTGCCTCTCGCGCCAGCGGACCTGGGGCGTGCCGATCCCCGTCTTCTACTGCGAGGGCTGCGCCGAGCCGCTCCTCTCGCAGAAGGTGATGGATCAGGTCGCGCGCGCCTTCGAGGAGGAGGGGATCGAGGCCTGGTACCGCCGGACCCCGGCGCAGTTCACGCAGGGTGAGGCCTGCCCGAAGTGCGGCAAGGCCGAGTTCCGGCGCGAGCAGGACATCCTCGACGTCTGGTGGGACTCGGGCGTCTCCTGGGCGGCGGTGGCGGAGAAGGAGGGGATGGGGATCCCGGTGGATCTCTACCTCGAGGGCTCCGACCAGCACCGCGGCTGGTTCCACTCCGCGCTCCTCACCGCGACGGCGCTCGAGGAGAAGGCGCCCTACCGCGCGGTGCTCACGCACGGCTTCCTCCTCGACGGCAAGGGCAAGGCGATGTCGAAGAGCGCGGGCAACGGCATCGACCCCGCCGACATCATCAAGAAGTACGGCGCCGACATCCTCCGGCTCTGGGTCGCGGCATCCGACTACCGCGACGACGTCACGCTCTCCGAGAACATCCTCGGGGGCGTCGCCGAGGGGTACCGGAAGATCCGGAACACGATCCGGTACGTGCTCGGCGCGCTCGAGGGGTTCGACCCGAAGGCGCACGCGGTCCCGGTGGAGGAGCTCCTCCCCATCGACCGCTGGGCGCTCGGGCGGCTCGCGGCCTGGGACGAGAAGGTGACCAAGGCGTACGAGGACTACGAGTTCCACGTCGCCTACCACGCCACGATCCAGTTCTGCGCGGTCGAGCTCTCGGCCCAGTACTTCGACATCATCAAGGACCGGCTCTACACCTCGAAGAAGTGGGGCAAGGCGCGGCGGTCGGCCCTCACCGTGCTCCAGGCCGTGGCCGAGGACCTCATCCGGCTCCTCGCCCCCGTCCTCTCGTTCACGGCGAGCGAGGCCTGGTCGTTCCTGCCGGCGCGGCCGGCCGAGAGCGTCTTCCTCGCGGGGCTGCCGAAGCGGGCGCGGCCGGCGGACGCCGAGGCGCTCGACGCGCGGTACGGGCAGCTCTTCGACGTGCGGGCCGCGGTGCAGGGCAAGCTCGAGGAGGCCCGGAAGGCGAAGCTCATCGGCTCCGGGCTCGAGGCGAGCGTCGTCGTGCACGCGGACGGGAAGACGTACGACCTCCTCGCCGAGGCGAAGGACGAGCTCGCGACGCTCTTCATCGTCTCCGGCGTCGAGCTCGCCAAGGGCCCGCTCGCCGTCGAGGTGAAGCGCGCCCCGGGCGTGAAGTGCGAGCGGTGCTGGATCTACCGCGACGACGTCGGGAAGGATCCGGCGCACCCGACCGTTTGCGGCAAGTGCGCGGACGCCCTGACATGAGCCTCCCGGACCCGAGGATGAATGGGAGGCGGCATGGGGGGAGCCGCGGGCCCGGGAAGTGGACGCTGCTCGCCGTGGTCTTCGCCGTCCTGATCTCGTTCGACCAGGCGACGAAGTTCCTCGCCGTCGATCGCCTCACGACCGTCTTCCAGGTCCGGGGCGACACGACGCTGGGCGAGAAGGTGAAGGGGTTCTACGGCCACCGGCACCTCCTCCCCTACGCGACCGCGCCGCACGTCGTGTGGAAGCCGTGGTGGGCGATGAAGTACGTCGAGAACGAGGGCGCGGCCTGGGGCCTCTTCCAGGACCTCTCCGAGCGCGTCCGGACGGTCTTCTTCACCGTCATCTCGCTCGCCGCCGTCGGGTTCATCCTCGGCTACTACCGCAAGCTCGAGCCGACGCAGCGCTACGGTCAGGTGGCGCTCGCGCTCCTGCTCGCGGGGGCCGTCGGGAACTTCGTCGACCGGCTCGCGCGCGGGTACGTCATCGACTTCATCGACTGGTCCGCGCGCGGCTGGCACTGGCCCACGTTCAACGTCGCCGACTCCTGCATCGTCCTGGGCGTGGCGATGCTGCTCCTCCAGCCGGGGACGCGGAAGGCGAAGGCGGCGGAGCGGGAGCTCGAGGGCGCGGCGCGGGAGGGCTGACCGGTGCTGCCCGTCCTCTTCACGATCACCATCCCCGCGGGCTGGGGCCTCCCGATCGCGCTCGGGGTCCTCGTCCTCGTGGCGGCCGCGCGCGGGCTCGCCGCGTCCTGGGGCGTGCGCGGCCAGGGGCTCCGGCCGTTCGTCCGGGCGGTGCGCGGCGACGCGTGGTTCCTCGCGCTGCTCGGCGGCGGCGTCCTCGTCGCCTGGGCGAGGGGCCCCCTCCGCGGCGAGCTCCGCCTGCCGCTGCACGGCTTCGGCCTCCTCCTCGCGGCCGCCTTCCTCGCGGGCGTCGCGCTCGCGCAGCGCGAGGCGCGCCGGCGCGGGCAGGACGCCGAGGCGCTCGCGGACCTCTCGTTCTGGATCCTCCTCTCGGCGCTCGCCGGGAGCATGCTCTTCTACGTGCTCCTCAACCTGGAGGAGTTCACCGGCCCGGAGTTCTGGGCGGAGACGCCGTTCGGCACCTGGCCGCGGTTCCTCGTCGTTTGGAAGATCGGGATCGTCTTCTACGGCGGCCTCATCGCCGCCGCGCTCACCACCTGGTGGTTCCTGCGGCGGCGCGGCATGCCGTTCCTGCCGCACGCCGACACGCTCGTCACCTCGGTCGCGTTCGGGCACTTCCTGGGCCGCCTCGGCTGCTTCTCCGCCGGGTGCTGCTGGGGGAGCCGCGCGGGAGACGGCGTCCCGTGGGCGGTCCGGTTCCCGGAGGGCTCGGCGGTGTTCGACGCGTTCGCGTCCGATCCGCACCGGTACCACCGCGCGGCCTTCCTCGCGGCCGACGGGGAGCACACCGCGCTCCTCCACCCCGCCCAGCTCTACGAAGCCTTCGGCGAGCTCGCGATCTTCCTCGTGCTCGTGCTGCTCGTCCGGCCGCGCAAGCGGTTCCACGGGCAGGTGTTCGCGACCTGGCTCGTCCTGTACGCCCTGCTCCGCGGCGCGGTGGAGCTCTTCCGCGGGGACCTCGAGCGGAGCCTGACGCTCGGGCTCAACTCGGGCCAGTGGACGTCGGTCGCCATCCTCGCCGTCGGCGTCGCCGTCTGGGTCCTCGCGCCGAAGCCCCGTCCGGACACCGCCGCGGCGCCGGTGTAGGCGCGCCGCGCGCGTTGATCCGCCGGCCGATCGGCCGCTAGACTCGGCGCGTGGCGCTCCCTCCTCGGATCCCCGGCCGCCCCGGCCAGCCGCCGCGGCCCGGCACGTCGCCCACGGTCGAAGACACGATCGCGTCCAAGCGGGCGAACGACCAGCTCGCCGACGAGTGCAAGGAGGTCGAGGAGGACCTCGAGGAGCTGAAGGCCCGTTACGAGCAGTACTTCCTCGGGATCGAGCGGCGCGAGCCCGCGCGCGAGCGCGGGGAGATGAAGCGGCGCGTCGAGAAGCTCAAGGAGGCCTTCACCCGGAACACCGGCCTCAAGTTCCGGCTCCAGACGCTTCACGCGCGGTTCCTCTCGTACGAGCGGATGTGGTTGCGCTCGGCGCGCGAGAAGGAGGCCGGCACCTACCGGCGCGACCTGTTCAAAGCGCGGCTGCATCGCAAGGAGGCGCCCGCGCCGAAGCCGGGCGCCGAGTCGGGCGCGTCGGCGGCTGCGGCTGCCGCCGCCGCACCGGCCGGCGCCCCGCCCACGGCGCGGACGGCCGCCGGGGCGACCGCCCGCCCGGCCGCCGCGTTCACCGGCACGAGCGAGCCGGAGCTGCGCGCGCTGTACTCCGCGTACGTGGACGCGAAGAAGCGGTGCCAGGAGGACGTCTCGAAGCTCAGCTACGACGCCCTCGCGAAGAGCGTGCAGAAGCAGGTCCCGGAGCTCATGGCCAAGTTCAAGGCCCGCAGCATCGAGTTCCGGATCGAGGTGAAGGACGGCAAGGCCGTCCTGAAGGCGATCCCGCGCGTGTGAGGCGCGCCGCCGCGCCTCGTCGCGCTCCCCGCTGCAAGCCCGCGTGATCGTTCGCGGCGCGCGCGTCGCGTCACACCCCGCGCGTGTCGGCGCAGCGCGACACCCCGCCGTGCTCTGTCAGTGAATACTCTCACAGTGAAGCAAGCGGGACCCTTCGAGGGGCACCCTGCGGGGCGGGTCCCTCGCGGAGGTTGCCGGTGTGGGCGTGAATGAGCAAACTGCCCACCGTTCGGGGCGCGCCGTCGGCGCCGACGGGGGTGCTGCATGAGAGCTATCATCGCATTCGCCGTCCTGGTCCTGGCCGCCACCGGGCTCGCCGCGGGCACGTCGGCGTCCGCGCCACCCGCCGATCGCGACGTCCGCCTCGGCCGCCTCGCCGCCGAGCACCGCGCGCTGATGAACGACCTCGACGACCTCCAGGCGCGCCTCCTCGTCACCGGGGAGCGCGTGCGGTTCTGGGAGGAGATGCGGACGCGCCACGAAAGCGTCTCGGCCATCGCCTGCACGTCGCAGGAGGCGCACGCCGTCGCGATGGCCGAGCAGCTCCAGCTCGAGCGCCGCTCGCCCCGCGTGCGCGCGCGCGTCGCGACCGCGCGCGGCCCGGTCTCGTCGATCACGCCCGCGCGGCGGTAGCGTCGCGTCCTGCAAGTCCGCTCACCCTGAGCCTGTCGAAGGGTGAGCGGCTGCCGGTCCGATCGCGGCTCCCCGCCGCACCCGCACCTCGCCCGGCGGCTCCCCGCCGCACCCGCACCTCGCCCGGCGGCTCCCCACCGCGGGTACTTTCCCTTTGCATTTCGCGGCCGTCGATCGTAGAAAGGCCGTCCCGCGCGGTCCGGATCTCCAGCTGCCGCCGGGGGCGCAGGACGCCTGGGTAGCTCAGTTGGTAGAGCAGGGGACTGAAAATCCCCGTGTCGCTGGTTCGATTCCGGCCCCAGGCACACACAACTCGGCTCGAACTTCAGTAGGCCCCACGGCGCAAGCCGGTGGGGCCTCGGTGTTTGTGGCGTTCGTGAGCGGCTTCTCGCTCGTCACCGAGGCGGCAGGGATGCGTCTATGGAGTTCATCGGATCCACGCTGTCCGCGGACGCTGATGCACCGGTGATGCAGTCCTCGCCGAGGGCGTCGCCGAACCGCGGCAGAGATCCTCGAGCGGCAGCCTACCGTAGACGCGCTTCATGGGGAGCGGCGGGTCCTCGAGAGAAGAGAAGCAAGCCGCCGAGGAAGACGGCGGTTCGGGAGCGAGCCTAACACCGAAAACTGATCGTACGGGCCGAACCGGGGCGCGGGGTTTGATCAGCGTCCGGCCTCCGGGTGCCCGCGCGTTTCTCCATCGACACGGCGCAGCGAGTGAGGGACGGTTACGCGGCTTGCGGGTTGAGGACTTGCGGTCCGCTCGATGCCGTCCCGAGCCACTCCGTCTCTTGCCGGGAGATCAGCCGAGCATTCTTATACGCAAGGTTCAACGGCAGGGCTGTGTTGGCGCGGTAGCTCCGCTCTTGCGGGTCGACGACCAGCGCGAGATCGGTCTTGCCGGCTCTCGTCAACGACAGCGGCAGCAGCAGTTGGATGTGGCCGCGAGCGCCCGTCGGCGGGAAGTAGTACTGAGGGACCGCCGTCCTCCAGTTGATTCGGACGCGCTTCTCGGCGTCCTGGATCGCGCCCTGAAGGAAGACCCGGCGCTTAAACGCGTCGTCCCGCAACCACTCCGGGAACCGCGCCGCGTTGTCGTCGAGAATGTGATCCAGATCCGGGATGAGAGGCCAGTCAGGGTTGTAGATAAGGTCGGCGGGCTTCTCGAAGTAGCGTGCGGGCTTCACCTCGATCCCGTCGAAGCGTCGAAGCGCTCGGTCGGATTCGAGGTGCCATCCCCTGAACACCCAGTCCTGCATTCCCTGCCGAGTGTTCTTCTCGAAGTACGCGTAGATCTGCTCGTAGTTCTCGGTGAACAGACCCGTGTTGAACGCCGCCGCGGCTGGTACCGCCGGCGTTCCGTCGCTTGCCGGTCGCGCCTCGACGAACACGATCTTCCCCTCCTCCTTGAGGCGCCTGAACGTGAAGTGCAGGTACGAGGTGAGGATCTCGTTGTTACCGGTAGTCGGGTTCGTCGGGTCGTCCCACGACTCGCGCTGCGCCTTCTGCGCTAGCTCGGCCACGTAGGTGGCGTAGCTCACGCCCCTATCGCGGTTCGAGGGGAACCAGGCAAAACCAACGATCGTGTCGGGATCCCGAGCCGGGGCGGCTCGAGTAGGCGAGGGGATTCCCTCGGGGGTCGGCATGTTTCCTCCAACGTCTAGGGGAACTGCAAAGGCTAGGGGACAGCCAAGGATCAGTACGACCAGTGCTACATACCGGAGGTCGGCTCGCAAGTTTCAGCCCAGGTGCGGCCGCGCTCTCTGGCCGCACCCTGATCAGCGCTATACCGCGGCTCCTCCCCGTTCCAACACGCCTTCACATCGCCCGCGGCCTACACGAGCGTGCGTGCGATCTGGGCGAACAGGATACCTCGTAGCTACGCCCGACGACGGCCAGCTCTCGCCGGTGTCGCCACGGACGAGCGCCTTGCGGTCGGGGATGGGTGTGTGGAAGGGCGGGACAACGTCGATCTGGACCGCGTCGTATAACCCTGCGTCTCGCCGACGTACACCGTCTTGCTGATGTTGCGAGCCATCAGGAACCTCGAGGCGGCCTCCTTGACCCCAGTGTCACCAAGGGGGCGGACGTGTCGCGTTCGAGTTGAGATCGCGTCAGGCGGGCGATCCCACTCGCCCATTCCCGAAGACGGGGCGCGCACTACCCGGCGAGGTCCGCGCTTCGTCCGCGGGTCCGCGAGACGGCTACCGGCGCCAGAACTCGTTGGTCCGTGGAGGCTGGATCTGGCCGCCGACGTCACTGCGAATGTCGGCACAAAGGTTGCTCCGGAACAACAAGCGCCGACGAACCGATCACATGCGATCACGATGTGATCTCCGAGGGTCGGTCGGGAGTGATATCGTCGTGTCGCGTGGCCCGTGACCGGTACGTGAACGTGCGGATGACGCCAGAGATGAAGGAAGCCCTTGTCAGGGCGGCGCGCGACGAGGAGCGGACCGCCTCAGCTCAGGCGCGACTTGTGATTCGCGAGTGGTTGGAGATTCGAGGCCTGCTGGAACCTGAGGACAAGAAGACGAAGCGCCGTCGGCGTTGAAACGGAGCTCTTGGCGAGGACGAACGTGGGACTTCGATACATCGGTTCAAAGGCGCGCGTTGTCGAGGCGCTGGCCAACCTGATCGGGTCGCCTTCGCGCTCGAGTTCCATGTTCGTCGATGCCTTCTGCGGGACGGGAGTTGTCGCCGCGGCCGCTGCCCGACGCGGGTGGTCCGTGCGCCTGAATGACCACCTGCGGTGCGCGGTTGTCCTGTCTGCGGCACGTCTCGTGTCACGCGAGCATGCTCGGTTCGCAGGACTAGGGGGGTACGCCGAAGCAGTCCGCACGCTCAACGATCTCGAGGGAGTCGAGGGATTCATCTGGCGCGAGTACAGTCCCGCGTCCGCGAAGTACGGAACGAGCATCGATGCACGAGAGCCCCGTTTCCGCCGCGCCGATACGTCACGGAGTGGGAGGCGCTACTTCACGGAAGAGAACGCCATCCGGATCGACGCGGTTCGCAATCAGATCGCCGAGTGGTCAGCGGAAGGAGTGATCACGAGTGCCGAGGAGAATCTCCTCCTCGGAGACCTGCTCGAGGCTGTGAACGGCGTGGCGAACATCGCTGGCACGTACGGCTGCTTCCTTGCGAAGTGGTCGCCCGTCGCGCTTCAGCCGCTCGTCCTGCGACCGCGCCAACTCTTCCCGGTTCGCGTGGAGGTGGAGATCTACAACGGGGATGCTCGGAACGTCCCGGTCGAAGAGGCAGACACGGTGTACCTGGATCCACCGTATACGAAGCGGCAGTACGCGGCCTACTACCACATCCTGGAAACCATCGCGGTCGGAGACGAACCGGAAGTGGAAGGGATTACCGGGCTCCGACCGTGGCAGGACAAGGCTTCCGACTACTGCTACCGCCGAAGGGCGCTGGAGGCGCTTCGTCAGCTCATTTCGGCGTTGCCGGCCCGTAGGGTTCTTCTTTCGTACAGCTCGGAGGGGCACATCTCTCTCCCGCAGTTGGAGGACGCGCTCGCGACGCTCGGGTCCTTGTCCGTCCATGCGGTCGGCGACATTGGTCGGTACCGGCCCAATCGGGCAGCGTGCGAAGCTGGCGATTCGGTTCGTGAGGTCCTTCTCGAGGTGGAGCGTCGCGCTCGCCGTACGAGGGCGTTCGCATGAGCGCACCACGGCCCGTCGAGGAGGTCGTTCTCGAGCCCGTGCGGGTCGCGCTCGCGCTCGCGATGAAGAAGCTGCACGCGACACGCGAAGAAGCGCGACTGGAACTGCTGGAGGCGCTCGCGAGCCGCGTAGGCGGCTTCTCGCTCGATGAGTACAGAGCCGTCGACCGCCGCGAGTACGCTATAGACTCACGGACCGCTCGTGCGGTTGTCATGTCCGCGCATGACGCGCTGCTGGCGACGCGGGCCCCTGCCGCGCTCGCGCTCGCGTCACTCGCTCGACCGGAGGTCTCCCGTGCAGAACGGCGCGTAAACGGAGCGTACTACACGGACTTTCGGCTCGCAGGGTACCTGGCAGGCAAGGTTTGGCGAGGATTCGCAACCGGTCTCAAGGTGCTCGATCCGGCAGCCGGGACCGGGATCTTGCTCGCGGCGGTCGCGCTGCATCTCTGCGGATCCGACAGAGCACGTCTGCGCCGGTTCGTCGCGCGCTCGATATACGCAGCCGACTTGTCTCGCGCGGCTCTGCGCGGCGCGAGGCTTGCGCTCGCTAGCCTCACCGACGACATCACTGCGATCCAGTCGCTTGCCGACCACCTTCGGTGTCAGGACAGTCTTCTCGCGGGCCCTGAGGCGTGGCGAGACGTTGCCCCGAAGGGATTCGACGTCGTGATCGGGAATCCTCCGTGGGAGAAGCTCAAGGTCACACGTCACGAGTTCCTTCAGGCGTCGGGCGTCGTTCGCAACTACGGCGACGAGTACGAAGAGGATGGCGACGCAGCGGAGCTCGAATCCGCCAAGCAGAAGAGTGCGGCGTACGGCGATCAGGTTGCGACGCTGTATCCGCGCCAGGCTGGTGGCGAGCTCGACCTGTACAGGGCGTTCCTCGAGTTCTCGATGCGCGCCACACGGGAAGGAGGTCAGCTCGCGCTCCTTGTCCCCGCGGGGCTGATCCGCTCGCAGGGGACCGAGGCTCTACGCCGAGCGCTTCTTGATGGTTCAAGCCGGCTCGAGTTCACCGTCTTCGACAACAAGGCGCGATTCTTCGAGATCGACACCCGGTTCAAGTTCCTCGCGGTGCATGCCGAACTCGGGGCGCGTGGCGATGCGCTCTACCTCAGGTATGCGAGCGGGACAGACGAAGGGATCACCGAAACATCGGTGGCCCGGCTGGAGCGCGACGCGCTCATGTCCCTGCGTCGGGATCTCACGGTTCCTGAGGTCAGGGACGACAAGGCTTGGCACATGTTCCGGCGGATGTGCGAGCGGGGGAAGCTGCTGGAGAAGCTCGCTCCGGAGTGGCGGATGAAGATCGTCCGGGAAGTGGACATGACGCGCGACCGGGCGAAGTTCACCCGCCAAAGCGAGGGAAGCCGGCTGCCAGTGATCGAAGGCCGGATGGTTCACCAGTATCGGTTCGGCGCGAAGAGCTACGTCTCGGGTACAGGACGGAGTGCCGCGTGGTCCATCAACCCTCTCGGCAGCAGCAAGACGAGTCCGCAGTTCTGGATTCGCCTTGAGGACCTTTCCACGTCCGTTGCCGCCCGGGTCACTAGGGCGCGTGTCGGGTTCTGCGACATCACCGGACAGACGAACGAGCGGTCGATGCTTGCGGCCCTCGTACCGCCAGGAGCGGTGTGCGGGAACAAGGTTCCGACGATCACGTTCGCGAACGAGTCGCTAGCCTTCTTGTTTCTTGCCGTCGCGAACAGCCTTCCGTTCGACTGGCTGTTGCGGCGCGTCGTCACCACGACCGTCAACTACTTCGTCCTGCTTGGACTCCCGTTCCCCGCTTTGCACTTGGACGGCGTCCCAGCTCGCCGTCTGATCGCGCTCGCGCGTGAGCTCGTTCGGCTCGACGCGCAGCAGGGGGAACCCGTCGACGCTTGGGGGGTCGCCGAGATGCGCGCGGAGATCGACGCGCAGGTCGCTAGGGCCTACGGAGTGGATGGCGATGTGCTAGAAGACCTCCTCGGGGACTTCCCTCTGATTGATCGCGGTCAGCCGTCCCTGCCGGGGGAGTTCTCATCGACGGTCACCAAGGATCTGTTCCTGCTCAAGGCAAGCGAGCTGAGCGGGAAGAGCGACGAGAAACGGGCCGCGAGGGTGACGAGGGCGAAGGCGCTGGGCGCGATGCCCTACACCCCTGGCGAGTTCGCATACGTCCAGGTCCCGACCGAAGGAGGGAGTCGGTGCCGAGCGCGGTTGGAGCGAAGCCGTCGGGAGTGCGCCGGGTGATCTTCCGGGAGTTCCTCCCGGGAGACCGCAAGAAGAAGGACGGTGTCTCAAACATCTCGCGGTCCGGAGGTGGTGCGCGAGATCTGAGGTACTCACCCGCCGAGAAGTTCGAGGACGTCGTGGCCGAGATGTTTCCGACCACGCGGACGGAGGAGCGCCAGCGGGGCGGCGCCACCGTCGAGCTCGACGTCCGCGTCGGCGACGTCCACTGGGACGAGAAGGGCACGGTCAAGTCGGTAGAGGCGGTATTTGAGCCCCCGACTGACGCCCGCCCCACCGAGTGGAGGCTTCGGCGCGTCACGAACATCCCTCCCATCAAGCAGCCGCCTCCGGAAGCTGAAGGGGCGGCGTTCGTCCTCCTTGTTGAGAACGACGAGGGCCAAGTGTGGGCGAACTTCGTGACTGTCGCATCCCTGCGCGGTGGCAAGTGGCACCGTTCCGTCGCTGAGCCGATTCTCCACGCCTTTGACAACCGAGCAGCGAACAAGGCGCCCGTGGGTTACATCGACTTCGTCGCGGGTACCCAGTGGACGTCCAGCAATGGCTAACGGGTTTTCGCCTGAGGCGACGGCAGTCGCGGACCTGCTGACTAAGCGTCGAAATGTTCTTATCTCGGGAGCACCTGGAACTGGCAAGTCGCGTCTCCTAAACGAGGTCGCGCGCTTGTTCACTTACAGGCCGACGGCGAAGGGCCCGGTCTACGTTCCGGGGGCGAAGGTCGCGATTCCTGCAACGCCTCCGCCCGTCAAGGCGCCGCCGGTTCCGGGCGGCGGGAAGGCAAAGCCGAAGATCTTCCGGACGGTGTTCCACCAAAACTCGAAGTACCGCGACTTCGTGACCGGCATCGTCCCGGAGGTGGGCGCGGGCGCAGGGGCGGGCACACGGTTCGTCGTCACAGTCGGGAAGCTCTACGAAGCGGCAGAGCACGCCATGACCCCAGACGGCGCGTCGCTGTTGATCATCGACGAGATCAACCGGGGACCGGCCGTTCAGATCTTCGGCGGCAGCATCGTCGCCATCGAAGGCGACAAGCGCCTCGACCCAAAAGGAACTCCTGGTTCGGATACGCAGTACTTCGACCTGCTCGATCCGACGACGGGGAAGTCGAAGGAGTACGCGCTTCCCGCAGACCTCTTCATTCTCGCAGCGATGAACCAGGCCGACACGTCCGTGGAGGCGCTCGACGTCGCGTTCCTGCGGCGCTGGAGCACGTACCGGCTCGATCCCAGCCGTGCGGTCCTTGAGCAGCACTTCGGACTGTCCGCACCGATCCCCGCACCGCCTGCGGTACCTGGCGCGGCAAAGGACGTATTCTCGGCGGCGGTGCGCGCCTGGGAAGCTGTGAATCGCCGGATCGCTCTTGGTCGCGGCGCCGAGTTCCAGATCGGCCACGGCGTGCTGATGCTCGGCCCTCCACCCCTTACGGGAAACGTCGCGGAGGCAACTTCGTACATCCGCGAAGGCTGGAAGACGATTCGTGCGCACATCGACGAGGTCTTCTTCGGCGACGTTCGGGGCACGGCGGCAACGCTCAACGTGGTCAAGAACGGACCGGCGCACGTCTACAAGCTCGAGGAACGGATGTTTGCTGACGAGCCGCGCGTCGAGCTGACCGGGCCCGATCCGGTCCCAGACGGCCTGCTCTACAAGCTGCTGCTCGCGGTCGCCGAGCCGTGACGCACTCGGCATCTCCGCACCGGTGCTCCATCGTCGAGTACCAAGAGGCCGAAGGCGTCGTTGCCGCGGCGTCGACCGCCACGGGGGTCCCGGAGACCGTAATCGAGCGCCTTCTCACCGCTACCGGTGAGCGGCTGCGCGAGTCGCTGAGGACGGGTAGTCCGCCCGTCCAGGTGCGCCGCGAATCGGTACTCGTCGCAGACGTTGCTGGGCTACTTCGGTTGTCTCCGGTTCTCGAACTCGAGATCGCGCCGAAGTTCCTCGGGAACGACTGGCAGACCTGGCGAGAGGACTTCTTCGTCCTCGCGACGCTGTCGAGGCATGGACGAGTACTTCCGCGCAGCCGCGTGAGTGCAGGGCACGGCGCGCGCGACGATCTTGCCACGCTGATCGGCCGGTCCATCGCCGGGATGTACTGGGAGAACCACCGTCGGCCTCTCAGGACATACCGCCGAAGACCGACCGTCGAGTTCACGTACGACGGGGACGTCGACGAGGAGAGCATTGCGGTCCCTGAGGCCGACGGTTTTCGACAGACCCGCGTCACGTTCGACCGGGCGAACCGATTCAACGCCACGATCCAGGCCGCGGTCGTGGAACTCCTGCCCGAGGTGCGAGATTCGGAAACTCGAAAACAACTGTCGCGGGTATACGACGCGCTCGCGCCGCAGAGACAGGCGTCGCAGCGGCACCGGCCCCGCACAGTTCCGACGCGCGCGAGGGTGTGGCAGCCCCTATACGATCTTTCGCGTCAGGTCGCTGATGGGTTCGGTCTCCACCTCGAACGAGGTGGTCTGAGTGCGCCGGGGTTTGTCATGAATACCTGGCGCTGTTGGGAGGACCTCGTGTTCCTCGGCGCTCGTGCCGGCGCTTCGTTGCAGGTCTCCGGGCAGCGGCCGTTCACCCTGGGCGAGCGCACGAACGACGGTATCAAGACAAGCGTATCTGTATGTCCGGACGTCACCGTTGGCGCCGAAAGTCCTCCTGTCCTTCTCGTCGATGCGAAGTACAAGGGCCGTGTGGAGCGCGGGCGGACCAGGATGGCCGAGGCCGACATCTACGAAGCCATGGCCTTCCTCGAAGCGACGGGTGCGGAGCGGATCGTCCTGGCTTACCCGCGGATCCCGCGAGCCGGCGATGGCGTGCCGACGACAGGCGCATGTACCGAGTTCGAGAGGGTGGTCATCGGCAGGCGCACGATCATCGGCGTTGAACTTGAGGTCCGCGGCATCAGCCGAGCAGGTGGGTTCCGGGCGTTCACCTCGGGAATGGGCGCTGGGCTTGCGCCTTGGCTGACGGCGCCGTGATACGGACCCCGACCGTCTAGCCTGGTATCGTCCGGGTGAAACGCGGCCCGCGCGCCGAGTCGCGGCACCAGAGCTGATCGGAGGGGATATGGACTGCTGGGTCGTGCGGTTCCAACCGCTGTGTGCGACGACCTCAGGACGCAAGGCTGTGGCGCGCCACCAGCACCCGCCGTTCGTCGACGCCTCGTGCCGACGGGAACCTGATCTCGAGTCGGTCCGTCCTTCTATCTCGGCCCTTTGCCGGGAGAGGTTCTTCGCGCCTCGGCTCAAAGTGGAAGCTGTTGCGGTGTACTTGACGAAGGTCGGGCGCTACCCGGGGTCGACTGTTCGCGGGTACCGAGTAGTCGCGGTTCTCCAGGTCACGGGCAAGTTCAAGACGCACGAAGCCGGCGCAGCTTGGTACCGCAAGCGCCGCCTCACCCTCCCGAGCAACTGTCTTGTCGATGGCAACCCGCCGCTCGCGGCGGACCACACAGAGGACCCGGACGCAGACGTGATCGAGTGGGACGCCGAGTACCAAGCTCGCGTGCGCGACTACCTATGCTTCTCGTTACGAAGCCACTGTTCGTCGAGCTGCGGAACCCGCCTGTGCTAACGCCCGCGCAGGTTGTCGAGGCGCTTGGGAAGATCCCTCCTCGGACGCCAGTCACGTATCCGCAGGAGCGCGTCGAACGGCTCCTTGAGCTGGCCGGCATCCCGCTGAAGTTCTCCCGGCTGACGGAGGAAGAGCTCGACGAGATGGTTCCGGTCGAGAATCCCGAGCGGACGACCGTTGCCCGTCCGATAGCACCGACGAGGTTGAACAGAGCTCCGTGGGCCGGCGGGTGCGGACCTGCGAGAGACCCGGACCCTAGACCCCGAAAGCGCGGCTGCTGACCTGCGGGTTCTGCGTGACGGATTTCAGCGATAACGCGCGGTATGCCCTCGGGGTCCCGTGACCGCAACAGGCAACTCTCCACGTGGCCGACGCTGCTGCACCGGTGATGCACGCGGGGGTCGCGTATGTCGAAAAGACGTGGTGACACGCAGTGTTGGCCAGATCCGGGCTGGGACTGAAAATCCCGTGCCGCTGGCTCGATTCCGGCCCAGGCACACACAACAGAGCTCAACTTCAGTGCGCCCAGCGGCGCAAGCCGACTGGGCCTCGGTGTGTGTGTGGCTTCGTCTGTGCACGGAGAGTGCGGGTGGGGTCCTCGCTCCGGGCGTCGTGGTCCCCCCGCACCCGACGGCGCGTGCACTCAGGGCCACCAGCACCGATGAGAGTCGACGGGCGGGATGGGTGCACGGGGCCGGTGTTCGGCCGTGACGTCGCTCGAGCGAGACGACGTCACGTTCCTTGAGCAAGAACCGCCGCCCCAGGCGAACCCGGGTCGACCTTCAAAATGCCCAGCGGCGCAAGCCGGCTGAGCCTCGGTGTTTGTGGGCCTCCACGATCGGATCAGGCAGAGATCGCCTTCTCGGCCCCGCACCGCTCACACCAGGGCAGCAGCGACGGCCGGACCGCGTGGCAGGCGCTGCACTCCTCGTAAACGGCCGCGCCGCACGCAGGGCAGGTGTACGGGCCGGGATCGGCCTCACCGGTCGGCGTCGCGCCGAGGTTCACCAGGCCGCGGCGCGTGCGCAGCAGGAACCGGAGCGGGCCGCGCCGGACGGGGAAGTCGCACCGCGGGCAGCGGAACTGCTCGTAGGCCTCCCGGAAGCGCTTCAGGAGCCACTCGCGGCCGGGCCGGGCGGCGGCGCGCAGGAGCGCCACGAGCAGCCGGACCACGACCGCGAGCACGGCGAGCAGCGCCACGTACTTGAAGTACCGGCTCGGGAAGTACTCGTGGACGACCTCGGCCACCTTCGCCAGCACGGCGATGCCCGCGGCGTAGACGAGAGGCGCCAGGCTCCCGGCGCGCCAGCGCAGGAAGGCGTAGGCCGCGACGGCGAGGAGCGGCAGGAGGAAGGCGAGCTTCAGGGCCGCCATCCGGAGCTCGTGCCGGCGGGCCAGCCGGTCGAAGTCGGCGCGGACGGGAACGCGCCGCTCCTCCAGCACCCTGGCCTGGCGCGCGATGCGGACCTGCACCTGCGCCGCCTGCTCCGATAGGCCCACGATCTCGTCGTTCAGCGCCTGGAACGCGCGCTGGTTCTGGAGGAAGAGCTGCTGGCTGTCGGCCAGCGCGGCCTGCTCCGCCTCGGACGGCTTCACGTTCTTCTGCAGCGCGAGCCGCTGCATCTCCAGGAGCTGGTTCATCGTCTCGCGCGAGGCGTCGGTGCTCCGGCGCAGCAGCTCCTGGCGCTGGTGCCGGCCCTCGATCTGTCGCCGGATCTCCTCCTCCTGCCGCGCCAGGTCCTGCTGCTCTCTCAGCACCTGCGGGTCGAGGTGCGCGCGCTCGTACTCGGTCCAGTCCGGCCCGGGCACGCTGCCGATGTCGCCGACCGCGAACCCGAGCAGCCAGTACAGGAGGACCGTGGCGGTCACGGTCAGCAGGCTCACCAGGATGCGGTGCTTCCAGGGGCCCTTCGTCGACGCGGCGGCGCTCATGGCGATCTCCCGTCCGGTGGACCTTACGGGAGCTTAGCAAGCGCCGCCGCCGGCGCGTCACCCTCCGCCGCCGAGATCACCGCCTTCCCCACCCAGCTCCCCCGGGCCCACCGGATCACGTTCACCGCGGCGCGGACGGTCTCGTCGAGGAGCAGCACGGCGTAAAGCCCGATGACGCCCCAGCCGAGCGCGTTGCTCGCCACGATCACGGGGATGACGCCCCACATGAACGCGACGCCGACGACGAGCGAGAAGCGCCCGTCGCCGACGGTCTTGAGCGCGACGCCGCCGAGGATGTTGGCGGCGCGGATGGGCTCGGTGAAGAGGCTGATGACGAGCAGCCAGAACCCGATCCGCTTGATGCCGGCGTCGGCGGTGAAGATGCCGAGCACGGCGTCGTGGAAGGCAAGGAACGCGGCCATGTTCACGAAGGCGAAGGCGGCGGAGATGGCGAGCACCTTCCAGTAGGTGCGCTTCACCGCGTCGAGGCGCCCGGCGCCGAGCATGTGGCTCATCACGATCTGCCCGGCGGCGGTGAGGCTCCAGGTCACGGCCATGTCCAGGAAGATGAGCCGCTGCATGTACGTGTTCGCGGCCATCGCCTCGAGCCCGAGCCCGATGATGAGCACCGTGACCACGAAGCTCTGCATGACCCAGCTGAAGGGCTCGAGCGCCGCGGGCACGCCGATCCGGAGGATGGGCCCGAGCACGGCGCGCACGCGCGGCACGAGGCGCGGGATCCGGAAGCTCACGCCGAGCCGCCGGTGGACGAGGTACACGAGCAAGAGGAGGCCGACGAGATACGCGAGCAGCGAGGCGAGCGCGACGCCGCGGACGCCGAGACGGGGCAGGCCGAACGCGCCGCTCATGAAGAGCGCGTTCAGGGCGATGTTGAGCGCGTTGGTCACGACGGCGACGCTCATGGTCCAGCTCGTGAGCGTGCGCGACGCGAGGACCGACGCGTAGGCGCCGCGCGCGCCGACGAGGACGAAGGCGAACGCTATGACGCCCAGGAACTCCGCGGCGTAGGCGGCCTCGCCGGCGGTCATGCCGAGCCACAGGCCGACGTACGGGGCGCAGCAGAACAGGGCGACCGACAGCACGAGCCCGAGCCCCACGCTGATGACGAGGTTGCCGATCCAGGTGGGGACGACCGCCTCGTCGCGACCTGCCCCCATGTACTGGCTCGCGACCGCGGTGCCCGCGGTCGAGAACTGGGGGAGGATGAAGTAGCCCAGCATGAGGACGCTGCCGAGCGACCCGACCGAGGCCGCCGCGACGTCGCCGATGCGGGAGAGGAACCAGGTGTCGGCCGCCAGGACGAGCCCGGCGGTCACCTCCTCGATGAAGATGGGCCAAGCGAGCCCTACGAGGCCCAGCTTCAGTCGGTGTCGCGCAGCCATCCGTGTGCCCCTCCGGGAACACGGACGCTACCACGCAGCCTCGGGGCCCGCCTCCTCGGGGCGGGCACATCGTGCTCGCGCTCGGTGGATCGCGCTCCCCTAGAAGCTCCGGAACGGCGTGACGCGGCGGTTCGGACGGGCGGAAAAGAGGAGGGCGGCGAGCCCCGCGGCCCGCCGCCCTCCGGTCAGCTCGGCGTCACGCCGGAGGCGCGATCACCACGCGTAGATCCCGGCCCACGGGTAGGCGCCCGCGGTGACCGAGAAGTAGTAGTAGCCGTCGGACCACTTGGCCGGCAAAGGCATCCGGCCGCAGGTCACCGCGGTGTTGTTCACGGACACGGTCCGGCCGTCCATGTTGTAGCAGCCCCAGCCGTTGATGGTCTGGGCGGTGCGGTAGCAGACGGCGCCGGTGGTGTTGAAGTTGTTCGTGTTGCCGGTGAACGTGATCGCGTTCGCGCACGGGGCCGTCCCGCCGCCGCTCGTGTTGAAGGTGGCGGTGACCGTTCGGTTCGCCGTCATCGAGACGGTGCAGGTCGCGCCGCTCGTGCTCGCGCAGCCGGACCAGCTCGCGAAGGCCGAGCCGCTCGCGGCCGTCGCCGTCAGCGTGACGCTGGTGCCGCTCGCGTAGCTCGCGGTGCAGGTCAGGCCGCAGTTGATGCCCGAGCCCGTGACCGTCCCAGCGCCGGCGCCGGCCTTCAGGACGGTCAGCCCGTACGCCGTGGGAGCGCCGTTAAACGTCGCAGTGACGGTCCGCTGGGCGGTCATCGACAGGACGCAGGTCGTGCTCGTGCCGGTGCACGCGCCGCTCCAGCCGCCGAACGTCGAGCCGCTCGCGGCCGCCGCGGTGAGGGTCACCGTGGAGCCGCTCGCGTACGTGGCGGAGCAGGTCGTGCCGCAGTTGATGCCGCCGGTGTTCGAGGTGACCGTCCCGCTCCCCGTGCCGGCCTTGGTGACCGTCACGGCGTAGTTCGTGCCGACCGACGTGAACGTCGCGACGACCGAGCGGTTCTGCGTCATCGCGACGACGCAGGTCGCGCCGCTCGCGCTCGTGCAGCCCGACCAGCTCGAGAACGTCGAGCCGCTCGCGGCCGTCGCGGTGAGGGTGACGCTCGTGTTGCTCGCGTAGGCCGACGTGCACGACGTGCCGCAGTTGATGCTCGGGCCGGTGACGGTGCCGCTGCCCGTGCCGCCCCGCGCCACGTTGAGGGTGTAGCTCGTGGAGACCGCGTTGAAGGTGGCGGTGACCGTCCGGGCCGCGGTCATCGAGACGACGCAGGTGGCCGACGTGCCGACGCAGGCGCCGCTCCAGCCGGCGAAGCCCGAGCCGCTCGCCGCGGTCGCGGTCAGCGTCACGCTCGTGCCGCTCGGGTAGCTCGCGGTGCAGGCCGTGCCGCAGTTGATGCCGCCGCTGCTCGACGTGACCGTGCCGCCGCCGGTCCCGGCGCGGGCGACGGTCAGGCCGTAGCTCGTGGTGGTGCCGAAGATCGTGGCCTCACGCGCGGTGGCGACGATGCCGTTCGGGCCGTTGAGGATCCGCTGGCCCCAGGGGCTGAGGTTGTTCCGGTCCCAGTTGACGACCATGTCGAGGTACGGCTCGTTGTTGCCGCACCAGGACCAGCCGATGTACCCCATCCCGCGCGCCTCGGCCTCGGCCAGCACGGTGTCGTGGTCCACGTTGGAGCTGTTGTTGTTCCGGTACCCGAACTCGCCGATCACGAGCGGGAGGCCGGCGCTCCGGAACGTGTTGAGGTAGCTCGTGATGGCGGTCGGCGTGTTGAAGACGCCGTACATGTGGATCGAGAACACGAGGTTCTGGTTGGGATCGCTCGCCCAGATCGTCTGCGCGCTGTCCCGCATGACGTACTGCCAGTCCTGGCCCCAGTTCGGCGCGTCGATCATGATGAGGTGCTGGAAGCCGAGGCTCCGCAGGCGCCGGATGGCGTTGGTCGTGGCGCTGATCCACTGGGTGGCGTTGTTGTTGCCGATCGGCTCGTTGCCGGGGTTGATGATGACGTAGTCCTCCTGCCCGGCGAGGACGCTCTGCAGCGTGGCGAAGTAGTCGACGGCCGCGTCGAGCGAGATGGCGGCGCCGTCCTCGCCGTAGCCCGTCGTGTCGTGGTTCTCGAGCACGCAGATCATCCGGTTCGCCTTGCACAGGCTCACCACGTTGGCGACGTCGGCGGGCGTGTTCGTGGTGCCCCACCGGCCGCTCGACAGGACGACGCGGACGACGTTCGAGTTGTACGACTTGATGTCGGCGAACGCGCTGGTGCGGTTCATGAACCAGGCGTGGCCGTGGTTCACGCCGCGCATGATGAAGGTGTTGCCGTTCCCTTCGACGACGTTGGTGCCGCTGACGTGGAGGCCCTGGGCGGCGGCGGGCTGGGCGAACGCGATCGCTGCGGCGATCGCGGAGACCAGGAGGGCTCGCAGCGCGAGCCCCTTGCGATTGCATGACGACGTTGTCATCGGGTGAGTCTCCGTACACGGGGTTTGAAGCAAACGAAGAACGCCACGATCCGGATTGCTTGTCTGGCTGAGCTCGCGACTATAGCGAATGCGGCCTGCCGGCCGCGTTCCCCCTTGGGGCCGTTGCGATCGGCGCCGGGAGCTTGCGACATCGTTTTCCTGGCCGGGGAACGGGACGTCGCCTGGCTTGACGCGGGCGCCCGCGTGGGCTTTGGTCCGGGGATGCCGAGCTCCGGGCAGCCCCGCGCCTCCCCGAAGCGCGCCCGCCCCACGATGGTGGACGTCGCCCGGCGTGCCGGCGTGAGCCTGAAGACGGTGTCGCGGGTGGTGAACGGCGAGCCCGCGGTCCACCCCGAGACCCTGCGGAGCGTCCAGGCGGCGATCGAGGCCCTGGGGTTCCGGCGGAACGACAGCGCGTCCGCGCTCCGGCGCGGGACGAGCACGCAGAGCCTCGGCCTCCTCCTCGAGAACGTGTCGGACCCGTTCTACTCGGTGCTGACGCGGGCGGTCGAGGAGGTCGCGCTCCGCCACGACTTCCTCGTCTTCACCGGCTCCTCCGACGAGGACGCCGCCCGGGAGCGGCGCCTCGCGCTGGCGTTCTGCGCCCGGCGCGTGGACGGCCTGGTCATCGTCCCGACCCCCGACGATCACGGCTACCTCGTGCCGGAGGTGCGAGCCGGGACGCACGTGGTGTTCGCGGATCGTCCCGGCGCCGGCCTGACGGCCGACGCCGTGCTGGTGGACAACGCCGGAGGGACGCGGGCCGCCGTCGAGCACCTCGCCGCCCATGGCCACAAGCGGATCGCGTTCATCGGCGACGATCAGCGCATCTACACCGCGACCGAGCGGCTGCGCGGGTACCGCGAGGCGATGCGGCGCCTCGGGCTCCCGCTGGACGAGGCGCTCATCTCGACCGGCACGCCCACCGAGGACTCGATCCGCGCGGCGCTGGCCCGGTTCGCCGCGCAGCGCCGGCCGCCGACGGCGGTGCTCACGGGCAACAACCGCACCACGGTCCTCGTCCTCCGGTTCTTCGCGGCGTCGCCCTCCGCCCGGCCGGCGCTCGTCGGCTTCGACGACTTCGAGCTCGCCGAGGCGCTGGTGCCCGCCGTGACGGTGATCGCCCAGGACCCCGCGGCGCTCGGGGCGCGGTCGGCGGAGCTCCTGTTCTCGCGGCTCGCGGGAGATCGCCGGCCGCCGCAGCGGGTGGTCCTCCCGGTGCGCCTGGTGGCGCGCGGGTCGGGCGAGCTGCGGCCGTGAGGGGCCGAGCGCCGCCCCGCCGGATCGTGGGATAATCCGCCTCGGCCCCGCCGCCCGCGGGCCGCCGCACGAAAGCCGAGGCCTCCTCCCGTGGACATCACCCGCGCCGTCATCACCGCAGCCGGCGAGTCGCAGCGCACGCTGCCGCTCCAGACGCTCGTCGACCAGGACGGCGAGACCAAGACCGCCCTGCGGATCATCATCGAGGAGGCGCTCGCGGCGAAGGTCGAGGAGATCTGCGTCGTGGTCGCGCCGGGGGACGAGGCGGCGTACGCCAAGGCCGCGGGCCCGCACGCGAAGCGGCTCCGGTTCGTGGCGCAGGAGAAGCCGGCGGGGTACGGCCACGCGGTCCACTGCGCCCGCGACTTCACGGCGGGTGCGCCCTTCCTCCTCCTCGTCGGCGACCACCTGTACGTCAGCGGGACCGAGCAGCGCTGTGCGCAGCAGCTCGTCGAGGCGGCGAAGGCGGAGCGCTGCGCGGTGTCGGCCGTCCAGCCCACCCACGAGAGCAAGCTCCCCTTCTACGGCACCGTGGGCGGGCAGCGCGTCGCCAACCGGAAGGGCCTCTACGAGCTCTCGCACGTGATCGAGAAGCCCACGCCGACCGAGGCGGAGCAGAAGCTCCTCGTGCCGGGGCTCCGGGCGGGCCACTACCTCTGCTTCTTCGGGATGCACGTCCTCACGCCGCTCGCGATGGAGCTCCTGGCCGAGGCGCTCCGCGAGGCCGACGGCAAGGAGCGCGTCCCGCTCACGCCCTCGCTCGCGAAGCTGGCGGCGCGCGAGCGGTACCTCGCCCACGAGCTGCGCGGGACGCGCTACGACATCGGCCTCACCTACGGCCTCCTCTCGGCCCAGCTCGCGCTCGCCCTCTCCGGGCGCGATCGCGACGAGGTCCTCTCCACGCTGGTCGAGCTCCTGGCGGCGCGCGTTCGATGACGACCGGCCTCGTCCAGCTCATCCAGGCGTCCGACCCGGCGCAGCGGGACCGCGCCCTCGACGCGGCCTGCGGCGCGCTCCCGCTGCCCGCGCTCCTCGCCGAGTGCGCCGCGCTCGACGCCTTCCGGCGCCGGAGCGAGAACCTCTACGACCGCGTCCGCGCCCTCTTCTTCCTCCACGCCCTCCACCGTTTCCACCTGCCGGCGCGGCTCGCCGCCCAGGGCCCGGGCGCGGCCGCGCGCGGGCTCATCCCGTTCCGGGGGTTCGAGCACCTCCTCGCGCGCCGGTTCGAGGAGGCCATCGACGCGTTCCTCGCGGTCCAGGCCGCGGAGGGTCCGTCGGACGGGATCTCGAGCGCCCTCGCCGCGGCGTATCAGCGGCTCGCGTTCCAGACGCTCGCCGACCAGGTGCGAAGGTCGGTCCGCTCGGTGCGCGGGAACCAGTGGATGTTCCGCGTCGGCCACCCCGCGGACCACCCGCTGCGGATCCGCCCCGAGCTCCTCGCGAAGGGCGCCGACGGGACGTACCCGGTCCTCCGCGAGCGGACGCCGGTCCGGATGGACCTCACGCACTGCGGGTGGAGCGACATCTTCTTCCTGGGGATGGACTACCCCGAGGGCGCGAAGGTCCTGAACGTCTCGGTGGACCTCGGCGTCCACGGCCGGGACCGGGAGCCGCGCCCGCCGGTCGAGGCCTGGCTGCGCGTCGTCGAGGAGCCGGTGCTGCGGCTCGCGAGCGTCGATCTCGGGGCGACCGCGGACGTCTCGAGCCTCGCCGACGTCTTCGACTTCGCGAAGGACTACCTCGGCCTCCTCAAGGCGGCGGTCATCGCCTCGGGCATCGTCCCGCCGGGCGTCGAGGGCTCGGGCCAGAGCCTCGCGGACCTGCTCGCGCGCGTCGTCGGCCCGGGCCGCGGGCTCGAGCTCGTGAGCGCGGTGAACGACATCCCCAAGGGCTCGCGCCTCGCGGTCTCGACGACCCTCCTCGCGGCGCTCGTCTCGGCGTGCATGCGGGCGACGGGGCAGGCCCGCGCCCTCGAAGGCGGGCTCGTCGAGGACGAGCGGCGGCTCGTGCTCGCGCGCGCCCTGCTGGGCGAGTGGCTCGGCGGGTCCGGCG
The DNA here is from genome assembly GCA_035627135.1 of Anaeromyxobacter sp. Lineage (GTDB taxonomy): Bacteria > Myxococcota > Myxococcia > Myxococcales > Anaeromyxobacteraceae > Anaeromyxobacter. The sequence goes on along the minus strand of DASPMI010000115.1, from coordinate 2,811 downwards.
GCGGGTGGCAGGACTCGGGCGGCGTCTGGCCGGGGATGAAGCTCATCACCGGCGTCCTCGCGGGTGAGGGCGACCCGGAGCTCGGCGTCTCCCGCGGGCGGCTCCTCCCCTCGCACCGGATCCTCGGGCCGGAGGAGGTCTCGCCGGAGACGCGGCGCCGCCTGCAGGACAGCCTCGTCCTCGTCCACGGCGGCATGGCGCAGAACGTAGGCCCCATCCTCGAGATGGTGACCGAGAAGTACCTGCTCCGCTCCGAGGCGGAGTGGGCGGCCCGCGCCGAGATGATGGGGATCCTCGACGAGATCCTGGGGGCGCTGCGGCGCGGTGACGTGCGCGCGCTCGGCGCCGCGCTCACGCGCAACTTCCAGGGGCCCCTCCAGACGATCATCCCGTGGGCGAGCAACGCGTACACGGAGACCCTGATCACGCGCGCGCGCGAGGCGTTCGGCGCCGACTACTGGGGCTTCTGGATGCTCGGCGGCATGTCGGGCGGCGGCATGGGGTTCATCTTCGCCCCGGCGCGCAAGGTCGAGGCGCAGGCGCGGATGCAGGAGATCATGTCGCGCACGGCCGCGGAGCTCCGGAGCGCGCTCCCCTTCTCCATGGAGCCGGTGGTCTACGACTTCGCCATCGACGAGCGCGGGACCTGGGCCGACGTGCTCCGGGGCGCCGACGCGCTCCTCCCGCCGGGCTACTACGCGCTCACGGTGCCGACGCTCATCCGCCGGGATCGCCACGCGCTCCCCGCGCCGCGCCGCGCCGAGCTCGACAAGTTCGGCGCCGCCTGCCGGACGCGGCCGGAGCTGGGCGGGATGGTGCAGGCCCTCTTCGACGCGCTGCTCCCGAAGAGCCGCGGCGAGGCCGCCGGGGAGCGGACGCTCGCGGAGCTCCTCGAGGAGCACGGCTTCGATCGCGCCCAGCACGAGCAGATCCGCGCCGACCTGCGCGACGGCCGGATCGGGCTCGCGCAGAACCGGCTGCCCGTCAGCACCGTGCTCGAGGAGGTCCGGCCCGGGGACGTCCCGCCGTGGGAGGAGCTGGCCGCGAACCGCTCGCTGCGCGAGGCGGGCCTCGCCGCGCTCCAGGCCGGCGAGGTCGCGGTGGTGACGCTCGCCGCGGGCGCCGGCAGCCGGTGGACGCAGGGCGCCGGGGTGGTGAAGGCGCTCCACCCGTTCTGCCGACTCTCCGGCCGCCACCGGACGTTCGTCGAGACGCACCTCGCGAAGTCGCGCCGCCTGGCGCGCCAGGCCGGCGCTGCGATCCCCCACGTCTTCACGACGAGCTACCTCACGCACCGCCCGACCGCCGAGTTCCTCGCGCGCGTGGAGCTACGGCTACGAGGGCCCGCTCCACCTCTCTCCCGGCCGCGCCGTCGGGCTCCGGCTCGTGCCCACCGAGCGCGATCTCCGGTTCGCCTGGGAGGAGACGGCGCAGCAGGTGCTGGACGAGCAGCAGCAGAAGGTCCGGGACAGCCTGCGCGCCGCGCTGATCGCCTGGACGCGCGCGACCGGCGAGGCGACCGACTACACCGACAACGTCCCGCTCCAGTGCCTCCACCCGGTGGGCCACTGGTACGAGGTGCCGAACCTGCTGCGGAACGGCGTCCTGGCGCGGCTCCTCGCGGAGCGGCCGCAGCTCCGCACGCTCCTCCTCCACAACGTGGACACCGTCGGCGCGGACGTCGATCCCGCGCTCCTCGGCCACCACCGCGCCACCGGCGCGTGCCTCACCTTCGAGGTCGTGCGGCGGCGGATCGAGGACCACGGGGGCGGGCTCGCCCGGGTGAACGGGCGGCTCCGGCTCGTCGAGGGGCTCGCCATGCCGCGGGAGGAGGACGAGTTCCGGCTCTCGTTCTACAACTCGAACACCTGCTGGATCGACGTCGACCGGCTCCTCGCCGTCTTCGGCCTCTCGCGCGCCGACGTCCTCGCGGGCGACGCCGCGCGGATCCAGGCTTCCGTCCGCGCCCTCGCGGCGCGCATGCCGACGTACGTGACCTTGAAGGACGTGAAGAAGCGGTGGGGTCAGGGGCAGGAGGACGTCTTCCCGGTCACCCAGTTCGAGAAGCTCTGGGTCGACATGACGATGCTGGCCGAGGTCGAGGCCCGCTACGTCGCCGTGCCGCGCCGGCGCGGGCAGCAGCTCAAGGACCAGGCGCAGCTCGACGGGTGGCTCCGCGACGGGTCGGCGGCGTGGGTCGACGGCCTGTGCGCGTGGGAGTGAGGGGTTGACCCGGGCTCCTGGGGTCGCTCGCGCCCCCGAGGTCGCCTGGACCTGCACCGCGACCGGAACGCGATCGAGCACCTGCCGGGCGCGCCGCCCCGCTTCGCCCGGGCGCACGCGCTTCAACTGCCCGCCAGGACTCGACGCCATCGCCTTGACACCGTCGGCCATGACGGCGGAGCGCGGGGCCCGCGCCTTGGCACGGATTGCGCTCCGGAGGGAGCTCCTGCGGGCCGGAGCTCCGTGGAGACCGCATGCTCGCCGACGTGACGATGAAGAGCCGTCTGCTCGCCGCGTTCCTCCTCCTCGCGCTCGTGTCTGTGCTCGTCGGCGCGGTGGGGCTCTCGGCGAGCGGACGACTGGCGGCGCAGGCGGAAGGGCTCGCCGAAGAGGTGCTGCCCTCGCTGCGGGCGGTGGGGCAGGTCCAGGCGCAATTCGTGGTCATGCGGTTCCATGCCACCCGCGCGGTGCTGTCCGCGATGAAGCTCGACCCCGAGGGGGTCGCCGACGCCCACGTGCAGCGCGAGCGAGCGCGCAAGCTCGCGGAGGCGGGGCTGGCGCGGTACGCGTCGATCCCGAAGGCGGGCG
>DASPMI010000114.1:0-16007 GCA_035627135.1 Anaeromyxobacter sp. | reverse complement strand
GCGGTCGGCTACTCCATCGGCCTTCTGTTCTTGCTGTTCGGGGCGCCCGACCTGGCGATGACCCAGATCGCCATCGAGACGGTGACGGTGATGGTGCTTCTCCTCGCGTTCCGGCACCTGCCCCACTTCGCCCGGCTCTCGTCGTGGACCTCGAGGGTTCGCGACGTCGTGGTCGCCTGCGCGGTCGGCGCGCTCATGACCCTGCTCGTGCTCACCGCCACCCGCACCCCGCCGCCGGACCCGATCTCGGACTACCACCTCGCGCAGTCGGTGCCCGGGGCCCACGGGCACAACGTGGTGAACACGATCCTGGTGGACTTCCGGGGCCTCGACACCCTCGGCGAGGTGACGGTGCTCGCCATCGCCGGCTTCGGGATCGTCGCCCTCCTCAAGCTCCGACCGAGGCACGACGCATGACACACCGGACCCCGAGAGATCCTGACCTGCGAATGGACCCGGAGCGGCACGGGGGGAGCTCGATCATCGTCCAGACCGCGGCGCGCGCGATCGAGCCGCTGCTCCTCCTGCTGGCGGTCTACCTCTTCCTCGCCGGGCACGACGCGCCAGGGGGCGGGTTCGTGGGCGGGCTGGTCGCGGCCGGCGCGCTCACCCTCCACACGATCGCGTTCGGGGTCGCCTCCGCGCGCCGCGCGCTGCGGCTCGAGCCCCGGACGCTCGCCGGCCTGGGGCTCGTCATCGCGCTCGCCGCCGTCTGGACGGGCGCGCTGGCAGGCGCACCACCGATGACCGGCCTCTGGGTCGACCTGCCGGCCGGGAGCCCGTTGAAGGCGCTCGGGACACCGGTGCTCTTCGACGCGGGGGTCTTCCTCGTGGTGCTCGGGACGGCGCTGAACGGCATCTTCAGCCTGGCGGAGGAGGCCTGATGTCCGAACCCTGGCTCGCCCTCGTGGTCGGCGTGCTCTACGCGACCGGCGTCTACATGATGCTCCGCCGGAGCGTCGTGAAGCTGCTCGTCGGAATCGCGCTGCTCTCCCACGCCGCGAACCTGCTCGTGTTCTCCGCGGCGGGAGTGGTGCGGGGCCGCCCGCCGATCGTGGGTGCGGGCGCCGCCCCGGCGGCTTCCGCCGATCCCCTGCCGCAGGCGCTGGTGCTCACCGCCATCGTCATCAGCTTCGGCGTGCTCGCCTTCGCGATCGCGCTCCTCCACCGCGCCCATCAAGAGACGGGCACCGACGACGTCGACCGCTTCGATGCGCCCGAGCCATGAACGTCCTCGTCGCCCTCCCCATCCTGATCCCGCTCACCACGGCGGCCCTCTCGTTCGTGGCCTGGCGGAGCCGGCGCACGCAGACCGTGCTCTCCCTCGCCGGCGGCGCCGGCCTGCTCGCGAGCACGATCGCGCTGGTCACGGCGGTTCACCGCGGCGGGATCCTCTCCCTCCAGGCGGGCGACTGGCCCGCGCCCTTCGGGATCACGCTCGTGGCGGACGGGCTCGGCGCGCTCATGGCCCTGCTCGCCGGGCTCATCGGGGTGGCGGTCCTCGTCTCCTCGATCGACGACGTGGACCGGCAGCGGAAGGCCTTCGGCTACCACCCGCTCGTGCACGTCCTCCTCGCCGGCGTCTGCGGGGCTTTCCTCACGGGCGACCTCTTCAACCTGTACGTCTGGTTCGAGGTGTTGCTCATCGCATCCTTCGTCCTCCTGACGCTCGGAGGCCGCCGGGACCAGGTGAAGGGCGGCCTCCACTACGTGGCGCTCAACCTGATCTCCTCCGCGCTCTTCCTCGCGGGGGCCGGGATCCTGTACGGCCTCACGGGCACGCTCAACCTGGCCGACCTCTCGGTCCGGCTCGCGAGCGCGGACGATCCCGGGCTCGTCACCGCCGCGGCGCTCCTCTTCTTCGCGGCGTTCGGCATCAAGGCGGCGGTGTTCCCGCTCTTCTTCTGGCTGCCGGCGTCGTACCACACGCCACCTGCGGCGGTGTCGGCGCTCTTCGCGGGGCTCCTCACGAAGGTGGGCGTCTACGCGCTCATCCGGGTGTTCACGCTCCTCTTCCGGCAGGACGTGTCCTTCACGCACGGGATCATCGTGGGCGTCGCCGCCGCCACCATGGTGAGCGGCGTGCTCGGGGCCGCGTCGCAGTCGCACGTGCGCCGGATCCTGGCGTTCCACATCGTGAGCCAGATCGGCTACATGCTGCTCGGCCTCGGCCTGTTCGTGCCCCTCGCGCTCGCGGGGGCGATCTTCTACGTGGCGCACCACATCCTGGTGAAGACGAACCTGTTCCTGCTCGGGGGCGTCATCGGCCGGGTCAGCGGAACGGAGGAGCTGGCCCGCGCCGGCGGGCTCTGGGCGAGCCGGCCGCTGGTCTCGGTGCTCTTCCTGGTCCCGGCGCTCTCGCTCGCCGGCATCCCACCCCTCTCCGGCTTCCACGCGAAGCTGTTCCTGGTGCGCGCCGGCCTCGAGGAAGGGCGCTGGATGATCGTGGCGGTGGCGCTCGTCGTGAGCCTCCTCACGCTCTACTCCATGACCAAGATCTGGAACGAGGTCTTCGCCAAGGCCAAGCCCGCCGGGATCCCGTCGGCGCCGATCGCGCGCGGGGCGCTCGCCCTGCGGCTCGCCCCGAGCGTCGCCCTCGCTGCGCTCACCCTGCTCATCGGCCTCGTCCCGGGTCTCCTCTTCGCACTCTCGCAGCGCGCGGCGGAGCAACTCCTCGACCCGCGCGCGTACATCGCCGCCGTCCTGGGAGGCGCTCCGTGACGCTCGTGTTCTGGCACGCGCTCCTGGCCTGGGTCTGGACGGCGCTCACGGAGAGCTACACCGCCGCGAACTTCGTGCTCGGGCTCGTCCTCGCCCACGTCGCGCTCCGCCTCTCCACCACCGAGCGCGCCCGGATCCGCAAGACCGGCCCCGCGCTGCGGTTCGCGGCCTTCTTCTTGAGCGAGGTCGTCGTGAGCGCCCTGCGGGTGGCGCACGACGTGCTGACGCCGCGCCCCCGGATGCGGCCGGCCATCGTGGCCGTCCCCCTGGACGTCCGGACCGACGGCCAGATCACGCTGCTCGCGATCCTCATCACCCTCACGCCCGGCACCCTTGCCCTCGACGTCTCGCCCGATCGCCGGACGCTCCTCGTCCACGCAATGTTCGCCGCCGACGCCGATCGTGTCCGCCACGAGATCAAGCACGGGTTCGAGCGCCGGATCCTGGAGCTGGCCCGATGAGCCCCCTCCTGCCGCCCGCGGTCGTCTACGCCGCCGGCGCCCTCGTCGGGGGCGCCTTCCTGCTCACCTTCTCCCGCCTCGTCCGCGGGCCGAGCTCGGCCGATCGCGTGGTCGCGCTCGACCTCATGGCCGCCCTCACGGTGGGCGCCATCGGTCTCCAGTCCATCGCCACCGGCTCGCACCCCTCGCTCCGCGTCGCGACCGTCCTGGCGCTGGTCTCGTTCCTCGGCACCGTGGCCTTCGCCACGTTCATCGCGCGGAGGCGGGCGTGACGACCGTCATCGCCTCGGCGAGCGTCCTGGTCGGCGCGGCCTTCATGTTCGTGGCGGCGCTCGGGGTCGCGCGGATGCCGGACCTCTTCACGCGGATGCAGGCCGCGACCAAGGCGTCCACCGTCGGCGTCCTCTTCGTCATGTGCGGCGTCGCGTTCGCCCACCTCGAAGGGTTCGTGACGATCCGCGCGATCCTCATCGCAGGCTTCTTCCTCGTCACCTCCCCCGTGGCGGCCCACGCCATCGCGCGCAGCGCCCATGTCCGCGAGGTGCCGCTCGCGCCAGGGACGACGGTCGAGGACCCGGGATCGCGCGGGCTCCGCCCGGTGCAAACGCGACCGCCGGAGCCGTCTCGCGCATCGCCTCCGCATTGAGCGTCAGCGCCCTTGCTCCACCGCGGCGGGCGCTCCCTCGCCGTCCTCCGCGCGCTCCGCCAGGTCCGATGTCCTGCCGCCGAGCAACGAAGTGAAGCGGAGAAGGATCGCACCGCCGATGCCCGCCAGCAGCGACCCTCCCAGGATCCCGACCTTGGCCTGATCGAGGAGCTCCGGGCGCCCTGGGAACGCGAGCGTCGCGATGAACAGCGCGACGGTGAAGCCGATCCCCGCCACCAGCGAGACCCCCAGGAGCTTCGCGTACGAGGCGCCGCCCGGCATCGGCGCGAGCCCTGCCCGAACGGCGAGGGCGGTGAACGAGAAGATCCCCGCGAGCTTCCCGAGGACGAGGCCCGCCGCCGTGCCGACCGCCACCGGGCCGAGGAGCTGCGCGGGTTCGAGCTGGCGCAGGTCGACCCCCGAGTTCGCGAGCGCGAACACGGGCATCACGAGATAGGCAACCCACGGGTGAAGCAGGTGAACGAAGCGGGTGAGCGGCGGCTCGAGGTCTTCCAGCGCTCCCTCGATCTGGAGGAGCGCGTGCGACTCCAGGTCCGGCTCCGGAGATCGCTCGAGCAGTCTCGCCGTGTGGGCCGCCAGCGCCGCGAGCGCCACCCTGGGCTCGGTGCGGGACCGGACCGGGACGGCCAGTCCGACGATCACGCCGGCGATGGTGGCGTGGATGCCCGCGTGGTGGAGGGCGTACCAGAGGAGCGCTCCGGCCAGTGCGTAGGCGACCCCGTGCCGGACACGGCCCCGCGACATCGCCGAAAGGACCGCGGTCACGCCCACCGCCGCGAGCAGCCAGGGCAGGTCGATGCCATGACCGTAGAAGATCGCGATGACGAGGATTCCCCCGATGTCGTCGAAGATGGCGAGGGCAGTCACGAAGACGATCAGGCCGTACGGCACGCGCGAGCGGAGCAGCTGCAGGACACCGATGCAGAAGGCGATGTCCGTCGCCATCGGGATGCCCCAGCCGTGCGCGCCGGGGCCGCCCGAGTTGAAGGCGACGAAGAGGAGCGCCGGCGCGACCATCCCCCCCAGCGCCGCGATCGCCGGGAGCATCGCCTGCGCGCGGGTGCGGAGCTCGCCCACCACGAGCTCGCGCTTGATCTCCATCCCCACGACGAAGAAGAAGAGCGTCATCAGCCCGTCGTTGACGAGCTGGTGCAGCGTGAAGGTGACGAGGACAGGGCCGCCGCCGAGCGTGAGCGGGTACGAGAAGAGCGCGTGGTAGCTCGCCGCACCGCCCAGGTTGACCCAGGCGAGCGCGACGATCGCGGCGGCGAGGAGGATGATCCCGCTCGCCGCCTCGAGCGCGAGGAACGCGCGGATCGGCGCGACCGCGGCACGGAACAGCGCTCGGACGGGGGCACCCTGGGGCGTGGGCATGCGAACACCTGCGCTTGGAGCAGCGGCCCGACTGCTCCGGATCCTGCGGCGCACACCACTCGCCACACCCGGGCCAGAGGCTTACGGCGGCGTGGGCGGGGGTGTCAACGGTGCCGACGTGGGCTCGTTCCGGTTCCGCGGCACTCTGACCACGCCGCCGGCTTCTCGCGATGGCGTGGGGACGCTGGCCGTTCGCGGAAGCCCAGGCGCGGCGAGTCCTCGAGCGAACCACCGCAGAGCCAGGTGGTCGCCTGCGCCAACTTCGCGGACGGGGTCGCGCCTGAAACCTTCGCACCCGATCCTTCTGATGCGGGCCGCCTCCGCCGGCGGGTGCAGGAGTGGCGCGCGTGAGGGCGGCGGTGCTTGCGAACCCTTGCGGCGTTCGTCGGCGCGCAGTGCGCGCGCCGCGCCGCGTGCCCGTCACCGGCGCATCACGGACCCGCAGTGTTCCCGCCCGATCTCGCCATCGGAGTCCCCGCATCCCGCTCGCGGTGGCGTGTAGGCCTCGACGGCGACGGTGATCCCAGACGGCAACTGGCGCCCGCCGAGCACGTAGATCTCACCGCCCAGGGTGACCGCGGCGGCATCCATGCGATGGGTCGGCATCGGGGCACGCGTGGAGAACGTGCCCGTCGCAGGGTCGTACTCCAGATTGTTCGTCACCGTGACCGACGCCTGAGCGTGCCCGCCGCCGATCACGTACATCTTGCGCCTCAAGACGGCGCCCGCGGGGCCGATGAAGTCAGTATTCAGGCGCACCGTCGGCGCCCACGAGTCAGCCACCCAGTCGTAGAGGTCGAACGGGCCGCCGCCCCCCGGGGACTCCGGAGAAGCCCCGTACATGACGTAGATGTGCCGCCCGATCGTGCCGATCGCGTAACTGGACCTCGGCGTCGGCATCTCCGACAGGAGGTCCCAGACGCCGGCCTTCGGGTCGTAACGCTGCACCGTCCCGATGATCTCCGGCGAGCCGCTGCTCCTCGTGAAGCCGCCAATCGCGTAGATCTTCCCCTTCACGACCACCGCCGCCAACCTGGAGCTGGCGACGGGGAGCGAATCGACGCTCGCCCAGGAGTCCGTTCTCGGGTCATAGACCTCCACGGTGTCGAGGGTGTCCTGTCCGTTCTGGCCGCCGATGGCGTAGAGGCGTCCGCCGGTGGCGATGACGGCCAGAGAGAACCGGGGGGTCGGCATCGGCGAGCGCTGACGCCAGGAATCCGTGCGCGGATCGTACTCCTCGACGAGGTCGAGAACGCCGTCCCCGATGCCGCCGACCACGTAGATCTTGCCGTTGATGGCGGCAGCGGCGAAGGCGTTCCGCGCGGTAGGCATCGATGCCCTGGCCCGCCAGACGTCCCCCGGCGACGAGCCCGGATGCCCGTTCCCCGGAGGAAGGGCAGCAGCGGGAACTCCAAGGAGCAACAGCGACACGGCAGACAACCGACCCAATGAGCGCATCGGACTTCTCCTCGTACAGGATGAACGGACGATACTCGTGCTCGCGCTCACCGACGCCGCCCACGGAGGGTGGAGCCCCTTGCATCTCCTGCGCTCAGGACGGTGGCGGCATGCGCCCCGCTCCTCCTCACTTGTTCCGGTGCTTGATGGGCTTGCTCATACTCTTCACAGGGCGGCGGAGAGATCCCGAGGTCCCCGGCACCCTTCACGACGCGACTGGCCCCACTCTGGCCCCAGAAGACACAGAAGGCGGAACTCGACGGCAGGGACGATCTCCGGGCGTCACGCCTCTCAAGTCGATCTTCCGGCATCGGGCCCACCTGGCAGCGAGCCAAGTGGGCGTCCTTCATGGTTGCGGGGGCGGGGTTTGGACGAAAACGGACCTGGTGCCGTTTTCTCGTGCCATCCCGGGTAGGAACGGACATCCGGAAACGTGACATGCTACAGTATGTCGGTAGTTTGTGGCCACTACCGACGATCCGTACCATGTCCCCGACAGATAGACTCCTTCACCACGCCCGCCGGACCGGCGTCATCCGTTCCAAGGACCTCGAGCGGCTCCGGGTCCCCCGGAGCTACCTCGGCCGGCTCGTCCGCCGCGGAACGCTCAGCAAGCGGGGCCGCGGCCTTTACGTGCTCGCGGCAGCCGAGCCATCGGACCGCAGAACACTCGCAGAGGTCGCTCGCCGGGTGCCGCACGGAGTGGTTTGCCTTCTCTCCGCCCTACGCGTGCACGACCTCACGACGCAGGCACCCTCCGAGGTCTGGCTCGCGGTCGACGTGAAGGCCCGCGCCCCCAAGGAGGAAGCCCTGCCCATCCGCACTGTCCGCATGTCGGGCGCCTCCCGTCGAGCCGGAGTGGCTCACCTCCAGGTCGAGGGCGTCAGGGTGGCCGTCTACGATGCCGCGAAAACGGTCGCGGACTGCTTCAAGTTCCGGAACAAGATCGGCCTCGACGTCGCCATCGAGGCGCTCCGCGAGTTCCGGAGAAAGCGGGGGAGCCTCGACCAGCTCTGGAGGTATGCCCGCATCTGCCGGGTGGCTCGGGTCATGCGACCGTACGTCGAGGCTCTTGGATGAACAGACCGCTCGTGAACGTCGCCGCCTCGGTGCGCCAGCGCCTGTACGACGTAGCGCAGCGCCGCGGCGAGGACTTCCAGCTCGTGCTCGTCCGGTACGCTCTGGAACGCTTCCTCTACCGCCTCGCGGCGTCGCCACACTCGAGCTCGTTCATCCTGAAGGGCGCGCTGCTGTTCAGCGCCTGGACCGGCGCACCGCATCGCGCGACCCGCGATCTTGACATGCTGGGGCGAGGTGAAAACGCGATCGAGAGCATGGTCGAGGCGTTCCGGAACGTCTGCCTGCAGGCCGTGGAGGAGGATGGCCTCGAGTTCGACACCGAGACCATGCGGGGTGAGCGCATCCGCGAAGACGAGGAGTACGAGGGAGTTCGGGTGAGGCTCGAGGCGCGGCTGGGTTCGGCGCGGATCCCCGTGCAGATCGACGTCGGCTTCGGAGATGCAGTCACGCCCGGCCCCGTCGAGCTCGATTACCCTACTCTCCTCGAGCTTCCCGCGCCCCACGTGCGGGCCTACTCTCGCGAGACGGTGGTCGCCGAGAAGGTCCACGCCATCGCGGTGCTCGGGATCTCGAACACCCGCCTCAAAGATTTCTACGACCTGCTCGTGCTGGCACGGACCTTTGCCTTCGAGGGGACCGCGCTCGCAGCTGCCCTTGCCGCCACGTTCGAGCGGCGCAGGACGGCCATCCCTTCCGACCCCCCCATCGGGCTGACCAGGGACTTCGCCGGGGACAACGGCAAGACGGCGCAGTGGCGCGCATTCCTGAGCCGCTCACGCATCCGCGGCGAGCAGCCGTCACTCGAGGACGCGATCGAGCACATCGCCCGGTTCGTTCTTCCTCCCCTCCGGGCGGCCGCGACCTCCAAGGTCCTCGACCGGCACTGGCCGGCAGGAGGCCCGTGGAGGACCATCCAGCGAGGCGAACCGTGACGAGTCTCGGCGGCGCAGCTCCCGATCGAATGCTCCTGACCACCATGACCCGGGAGCCATTCCAGCCCGTTCGGCTCTACTACTCCATCCCGGACCGTTCGTACGTCACCCACCGGCTCCGGCCCTTACGATGCGTCGTGGAGGATCCGGCCGAGCGCTGCTGGCGATGGCTGTATGACGCCGAGTCGGCGTCGCTCGCGATCTCCGCCGGCTTCGACGCGGTGCCGGCGGAACGGAGACCGATCGTCCTCGGCCGCATCCGGTTCCCGAAGAAGGGCGGCGGCATGACCATCCAGACCGGCTCCATTGAACGAGCCGTCGCCGCGGCATCGTTCTTCCGTCCGCACCTCGGCCCCGAGGTGGTCGCGATCCGGTGCCGCGTCGTGAACCGCCTCTTCGCGGCCCACGAGGGCGACGCAGACGATCTCATGAAGGCACTCGACCAGAACGTCACGGTCGTGGACCCGCGCGAGGCGGAGGCGGCGTTCGAGCGGGTCTTCGCCGGAGTCCGATCCGTCGAGGACGCGGAGCGGGCCGCCGCGGAGAGCCTGCGGCGGCGCCTCGCCAGCAAGCAGGACGTGCCGCTCGTCGAGGACTTCCCGCTCGCGCCGGAGGAGGAGACCCCCGAGTTTCGGGATCTCGCGACCGCGCTCCGGTTCCGCGCCATCCGGGCGTTCGAGCACTGGAACGGGAACACGGACCTGACCCTGACGGCGATCATCGTCCGTACCGTCCAGCAGGAGCTGGGTCGCGGGTCGGCCTCGTGGCCGAGTTCCAGCTGTACGAGTTCCAGGCAGTCGATCGGCCGCTCACGCGGGACGAGCAACAGGAGCTCCGACGGTACTCGTCGCGCGCGACGATCACGTCCAGCCGCTTCGTCGTCGATTACTCGTGGGGGAGCTTCAAGGGCGACGTCGCGGAGTGGATGTCGAAGTACTTCGACGCGTTCCTGTACTGCGCAAACTGGGGATCACGCGAACTGATCTTCCGGTTGCCAATCGACGTGCTCCCGACATCCGCCGTCGAGCCGTACTGCGCGGGCGAGCGCGCGTCGGCATGGAGGTCGGGGAAGTACGTCGTCCTCGCGTTCCGCTCCGAAGACGACAGCGGTGGCGAATGGATCGACGAGGACCAGGACACGCTGGCCATCCTCCTGCCGATCCGGGAAGAGCTCGCGAGCGGCGACCTGCGGGCCCTGTATCTTGCCTGGCTCTCGCGCGTGCAGGCGGGCGAGCTTGGCGACGAGGTCCTCGAGCCGCCCTGCCCTCCCGGACTCGGCGCCCTGACGCCGCCGCTCGACGCGTTCGCGGAGTTCCTCCGGATCGATCGAGACCTGATCGACGCCGCGGCCAGTGGGAGCCCGGACCTGGAGCATCTCGACGACGCGGCAATCGAGGAATGGGTTTCGGCGCTGCCCGCCCCTGAGAAGGCATCGATACTCGTCCGGCTGCTCCGAGGACCCGCAGCACACGTCCGCGCCGGGCTGCTTCGCCGGTACGGCGAGTGGTGCTCCCAGGCACCCGGGCGATCGGCCCCGCAGCCCCGCACCACCGGCGAGATCCTGTCGGCATCACGAGAGCGCGCCGAGCAGCGCTGCCGGCGAGAGGCCGAACTCGCGGCCCGCGACAGAGCACGCCGTGAGCGGCTGGCCGCGGAGGAGCGTGAACGCGTGCTCCTCCGGCTCGCCGGAATGGAGGAGGAAGCCTGGCACCAGGTGGATGAGCTCCTCGCGACGAGACAGCCGAAGCGGTACGACGAGGCGATCGCCCTGCTGAAGGACCTGCGGGACGTTTGCGCTCGGGCCGGGAGGTCTGGTGAGGCGGAAGCGCGCATCGGCCAGCTCCGAGAGGTTCACGCGAGGAAGCCAAGTTTGCTCGCTCGCTTCCGGAAGGCCGAGCTGTAGCGGGCGCTCGTCTCGAGGAGGAACGGGATCGCGCACTGCAACCCGCCTTGACGGACGCGCCGTAGTGTGGGACTAGGCCCCTCAACACTACGACCGGGAGCGCACCGTGCCCTTCATTCGCCGCCGAGGGACCCAGCTCGTCCTCGCTCACGCCGAGCGCGAGCCGGGGACCGGCAAGGTGCAGCAGAGAATCCTGTTCACGCTGTACTCGCGCCCGGAGGCGCTCGAGGCCGTCGGCAGGGGAAGCCAGGAGGGCCGTCGCACCTTCCGGTACCTCCTCGCCGACGCGTTCCCGAAGCTCCGGTTCGACTGGAAGGCGATCGACCGCGCGATCCTGGACCACCTGGACGCGCTCCCGGAGTCGTACGAGTACCGCACCACCCGACTCCTCTCGCGTTTCCGGACGGACCTGTGCGCGTTCGCGCGGCAGCTCGTCCTGGCCGACCCGAACGAGCTCCTGTCAGCCGGCGCCACCGTGGACGCGCACCGAAGGGAGCTCGAGTTCGTGCGAGAGCTCATCGATCTTCGGCTCCGCACCCCGACACCGAAGCCTGCCAAGTACAACGAGGACAACCCGTGGTTCTGGCGAACAGCCTTCCGTGGTCGCGAGGTTCCCGCCGATATCGAGGAGTGGGCTGCAGACCACTACGAGAAGCGCGAGTTCGAGAAGGCCGAGGTGATCTTCGGGATCCTCGTCGACGCCTTCGAGGACTACGCCGAAGGTCACAACTACCTCGGGCTCATCGCCCTCGATCGCGAGCGCCTTCCGGAGGCGATCGAGCGATTCCAGAAGACCATCGAGCTCGGCCGGCGCCTGTTCCCGAAGCGCGTCGCGAAGTCGAGCTGGTGGACCGATCTCTCGACGCGCCCGTACATGCGGGGCCTCAAGAACCTCGCCCTCGCGCTCGGGCAGGCCGGCGAGCATCAGGAAGCGCTCGCGATCTGCGACCGCCTGGAGCGCGAGTGCGACGACCCGAGCTCCGCCAATGCGCTGCGCGCCCCGGTGTACTTGAACACCGGGCGTTGGGCAGAGGCCGCGACCGCGGCGCTATACAACCGCAACCTCGACCCGTCGGAGAGCCTCGTCGCCGCGATGGCGCAGTACGAGGCGGGCGACTCGAGGGCCGCGGTGGTGTCGTTGCTCCACGGGGCCCTCAACTCGCCGAGGGCCGCCAGGATGATCCTGTGCCCGTCCCGACGAGCGACACTGCCACGGGGATACCTCGAGACTCGCGACCACAACGGCGGCGTCCACCTCCTTCGATCGCTGCGCCCGTTTCTCGCCCGACGCCGTCTCGCCTCCCTCGTCCAGCTCGGCCGCCTCATCGAGGATCCGCTCGTGTCCGCGCTGATGGAGGAGAGAGAAGCGGTGTCGCGCCGGTGGTCCGAAGCCGGGGCCAAGGCGGACCGCACGGACTTCCTGCGCATGACGGAGATGGGAACGCTGGAGTTCGCGGAAGCCCAGGCGCGGCGAGTCCCCGAGCGGACCACCGCACAGCTAAGTGGTCGCCTGCACTAGCGGTTCAGTGTCGATGCGCGGGGTGCGGTTGCGGGTCAAATCACCCCTGGATTTGTACCCGTCGGACGCGAACGCCCGAAAGCACAGGGGCCCCCATGGGTGATCGGTTTAGCACGCGAAGGCGCGCTTCATCGTAGCGCGGCCGACATTCGGATCGGCAGCCTCTGCTGAGAGGAGAGCATGCCATCGGCGGTGCTGCTCGGTGGACGCGGGGACGCCAGCGAGCGCGACGGCCAGCTCCGCCGCGACGACCGCGAGGGCGTCGGTGACGCGGCGCTCGGAGACGCGGCGCCCCGCTTCGACGAGAGCGCGGAGGCGATGCCAGAGCGCACGGCTCACGGCGAGGCCGATGAGGGCGGCGTAGACGAGGGCCTCGACCACTGCGCGTCGGCGCGAGGCGACCTGGGCGAGCCGCAGGTGCGACTTGAGCTCCCGGAAGACGAGCTCGATCTCCCAGCGCGCTGCGTACGTGGTGGCGATCTCTTCGGGCGTGAGGACCGTGACCGGCACATTCGTGACGTACCAGTGGTGCTCGCGCGCGTCACCGTGGCGCACGCCGACGACGCGGAAGATGACGCGTTCGCGGGAGCTCTTGCCGAGGTAGGTCCGGCGGACGAGGTCCACCTCGACGAGAAGGTCCACCACCTCCCGTGCGAGCCCTTCCTTCACCTGGCGGAGGCGCCGGCCGGTGAGCCGCCTGGAGGCTCCACGCCAACGCCGGTTCTCGGCCACGATCATCGGGTTCACGTCGTCCCGGAGGCGGCTGATGAAGTACCCGCCGTTCGCGCGAATGCGGTCGAAGAGCTGCCACCTGAAGTAGCCGAGGTCGAAGAGGAGGAGGCGGCCGGCGACCCACCGGCCGATCCCGAGGCGGCGCCGCTCGTTCACGCGTTCGCCGGTCACGGCGACGCTGCGCGGACCTGCACCCAGCACGCTCATGACGACGTGCAGCTTGGCGGCGGCACGCGTGTGGTTCGTGCGGCAGCCCGGGAAGGCCCTCGCCAGCGCGTCGTGGAGGCGGAGCACCGTGGCATCGGCAACGAGCAGGTCCTTGAACCGCTCGAGAGGCCCCCGGAGCTTCCCGGACGGCTGGCCGAGCCGCTCGGTGGCGCGGACGAGGGCTCGCCGGAGAAAGCGGACCGTCCCCGCCGTGAAGCGGTCGTAGAAGGACGAGGGGACGAGGGCGACACCAGTGCTCGCCTGGAAGAACCGGCGGAGCGAGGCGAGGCTGCGGCGGTGCCCCACGGCGAAGCCGAGGACGAGCGTCCAGAAGAGATGGGCGGGCGCGACCTTGCGGCGCCTGGTCAGCAGGCCGGACTCGCGCGCGGTGGCGTTCAGCCAGCGGGTCGGGAAGAGGGATCGCAGCTCGTCGGGGATGCTGGTACGCTGGCTCGCGGCCATCGTGCCTCCGGATCGGATTTGCGCCTAGACACCGCAACCAGATCAGAGGTCGGTGGCCGTTTCCAGTTTTCGGATCGTGAAACGCGGGGTTACGCGACTTCAGACGACCGCGGACGGACCGCTAAACCGAACACGCATGCTCACAGACAGATCGAAGCCGAGTACGAGAGTTTGGGGTATCAAGTCGAACAGGCCCTCTCGCTCAGAGGAGGCAAGAAGGTTCGAAAGGACGCGATCAAGGGCGACGAAGCCGTGATCATCAAACCAGACACCCCTTCGGGCCACGCCGCAGCCAAGAAGCGCGCGCAACTGATGGAGGACAACGGGTATCGGGCCACGATTGAGTACTATGACCCGACCGATCCGCGTTTTCAGCCCGGCAGCCCGACCTATCGAGGACCGGCCAAGCGATGACCGGGTTGCCCAAGACCTCAATGTCGAAAGCACATCTGCTGCAAGTGCTCGCCAGAGAGCTTCGCGCGGCCGGGTACCGGCCCGTGCCTGGAAGCAAGACGATTGTCTACAAACGCGAAGACCCCCTCATCCTCACGCTAGGAATCGAGTTCTCCAATCGTTACAAGAACCGCTTCAGCGGATCGTTCTACCTGGGGCCCACATTCGAGTGGGGGTATATGCTGCGGGACCTCCCACGCGCTACGTACCAACGTGTGGGGTGTTTCCTAACTGCCGAAGAGCGTCATCGCCTGCTGGACTCCGCCTTCACTAGAGAAGGCGTCGTTGACGCGTGGTGGATAGGCTTCACTCCGAACGCGGTTCATTCGTTCGTTGAGACGGTTCGGACCACGGAGGCCCGCTTCCTCGCGCAACCAGGGCTCACGCCCGCGATCGAAGCAAGCGAGCTGATGCGAGCACACGTCGACATCGTGAGACGCACACTCGAAGCAGCCACGAGGCAGGTGGAGGATCCTCCCTCCGGACTGCAGCATCAGCCGAAGCACAAAATGCGCGATGTGTCCCCTGAGTACTATCGAGCTGCCGAGCTGGTGTTGCGGCAAGCAGAGCCAAGCCTGATCTCACCCGACTACGTGAGCCTCATTGCAATCGATGCATGGCGAATGGCAGTAACGGGGGCTGCACATGCAGTCGCACCCCGCTGAGCACTCGATGAAGACTGTGGCATTGAAGGGAGGAGTGTTCCTCTCGGAACTCGGGCCGGCGTCCGACGTTGACGCGTTCTTCCAGTCTATACGGGCGTTCGTCAGCGAACCAACGACGCTCGGTCTCGACCTCCTCCTCGATCGTCTCTACCGTCGGTACTTGACAGCCGAACAGCTCCCCAGAGCGGCCGCCCTCATGCAACACGTTGAAGCTCGCTTCGCGTCGTTGAGTGCGAACGTCCTGCATCAGGTCGGGCTCGGCAAGATGACCCGCCTGCAGACTGGCCACGGCACCCTGGCTGATGTCTTTGCCCCTTTCTTCGAAACGTTCCGCGAATGCGCGGAGAGTGCTTCTGAGACGGCCGCAGCTTGCACGGACCTACCAGATTTCGAGTACCTCCCCGTGCGACTCATCCGCTCGGAAGAGCCCTGGTTCTCGGTTGACGACGACAGGCCCCTGGCCGAGTACGACCGTCTCGAAGGCGAGCCCTTCTGGAAGGAATGACAGCTCCCATGTGCAGCTCAGGAACCTCCAAGGACACGTCGATGCGCTACTTCACCATGCCTCGGAATGCCCTTCTTGCGGTGCTCGCCGTTGCTGCTGCGTTCCAGCCTCGCTCCGCGCTAGCCGCCGACCCCCTCACCCGTGCAGGCAGTGTTGTCGAGCCGGAGTCACGCGCGGCGCACCTCGAGCTGGGAGGTGGAACGTGAAAGCTGGCACCTGGTCCGAGCTTCACGATGCGACTCTAGAATCGCTCGAGGTGCGCTGGTCGTCCGGCGAGGTCCTCGTGCGGCTCCGCACAGGCGATGCGACGCGTCCTCGACAACTGATCGTAGCGTCGGGCGTCTGCCGGCTGAGCTGTGACCGACAGATGCCCTGGGGATTCAGCGTTTCGATAAATGAAGTCCGCGGGCCCGCGGCGAGCGCCAACGACACCTCCATTCTGGAGATCGAGATGCAGTCCGGCGACCTGGTTCGCATCGAAGCGGCCACGTTCAGCTTACAGCACGAGCCGTGAACTGCGCCGCCCCAGAACGCAACCGCATTGCACCACCGACGAGGACCGACATGAACAGCACCTTGCCGACGCACCTAACCATCGCCCTCATTCTTCTCGGTGCTACGAAGCAAGTACTCGCCGCCGACCCCCTCGCCCGTGCAGGCAAGGTCGAGGTCTCGTTCGAGGAGGCCCGCGGCCTCGTCGAGACGCTACCGGCCGCGGAGCAGGCCGCTGCGGGTTCCGGCCCATGCCGATCACGGATTCCGGAGCATGCCGATCGCCGATTCCGGTCGAAGCCGATCACCGATTCCGGAGCAAGCCGATCGCTGAACGCGTGAGCCCGCGGCAAGCAGCCCGGGCGCGTTGACGCCG
>DASPMI010000113.1:0-67054 GCA_035627135.1 Anaeromyxobacter sp. | reverse complement strand
CAGGCCGACGATGAGCGGCGCGGCGATGGCGAGGAGGCCGGGGCCGATGAGCTCCTGCTGCGCGGCGACCGTGCAGAGGTTCACGACGCGGCCGTAGTCCGGCTTCTTCGTGCCCTTCCAGATCTCCGGATCGCGGAACTGGGCGCGGCACTCGTTGACGATGTTGAAGGCCGCGCGGCCGACGGCGCGGATGAGGGAGGAGCTGAAGAGGAACGGCACCGCGCCGCCGATGAGGAAGCCGATGAAGACCTTCGGGTCCGAGACCGTCAGGAGCCCGGCGACCTTCTCGTACATCTCCTTGGTCATCTGGTTCATCTTGTCCTCGCTGCCCACCGCGATGACCGCGATGAACGACGAGAACAGCGAGACGGCGGCGATGACGGCGGAGCCGATGGCGATGCCCTTGGTCTCGGCCTTGGTCGTGTTGCCGACGGCGTCGAGGTCCGCGAGGATCTGGCGGGCGCGCTTGTACGAGCCGGGCTGCGCCTTCTCCATCTCGTCCTTGTCGTAGCCCATCTCGCCGATGCCGTTGGCGTTGTCCGCCACCGGGCCGAACACGTCCATGGAGATCGTGTTGCCGGTGAGGGTGAGCATGCCGATGCCGGCCATGGCGACGCCGTACGCGACGAACATCGGCGGCGTGCCGGCGTAGACGAGGACGGACAGGAAGATCGCCACCGCGATGACCACGATGTTCGCGACCGTGGACTCGTAGCCGACGGCGAAGCCCTGGATGATGTTGGTGGCGTGGCCGGTGGTGCAGGACTTCGCGAGGCTCTTCACCGGCGCGTGGGTGGTGTGGGTGTAGTAGCTCGTGACCTTGTTCAGGACGATCGCGAGGACGACGCCGATGAGGCAGGTGAGGGCCGGCCGCATGTCGAGACCGGCGACGCCGAAGTTGGCCCAGACCGGGAGCGCGGTGGGGTCGCCGCCCGGGAAGCCCTCGAGGGCGGACGGGTTCTGCGCCATGTAGCCGGCGCTGAAGTTCAGGTAGAAGTACCCGAGCACCAGGAAGCCGACCACGCTGATGAGCGAGCCGATCCAGAAGCCGCGGTGCACGCTCTTGAGGGCCGTGTCGCTCGTGTCGTTCGGGCCCGCCTTCACCGTGTAGGTGGAGATGATGGAGCCCAGCACGCCGATGCCGCGGACGAGGAGCGGGAAGATGACGCCCTTGTGGCCGAAGGAGGCCATGCCGAGGATCATCGCGGCGACGATCGTCACCTCGTAGGACTCGAAGATGTCCGCGGCCATACCGGCGCAGTCACCGACGTTGTCGCCCACGTTGTCCGCGATCGTCGCGGCGTTGCGCGGGTCGTCCTCGGGGATGTCCTTCTCGATCTTGCCGACGAGGTCGGCGCCGACGTCCGCCGCCTTCGTGTAGATGCCGCCGCCGACGCGCATGAAGAGCGCGAGGAGGGTGCCGCCGAAGCCGAAGCCGAGCAGGGCCTCGTAGGCGTGGGCGCCGTACATGAGGAAGATGAGGGTGCCGCCCAGGAGGCCGAGGCCGTCCGTGAGCATGCCGGTGATGGTGCCGGTCCGGTACCCGAGCTGCATCGCCTCGCCGTAGCTCTTCTTGGCGGCGGCGGCGACGCGCAGGTTGCCGGAGGTCGCGAGCCGCATGCCGACGAAGCCGACGGCCCAGCTGAACAGCGAGCCCATGAGGAACGCGCCCGCGCGGCCCACGCCGAAGGCGGGCTCGTGGCCGGTGTACGTGAAGTACAGGAAGAGCGTGATGATGACGATGAGCGGCAGGATCCGCTTGAACTGGGCGGCGAGGTACGCGTTCGCGCCCTCGCGGACCGCGTCCGCGATCGCCTGCATCTTGGGCGTGCCCTGATCCGCCTTGCGGACCTGGTTCACGAGGAGGAGCGCGTACGCGAGGCCCGCGACCGCGATCCCGAGGACGACGAAGATGCACACCCGCTCGAACGTGTCGAACTCGGGCGAGGTGAGCGGCGAGAAGAACTCGAAGGACGAGCCGGTGCCGTCGCCCGCGAACGCGTAGGCGCTGCCGAACGCGATCGCCATGGCGGTCAGGTACAGCGTGCGCCGGCGCTGGGACTTCATGAGCCGGTTGAACCAATTTCGAAACATGAGGGCTCCTGGAAATGACGGGTTCAGCGACAACGCTGGGCGGCGGGGGCGCGAGCGGACCGGCTCGCGCACGCCATTCGAACAAACGGCTCTCCGCCGTCCGTCCGTGAATCGACCAAGGGCATCATGTGCTGCAATTTCGCGGGCTTCTCCGACCTTGCCCGCGCGCACAGTACTCCCCTCGCACGGTCGATTCTCGCTGCCGATTGTCGCGCGCGGCGGAGCACACGGAGCCGGCGTCACACCCGCAGTTGCTGCGCGCGTCCGGCTTGAGATGAGTCAAGACCGCAAGCTCTGCGTGCCGCGCCGCGACACGCGTGAGCGCGCGCTCGCCCGCTCGCCTGAACGCTGCGCGTCTCGCGGGGTGCACGAACGGCGCGCCCTCCGCGCGGCGGCGGCGTACGCTGGGGCGCACCATGCCCGACGCCCGCCAGCTCCTGTCCCAGGACCGGTTCGCCGCCCACACCGGTATCGCCCTCGAGTCCGTGGAGTCCGGCCACGCCCGCGCGCGGCTCCGGGTACGGCCGGAGCACCTCAACGGCGTCGGCATCGTCCAGGGCGGCGTCATCTTCACGCTCGCCGACTTCGCCTTCGCCGCGGCCGCCAACTCGACCGGGAGCGTGGCCGTGGCGATCGACGTGAGCATCTCGTTCCTCAAGGCCGTGACCGGGGGCGAGCTCGTCGCCGAGGCGCGCGAGGAGGCCGCCGCCGGGCGGACCTCCACCTCGCTCGTGCGCGTCACCGACGAGGGCGGGGCGCTGGTGGCGCTCTTCAAGGGGACGGCGTACCGGAAGCGGGACGGGGAGGGTGGGGCGCCGCGGGCGTGAGCCGACCGCCTCCATCGTCCGCGGAGACGTTCTCGACCGCGGAGCGCCTCGGCGTGGGTGACCGCGCGGCGCCGTCCAGCAGCCGCGCGATCCGGTCCGGGTCCACCGGCTTCGCCACGTGCTCGTCGAACCCGGCCGTCGCGGCGGACTCGCGATCCTTCGGCTGCGCGTAGCCGGTGAGCGCGACGAGCCGGATGGCTCCGCCGTCCGGGCCCGCCCGGAGCGCGCGGGCGACGTCGTACCCGCTCATGTCCGGGAGCCCGATGTCGCAGACGACCACATCCGGCGGGGCCGCCTGGGCCATGGCGATGGCCGAGCGCCCGTCATGGGCCACCTCCGCCGCGTGACCCTGGAGCGTCACGAGATCCGCGAGCGTCAGCGCCGCGTCGGCGTTGTCGTCGACGACGAGCACGCGGAGGCACCGCCGCTCGGTGGCAGACGGTTCCGTGGCGGTCGCGTGCGCCGCCGGCGCGCGGTCCACGGCCGGGAGCGTCACGACGAACTCCGAGCCGCAGCCCAGTCCGCCGCTCGCGGCGCGGACGCTCCCCCCGTGGAGCTCGGCGATCCCCTTCACGAGGCTGAGCCCGAGCCCCAGCCCGCCGCGGCTCCGGCCCACCGCGACGTCCGCCTGCGCGAACGGCTGGAAGAGCGCGGGAAGGACGTCGGGATGGATGCCGATCCCGTCGTCGCGCACCCGGATCTCGGCGCTGGCGCCGCTTCGCTCGACGGCGACCGTGACGGCTCCGCCCGCGTCCGTGAACTTGGCGGCGTTCTGGAGGAGGTTGCCGACGAGCTGCGCGATCCGGGTCTCGTCGCCGTCGATCCAGGGCGGGGCGGCGGCCTCGACCAGCCGGAGCGCCACGCCGCGGCTCGCGAACACCGTCCGGTGATCCTCGACGACCTTGCGGACGACCTCGCGGAGGTCGAGCGGGGCGCGCTCGAGGCGGATCTTCCCGCTCACGATCCGGCTCACGTCGAGCAGGTCGTCGACGAGCCGTGTGAGGTGCTCGAGCTGCCGCCCCAGGACCGCCACCGACCGCGCCCGCGGCGCGGCGGGCGCGTCCTCCCGCTGCAGGATCGCGATCGCGTTGCGCATCGGGGCGAGCGGATTGCGCAGCTCGTGCCCGAGCATCGCGAGGAACCGGTCCTTCCGGCGCGCCTCGTCCTCGAGGGCCAGCTCCGCGAGCTTGCGCCGGGTCACGTCGGTCGCGACGGCGTGGATGCGCCAGGGGCGCCCGGTGTGGTCCGGTACGCAGATGGCGTGCTCGTGGACCCAGACCGTCTCTCCGGTGTCGCCGCGCGAGACGCGGAACTCGGACTCGTACGAGCCCCCCTCCCGCACGATCCGGGCGAAGCCGTCGCGGTGGCGGCCGGCGTCCTCCGGGTGCACGAGCGCGAGCCCCTCGGCCGGTGACCTCGGCGGCGTACGCCCGTAGACCGACGCGGCGTCGCCCGTGAAGGTGGCCGTCCCCGTGGGGAGGTCGAGCGTCCACGCGAGCATGCGCCCCGAGCGCAGCGCGAGCCCCAGGTGCTCCGTCCGCTCGCGCAGGGCCGAAGCGGAGGCGTCCGCGCTCGCACGGAGGACGCGTTCTCGCCGGTACGCCGAACGCAGCGCGCCGCACACGGCGGCGACGAGGAGCGCGCTCGCCGCGAACCCTGCGAGGCGGACGGAGTCGGGCCGCGCCGTGACCACGAGCGAGAGCACGGGGTCGAAGTACAGCAACGCGTACGCGGCGGTCGCGAGCAGGGTGGCCGTGATCCCGGCCGCGGCGCCGGCGGCGAGCGACGCCACCATGACGATCGGGAACGCCGCGAAGAAGAACGGCCGACCGCCCGTGAAGGGGATGAGGGCGTGCGTGACCGCGACGATCAGGACGGCCATGAGGATCGCCCAGCTCGTCCGGGCGAGGACCCTCACCGTCCGCCTTGGGTGGTCGAAGACGCGGATCGCCGGCTCCAACCGGATCATGGATGTGGCCTCGACGAGCGAACCATCCGTGTCGAAGGAAAAAGGATTGTCACTGCGTGCCATCGAGGGTACCCGGCGTCGAGAACGTGCCGGGCGAAGAGCCCAAGAGGGATCCCGTTTGGGCCGTCGGTGTGCCGGAGCCTGCGGCATGATGGGCTCCGTGCCGCGCCCGGGCTCCCGCGCACCGCCGCTCCGTTCTCTCCGTACCCTGGCCCGACGTCGTCGCGACGCGGCTCGAGAGCGGGCAGCACGGAGTCGCTGCGCAAGGCGTCCGCGCGCGTGCGGGCCGCCGGCCTGCGCAACGTCGAGCTGCGCCAGGCCGACGTGATGGCGCTGCCGTTCGCGGCCGGGTCGTTCGACCACGCCTTCGTCTGCTTCGTGCTCGAGCACCTGGAGGACCCGGTGCGGGCGCTCCGCGCGGTCCGGCGCGTGCTGCGCCCCGGCGGGACGATCACCGCCGTCGAGGGGGACCACGGCCTGACCGCGTTCCACCCGGACGACCGGGCGGCGCATGCCGCCATCGAGTGCCTGGTCCGCCTCCAGGCGCGCGCAGGAGGAGACGCGCTCATCGGCCGGCGGCTCTACCCGCTCCTCCGGGCCGCCGGGTTCCGCGAGGTCCGGGCCGAGCCGCGGATGGTCTACGTGGACGGGAGCAACCCCGGGCTCGCCGACGCCTTCACCCGGAAGACCTTCACCGCGATGGTGCGCGGCGTGCGCGCACCCGCGCCGGGCAATCGCATCCGCGTGCGCTCGGTGGTGAGACCGCATGCCGCGCACCAGCAGGCCAGAACACGAAACGCCAGGGAGCTCCCTCCCTGGCGTCGTGCTCGGCGGTTCGTACGGCGCGGCCTAGAACGGAATGTCGTCCGGCCCGCCGCCCCCACCGCCGCCGCCACCACCACCACCGTGGCCGGACGGCCCGGAGTCGGGCTCCTCGAACCCGCCGGGCGGGCCCATGTCGTCGGGGCCGTGGCCGCCGCGCCCACCGCCGCCGCCACCGGGGCCGCCGGCGCCGCGGCCGCCGAGGAACCGGACGGAGTCGGCGACGACCTTCACCCGCGAGCGCTCCTGCCCGCTCTGCTTGTCCTGCCACTTGTCGGTCTTGAGCCGGCCCTCGACGTAGACCTGGCGGCCCTTGGCGAGGTACTCGCCGCACTGCTCGGCCTGCTTCCCCCAGACCTCGACGTCATGCCACTCCGTCTCCTCCTTGCGCTGCCCGGACTGCTTGTCCGTCCAGGAGCGGGAGGTGGCGATACGCAGGTTGGCGACGGCCTGCCCGCCCTGCGTGTAGCGGACCTCGGGATCCTTCCCCAGGTTGCCGATGAGGATGACCTTGTTCACCATGGCGAGCGCTCCGTCTGTGTGGCCTGCGGGACCCGCAGGCGGCGTTTTGCAGCAGGGTGACGGATCTAGCAGGGCCGTCTGACAGGTTCACGGTTGCCGCGTTCCAGGGCTTGCCTCCCCCTCCCCCGGGTGCTGGAATCGACGTTTCGCACCGGGGGGGACGCGCACATGATCGTCGGGATCGATCTCGGGACCACGAACAGCCTCGTGGCCGTGTGGCGCGACGGCAAGCCCGAGCCCATCCCGAACGCGCTCGGCGAGCTCCTCACGCCCTCGTGCGTCAGCCTCGACGACGACGGCACGATCCTCGTCGGGCGCGCCGCGCGCGAGCGGCTCCAGACGCACCCGGAGCGGACCGCGGCGGTGTTCAAGCGGTACATGGGGAGCGATCGGACGTTCCGGCTCGGGACGCGGGAGTTCCGGCCGGAGGAGCTCTCCGCGCTCGTCCTGCGGTCGCTCAAGGCGGACGCCGAGGCGCACCTGGGCGTCCCGGTGCACGAGGCGATCGTCTCCGTGCCGGCGTACTTCTCCGACGCGCAGCGCAAGGCGACGCGCGCGGCGGGCCAGCTCGCCGGGCTGAAGGTCGATCGCCTCCTCAACGAGCCCACCGCCGCCGCGCTCGCCTACGGCATGCACCAGCGCGGGAGCGAGACGCGTTTCCTGGTGTTCGATCTCGGCGGCGGCACCTTCGACGTCTCGATCCTCGAGATGTTCGAGGGCGTGATGGAGGTGCGGGCCACCGCCGGCGACAACCTGCTCGGCGGCGAGGACTTCAACGCCTGCCTCGTGGACCTCTTCTTCGAGCGCCGGAACCTTTCGGCGGCGCTCCGGCAGGACCGCGGCTTCCTGCACCGGCTCGGCGCGCAGGCCGAGGCGGCCAAGCGCGCGCTCAGCACGCACCGGGAGGCGACGATGCAGGTCCGCGACGGCGAGACCGAGCACGCACTGACCGTGGACGAGGCCGCGTTCGAGGCCGCGAGCGCCCAGCTCCTGAAGCGCCTCCGGGGTCCGGTCGAGCGCGCGCTGCGCGACGCGAGCCTGCGCGCGAGCCAGC
Organism: Anaeromyxobacter sp.; assembly: GCA_035627135.1. Taxonomy (GTDB): domain Bacteria; phylum Myxococcota; class Myxococcia; order Myxococcales; family Anaeromyxobacteraceae; genus Anaeromyxobacter. The sequence continues at coordinate 59,766 of DASPMI010000113.1, read as the reverse complement.
TCGACGCGGTGGTGCTCGCGGGCGGCGCGACGCGCATGCCGATGATCCGGCGCCTCGCGACCACGCTGTTCGGCCGGTTCCCGCTCGTCGAGCTCGACCCGGACCAGGTCGTGGCGCTCGGGGCGGCGGTGCAGGCGGGCCTCAAGGCGCGCGACGCGGCGCTCCGCGAGGTCGTCATGACCGACGTGGCGCCCTACTCGATGGGGCTCGAGGTGGTGAAGCGGCTCGCCGACGGCGCGATCGTCGCGGGCCACTTCGATCCCGTGATCGAGCGGAACGTCGCCGTCCCCGTGAGCCGGAGCAAGACCTACTTCCCCGTCCGCGAGGGCCAGCGCGAGATCGAGCTCTGCATCTACCAGGGCGAGGCGCGGCTCGTGGCGGACGACATCCTCCTCGGCAAGCTGCACGTGCCGCTGCCCGAGGGGCCCATCCACGAGTGCGGCGTGGAGGTGCGGTTCACCTACGACGTGAACGGGCTGCTCGAGGTGGAGGCGGCGGTCCTCAAGACCGGGAACATGTCGCGGCTCGTCATCGAGGGGAACCCGGGGCTGCTCACGCCCGAGGAGATCGACGCGCGGCTGAAGGCGCTCTCCGACCTCAAGATCCACCCGCGCGAGCGGCTCGAGAACCGGACGGCGCTCGCGCGCGGCGAGCGGCTCTACCAGCAGCTCCGGGGCGAGCGGCGGGAGTGGCTCGCCGCCCGCATCCTCGAGTTCGAGCAGATCCTGTCCGCCGGAGACCCGCGCCGCGCCTCCGCCGCGCGCCGCGCGCTCGAGGACCAGCTCGACAGGCTCGAGCGTGAACCCCTCTTCGACGGCCCGGGCTGACCGTGCCCCGGGTTCCGCCATTCCTGGAGCGCCTGGGGCTCGGCCCCGAGGCGGACGTGCGCGAGGTCCGGCGCGCCTACGCGCGCGAGCTGCGGCGCATCGATCAGGAGGCGGATCCGCGCGGGTTCCAGGCGCTCCGCGAGGCGTACGAGGCGGCGCTCCAGTGGGCGGAGCGGCCGCGCGATTTGGACGAGCTCGACGAGTCGGACGGGGGCGAGAGCGCCGCCGAGCCCGAAGCGGCGGAGACGTTCGAAGGCCCCGAGGCGGGAGGACGCGACCCCGAAGGCACGGAGGCGCCCGGCGAGGACGCCCCTCCACGCTTCACCTGGCGCGAGGCGGCCAGGGCCGCGCGGTTCCGGGCCGGCGAGCCCGAGGAGGATCCCGCGCAGCCGCCCTCGGAGCCCGATCCGGCGCCCGCGCCGGGCTGGCCGCGCGGCCGGGTGCCTCCCGATCCGCCGCCGCTCGGATCGCCCGCACCGCCCGAGCTCCTCGCGCGCGTCGTGTTCGCCGAGCTCTGTGCCGGCGCGGGGCGATGGAGGCACGAGGACGACGCCCGCGACGCGCTCGAGCGCTGCTTCGCCGATCCCCGCCTCGCCGGGCTCGAGCAGCGGATCGAGCTCGAGGCGCTGGTCGCGGCGCGCCTCTCGGAGGGCTGGAGGCCCGGGAACGAGCACCTCTTCGCGGCCGCGCTCGAGCGGTTCGAGTGGCGCCACGACCGGAGGCGGCTCGCGCAGCTCGGGGCGGCGGGGGCCGCGGTCGATCCGATCGTCGAGGAGGCCGTCGTCCTTCGCGGTCTCGAGGAGCACGAGCGGTATCAGCGCGTCGCCCGCTGGCTCCGCTCCGGCGCGCGGCCGCCGGACGACACGCTCGAGACGCTCGCGCCCGCGTACGAGCTCTTGCGAGCGCGCTTCCCCGCGTGGCTCCGGGCAATGGCGCCGGCGGAGGGGATCGAGCGCTGGGCCGCCGCGCTCGCGCAGCTCCCGAAGCCGGCGCCGCGGCCGGCCGCGGCGCCGGCGCGGTCCCCGGGGAACCGCTGGGGAGCCGCTTTCGCGGTGATCGCGGTGGTCGGCGCGCTCCGGATCTGCGGGGCCGCGCTCTCCTCGGATGCGCGCTCCGGGCCGGAGAAGCTGCGGCTCTCGCCGGAGCGCCCGGGGTTGCCCGGAGGCCTCGGCTCGCCCGAGCACATCGAGAAGCTGCTCGCGGCCGTGCGCGCGTTCCAGGAGTGCGAGCAGGGGAAGGTCCAGGCGTGCGTCGTCGCCGGGTTCGCGCACCTCCACGGCGAGCGGGGCGTCCCCGCCAATCCGGCGTTCGCGGCCGAGCTGTTCCGGAAGGCGTGCACGCTCGGATCGGGCGAGGGGTGCCTCGAGTTCGGTCGCCTGCTGCAGGCGGGAGAGGGCGTCCCGCGGGACGAGGCGGCGGCGCTCGCCCACTACGCCCGCGCCTGCGATCAGGAGCTGCCGGCCGGGTGCGCCGCGGTCGCGGCGCTCCGTCCCGCCGCGCAGGAGGAGGCGGAGCGTCCGGCGAGGCGGAAGGAGCCGGCCCGCCCGGTCCGCGGCGCGCAGGGGGAGCGGCCCGCGCGGCCCGAGGTGGACCACGCCGACGAGTGGATGAAGCTGGACCACGGCGGCCGGTCCGGCGGCCTCGTCCGCATGGCGTGCGACGGCGGCGACGCGGCGGCGTGCGAGGCGCTCGGCGACCGAGGGCCCAAGAAGGACGCCGCACCGCCCGAGTAGCCGGAGCAGACTCCCGTGCCTTCACCGGCAGGAGAGGGCCGAACGCCCTCCGACGAGGTTCGCATGCGCAGCAGCGTCCATCCGCTCGGCTTCGCCCTGGCTCCGGCCCTGGCTCTGGCGTCCCTCGCCGGAGCCTGCCGGACCGCTCCGCCCGCGCAGGTCGCCGCCCAGGCCGCGCCGGCCGAGGCCCCGGGGATCGATCCCTCGATCCTCGACACGAGCGTGAGCCCCTGCACGGACTTCTACCAGTACGCCTGCGGCGGGTGGCTCGCGCGGACGCAGCTCCCGCCCGACCGGTCCATCTACGCGCGCAGCTTCACCGCCATCGAGGAGCGGAACGAGCAGCTCCTCCGGACCATCGCCGAGGCGGACGCGGCCGGCGCGCGCGACCCGCGCGACCGCTTCCCGGACAAGGTCGGCGACTACTGGGCGGCCTGCATGGACGAGGCGGGCATCGAGGCCCGCGGGCTCGCCGACCTGCGCGCCGCGTGGGCCCGCATCGACGCGGCGCAGGACGCGGGCACGCTCGCCGAGGTCCTCGGCGGGCTCCACCGGCAGGGCGTCGAGGCGGCGTTCGCGCTCTACTCCAGCCAGGACGCCAAGGACGCGACCCAGGTCATCGGCGTCGTCGCGCAGGGCGGGCTCTCGCTCCCGGACCGCGAGTACTACCTCGCGACCGGCGCGAAGGACGTCGCGCTCCAGGAGGCGTTCCGGGCCCACGTGGCGCGGATGCTCGCGCTCGCGGGCGAGCCGCAGGACCGCGCCGCGGCGCTCGCGGCCGCGATCTGGCGGCTCGAGCGCGACCTCGCCTCCTCGCACTGGACCAAGGTCGAGGGCCGAGACCCGAAGCGGACCTACCACCGCGTCGACCGTGCGGGCCTCGAGCGGCTCGCGCCGCGGTTCGCGTGGGGCCGGTTCCTCGCGGCCCTCGGCCACCCGGACCTCGCCGCGTTCAACGCCACGACGCCCGCCGCGATCGAGAAGCTGGACGCGCTCGTCGCCGCGACGCCGCTCGACGCGTGGAGGGGCTACCTCCGCTGGCGGCTCCTCGCGGTGCTGGCGCGGGAGCGCGCCCTGCCGCGCGCGCTCGTGGAGGAGCGGTTCGCCTTCTGGAGCAAGCACTTCACCGGCGCGCAGGAGCTGACGCCGCGCTGGAAGCACTGCGTGGACCGCACCGGCACGGCGCTGGGCGAGGCGCTCGGCCAGGCGTTCGCGCGGCGGTACCACGGCGAGGAGGGCCGGGCCAAGGCCCGCGCGCTCGTCTCGGCGATCGAGGCGGCGTTCGACCGCCGGCTCGACGGCCTCGCGTGGATGGACGAGCCCACGCGCCGCCTCGCCCGCGAGAAGCTCCGCCGCGTGGTGAACAAGGTCGGCTACCCCGACCGCTGGCGCGACTACTCGAAGCTCGAGGTGGACCGCGCCTCGTACTTCCGGACCGTGCTCGCGGCCTCGGCCTTCGAGGTGGACCGGGACCTCGCCAAGATCGGCGAGCCCGTGGACCGGCTGGAGTGGGGGATGCCGCCGCACGAGGTGAACGCGTACTACTGGTGGGGCCTCAACGAGATGGTCTTCCCGGCGGGGATCCTCCAGCCGCCCTTCTTCGTCCGCGAGGCGCCCGACGCGTTCAACTACGGCGCGATCGGGATGGTCATGGGCCACGAGCTCACGCACGGGTTCGACGACGAGGGACGGCAGTTCGACGCGCACGGGAACCTGCGCGACTGGTGGACGCCGGCCGTGGCGGCGGAGTTCGATCGCCGGGCGGCCTGCCTGGTGGAGCAGTACGGGGAGTACACGGCCGCGGACGACCTGAAGGTGAACGGCGAGCTCACGCTCGGCGAGAACATCGCCGACCTGGGCGGAGTCGAGCTCGCGTACGCCGCGCACCGGGCGCAGGGCGGAGGCCGTGCGGGGCCCGGCGCGGCCGGGTTCGGGCCGGACCAGGTCTTCTTCCTCGCCCACGCGCAGTCCTGGTGCACGCTCATCCGGCCCGAGCTGGCGCGCTACTACGCGCTCGACGACTATCACGCTCCGGCGAAGTGGCGCGTCAACGGCCCGCTCGCGAACCTGCCCGCGTTCCAGGAGGCCTTCTCCTGCCCGGCTGGGAGCCCCATGGCTCGGACCGGGGAGCGGCGCTGCGCGCTGTGGTGACGGGCCGCCCGCGGCGCGGGCGAGGGACGCGGGACGAGCACGCTAACCCTGGAGCTGCTCCAGCACGGCGTCGAAGACCACGTCCTCGAGGCGCTCCGCGTCCTCTTCCTGGATCCCCACCCACCTGAACGACACGAGGGCGCTGCCGGCCTGGGCCTTCGCCTCGACCACCCGCGCGTCGCACTGGAGCGGCGCGCCCCCCGGCAGCCGGAGCGTGACCTTCACCTCGTCGCCCACCTTCGGCGCCTTCGCGAGCACCGCCGAGAAGCCGCCGGACGAGATCGACCGGGTGGCGGTCCGCAGGGTGCCGTCGAAGAAGGCGACGTCGGCCTGGAGCGCGCGGGCGGCCCGCAGCGTCCGCCGCGGCTGCACCCCGGGCTCGAGCGCCACGCGCTGCGCCGCGAGGAGGGCCCGCGCGAGCTCGTTGCGCGCCTCCCGGTACTCGCGGAGCGCGTCGCCCGAGAGCGTCCCCTTCCGCGCCTCGCCGTGCACGGACCGGAAGACCCGAAGCCAATCCGCGAAGCTCATGCCGGACCTCGATGCGGCGCACTGGCCGGCCGCCCGGGGGAGAGCATAACTTGTTCCATGTCCAGCCGCCTCGTCGTCCCGCTCGTGCTGCTCGCGTCGTGTCTCGGCTGCGCCGCCTCTGTGGGCGCCGGAGGCGGGCGCGGCGGCGCGGCGGTCGAGGCGCGCGGCGACGTCGCCCGGGGCGGCGGGCGTGCAGACGAGCGGGCGTGCATGTACGATCGTGCGAGCGGGCAGCTCCGCACGTGCCTGCACTTCTCGTTCGGCCGGTGCGCGCTGTTCGGCGATCGCTGCGAGAAGGAGCCCCGCGCGCCGGCGCGGGAGCAGGGAGCGCAGCCGGCGTCTCCGGCGCCGGAAGGCGCGCCCCCGCCGCCCTGATCCGCGCATCGCGAACCGGGAACCGACCGCGCGTCGCTCGACGCGCCGGAAACCGCACCACGCCCACGCGCGAGCGGCTAGAGTGCGGCCTCCCTGGTTCACGCGGAGGACGGGCAGTCACCGTGCACCTCGCCCGCCGCCCGGAGAGGATGGCCATGACGAGAGGCGTGATCGCGGCGCTGGTGGCGGTGCTCGGAGTCGTCGGCTGCGGCGTGTCGGATCCAGGCGCGCCGACGGTGTTCGCGGCGGGCGAGCCGTGCGAGGCAGACCACCAGTGCCAGACCGGCCACTGCGACTCCGGGTACTGCTGCGCCTCCGGGAGGTGCTGCCGGACGGCGTCCGACTGTCCCGACGAGTTCCGGGGTCCGGCGACGTGCACCAACCCCGGCTCGACGACCGATTGCCAGGGGACCCGCCGCGACGCGACGTGCGAGGGGTACACCTGCGGGACGCGGGTGGTGGAAGACGACAGCGGGTGCGCGGGCGCGGTCCTCGACTGCGACGGCTACCGGTCGGTCGCCTGCGGCGCGGCGCCCGTGCAGACCCCGCCCGCGTGCGTCCGGACCTGCGCGGCGCCGTCGGACTGCGACACGGGGTTCACCTGCTCCCAGCGCACCTGCATCCCGCAGGCGGGCACGGGGCAGTCGTGCACCGGCACGGGTCAGGGGACCTGCGCGACCGGCCTCAAGTGCCAGAACGGCGTGTGCTGCGCCGCCGGCACCGCCACCTGCTGCACCACCCCGCATCAGCGGGCCGAGTGCGGCATCTGCATGCAGTGCGGGGCCGACTACCGCTGCACGCCCACTGCGGCGGGACAGACCGACACGCGCTGCGCGCAAGGCACCTGCCGCCCGGGGACGTGCAACGGCAACGGCGCTTGCTCCGTCGGCGGGACGTGCTCCGGCGGGCTCTGCGGGAGCACCGCGTGCCAGAGCGACGGCACCTGCGGGTGCCAGTGCACGATGGGCGGCCCGAACGGCACGACGCTCACCGCCTGCCCGGGCGGGACGATCTACTACCCGTGCAGCACGGGGCCGTCGACGACCGGGTATCTCCGGTTCCGGTGCTCCGACGCCTGTACTCCCTATCCGGAGGACACGACCTGCCGCTGAGCGGCGCGGACCGCGTGCGGCGCGGTCACCGCCCGCCCTGCACCGCCGCCGGCACCGGGCGCGGGCCCGCCGCGGTCCGCGCCGCGTCCACGCGCTCGAGGAGCCGGCGCGCCGTCTCCGCCCCCTCGTCGCCCTTGGCGGCGAGGGCGCGGAGCGCGGCCGGGAAGGCCGGGTCGTCCTCCTCCGCCCGCGCGAACCCGGCCGCGAGCCGCGCGGCGGCCGCCTCGGCCACCGCGGGCGGGGCCGCGCGCAGCGCGGACACGGTCTCCTCCGGCGCGCTGCCGGCGACGCCGGCGAGGGCCTCCTCCACCGCGGCGGCGAGCCGCGCGTCGGGGAGCGTCCGCCCGCCCAGCTCGACGAGCCGCCGCAGCGCCTCCGCGTCGTCCTCGGCGGCGAGGTCCGCGAGCGAGGAGACCACGGGACCCGGCGAGAGCTCCGGCAGGAGCGCCCAGAGCCGGGGGAGCGCCTCGGGGTCCGCGGCCGAGGCCTCGAGGAGGTCCCGCTGCGCCGACTCGCTCTCCGGATCGGCCAGGTAGGCGCACTCCGCGAGCGCGAGCCGCGCCAGCGGATCCGCCGCCTCGCGCAGCGCCTCCCGGAGCAGCCGCTCGTTGCGGACGTCGCCGCCCTTCGCAAGCGCGTAGAAGGTCCGCAGCCGCGCGGCGAGGTCCGCGGGGGGCGGCACCGTCGCCACCGCGAGCCGCACGTCGGGGCCGCCCGGCGGCGCGCCGCTGCCCGCCAGCGCGGCGCCGAGCGCGTCCACGGCCCGCACCACGCCCGGCCGCCCGGGCGAGTCGTTCACCAGGACCGCGAAGGCGAGCGTCCGCCCGGCGCCGTCCTGCACGTAGCCCGCGAGCGAGACCACCCCGTCGAGCGTCCCCGTCTTGGCGCGCAGCCGGCCCGCCGCCGCGGTCCCGCCCATGCGCCACCGGATGGTCCCGTCGCGCGCGGCGACCGGGAGCGAGACGACGAACTCCGGCTGGAGCTGCGAGCGGCTCCACATCCCGCGCAGCACGGTCACGAGCTGCCGCGCCGAGAACCGGTTCGCGTCGTTGAGGCCCGACCCGTTCCGCATCACGTAGCTGCCGGGCGCGATGCCCAGCTCGCCGAGGAACTCCTCCGCCGCCTCGACGCCCTTCGCCCACGTGCCCGGGCCGCCCCGCAGCTCCGCGCCGAGCGTCCGGAGGAGCTGCTCGGCGACGAAGTTGTTCGAGGTCTTGTTGAGCCGGCGCACGATCTCCGCGAGCGCCTCCGACTGCGAGACGTGGACGATCCGCGCGCCCTCGGGCGCCCGCGCGAGGCGGACGCGCCCGACCTTCACGCCCCGGAGCTCGAGGAGCGAGGCCAGCGTGTGGCCGAAGTAGAGCGCGGGCTCGTCGACGCGCCGCCACAGCACGTGCGGCCGGGACCCGACCGGCACGCGCCCCTCGACGATCACGCGCTCCCGCCCGTTCCGAAGCTCGGTCCGGACGATCACCCGGGCGCGGCCCTTGCGGCCGACCGTGACGGCGCGGTTCTCGACCTCGAGGAAGGGCGACGCCGGCTCGAGCTGCACGTGCGGCCGCTGCTGCGCGCGATCGGCGGGCGTGACGGCGATCTCGACCGCGTTGAAGTTGAGCGAGAGCGCGCCGGACGGGGCGCTGTACGCGCGGTCGGTGTCCTCGCGATCGTACCCCGGCCCGAACCGCTCCGCGTCGAAGTACGCGTCGTCGAGCACGAGCTCGCCGACGCGGCGGAGGCCGAGCCGCTGGAGCTCGCCCGCGATCGCCCAGAGCCGCTCGGTGACCATGGTCGGGTCGCCCCGGCCGCGGACGTGGAGCGCCTTGACGACGCCCTTCGCGGGCGCCTCGGCCAGGAGGAACTCCGTCGAGAAGCGGTACTCCGGGCCGAGCCGCGCGAGGGCCGCGGCGCTCGTCACGAGCTTCACGTTGCTCGCCGGGTTGAGGAGCGCGTCCGCCTCGCGCGCGTACAGCACCTCGCCGGTCTCCACCGAGGCGACGAGGATGCCCGTCCGGGCGACCGCGAGCGGGGAGCCCTCCACGAGGGCCCGCAGGCTCGAGACGATCTCCGTCGCGGGGGCCGGCGTCGTGGGCAGGAGCTGGGCGCGGGCGGCTGCGCCCGGAGTGAAGAGGCAGGCGAGGAGCGTCGTCAGCAGGGTGGTGCGGCGAAGGGAGTCGATCACGGTCGGGGAGGTTCCTGGGAGGGCCGCGGCCAGGGGAGCGACGAACCCCTAACCAACGCCAGCCTGTGCAGTATTTCGCCCGACTTCAAGGTTCCGGCCGAGCGTTGACACCCGCGACGAGAGGTCGCTAGGGTAGTCCGACGGTGAGACCGGGTCGCACGGAGGTTCTGCCCTGGACGCGCGCACGCAGGAAGCCCTGGACCGCTTCGAGCGCTTCCTTCACAAGAAGGACCTGCGCCTCACCGAGGCGCGGGCGGCGATCGTCGAGGCGGCCCTGGCGCGCGAGGGTCATTACCCGATCGAGGACCTCATCGCGGACCTGAAGCAGCGGGGCATCCGCGGCTCCAAGGCGACCGTGTATCGCACACTTCCGCTCCTCGCGGAGGCCGGGATCCTGGAGCCGGCGATCATCGCGGGCGAGGTGAGGAGCTACGAGACGACCTTCGGACGTCACCACCACGACCACCTGCGGTGCAGCAGGTGCGGAAGGGTGGTCGAGTTCGAGTTCGAGGCGTTCGAGATCCTCCAGCGCGAGGTCGCCGCCCGGTACGGCTTCCGCCTCGAGGGGCACCACCACGAGCTCGTGGGCGTGTGCCCGGAGTGCGCGAAAAAGGAGAAGGGCTGACCGCGGGTGCGCGGTGGCGCTCCATTCCGCTCACCCTGAGCCCGTCGAAGGGTGAGCGGGGCGTCTCCTGCAGTCGCGTTCGTTGCCGTACGCCTCGCCTTGGGAGGGTTCCGCTGTGTGCGTCACTGGGGCGGCTCGGCTGCGGGTCGGTGCGGAACGCCACGCGAGCGGTCCCCGGGGCACGTCACCCCGCGCGTTCGCTCGCGCTCCGGATCGCCGCCGCGTGCGCGAGCCGGTCCTCGACGCGCTCGCGGAGGGCGCGGCGCTGCGCCTCCACGGCGCGCGCGGACAGGCCCATCGCCGCGCCGACGGCCTCGTCGAGCGCGCGCTGCGCGGGGCGCGCGAGCATGGCCGCGAGGTCCGTCGTGACGGGGTCCTCGCGGAGCGCGTCCCAGATCGTCCGGAGCTCGCGGGCGCGGGCGGCGAGGGCCTCCGGGCGCGGGATGGGGGCGGCGGCCACCACGCGGCAATCCACGTCGGCGATCGCCTGCGCGCCGGTGAGCTGCCGCGCGCCCTCCTCGATCGCGAGCCGGACGGGCGTGGACGAGAGGACGGCCGCGAGCTGCCACGCGGGGACGCGCGCCGCCGGGTCCGGGAACAGCGCATGCCACTTCTTGTCCTCGTGGAGCCCGGCCGCGTTCTCGAACGCGAAGGCGCGCGCGCCGATCTTCGCCGGGTAGAGCAGCGGCGCCGGAGCGCGGCCGCCGGCGATGCGCCACCACGGGGACCGGCCGGCGCAGGTGGGCCGGCGGTGCACGCCCGCGCGCTCGCCCGCGGCGAGGTACCGGCCGGCGAGGCCGCGCGCCGCCGCGGGCCGGAACAGCACGCGCGCCGGTGTACCCACGGCCGGCGCGCGCGCCTCGCGGAGCGACGCGAGCAGCGGCACGACGTCCCCGGGCGCGAGGCGGACCTCGCCCACGAGCGCGGACCGGAAGCGGCCGTCGCCGAGCGGCGCCAGGTGGAAGAAGGCGTTGCACCCGCTCTTCAGCCCGAAGCGGACCGCGCACACCGCGCCGAGCTCCACCGCGCCGCCTGGCGCCGCCCGGGTCCGGAGCACGCGCAGCCGCGCGCCGCCCCGGCCGCCGAGGAGCGCCACCACCTCCGCGTCCGCGAGCTCCGCGAGCGGGACGGCGGCCTCCGCCGCGGGCGCGTCGGCGGCGGCGCCCTCGACCCAGACGGCGAGCCGGGTGTCCACCGAGGCGGCGAAGCTCCCGGCGGCGCGGGAGCGGAGCCGGACCGCGAACCCGCCGCGGGCGCGCGCGTCGGCGAGGAGCGGCGCCGCGGAGCGCGCGGTGTCGAGCGCGCGCGGCCAGATGAGCGCGGCGACGGGCGCGCGGCGGAGGGCGAGCGCGGCGAGGTGCGCGGAGAGGTCGGCCTGGCGCGAGAGCCCGCTCTGCGCCGCCGCCCGCGCCTTCTCGGCGGGCGCGAGCCGCTCGTGCCGCAGGAACGGCGGGTTGGAGAGGAGGAGGTCGGCGGCGGGCCAGGGGCCGGCGAGCGCGTCGGCCTCGCGGACGTCGGCCTCGGCGCCCAGGAGCGCGAGGCGGGCGCGCGCCGCGGCCGCGGCGAGGGGCGCGAGATCGAGGCCGTGGAGCGCGACGCGCGCCCCGCACGCGCGGGCGAGGAGCTCCGCGGCCGCGAGGAGCGCGCCGCCGCCGCAGCAGGGATCGAGGACGCGCAGGCCGTCGAGCGCGGCGGCGAGCCCGGCGTCCGCCGCGCCGGCGAGGAGGAGCCGGAGCGCCTCGGGCGCGGCCGGGCCGCCGCGCTGCGCCGCCGTCAGCGCCAGCCCGAGCGCCGCCAGGAGGCGCGCCTCGGGCCGCGGCGTGAACACGGCCCCGCGTGCGCCGTCGAGGGCGCGCGCGCAGACGGCATCGAGGAGCGCTCCGTCGAGCCGGTCGGGGTGGGGCGCGCGCTCGGTGCCGACGGCGAGCGCCCGGAGCGGGCCGGCGCGGGCGCCGCGGAGCCGCGCCGCGGCGGCGGCGAGCTGGGCGTCGGGCGGCAGAGGCGCGAGCGCCTCGAGCGCGCGGGCGAGGGCGGGAGCCTCGACGGTCCTGGGCGCGTGCGGGGTCAGTCGAGCACCGCGTCGGGGACGAGCGAGGCCACGTCGGCGAGCGGAGCCGCCGCCGCGGGCGCGCTCGCGGCGACGAGCAGGACGAGCGCTGGGGCGATCACGCGCGGATTGTACCCAGTGATCGGCGGTCAGGGTCGGTCGTCCGCTGCGGACTGACGTCCGACGGCTGACAGGCGACAGCGGACCACCGTCCTCACGCCCGCGCGCGCCCGAGGCGCGGGACGAGGCGGCCGCGCGGCAGGAGCGAGGCGACGGCGACGAGGGCGCCTGCGAGGAGCTCGGCGCGCGCGATCGCCGGATCGCCGGCGCGGGCGCCGGTCCAGAGGAGCCACCCCGCCGGCGCGAGGAGGAGGAACCGCAGCGACGGGGTCTCGAGCGCCGCGAGCGCGATCACGCACACGAGCAGCCCGATCGCGATGTCGTGCAGGATCGCGCCCGCGTCCTGATAACCCGCGAGGAGCGGCGCGAGCACGAGGCCCAGTCCGATCGCGAAGGCTCCCCAGCGCGCGTACATCCGGCTACCCCCGCCGGAAACGTAGCAGCGGCGGCGTGAGGTTCAAAGAGGGGGAGGAGCGCCCGCCTTGGGCCCGCTCGGGTCTGGCGGACCCCCGCGGTTCCGTGCGCCGTCAAGAAATCCGTGGAAGGACTCGAGAACTGGCGACGTCAGGTGGGGCGGATAGGATTCTCGCGGCTCGACGCCGGCCGCGCCGGAGCGAGCGATGCGCAGGCGAACCCCCCGCAGCAGAGACTCCAGGATGACCTACGCCGACGAACGCGTGGCCGCCGAGATGGGCCGGGTGATGCTCGCCCTGTACCGGGCCGGGATGCAGGTCCGCGTCTGGCCCGAGCCGCTCAAGGGGCGCGCCGGCGCCCGCATCGTCGCCGGCCCCTCCGCCCGGCGCCGGGCGAACCACCCGCGCTCGGTCACCGGCGCCGGAGACTCGCCGCTCCAGGCCATCTACGCCGCGGTCGAGCGGCTCAACGAGCGCTCCGGCGCGATCGTGGTGCGGCTGGACTGATCTCACGGGGGCTGCGCCCCTCCCCCGCGCTGCGCGCGGGGCCCCCACCCCGTCACGGCCTCTACCCGAACAACTCCTCGAGCTTCCGCTCGATGTCCTCCTCGACCTTCTTCCGCATCGAGCTCGGGACGAGCATCGGGTACTTGAGCTCGACCGTGACCTGGCCGTCGGCCACGAGGTAGCTGCCCGAGGCGCCCATCTTCGCGACCGAGCCGCTCCGCGCGGCGGCGTCCTTCCGGTAGTCCAGCGCGTGCCGGCGGGCGATGCCCTCCATCACGGAGTCCACCTTCTCGTAGATCTCGTCGTCGGACTTCCCCGGGTACTTCTTGCTGATCACCGCCATGGGTCCTTGGTCTCTCCCCGTGAACGAGCCCGGGCCCGTGCCCGAGCCCGAGGTCACTTCACGTAAAGGGTAGGGTCTTCCACCCCCGCCTCGGCAAAGCCCTTCCTGCGGAGCTGGCAGGCGTCGCACGCCCCGCACGCCCGCCCGCCGGACGGGTCGTAGCAGGACAGCGTGAGCCGGTAGGGGACGCCGAGCCGGGTCCCGAGCCGGATGATGCCGGCCTTCGAGAGCCGCAGCAGGGGGGCGTGGATCCGCAGGGGCCGGCCCTCGACGCCCGCCTTGGTGGCGACGCCCGCGAGCTTCTCGAAGGCGCGGAGGAACGCGGGGCGGCAGTCCGGGTAGCCGGAGTAGTCGATCGCGTTCACGCCCACGTACACGTCCTCGGCGCCGAGCGTCTCGGCGTGCGCCAGCGCGAGCGCGAGCAGGACCGTGTTCCGGGCCGGGACGTACGTCACCGGGATCTCGCGCGCCAGCTTCGCGGCGCTCCGCCCCTTGGGGACCGCGATCGCGGCGTCGGTGAGGGCCGAGCCGCCGAACGCGGAGAGGTCCACCTTAACGACGCGGTGGTCCGCCGCGCCGAGCGCCTGCGCGATCCGCCGCGCGCGCCCGAGCTCGCCCTTGTGGCGCTGGCCGTAGTCCACGGACAGTGCGTGCACCTCGAACCCGTCCGCGCGGGCGGCGGCGAGGCAGGTGCTCGAGTCGAGCCCGCCGGAGAGCAGGACCACGGCGCGGCGAGGCGCGCGGCGCGAGCGGGAGGTCTTCCGGGGGCTGGGCATGGCGCAGGTTCTATCACCGGGTGCGGCCGGCGTCCTGCCGCTCGACGGGCCCGATGTCGATCGCGGTGCCCGCCGGCCGCGGCGCGCCGTACCAGTCCGCGTGGATCGGGACCGCCGTTCCCGCGTCGATCGCCGGGCTCGTCGCGCACGGCGCGAGGAACCCCGCCGCGCCCGGCACGAGCGAGGCGACGCAGGCGCGCTCCCCGGCGAGGCTCGCGGCGTCCCAGCCGGCGGCCTGCCACTGCGGGAAGGTGAAGTCCCGCGACGGCCCCCACACGACCAGGTCGGCGCGCTCGTACAGGTTGTTGCGGAAGGTCAGCCCCGCCGTGAAGGAGCCGGTGCCGACGTGGTCCAGCAGGACGCCGTAGGCACCCAGGACGAGGTTGTTCCGGAAGCGGACGTCCCGCCGGACGGCGTTCGGGCCGCGCAGCCGGAGGAGCGGGACCGGATCGTCGGCGGGGTCGGCGTGGAACAGGTTGTTGTACAGGTCCACGCCGGCGGTCCCCGGGAACTCGGTGCTGCCGTGGCCGATCTCGACGGGGCCCCGCGCGTGGAGGAAGGCGTTGTTCCGGACGAGGACGTTCACGCCGGGCGCGACCGTGAGGATGGGCGCCTCCTCCCAGCGCCGCGTCCCCTGGGTGTACGTGCCGTCGAGGACGTTCCGCTCGACGAGCACGTTCCGCGCCGCGGCGACCGCGTGCCCGTCGCCCGGGTGGCGGACGAAGTTCTGGCCGATGCAGAGGTCCGAGCCGGTGGCCTCGGAGAAGGTGTTGTCGGCGACGTACACGCGATCCACGCCGTCGTCCGCCGAGAGCCGGAGCGTGCACTGGTACCAGCTCACCACGTTCCCGTTCTCGATCCGCTCGTCGATGCCCGATCCGATCCAGCGGTTGTTCCGGATGACCCCGTCCTCGACGCCCATGTAGTGGAGGTGCCCCTCGCTCGCGTAGCTCACGGTGGAGTCCTTCACCGAGTACCCGTCCACGTTCCCGAGGATCGTGATCCCCTGGTTGTGGTGGATCGCGCAGCCGTGGAGGAACAGGTTGGTGCCGCGGTCCTGGTAGAGGAGCGCGAACCCGAGGCCGGTGACCTCGACGTCGCGCAGGAGGACGTCGTGGGCGCCGAGGAGATCGAAGGCGTCGGTGGGGTAGGTGAACCGGCCGACGGCGTCGCCCGGCGGAGGCTGCCACTCGAAGTTGCCGGAGAGCGTGAGGTGCTCGAACGCGAGATCGCGCACGGTCGCGAGCGAGTGGACCATCGCGCCGCGCGCGCTCGTGGACTCGTGGAGGCGCGCCGGGTGGTCGGCGATGACCGGGCGCGGCTGGCCGGGATCGTCGGCGCCCGCCGCGGTGGCCCAGGCGCCGAACCGGATCGGGCCCTCGACGTCGCGGAGGTCGAGCCAGCTCCCGCTCGCGGGGAGGGTGAACCTCTGGCCCCGCCGCAGGCGGTAGCGGAGGTTGCGCCGCTGCGCCGGCGCCAGGCCCATGAGGTGGGTCTGGATCCGCCCCGCCGTGCGCCACGCCGACGCGGGGCTCGTGCCCGGGTTCGCGTCGTCGCCGGCGGCGGCGTCCACGTAGTACGTCGTCCCGGTGAACGGGAGCGCGGTGATCGTGAGCGTCCGCGCGCCGGTCCTGCCGGTCGCCGGATCGCGCTCGGCGAGCTCGACCGTGTACGTGCCGGGCGTGTCGTAGACGTGCGAGGCGACCGGCCCGTCCTCGGGATCCCCTTCGCCGAAGCGCCACGTGTACTCGTGGGTGAGCGGATCGTCGCTCGTGAAGACCACCGCGAGCGGGACGACGCCGGAGGTCCGGCTGGCCGAGAGGGTCACCGCGAGCGAGGTGCCCGCGCCTCCTCCCCCGGCGCTGCCGCCCCCGCACGAGACGGCGCACGTGAGCGCCACGAGAACGAGGAGGTGGAGGAGGCGCGGCGCTCGGTTCGAGGGCATGGCTCCACCCTAGCACGCGCACCCGCACTCTCCGTCGATCCCCGGGTGGACCGCGCCGTCAGCCCTCGCCCTCGGGGAAGCCTCGCACCGCTCGTCGTTCGACAGGCTCACCACGACGATCGCGCTCGCGCGCCGGAGCCTACCGGAGCACCTGCAGCCTGAGCTCGAGGAACCGATCCGACAGCGCGAACCGCGCGAGATCGGCGAGATCGGGCGCGCGCAGGGCCTGCGTGGCGTCGCCCGGCGCGGCCGGCTCGAGGAGCGCGAGCACCCGGAGGGCCTCGCCGGGATCGCCGGAGTAGAGCAGGGCGAACCGGTTCGCCGTCCGGCGGAGCGCCTCGCCGAACGCCGACGGCTGGAACGTGGCCAGCTCGCGCGACGACTCGGGCGCGAGCAGGCGCGCCTTCTCGATGACGCCTCCCGGCACGGTGCGGGCGAGCGCGGCGAGG
This sequence comes from Anaeromyxobacter sp., assembly GCA_035627135.1. Taxonomy (GTDB): domain Bacteria; phylum Myxococcota; class Myxococcia; order Myxococcales; family Anaeromyxobacteraceae; genus Anaeromyxobacter. The sequence goes on along the minus strand of DASPMI010000113.1, from coordinate 43,636 downwards.
TACGACCCGGCGCGCTCCGCCGGGAGGCCGAGCGAGGGCGCGGTGCCGCCGGCGAACCGGCAGGCGAGCTCGAGGAGGATGCCGACGTCGCGCGGCGCGAACTTGCCGGCGAGCGCCCAGCCGTGGTGCACGAGGTCGAGGCTCCGCGCCGCGAGGAAGTGGAGCATCGGCTCCGGCAGGCCCGCGACGTCCGCCGCGAAGATCATCGCCGGCGGCTGCGTGTTCTCGACCGCGACCTCGTGGCCGGGCTTCTTCGTGAGGAAGGCCGCGTGCGGCCGGCACCCCAGCGCCCGGGCCGCGCCCTCGAGCGCCCCGCGGAGCGCGGGCGCGCGCGGCGGGGCGAGCCAGTCGGCGGAGGACGCGCCACGGCGGCCGAGGTCCGCGGGGAAGAGCGGCTCGAGCCAGGGCGCGAGCAGCGACAGGAGCCGCGCGGAGGGGCCGACCGCGGCCGGGACGGCCACCTCGGCCCGGAGGTCCGGCGGGACGCGCGCCGGGAGGCGCTGGGCCGGCGGGCGCGGTGAGGTCGGGACGACGTACGCGGCGAGGCTCGCGGCGATGCGGCCGAGCTCGGAGAGGCGGGCGACCGTCGCGGGGTCGGCCCCCTGCGGCGAGCGCACGCAGAGGGCGGCGAGCGCGGAGAGCGCGCCGGCGTCGGCCGGGTCCTGGCGCACGAGGCCGAGCCAGCTCTCGAGCGCGCGCGGCGCGTTCCGGGGCCGCTCGGCGAGCAGCGCCGCGAGCTCGCGCTGCGTGTCGGGATCGCCGGGCACGAGCGCCAGCGCCTTCTCGAGGAGGGCCGCCGCGCGCTCGGGCCTGCCGAGCTTCGCCCGCGCGGCGCCGGCGAGCTGCCGCAGCCGCACCGCGGCGGCCAGCGGATCCTGGGCGGCGAGCGCGTCCGCGAGCCGCTCGCCCACCTCGACGGAGCGCTCGTGCTTCCCGGCCTTGTCGGCCGCGCGCATGAGATCGCCCGCGAGATCGGGGTCCCCCGGATTCTTCTCGGCGGCCGCCGAGAGATCCACGAAGGCGAGCTCCCAGTCGCCCGCCTCGAGGTGCTGGCGACCGCTCCGCGCCAGCGCCGCCGCGTCGTCGGCCGAGGGCACCTCCGTGAAGGCCTCGGCCGGCACCGCGGCGTCCGAGAGCGGATCCGCCTGGGCCGGCGCGGGCGGCTGCGAGAACTCGAGCGCGGGCTCGGGGCCGGCGCCGGCCTCGTCCGCCGGCGCCGCGGCCGGCGCGCCGTCGAGGTCGAGGTCGAGCGGCGGGGGGGCGGTGAGGTCGATCGCGGGGGCGGGGGCGAACTCGTACGCGAGGTCGGAAGCGGAGGCGGAGCCGTGGGCGGGCGCGAGGTCGGGCTCGGGCGCGGGCTCGGGGGGGAGGTCGGAGGAGAGATCGAGCGGCGGGAGCGCGTCGGCGCTCTCGGGAGCGGCGGTGTCCTCGAGCTCCGGGGTCCAGGGGGCCGCGCTCCCCGGCGCGGCCGCCCTCGCGCGGATCGCCTCGGCGCGCGCGAGCAGCGCCTCGTCGCCGGCGGCGAGCGACTGGAGCCACGACCAGGTCGGCTCGCGGCCGGGGTCGGCCTCCAGCGCCGCCAGCAGCGCCTCGGCCGCGCCCGCGCGGTCTCCCGCCCGCTCGAGGTGGCCCGCCAGCCGCTCGAACCGCTCTGCGCGGTCGTCCCCGCCCGCCGCCTCGGCCTGCGCGCGCAGCACCGCCGAGACCGGGTCGGCCTCCTGCGGAGCTGCAGCGGGAGCGCTCCCGTGGCCCAGCTCGTGGAGCAGCTCCTCGGCCTCGGACGACGTTCGGGCCGCGGCCGCGACCGGGCTCACCCGCGCCTCGTCGAGGGCCTCCTGCGCGCCGGCCGCTGCCGTCGCGGCATCGCCGAGCCGCTCGTGGAGGATGCGCGCGCGGCGCAGGTGGAGCGCGGCGCGCTCGGCGGGATCCCGCGACCGCGCGGCCTCGGCCGCGAGCTCCTCGGCGGCGCGCTCCCAGCCGTCGCGGCGGCCGTCGAGCTCCACGAGCGCCTCGGTCGCCGCGCCGTCGTCGGGCGAGAGCTCGAGCGCCGAGAGGAAGGCCCCGCGCGCCGCCTCGAGCCGCCCCGCCGCGGCCAGGACCTCGCCGCGCCGGCGCCGGAGCTCGGTGCGCGCGGCCGGGTCGCCCTCGCGCGCGAGCGCCTGCTCCCGGACGTGGGCGAGCTCCATCCAGGTCTCCAGCGCGCCGCGCGCGAGCGCGAGCGCGGCGGCGCCCTCGAACGCTTCGACGTCGGCCGGCTCGGCCTGGAGGATCGCCGTCCAGACCGCCTCGGCGTCGGCGGACCGGCCGGCGGCCTCGAGCGTGTGCGCCAGCCGGCGGCCGTGCTCCGACCGGGCGTCGGCGGCGAGCCGGCCGGGGTCGACCGCCAGGAGGTGATCGGCCGCCGTCTCGGCGTCGCCGGCCGCGAGCGCCTCGTCGGCGAGGGCCATGCGGGCCGCGACGCAGGTGGGATCGGCGTGGACGGCGGCGCGGTATGCGCGCGTCGCCTCCGCCGGATGCGCCGCCTCCTGGAACAGCCGGGCCGCCTCGAGCGCGGAGCGGGCCGCCTCCTCGCCCTCGGTCCGGATCGAGACGGAGAGATGGGCCCGGGCGGCGGCGAGCGGCTGGCCGGCGGCGGTCTCGACCTGGGCGCGCGCGCGCCACGGCTCGGCAGCGTCGGGATCCGCCTCGGCCGCGAGGTCGAGGGCGGTGCGGACGTCGTCCACCGGAGCCCCGGCCGTGGAGAGTGCGTCGGCGTACGCGACGAAGGCGGCGGAGCGGGCCGAGGGCTCCTCGATCGCGAGGGCGCGCTCCGCGAGCTGGCGCGCGGCGTCCAGGGGATCCGGCGGGGCGCTCTCGCGATCCGCGAAGAGGTCCACGACGGGCGCGAGCGGCGCTGGCGTGGGGCGCTCGGGGACGGGCTCGGGCTCGGGCGCGGGCTCGGGCGTGGACGGGGCCGCCCCGACCAGCGCGAGGATCTCGCGGGCGCGGTCGTGCTCGCCCAGCCCATCGAGCACCGTGGCGGTGCGGCGGGCGAGCGGCTCGAGCGACTCGGCGGGCTCGCCCTCCGCGTGCCGGAGCTTCGCGAGCCCGACCAGGATCTCGGCGGCGTCGCGGCCCGCCTCGCCGAGCTGCGAGGCGAGGTCCGCGCCCGCCTCCAGCGCCTGCCGCCGCTCCTCGGCGAGCCCGAGCGCCTCGGCGCGGTCGGCGCGGCCGCGCGCGGCGGCGAGCGCCAGGGGGCCGTCGCCGCGCGCCGCGTGGCCGTGCGCGAGCGCGGCCCAGGCGATCCCGGCCCGCTCGTCGGACGGCGCGAGCGCGAGCGCCCGCTCGAGGTGGGCGATGCCGTCCTGCGGACGGCTCTCCGCCCACGCCGCGAGCCCGAGCCGGTAGCGCGCGTTGGCCTCGGCCGAGGGCGAGACGGCCTGCGGGTCGGCCGCGGCGCGGGCGAGGAGCCGGTGGTCGATCGCGCGGGCCTCGCCGTCGCGGCCGGCCGCCGAGAGGCAGGCGGCGAGGGCCGCCATCGCGGCAACGTCGTCGGGCGACGCGGCGAGGGCGGCCTGGTAGGCGGCCACCGCCCGCTCCGACTCGCCGAAGGCGAGGAGGGCGTCCGCGCGGGCGCGGTGGCAGGAGCCGGCCTCCGCGGGCACGGCGCCGGCGCGGGCGGAGAGCACGGCGTCGATCCGCTCGACGTCCGTCGTGGCCTCGCGCAGCGCGGCGACGAACGCGGTGTCGTCCGCGGGCCAGGCCTCGAACGCCTCGAGCAGCGCGGCCCGCGCCCGCGCGTCCTCGCCCGCGGCGAAGAACGCCTTCGCGGCCTCGCGGAGCCGGACCGCGCGGGTCTCCCCGCGCGCGTGCTCGGCGCGCTGGAGGAAGAGCTCGCCCCGCTCGCGGTGGCGGTCGGAGTAGCCCTCGGCCAGCTCGCGCGAGGCGGCCTCGTCGTCGGGGCTCGCCCGGACGACCGCGGCGAGGTGCGAGATGGAGCGCTCGCGCTGGCCGAGGTCGCGGAAGAGCCGGGCGGCGGCGCGGTGCGCCTCGAGGTCCTTCGGGTCCTCGGCGGCGAGCTCGGCGAACGTGGACGCCGCGATCGAGCGGTCGGCGGCGCCGGGGGCGGAGGAGAGCAGCGTCGCCGCCTCGCGGCGGAGCCTCCGCGCGGCGTCGCGGTCGGTCTCGTGGGCCGCGCGCTCGAGCAGGAGCCGCGCCCGCTCGGCGTCGCGCCCTGCGCCGGACAGCCGCTCCGCGAGGCGCTCCGACGCGGCGGCGCAGCCGGGGTCGTCCTCGAGCGCCCGCCGCAGCTCGGCCTCGGCGCGCTCGGCGGACTCGGGGCCGCCCGCCTGGAGCCAGGCGTCGGCGAGCGAGACGCGCACCTCGGCGCGCTCGGGGCCGGGCGGCGTGCGGGCCACCTTGCGCACGAGCGCGTCGGCGAGGAGGGCGGCGCCCTCGTCCCCCTGCGCGCGCGCGACGGCCTCGAAGAGCGCCAGCGCCTCGGCGTCGTCGGGCACGAAGTCGAGCGCGCGCCGCAGCGAGAGGGCCGCCTCCTTGAGCATGCCCGCCCAGGCGTACAGGTCGCCGGCCTCGCGCGCGTGCACGGCGGCGGCCGGGCCGTCGCCGTCGTCGGAGGCGAGCTGCGACAGCCGCGAGACGAACTCGGCCGCGTTCGCGAGCTGGCCGCGGTCGCGGGCGCGGGCGGCGGCCTCGCCGAGGAGCTCGCGCGCCTCGGCGCGGTTCCCGCTCTGGAGGGCCTGCGCCGCGGCCTCGCCGAGCGCCTCGACGACGAGGGGGGACTTCGTGCCCTCGGCGGCGCGGAAGGCCTCGACGCGGCGGCGCGCCAGGGCGGCGGCGCGCGCGGGCAGGCGCAGGGCCGCGTCGCGGGCGCGGCGGAAGAGGATGTCGGCGAGCGGCGCGTCGCCGATCTCGGCCAGCGACGCCTCGGCGGCGGCGGCGAGCGCCTCGGCCCGGCGCGCGGCGGAGCGGCAGAAGTCCGCCTGGGCGGCGAGGTCGCGCGCGGCGCGGGCGCGGTCGGGATCGAGCCGGAACCGCCGCATGGCGGCGTCGAGGTCCGACGGGCGGAGCGCCAGCACCTGCTCGAGCGCGGCGCGGGCGAGGTCGAGCTCGCCGGACTCCTCGGCGAGATCGGCGAGCTGCCGCGCCAGGACCAGGGCGTCCTCGGCCGGGAGCCGGTCGAGGCCGGCGTCGAAGAGCCGCCGGTGGAGCACGAGCGCCTCGGCCCAGGAGCCGCCCTCGTAGAGGAGCCGCGCGAGGAGCGGGCCGGCGAACGTGAGATCGTCGCGGCTCCGCGCCGCCGCCCGGCGGGCGCAGCGGAGGCCCGCGGCCCGGTCGCCGGCCTGGAGCGCCAGCGCCGCGGCGGTCCGGAACGCCCGGGCCGCGTCGAGGCGGTCGCCGGTCCGCGCCGCGTACGCCTCGAGCGGCGCGGCGGCGGAGCGGCGGGGCAGGTGCTCGCGCCGGAAGCGGACGTGCTCCTCGGCGAGGGCGCGGTCGGGCGGGAGGAGCGCGAGGGCGGCGCCGAAGTCGTGGTCCGCCTCCTCGGCCTTCCCGAGGAAGGCGAGCATCCGCGCCCGCTCGAGGAGGCGCGGGGCGCGCTCGGCCGGCAGGAGCTCGGCGAGCTCCCCGAGCCGGTCGGCCGCCGCGGCGAGGTCGCCCTCGGCCTCGGCGGCGGCGCGGGAGGCCTCCACGGCCGCGGGATCGCGCGGCGCCAGCGCGCGCGCCTCGTCGGCGCTCCGGCGCGCCGCGGCCAGGTCGCCGGCTGCGTGCGCGAGCGCCGCGAGCCGGAGCAGCGCCGCGGGCCGCTCGCCGGTCCGGAGGAGCGGCACGAGCCCCTCGAGGAACCGGCGCTCCTTCTCGGCCTCGCCGGCGGCGCGGGCCCGCTGCACGAGGGACTGGTACGCGGCGCGGGCGTTCTCGCGCCCGGGCCCGAGCGCCAGCGCCGCCTCGAGGGCGACGTCGCCGCCGGGCACCTCCGCGGCGACCGCCGCGAGGCCCGCCTCGGCCAGCCGGTCGGCCGCGCCCGGCTCGCCGCGGGCCTCGGCGCGGCGCGCCCGCTCGAGCAGCGCCTCCGCGGCCTCGACCGCCGCGCCGGTGGCGCCGGCCAGCGTCGCGCGGAGCTCGAGGGCCGCGTCGGGCAGCGGGCTGCACTCGTCCGCGTCCCGGAGCGCCGCGAGCGCCCCGGCAGCGTCGCCCAGCGCCGCGAGGAGCGCCGCCCGCTCGGCGAACGCGGCGGCCATCTCGTCCGGCGCCGCGGCCGGGTGGGCCGCGCGGCGCCCGAGCAGCTCCGCGCGGCGGGCGTCCGGGATGGCGCCGGCCACGGGCGGATCGGTCAGGGCGCGCAGGACGGCGAGCGCGGCGGGCTCGAGCTCGAGGGCCTGGTCGAGCAGGCGGATCGCGGGCTCGAGCGCGCCCTCCCGGGCGAACAGCTCGGCGCGCTCGAGGCGGAGGGCGACCGCCTCGGGCCCGCTGGCCGGGCCGAGGCGCCGGTCGAGGATCGCGGCCAGCGCCGCCTCGTCACCGGCGCGCTTGGTGAGCGCCGACAGGCGCGCGAGCGCGGCGCCGTCCTCGGGGGTGAGGAGGCTGTACTGCTGGAGGTGCCGGAGGGCCGCGGCTGCGTCGCCCACGGCCTCGGCGGCGCGGGCGGCGGCGGCGAGGAGGCCCGGGCGCGCGTCGGGCGGGAGGTCCGGCGAGGCGAGCGCGGCCTCGGCGTCGGCGAGCGCGCCCTCCGGGTCGAGCTCGGCGCGGGCGATGGCGCGGTGGGCGCGGGCCGGCGCGAACTCCGGGTCGCAGGAGATCGAGAGCTCGACCGCGGCGGGGTCGGGGCGGAGCTCGTAGGCGCGCCACGCGAGCCGCGCGCCCTCGCGGCCGCCGCGGAGGCGCGCGAGCCGGAGCAGCGCGGCCGCGGCGCCGGCCGCGTCCTTGAGGGCGAGGCGCGCCTCGACGAGCCGGGGGAGGGCCTCGGCGGCCTGGGCGGGATCCTCCGCGGCCTGCGCCAGGGCGGCGGCGGCCTGCGCCAGCTCGCCCGCGGACTGCCAGGCGGCGGCGGCCGCGAGGAACTTGCCGGCGCGCGCGAGGAGCGGGGCCGCCTCGAGCGTCCGGCCGGAGTGGGCGAGCAGCTCGGCGCCCTCCTCGAGCCGGCCCATGCGGACGAGGAGCTCGGCCCGGGCGGCGCCGTCGCCGGTGCGGGCGAGGACCTCCGCGAGCAGCTCGGCGGCGCCGGTCGCGCCCGCCGCCTCGGCGCGCGTCGCGTGCTCGCGCGCGGCGGCGATCTCGCCCGCGGAGAGCGCGGCGCGGGCGGCGCGGACCTCGAGCGCGGCGGAGTCGGCGGGGCCGCTCGCGAGGAGCGCGCGGAGGGCGGCGAGCGTGAGCCGGAGGTCGCCCGTACGCTCGGCGAGGTCGGCCTGCGCGCGCAGCACCGCCGGATCGCCGGGGGCGGCCGCGGAGGCCTCGGCGAGCGCCGCCAGGGCCGCCGCCGGCGCGTCGCGGCCGAGGAGGCGGGCCTGCTCGAGCCGGAGCGCCGCGGAGAGCGCCGGATCCCCGGCGGCCGCGGCCGCCTGGGCCGCCTCGGGGAGGAGCGCCGTCAGGGCGGCGACGTCGCCCGCCTTGCGGAGGATGCGCAGCTCGGCGGCGAGCCGGGCGGGGGTGGGCGCGGCCCCGCGGGCGGCCCGCGCCGCGCGGGTGGCGCCGGCGAGATCGCCCGCGCCCTCGCAGGCCGCGGCGAGCCGGTCCTGGAGCTCCGCCGCCTCGGCGGCGTCGGCCGCGAGCGGCACGAGCCGGGCGAGGGCGTCGCGCTCGGCGAGCACGTCGCCGCGGGCGGCGGCGAGCCGGGCGAGGCCGGTGAGGGCGGGGCGGCAGATCGCGTCGTGCGCGAGCGCCGCGGTGAACCGGATCCGCGCCGCGTCGGCGTTCCCGATCGCGAGGAGCGCCTCGCCGGCCTCGGCGAGCAGGGCGGCCCGCCGGGGCGGCGGCACGAGCGGCGCGAGCCGGTCGAGCGCGGCGGCGAGGCCGTCCGGGCGGTGGAGCGTCCGGTGCAGCGCCGCGAGCCGCTCGAGCACGGCGGCGTCGCCGGGCTGGAGCGCCGCGGCGGCCTCGAGGTGCGCGGCGGCGCCGGCGGCGTCGCCGAGCCGCTTCTCCGCGACGTCGGCCAGGGCGAGGCGCGTGCGCGCGAGCAGGGCCGGCGCGCCGGGCGCGGACGGGTCGAGCGCGGACAGGACCGCGGCGTGGTGGTCGGCGGCCTCGACCCACTGCCCGAGCCGCTCGGCCACGCGCGCGACCCGGGCGTGCGCGTCGGGGGAGGGGACGAGGTCGACCGCGGCGCGGTAGCGGAGCGCGGCGTTCTCCGCGTGATCGAGCGGGCCCTCCCAGAGCGCGCCCGCCTCGAGCGCGGCCGCGGCGGCGGCGGCGCGATCGCCGCGCGCGAGGTGGAGCTCGCGCAGGCGGTCGAGGGCGCGGACCGCGCGGAGCTCCTCGCCGGCCGTGGCGCAGGCCCGCGCGAGCGCGGCGAGCGCGGCGGGGTCGTCGGGCGCGAGGCGCAGCGCGTGGTCGAGGTGCAGGCGGGCCGCGGCGGGGTCGGCCTCGCGGAGGAGCTCCCCCAGCTCGGCGTGGGCCCGCGCCTTCTGCGCGTCGTCGGGGTCGTAGGTGACGATCCGGCGGTCGGCGCGCAGGAGCGCCTCGCGGTCGCCGGTCTCGGCGGCGAGCGCGCGCAGGGCGCGGAGCGCGGGGACGTGATCGCGGCGGAGCGAGAGCGCGACGTCGATGGCGCGGGAGGCGTCCTCGCGCGCGGCGCCCTGCATGGAGAACGCGGCCTCGGCGGCGGCGAGCGCGGTGAAGACCTCGCCGCGGTCGGCGGCGAAGCGGGCGAGGTCGCCGAACGCGCGGGCCGCCTTCGCGCGCTCCCCGCGCGCGAGCCGGACGAGCGCCTCGGCGCCGAGCGCCGGCGCGAAGCCGGGGCGCCGCTGGAGCCAGTCGGCGGAGAGGTCGAGGACCTCCTCGTGGAACCGCTCCTCGAGGAGGAAGAGCGCGAGGAGCCGCTCGGCGGCGAACGGGTGGACCGAGACGGACGGACCGGCCCCGAGCAGGAGCTCGCGCGCCTGCGCGAAGTCGCCCGCCGCGAGCGCCGCCTCGGCGCGGGGGAAGGCGGCGGCGCCCTCCTCGGCGGCGAGCAGGTCCGCGTCGGGCCGGACGGCGCCCGCGCCGGCGGCGTCGCGCGCCCAGCCGAGCCGGACCGCGCCGGGGGCGAGCTCGGCGCGGGCGAGGCGCGCGCCGGCGAGCCGCGGGACCTTCCAGCCGCGCGGCGCGAGCGCCCGGCGCAGGAGCGGCGGCACCGCCTCGAGGACGCCGCCCGGCAGGAGCCCGCCGAGCGCGCGCGCGAGGAGGTGCGGGAGCAGCGCCGACGGGACGGGCGAGTGGCCGAACACGCGCGGCGAGTGGAACGCGACGCGGACGCCGGTTTCGCCGTTCGGGAGCAGCCCCGCCTTGAGCGTGAAGCCGGGGCCGGCCGCGATCCGGCCGCAGAGCTCGGCGAACCCCGCGCGCAGCTCGAGGCGGACGTCGAGCAGGCCCGCGTCGGCGAGCGGCGCGCGGCGCAGCGCCTCCTCGAGGAACGGCGTCGCCGCGGAGACGGAGAGCTCGGAGAGATCCGAGAGCCGGTGCCGGAACTGGTTCGCGCCCTGCCCGACGTCGAAGGGGAACTTGACGTCCGGGATCTGGATCGAGAGCGACTCGAGCGCGAGGCCGGGCGCGAGCTCGCGATCGACGAGGCGCACCGACGCGCCACCGCGCTCGAGGCGCAGCTCGAAGCCCGTCCCGCTCCTCGTCCCAGCCTCGGAAGGAGGGGCGGAGGCGGTCTTGTTCACCTCCGCCATGGTCCGGGAATTCTACCGGACGGACGGGACCTTCGCGAAATCCGGGACCGCGGGACATGGGGCCGCCGCTATCGCCCTGCGCGGCCGGCCGGGCGGCTGCCCGGGTGGGGGCGGGTGGGTACGAGGCGCCGAAGCGGCGCAGGGCGGAGCTCGAGCGGACCGGCCGAGAGCGCGGCGGAGGCGCCGCGGCTCGCGCCGGCCGCTACGGCTGCGCCTGCGTCCGCTCCTCCGGCTTCCCGGGCCGGTTGGCCTCGGCCGCGACCGCCCCCGTGCGGCGATGGACGACGATGCTGCGGATCGTCTGGAGGTCCTCGGTCTCGCGCGCGAAGATGGCGATCGAGTTGTTGCCGGGCTGCAGCGGCACGTCGGCGGAGAACTCGAGCTTCGCGGCGCCCGCGTCCTCCGGCAGCACCTTGAAGAAGACCTTCTGCTCGTTGACGTAGATGAAGAGGTCGCGGAGGCGCGTGCCCGGCGCCGCGCCCGGCGGCACGGAGGCGGTGCCGGTGACGCGGATCGTCTCCGCGTCGACCACGGGGGCGCCCTTGGCCGGGTCGGGCGTGAACGTGAGCCGGGGCGGGTCGTGCTGCCAGACCTCGGCGGCGGCGCTGCCCTTCGCCGCGCCGAGCGACGCCGTCACGTCGGCCGCCGCGACGAAGGCGACGCGGCCGCTCTTCCAGGTCACCCGGTAGAACTCGCCGGCGCGCGCCTCGACCGGGAACGCCGCGCCTTGGCTGGCGACGGCGAGGACCGGGGCGGCGGCGCTCCCGCCGCTGCGGAGCGAGGCCTTCGCCACGCGCACCCGCACGCTGCCGCGCGCGGGCGCCGCGGGGGGCGCGTCCTTCGCCACCGGGAGCTGCAGCTCGTCGCTCACCCGCTGGTCCGTCTTCTCGTCCCAGACCATGACGCGGATCGGCAGGTGCTCGCTGGTCGAGCCGCGCTTCAGCTCGACCTGCATGCGGGCGGAGCGGACCTCGCCCGGCTTCATCGCGCCGAGCACGTCGCGCCCCTTGGTGATGAACAGCTTCTCGTCCCCCTCGTTCTTGAGGAGCACGTAGGTCTTGTCGCCCGAGACGCCGTTCCCCGCGTTCCGCACGTCCACGCGGACGTCGAACGACTCGCCGCGCTGCGGGAGGCCGTCCCCGTTGCCGTCCTTCCGGTCGTCCACCTGGACCGTGAACGCGAACGACGGGCGCGGCACCTCGACCACGGCGATGGTGGTCGTCAGGTCCGGCGGCGCCTTGCCCGCCTCGTCCTCGAACTTGAAGACGACCTCGTCGCGGCGCGTGTCGAGCCCGCGCGGCAGCTTCACCGGGACGGTCCAGCTCCGCTTCTCGCCCGGCGGCACGGTCCCGAAGACGAACTCGCGGCGATCGAAGAACGGGTTCTTCTCGCAGCTCGTCCACGCGCGGAGCCGCCGGAAAGGCGCGTCGCCCCGGTTCTCGACGGTGACGGTCCACGGGACGGTGTCGCCGGCCTTCTGCTCGCGGTGCGGCAGGGGCGAGTAGGTCACCACCGCGCGCGGCGTCCCGGCGGCGGCGCCGCCGCCGCTCCAGTCGACGCCCAGCTCCTTGAGCCGGCTCTCCAGCCGGGCCGCCTCCTCGGCGGACCGCTCGGCCACGAGCCCGCGGGCCGCCTCGAGCAGGTGCGAGCGGGTGACGGCGTTCGGCGCGCGGCGGAGGAGCTCGCCCGCGAACCGGATCTGGTAGTCCTCCACGAACGCGTCGGGGTCCGGGTCCTCGTCCTCGAGCTCCTCGGGCGTGAGCTCGGCGGCGTTCGGGTCGGCCTCGCGCTTCAGGCGGCGGGCGACCGCGTCCTCCTTGTCGTCGAGCAGGTAGTGCAGCTCGAGCGCGGGGCGCTCCGCCGTGGGCGGCTTGCGCCCGCCCGCGGCCGGCGTCTTGTCGGCCTTGTCCTGGCCCGCGTTGGCGAGGTGGTGCTCGAGGTCCATCTCCCGCATCGAGCGCGGCGGCGCGAAGACGTTCACCTGCTCCTTGAGGGCCCGGCCGGGGACGAGCAGGACGTCCGGCGTGATGCCGGTCTCCTGGATCGAGACGTCACCCGGGGTGAGGTACTGGGCGATGGTGAACTTGAGCTGGGGCGGATCCGGCCGGTCGAGGTCGGGGTCGGCGACGTCGAGGAGCTGCTGCACGGACCCCTTGCCGAACGTCTGGCGCCCGATCACCAGGGCCCGGTCGTTGTTCTTGAGCGCGCCCGCGACGATCTCGCTCGCCGACGCGGAGTTGCTGTTCACGATCACGACGAGCGGGACGTTGACGATGTCGTTCGCCGGGTCGTCGCGCGCCTCGCTCGCCGCCTGGACCGCGAGCGCGGGCCGCTCGCCCTGGCCGACCTGCTTCACGATCTCGCCGTCGGAGAGGAACAGGTCGGAGACCTGCACCGCCTGCTCCAGCAGGCCGCCGGGGTTGCTCCGGAGGTCGAGGACGATCCCGGAGAACCGGCCGCCCCGCTCGCGCTGGGCGTTGAGCGCCTTGAGGCTGTTGCGGAGGTCGCGGAAGGTGTGGCCCGAGAACTCCGACAGGCGCACGTACGCCACGTCCCCGGGCAGGAGCCGCGCGTGCGTGACGGTCTCGATGTTGATCATCTCGCGGGTGACCTGGAGCCGCTTCGGCTCGGCGCCCGGCCGCACCACCGTGACGTTCACCTTGGTGCCCACCGGGCCGCGCAGGCGATCGACCGCCTCCTGGAGGTCGAGGTTGACCGTGGACTGATCGTCGATGCGGGTGATCGTGTCCTTGGCCTTGATCCCGGCGCGCTGGGCGGGGGTGCCCTTCAGCACCTTCACCACCGTGAGGTCGCCGTTGCGCAGGCCGATGACGAACCCGACGCCGCCGAACTCGCCGCGGATCCGCACCTTCATCTCGCCCGCGGCCTTCGGATCCAGGAGGATCGTGTGCGGGTCGAGCGTGGAGAGCATCCCGTTCACCGCCTCGTACTCGATCTCGCGGAGGTCCTGCTCGGCGATGAGGTGCTCCTGCACGAACGCCATCGCCTCGCCGAGCTTCTCCCGGATGTTCCAGATCGAGTTCACCCCGGAGATGTCGAGCTCGCGCTGCGCGGCGCCGACGGTGAGGGTCAGCTTCGGCGACTTCGCGTCGCCCTGGACCATCACCTCGGCCACCTTCCGCTCGACGCGCTTGAGCGAGGCGACCAGCATCTCCTTCGGCCGGAAGCGCGACGGGTCGAGGTAGTGATCCTTCAGCTTCATGATCACCGTCGAGGCGACCGGGACCTTCGAGAGCGGGTAGTCGCCGCCGGCCTTCTTCGCCGGCTTCGTCCCCACGGCCGCGCGCGCGACGGGCGGCGCGGGCGGGACCACGGTCGCGGCCGGCGCCGTCGTCTCGGCCCGCGAGGCCGCGTGGCTCGCGCCGACGGCGGCGGAGAGCACGAGGGCGGCCAGGAGGGAGCCGAAAAGCCGGAAGGGGCGGGTCATGTCGAGCCTGGGGAGAGGGAGCGGGGAGGCAAAAAGAAAACCCTACACGTTGTCGGAGGATAGGGCGGCGCGCCCGGGTCGCGCAAGCAGAACGGCCCGCGCGGCCCATTCCTCTGGCCCCGAGGGAACCGGAGCAGGCGAGGGGCTATGCCCGGGTGCGAGCGGGTGGTCCGGATCTCAGCGGGCCGCACCCTCGCCCGCGGGCGAGGCCGGTCTAGTGATCGTCGTCGCCGTGATGCGCGGCGGGCGGCGCCGCACCGCCGGGGGCGGCCTGCGGGCCCGCCCCGACCATGCCGGCGCCGTACCGGAACACGAGGTCCCCGCCCTTGCGGCCCGCGTCCACCGCGAACGCGGCGACGGCGACGGTGCCTGCCGCGGTGAGCGCGGCGAGGAGCCCCACCCGCCGGGTCGGCACGAACGCGGCCGCCGCCGAGAGCGCGAGCACGACGACCGAGCTCCAGATGACGCGCTCGCCGGCCTCCTCGTGATCGTGGACGGCGTCGCGCGGCGCGACGCGCTCGGCGGCGTCCTCGTCGGCGTCGCCGGTCTGCCCCGCGGCGACCGCCGCCGCGGCGAGGAGGAGCTGGAGGCCGACGACGACCGCGAGCGTCCTGCGGGGGAGCATCCCCTTCCAGACGGCGACCGCGAGCGCGATCGCGACGAACGGCATGGCGAGCGCGAGGCCCAGCGGGATGTGGACGATGGCGGGGTGCACGGGCAGGTCGGGCATCGAGCTCCTCCGGTCGAGCCGCGCGGCTCCCGCGCAGCGGCGCAAGAGGGTACAGGTCCGGGGCGAGCCCGCGACGGTCCCGGGCGGGCCCTCCGCGCAGGACGGGTCGGCAGCGGGGCCTCAACGGAGGCCTCGCTGCGGCTTCGGGCCTCGGAAGGGTAGCGCCACGGAGAGGCCGCGGGTAGATTGCGCCCCGATGTCTCTCGACGCCCGCAGCGAAGAAGCGCCGGTCGTGCGGGGCGTCGACGATCTGCTCCGGTGGTTCGCGGAGCGCGAGCGTCCCCGCGAAGCCTGGAAGGTCGGCCTCGAGCTCGAGAAGCTCGGCGTGTGCGCCGGCGGGACGGCCCCGCTCCCCTATGACGGGCCGCGCGGCGTCTCCGCGGTGCTGCGCGCCTTCACCCGGCGGTACGGCTACGCGCCCTTCGAGGAGGACGGCGACATCATCGCCTCCCAGTGCGGGATGCTCACCGTGTCGATCGAGCCCGGCGGGCAGATCGAGCTCTCGGGCAGCCCGTTCGCCGACGTGCACGTCGTCGCCGCGGAGCTCGACCGGCACCTCGAGCAGTCGCGCGAGATCGCCGAGGAGCTCGGCATCGCCTTCCTCGCGGCGGGCTACAGGCCGTGGGGCACGCCGGCGACGACGCCGTGGATGCCCAAGAAGCGCTACCTGGTGATGCGGCCCTACCTCTCGGCGCGGGGCCGGCTCGCGCCGGACATGATGGCGATGACCGGCTCCGGCCAGGTCTCGTACGACTTCTCCTCGCCGCGCGACATGGCCGAGAAGCTCCGGGTGGCGCTCGCCGTGCAGCCGGCGGTGACGGCGCTCCTCGCGAACGCGCCGATCGTCGACGGCCGTGACTCCGGGTGGAAGAGCTACCGGGTGAAGGTGTGGGAGGAGGTCGATCCCGTCCGCTCCGGGCTCCTCCCCTTCGCCTTCGAGCCGGGCTTCCTCGAGGACCCGTATCGCGCGTACGTCGAGTGGGCCCTGGACGTGCCGATGATCTTCCTCCGCCGCCGCGGCGACTACCTCGGGACCGGCGGGAAGACCTTCCGCGCGTTCCTCGCCGAGGGGCACGGCGGCGAGCGCGCCACGCTCACGGACTGGAACGACCACCTCACGACGCTGTTCCCCGAGGTGCGGGTGAAGGGCGTCGTGGAGCTGCGCGCGGCCGACGCCAACGACGCGGTCCACACGAAGGCGCTGGTCGCGTTCTGGAAGGGCATCCTGTACGACGCCGAGGCGCGCGCCGAGGCGTGGGAGCTCGTCCGGGCGCTCTCGATCCCGGAGCGGCGCGCCCTCATGCACGACGCCGGCCGGCAGGGGCTCGCGGCTCGGCTCCCCGATGGCCGGACGCTCGCCGCGCTCGCGCGCGACGCGGTGGAGGTCGCGGCGCGCGGCCTGTGCCGCCAGCACTGCTGCGGCCAGCGCGGCGAGGACGAGCGGGTGTGGCTCGAGCCGCTCCGCGCGCGCGCGGACAGCGGGCGGTGCCCGGCGGACGAGGCGCTCGAGGCGTTCCGGCGCGGCGGGGACGCGGCGCTGATCGAGCAGCTCCGGGTGGCGTGAGCGGGCGCTCGGCCGGGCGACGCCGCGCGCGGGCGCCCGACTCCGGGCGCACCTCCGAGCGCGGGCACGTCCGTCTCCACGACGTGCACGCCCCGACCTTCTGGGGCGCAGTTGCGCCGCGCGGTTCCGCCTGGTGTGCGGAGCGACCACGTTCACGCCGTCCGAGGCGAGCGAGGCCTGGCGCAGGTCGCGGGTGGTGGTCACCCCGGCGCTCGCCGGGACGTCGGGGACGTGCGGAGGGACGATGCGCTCCGTCGTGGTGGTGGCGGCGCTGGCGCTCGCGGCCGGCGAGGGGACGGCGGGACCGGCGACGGCCCGCGCGGCGGATGGGGACGAGGAGCTCCGCGCCCGCGTGCGCGCGTACCTCGGCCCGATCGAGGAGCCGGTCGGGCCGGAGCGGTGGCGCGACCTCGGCGCGGCGGCCGTTCCGATGCTCGAGGCCGCGCTCCTGGAGGAGCCGCTGCCGAGCCGCCGCGCGCGGGCGGTCGCCGGGCTCGCCGCGATCGGGGGAGCGCGGGCGCAGGCGGCGGTGCTCTCCGCTGCGCGCGACGAGGCGCAGCCGGTCTCCGTGCGCGCGGCCGCGATCCGCGGGGTGGCACGCCTCGCTCCGCCGGACGACCTGCCGGCGCTGCTCCGGCCCGTCCTGCAGGAGGCAGGCGCGCCGCGGCTCCGGGCGGTGGCGGCGGACGTCCTCGTCCGGCACGGCGGGGACGAGGGGTGCGCGGCGGTGCGGGCGGCGGACGCCGCGCGTGGAGAACGGTCCGGCCTCGCCGCCGCGATCGCCGCGTGCGACCGCAGGCGGAGGAGCCCGTGACGCGCGCGCCCCGCGCCGCTGCCGCGCGTGCGCTCGCGGCGGCCCTCGGCGGCGCCTGCGCCGTGGCGCTCGCCGGCCCCGCGGCGCGCGCGGCCGAGCCGCCGACGTGCCCCGTCCCCACGCAGCGGACCGAGACGCTCGATGCGCCCGCACCGGCGCCGGGCAGCTGCCCGTTCCTGCCGCCCGCGACGGCCGCCTGGCCGGAGGAGTGGAACGTCACGGCCGAGTCGTTCCCCGTGGGCACCACGCTCGAGTGGGAGCTCCCCCCCGGCGTGAGCGGGATGACGGTGACGCTCGAGGCCGTCGACGCGGTGCCGGAGGTCCCGTTCGTCCACGAGTCGACGCAGGTCCAGGCGCCCAACTCCGCGTTCCCCATCCACCTCACCGCGCCCGGCGGCACGCCGTGGTGGCTGATCGACCTCACCCGCGAGGAGAGCTACGTCGCGCTCCGGGGCCCGCGCGCGGCGGTCGGCAGCCTGCAGATCCCGAACACCAGCCTCGCGCTCGACGCCGTCGCCGACGGCGGTCTGCCCGCGGGACGCTGGAGCATGATGGTCGGGGACCTCGCCTACGGCTGCGCGATCGTCCCGCCCCTGAACCCGTTCTGCGGCACGGGCGCAGGGCTGGACCCGCCGCCGGATCTCGACGCCTACCGCGCCGGGCAGTACCGCGTCTCGGTGCGCGTCAGGACCGGGGCCATCCCCGACCAGGGGACGGTCGATCTCGCGTTCTACCTCCACCGGAGCTTCGACGACCGGCCGCTCCGCGCCGCCGACGCGCCGTCCGATCCGGACGTGCAGCGGATGCTGACCTCGCTCGGCGCCTTCCTCGGGCGAGCGGGACTCTGCGTCGGCGAGGTCACGTGGATCGACCTGCCGGACTGGGCGCAGGACCGCTGGGCGGGCGGCGTGAACACGCACACGACGTGCGAGGGGAGCTCGGCGGAGCTGTTCAGCCTCGGCGGGGCGGGGGCGCGGGTGAACGTGTTCCTCGTGCCCGCCGTCACGTTCGGCGACGAGTCCGCCTACGGCTTCACGAGCGCCTATCCCGGGACGCCCGGACTCTCGAACACGATCCACAGCGGCATCGCGGGCTCGACGGAGGATCTGCGCACCAGCACGGGGTGCGGCGCCGAGGTCCATCCCTCCGCCTGCGGGCCGGACGTCGTCGCCATGACGGTCGCCCACGAGCTGGGGCACTTCCTCGGCCTGTTCCATCCCACGGAGCGGGACGGCAACCTGTTCGATCCCCTCGACGACACGCCGACCTGCGATTGCAGGGCCTGTGCACCGGAGGAGGAGCGCGCTGCGTGCGAGGAGGGTTCGTTCCTGTTGTTCAACCCGTACTGCGACGCGGAGGGGACCGCCTGCGCAGGCGCGCGGAACCTCATGTTCTGGGCCCTGTGGACCGCGGAGGGCGCGCCGCCGGTCGGGGAGCTCACGCCCGAGCAGGGCACCGTGCTCCGGGCCAACCCGCTGGTGCGGTGGCCGCAGCCGGCGGCCTCCGCCGACGCGGCGTCGCCGTGAGCGGCGCTCCGCAGGTCCGGCGCGGTGCGTGGTCGGGCGGCTGCGCGCCGCGGAGCTCAGCGCGGCAGCTGGACGAGGTCCGCGAGGGGGACGTCGCCCCCTTTCCGTCCGGAGCACCTTGCCGCCCACGAGCTGATTCACGAGCGCCCGGAGCGACTCCGGCGTCGCGCCGGTCTCCGCGCCCTGGCCCATGCGGTGCAGGTCGGCGGCGATCGCCTCGTCGGCGACGGGGACGGGCGCGACCGACGCCGTCGAAGTACGCCGGCTGTCGAGCGATGATCGCGTGCCCGTCGCGCGAGACCGTCACGCGCCAGCGCGGGCCCGCGCGGTCCACGGCGGCATGTCAGGCTCGGCCCTCGCGCAGCAACGTCTCGAGATGGCGCCGCTGCGCCGGGTCGTCGGCGAGGCGGAGCGCGGCGGCGAGCAGCGGCTTCTCGAGGCACCAGGCGCCGTGCGAGGGCCGGGCGCGCACGAGCGAGAGCAGCTCGGCGCGGCGGCGCGCGCGCGCGGCCGGGTCGTCGGGCGTCGCGCGGGCGAGCGCGAGCGCGGCGGCGGCGGCGGCCCAGTCGAGCGGGCCGTACAGGAGGTCCTCCAGGATCTCCCGCCCGCCCGCGTCCTGCGCGAGGAGGAGCGCGGCGGCCACCTGCACCGCGAACAGCCACTCCGCCCACTCCCAGCCCTCGGGCGCGGGCGGGGGGTGGACCATCGCGGCGGCGAGCTCCTCGGGGGTCGCGTCCGCCGCCGCGCGCAGGCGCTGCGCCTCGGTCCACCACGCGTCCAGCGCGTAGGGCGTGCGCGCCAGCGCCGCCACCGGCGCGGTCCGCCCGGGCGGCGGGGCGGCCACCGCGGGCCGCGCGCGGACCCCGTCGTACCGCCAGAGCAGGAACGAGCGGCGGAACCACGACCGCAGGCCCCGCCGCCGCGGCGCGCGCGGGTCGGGCGCCTGGAGCCGCTCGACGTGCAGCTGGACCTCGACCGCCCAGCCGAGCGCCTCGAGCTGCCGGTGCATCGCCGCGACCGCGCTCGGCGGCTCGAGCGCGCTGAGCGTGAGCCGGATGCTCGCGGGCTTCTCCGGCGGGCCCTGCGCGTCGCCGAGGATCTTCCACATGACGTCGAGCAGCGCCTCGGTGCGGCGCGGGAGGTGGTCGAGGTACGGGAGCCCGGCCGGCGGCGCGAGGCCGTGCGCGGCGAGGCGCGCAGCCCGCTCGCGCGCGCGCTCGTTCGCGGGCTCGTCCTCGGCGAGGCGGCGGAGGGCGGCGGCCGCGGCGGGCTCGCCGCGCAGCGCCGCCCGGAGGTAGAGCGCGGACGGCAGCGCCCACGGGTGGCGCGGCTCGCGCCGGAGGGCGTCCTCGTACACGGCGAGCGCCTCGGCGTTCCGCCCCATCGCCGTGAGCGTGTCGGCGATGTCCATCCGGCAGGACTCCTCCGCGGGCGCGCGGGAGCTGGCCCGCCGGAACCAGACCAGCGCCTCCTCGACGCGCCCGAGCTCCCGGCACGCGTAGGCTGCGGCGAGCGCGGAGCCGTAGCTCGGGGTGGCGGCGTCCACGTCGAGCGCGAGCGCGAGGGCGCGCGGCGCCTGCCCGTGCAGCCGGAGCAGCCGGGCGGCGACGACCACCAGCTCGCCCGAGCCGGTGGCGCGGCCGACGTGCCCCACGAGCGCGCCGAGCTCGTCGAGCAGCCGGGGCGCGTCCCGGAGCTCCGCGCGTTCGCGCAGCCGGGCGAGCGTCGCCGCGAACGTGAGCGGCTGGACCGCGGCGGCGAAGCCGTCGCGCAGGAGCCACCGGCCGGCCCAGGACAGCCACCGCTCCTCGGGGCGGGCGATCGCGACCTGGACGAGGAGCGCGAGCGCCTCGGTCGCCTCCCCGCGCGCGGCGTGGATCCAGGCCTCCAGCGCCCCCGCGCCGTAGTAGGTCTTGCCGTCCTTGCGCTCCGGGAACAGCGCGCGCAGATCGCGCGGGGCCCGCGCGGCGAGCGCGTCCGCGAGGCGCAGGAAGCGCTCGTCCTCCAGGTCGGACGCGAGCGCGCTCGCGAGGTGGTGCGCGGCGTGGACGAGATCCCCGCTCGCGAACGCGTCGCGCGCGAGGGCGTGGTCTCGCTCGGCCGTGGAGAGGGCCATCGCCTCATCGTACCGCGACCGGCCCGGCCGGCAGCCCTGGAGGCGCTTGACGCGCCGATCCGGATGCCGGACGCTTCGGCCACGCGGTGCGCCGCGCCTGCCACGGAGGACCACATGGACCGACGTCAGTTCATCGGATCGGCGGCCGCAGCAGGCGCGCTCCTCGCGCTCGGCGACGCGGGCAGGGCGCTCGCCGCGGGCGGCGCGCCGGACCTCGTGGCGGCGAAGGGCGGCCTCCCGGACGCGCTCTTCGACCGGGCGATCGAGGAGCTCGGGGGGATGAAGGCCTTCGTGAAGAAAGGCCAGAAGGTCCTCGTCAAGCCCAACATCGGCTGGGACGTCGGGCCGGAGCGCGCCGCCAACACGAACCCGGCGCTCGTCGCCCGGATCGTGGAGCAGTGCCTCGCGGCGGGCGCGAAGGAGGTCTACGTCTTCGATCACGCCTGCGACGACGGGCGGCGCGCCTACAGGACGAGCGGGATCGAGGCGGCGGCGTCGGCCGCCGGCGCCAAGGTCGCGCCGGCGTACGACGAGGGCGCCTACCAGAAGGTCAAGGTGCCGGGGAAGGTGCTGAAGGAGGCGAAGGTGCACGGCCTCCTCCTCGAGGCCGACGTCTTCATCAACGTGCCGATCCTGAAGCACCACAGCTCGTCGGATCTCACCATCGGCATGAAGAACCTCATGGGCGTCGTCTGGGACCGGAGCTTCTGGCACCGCAACGACCTCATGCAGTGCATCTCCGA
The DNA here is from genome assembly GCA_035627135.1 of Anaeromyxobacter sp. Taxonomy (GTDB): domain Bacteria; phylum Myxococcota; class Myxococcia; order Myxococcales; family Anaeromyxobacteraceae; genus Anaeromyxobacter. Next base: position 22,832 of record DASPMI010000113.1, on the reverse strand, counting down.
CATGACGGGGTTCCGGAAACCCGACCTCACGGTCGTGGACGCCTACCGCGTGCTGAAGCGGTACGGCCCGCGCGGCATCGACGAGGAGGACGTCGTGGAGCTGAACGCGCAGCTCCTCTCCCGCGACCCCGTCGCGGCCGACGCCGCCGCCGCGAAGCTCTTCGGCGCGAAGCCGACCGAGGCCCCGTACATCCGCATCGCCGCGGACGACGGGTGGGGGCGGAGGGACCTCGAGAAGCTGAACGTGAAGAAGGTGCAGCTCTGAGAAGGGGCATGTGCATCGCCTGAGGCACCTCCGCGCCGCCGTCGCGCTCGCCGTCCTCGCGCCCGCGGTCCTCGTGTTCCTGGACTTCGGACGGCTGCTCCCGGCGCCGGTCGGCCCCGCGGTGGCGCGCCTCCAGCTCGTGCCCGCGATCGTCCGGCTCCCCGCGCTCGGCGCGATCGTCACGCTCGTCCTGATCCTCGCCGCGACGCTCGTCGCGGGGCGCGTCTACTGCTCGACCCTCTGCCCGCTCGGCACGCTCCAGGACCTCGTCATCCGTCTCGGCGACCGGTGGGCGCGCCGGCGGCGCTTCCGCTTCCGCGCGCTGCCGCCGCGGCGCCTCGCACATGCCGCGATCGCCGCCGCGGCCTTCGCCCTCGCCGTCGCCGGATCCCAGCTCGTGCTCGGGCTGCTCGAGCCGTACTCGGCCTTCGGCCGGATCCTCGCGTCGGCCGTCCGCCCGGCGCTCGCCGAGGCCGTGAACGGCCTCTCGCGCGCGCTCGCCGCGGAGCACGTCTACGCGCTCCAGCCGGTCGTGCGGCCCGGGTTCGCGTGGGACGCGCTCGCGGTCGCGCTCGGGTCGCTCGCCGCCATCGCCGCGCTCGCGCTCTGGCGGGGCCGGCTCTTCTGCAACCTGCTCTGCCCCGCCGGCGCCGTGCTCCGGCTGGCCGCGCGTCGGACCGTGCTCCGCATCGGGATCGACGAGGCGCGGTGCAACGCGTGCGGCGTCTGCGAGAAGGGGTGCAAGGCGGGCTGCATCGACGCGGCGCGCCGGCGCGTGGACTTCGACGCGTGCGTCGGCTGCTTCGACTGCCTCGACGTCTGCCCGCACGGCGCGGTGCGGTTCGGCCGGTTCCCGCCGGCGGGCGGCCGGCGCGTCGATCCGGCGCTCCGCCCCGACGTCGATCCCGGGCGGCGCGCGGTGCTCCGCACGGCCGCGCTCGCGCCGGCCGCGCTGCTCGTGCCCGCCGCGGTCCGGGCCGGCGCCGCCGATCCCCGGGACGCGCGGGCGCCCGTGACGCCGCCGGGCTCGCTCGCCCGCGACCACTTCACCGCGCGCTGCACCGCCTGCCACCTCTGCGTCGCGGCGTGCCCGACGCAGGTCCTCCGCCCCGCGCTCCTCGCCTACGGCGCGGCCGGCCTGCTCCAGCCTCGGCTCGTCTTCGATCGGGGCGCCTGCGTCTACGACTGCCGCCGCTGCGCCGAGGTCTGCCCCACCGGCGCGATCCACCTCCTGCCGCTCCCCGAGAAGCGGCTCGTCCAGGTCGGGCGCGCACGGTTCGTGAAGGCCGACTGCGTGGTCGAGACGAAGAAGAAGGCGTGCGGCGCGTGCGCGGAGCACTGCCCCACCAAGGCGATCGCCATGGTGCCGTACCCCGGCGGCGACCCGCACCTCCGGATCCCCGAGGTGAACGAGGAGGCCTGCATCGGCTGCGGCGCCTGCGAGCACCCGTGCCCGACCCTGCCCCGCAAGGCGATCTGGGTCGAGGCGCGATCGCCGCACGGGGTGGCGAAGAAGCTCGCGCGAGAGAAGCTCGAGGCCCCCGCCGCCGAGGCGGACTTCCCGTTCTGAGGACCGGCACGCCGGGGGCTGAGCGGACGCTCGCCCGCGGGCGATCCGGAAGCCCCGCGGCGCCGCGCCCCTTATCACGCGGGGCATGCCGAAGCGTTCCTTCCGTTCCGGCCGCTTCGGCCGCCGGACGCTGCTCCGCGCCGGCGCAGCCGCGGCGGGCGCGCTGGCCCTCGGGCCGCGCCCCGGCGGCGCGCGCGCGGCCGGTCCGCTCGACACCATCCTCGCGTACCACGAGCGGTCGAAGCACCGGATCGACCGATCGGCGCCTGCGCCGGGCCGCGTGGACTGGGACGCGCAGCCGGATCCGTTCCGCCGGTTCGCGGGCGCGCCGCTGCTGCCGCTGCCGCTCGAGGAGGCGCCCGCGGCGCCGACCTGGGACGCGGTGATGGCGCGGGCGGTCCCGGCGCGGCCGCTCGACCGGGCCTCGCTTTCGCGGCTGCTGCTCGACTCGCTCGCGCTGTCGGCGTGGAAGGAGGGCGGGGGGGACCGCTGGTCGCTGCGGGTGAACCCTTCGAGCGGCAACCTGCATCCGACGGAGGTCTACCTCGCCGGCGGTCCGTTCCCCGGGCTCACCGAGGGCCCGGCCGTCCTGCACTATGCCCCTCACGAGCACGGGCTCGAGCGGCTCGCCGCGCTGCCCGGCGAGGTCTGGCCCGGGATCGCCGCTGGCCTCCCGCCGCGCGCGCTCCTCGCCGGGATCACCCAGATCCACTGGCGCGAGGCGTGGAAGTACGGCGAGCGGGGGTGGCGGTACAGCCTCCTCGACGCGGGTCACGCCGTCGCTGCGCTGTCCGTCGCGGCGGCGGCGCTCGGCTGGCGCGCGCGCCTCGCCGAGGGCTGGACCGATCGCGCGGTGGCGCGGCTCGTCGGCGCCGACCGGCAGTCCGGGCCGGAGGCGGAGCGCGCCGAGGCGCTGCTCGCGCTCTGGCCGGGGACCGCGGCGTGGCCGCGCGACGCGGAGCGGGGCTTCCGGCTCGGCGTCGCGGCCTTCGAGGCGCTCGGACGGACGGAGCGGGCCGGGGTGCCGAACCGCCTGAGCGCGGAGCATCGCTCGTGGCCGGCGATGGACGCGGCGGCGCGCGCGGCCGAGCGGGCAGAGCCGCCCGGTGACGCGTTCTGGTCGCCGGAGGAGCCTCCGGACGTTCCCGCGTCGCGGGCCACCGATCGCGGGCACTCGGCCCGCGCGCTCTTCCGGCAGCGGCGCACCGCGCTCGACTACGAGCGGTCGGCCAGGATCCCGAGCGACGCGCTCTTCGCGCTGCTCCGCGCGGCGATGCCCGCGGTGAACCGGGCGATCTTCGATCCGCTCCCCTGGCGCCCGGCCGTGCACCTCGCGCTCTTCGTCCACCGGGTGGACGGGCTCGCGCCCGGGGTCTACCTCCTCCCCCGCGACGCGGCGGCCGTGCCGGAGCTCCGCGGCGCGCTCGGCGCCGGGGAAGGGCGGTGGATCGCCGTGGAGGGCGCGCCGCCGGAGGTCCCGCTGCTGCGCCTCGCCGGGGGCGATCTGCGCGACGAGCTCGAGGCCGCGTCGTGCGATCAGGAGATCGCCGCCGACGGCGTGCTCACCGCGGCGATGCTGGCGCGGTTCGAGCCGCCGCTCCGGACGCACGGCGCGTGGATGTACCGGCGGCTCCACCTCGAGGCAGGCGCCGTCGGCCACGCCCTCTACCTCGAGGCCGAGGCCGCCGGCCTACGCGGCACGGCGATGGGGTGCTTCCTCGACGACGAGACGCACGCGCTCCTCGGGCTCGAGGGGCGCACGTTCCAGGCGCTGTATCACTTCGCGGTGGGCCGGCCCGTCGAGGACCCCCGGCTGCGGACGGTCGAGCCGTACGCGCATCTGCGGGGGAGGTGAGGAGCGGGCCTGCACGCTGGGCCGCATCACCGTCCGCCCTTCGACAGGCTCACCCTGCGGCAAGCTCAGGGTGAGCGGTCGCACACGACGCAGCCGCCGGAGCGCCGGAGCCCGGCCCCGCGGAGCGGTACACCGAGGGCGCGCAGCCCCGCGAGACGTGCTCCGCGCGCGGAACGGACATATCGGAGCGGGCGCGCCCCTGTCCGAAGCCGGGCACCCGCGAGCGAAGCGAGCGGAGGTGGCCGGCGAGTTGGGCGCGCCTCGCCCGGACGGACCTCACTTCTCCGCGCGCGTGCCGAGAACCCCGCCGCGCGCCCGAGGTAGCGAAGCGGGGGGCGGGCGGAGGCGCGGAGGCGGCGTGCGTCACCGCTCGTCCTTCGAAGGCTCAGGACGATGGGGCACCCGAAGTGCGCCGTTCAGGGCGCCCGCCCCCGCGCCAGCAGCTCGCTCTCGGAGAGGTCGTACGCGATCTCCTGCGCCACGTCCTCCGGATCGAGCTCGAACACCGCGTCCTCGGTGTAGCGGTAGGCGTAGCGCCGCGTGAAGGGCAACGGATCCCAGTGGAAGCGCCACACGTCCTGCGAGGGATCGAACTGGTCCGTCGCCGGCTGGATGACGGTGACGAGGAACCCGAAGGTCGGGCCCTGGAGGTAGTGCGAGACCTGCACGACCCTGTTGCACCGGCGCTTCGCGAGCTCGATGGCGACGACCTGCTTGCGGTCGCTGGAGTCGCGCGTGAACACCACGAGCGGCTCCACCACGTGGCCGAGGGCCGCGAGCCGCTCGTAGACGGCGCCGGTCACCGCGCCGTTGAGCTGGGCGAGATCGACCTCGACGCCCTCCTCCTCCGTCACCGTCGCGCCGCCGAAGACGAGCGCGCACGCCGTCTTCGAGGCCAGGAAGGAGAGGTCGAGCGGGGCGGCCGTCGGCTTCGGGACCGGCGTCGGCGGCGGCCGCTTCGCCTTCGGCCTCCGCTGCACCTTCTTCGGCTTCGGCTTGGGCGGCCTCTTCTTCTCGGCCCTGGGCGCCGCGCCGGGCCTGGGCGCGTCCGCGTCCTCGGGGTTCGGCGTGGCGACGAGCACCTGCGGCGGTACGGGGTGGCGGGCGGGCGTCCGGCAGGCCGCGGCCGTCGCGAGGACGAGGCAGATCAGGAGCGTTCGTTGCGACCCGCGACGCTTCGGCATGCCTCCACTCTACACCCCCTCCAGATCGCGCGCGGCCATCCAGCCCTCGGCGCCGCTGCCGAGCCGCACGCGTACAGCGTCGCCGCGCACCTCCAGGATCCGTACCTCGGTGCCTTCGTGCAGGTCGAAGCTGGGCCGGAGCGCGGGCTCGGGGCCCTCCCGCACCGGGGCGGCCGGGGCGATGACGACCGCAATCGCCGTGCTCCGGGCCGCGGCCTTGCCGGCGAGGAGCCCTCCGCCGAACGCGGCGAGGAGCGCGGCGGCGAACGCGGCCGCGCCCGCGGCGGCGAACGCCCGCGAGCCCCGCGCCGCGAGCCGCCGGACGGCGAGGCCGGTCCAGAGCCCGAGCCAGCCCAGGCCGAAGAGCCCGAGGGCGAGGGTCCCCGGCGCGCGATCCAGGGCGCGGAGGACCAGCGGCCGCGCCTCGCGCTCCAGCACGTCCACGATGCCCGCGCGCGCCAGCTCGAGGTTGGCGCGCGCGTCGGCGTCGCCGGGGTCGAGCCGCAGCGCCCGGGTGTAGCTGGCGATGGCCGGCCCGCGCTTCCCGAGGCGCAGGCGCGCGTTGCCCAGGTTCACGTGGAGCGCAGGGCTCTCCCAGCCCTCGGCGAGGACGGCCTCGTAGCCGCTCGCCGCGGCGCCGAAGTCGCGCGCGCGGTAGGCGGCGTTGGCCTCCTCGAACCGCACCGCCGGGGGCGTCGCGGCGTCCGGCGCGGAGAGGAGGAAGACGGCGACGAGGGCGGCGCCGGCGGTCACGCGTCCGCCTCCTGCACGCGCTCCCAGTCCGCCTCCTCGAGCGCCGCGACCGCCCGCTCCGCTGCGACCAGGACCTCCTCCGCGTCGACGGCTCCCCCGCCGTACCGGGCGGCGTCGGCGAGCTCCAGCGCCTGGAGCAGCGCCCGGACCGCACGCGGGTGCGCCCCGGCGCGGGCGAGCGCGGCGGCGAGCGCGTCGCGCGTGAGGCCAGCGGCGGGCCGGGCCAGGCGAGCGGACGCGTACGCGTGCAGCGCGCGCTCCGCCTCGGCCACCGCGCCCGCGGGATCGCGCACGTGCCTGCGGCGTGCGCCGAGCAGCGCGCGGCGGGCGTCGCGCCCCGCGCCCGCCGCGGCGCGCGCGCCCGCGCCGGCGCGGAGCCGGGCCGCCGCGGCGATCGCGAGGAACGCGACCGGCGGCGCCGCGAGGAGCGCGAGGAACCACGGGCGTTGCCACGGCGGCGGCCCGACCGGCCGGAGCGCGCCGTCGGCGCGGATCGGCCGGAGCCGATCCCCGAGCTCGGGCGCGGCCGGCGCCGCCGCGCGCGGCGCGGGCCGGGGCGGATCCACCGCCACGCGGACGGTGGGCGTGATCGCCACCTGGTACTTCCCGGCGCGCGGGTCGAAGAACGGCCACTCCGCCGCCGGGAGGACGAGCTCGCCGGCGCGCTCGGGGACGACGACGATCTCCACCGTCCGCGTCCCGAACAGCCGCCCGCCGCGATCCTCGGTCCGGTCGGTCGTGGTCGGCTGGTACGCCCGCGCGCCGGGGAGGTCGGGCAGGCGCGGCGGCGCGAAGGTCCGGACGTTCCCGTCGCCCGCGACCGTGATCCGCACGGTGACCGGCTCACCGGCGGCGACGCGGTCGGGCGTCGCGGAGCGCTGGAGCGTGAGCGCGCCGACGTTGCCGGGGTCGAACCCGGGCGGCGCGCCGGGGGGGAGCGGCTTCACGCGGACCGCGACCGGCTCGGTCCGCTTTGGAACCTGCACCAGCCGCCCGAAGACGCCGAACCGGCCGCCCCGCACCGCGACATCGGCCGTCCCGCGCAGCGGCTCGACCGTGAGCAGCCCGGCCCGCGTGGGGAAGAGCGCCGCGCGCGTGAGCAGGTAGGCCCAGGCGCCGGCGCGCACCTCCGGCCGGAGCCGCCGCGGGATCTCGAGGCTCTCCTTCCAGAACCCGTCGTAGGCGGGCATCTGCTCGGGGCGGAAGTCGGAGATCTCGTACGGGCCGACCAGCCACGCGTCCGCGCGGAGCTGCTCGCCGAGCCAGACCTCGCGCCTCGTCACCTCCATCCGGAGCGAGACGTCCCGCTCCCAGTTGCTGTAGGCCCAGCCGCCGCGCTCCTTGGGTGACGGTGCCGGTGCCGGTGCCGGTGCCGGTGCCGGTGCCGGTGCCGGTGCCGGTGCCGGTGACGGTGCCGGTGACGGTGCCGGTGACGGTGACGGTGCCGGGGACGGGGACGGGGACGGGGACGGCGCGGCCGATCGCCCCGGCGCACCCGCGTCCGGAGCGGGCGCGCGCGCCCCCGCGCCCGGCGTCGCCCCCGGGGCCGAGACCTGCACGACGATCGGCTCGGTGACGTACCGCTTCCCGTGCACGGTCGCGCTCACCGAGGGGAGGGTGAGGGCGCCGGCGCGCTTCGGCCGGAGCTGCCGGACGATGGTGCGGACCTCGACGATCTGGACGCCTGCGCCGCCGCCCAGCGTGCCGTGCGCCTCGAGGAACTGGTCCTCGTCGAGGAGCTCGAAGTCGGGTGCGGCGGGGAAGTCCCAGCGCGGCGCGCCGCCCGGCGCGGCCTGCTCGAGCGTGACCTCGAGCATCAGCCGCTCGCCGAGCGCGAGCTCCGCCCGATCCACCCGCGCCTGGAGCTTCGCGCCGGCGGCCGCCGCGACGGCCGGCGCGAGGAGGAGGGCGGCCACCGCCGAGGCGCCGAGCCTACCAGTCCCGATCGCCATGGCCCCCCCACAGGCTGCGGCGCTTCTTCGCGAGCGGCATGGGGCGCTCGCGCGAGCGGAACGCGTCGAGGATGCGCTCGGCCTCGTCGCGCGACATCGCGCGTCCGGCCTGCCCGGTGCGGTCGCGCCCCTCCGCCGCGCGACGCTCCTGCGCCGCTCCGTCGGTCTGCGCCGGGCGCTGCTCCTGGTGCCGCTGCCGGTTCTCCTCCTGCGCCTCGTCCTGCTTCGGCTGCTGCTGCGGCTCCCGCTGCTCCTGGTTCTGCGACTGCTCGTGCCGCGGATCCTGCGGGTCCCGCTCTCGCGGCTGGCTCGGATCCTGGTCCCGCCTCCGCTCCTCCTGCTCCTTCCGGAGCAGCACCTCGAGGTTGAAGCGCGCGTCGTCGTTGCGCGGATCCTGCCGCAGCGCCTCGACGAAGGCCTGCTTCGCGCCCTCGCGATCCCCGAGCGCGGCGAGCGCGTTCCCGAGGTTCTGGCTCGCGCGCGAGGAGAGCGGGCCGGCGCCCCGCTCCAGCGCCCGCCGGAACGAATCGCGCGCCTCGGCGGACCGGCCGCCGCGGTGGAGCGCGACGCCGCGGTCGTAGTCGATCTCCGGGCGCGGGCCGATCGCCTTCTCGGCGGCCTCGTAGTGCGGGAGCGCGCGGGCGGGGTCTCCAGCCGCGACGCGCTCGTTCCCCTCGCGCACGTTCCGCTCCTCCACCTGGAACGGCGAGAAGCCCGCGAGCGCGAGCGCGATTGCCAGCACGCGCACGCGCAGCAGGTCCGGTCGCGCGGCCAGGGTCGTCACGCTCGCCCCCTCCGCGCCTCGGGCAGGAGCAGCGCGGCCAGCAGGAGGAGGAGCGCCGGGAATGCGAGGAACGCGTACCGGTCCTCCCACGCGACCGCGGCCGGTCCGGAGACCTCACCCTTCGCGAGCGCGTCCAGCGCCGCCCGGAGGCGCTCGATCCCGCGATCCGGCCGCGCCACCTCGAACACCTCGCCGTTCCCCCGGGAGGCGACGGCCGCGAGCGTCGCCTCGTCGAGCCGGCTCCGCACCGTGGCGCCGCGGCCGTCCTTCTTGTAGCCAGTCACCGTCCCCGCGGCATCCGTCTCCGGGATCGGCGCGCCCTCGCGACCGCCGACGCCGAGCGCGAAGACGCGGATCCCGGCCTCGGCCAGCTCGGCGGCGGCGCGCGCCGCGCCGGGCGCGTGGGACTCGCCGTCGGTCACGAGCAGCACCACCCGCGAGCGGCCCGCGCGCTCCGCGGACTCCAGCACCTCGCGCGCGCGCTGGAGGGCGCCGCCGACGTCGGTGCCCGGATCCGGGATCGAGTCCGGGCCGGCGCCGCGCAGGAACATCCGGAACGCCTCCAGGTCCGTCGTGAGCGGGCAGGCGATCTCCGCGGTCCCGCCGAACACCACGAGCCCGACCCGGTCGCCACCCGAGCGCGCGAGGAGCTCCTCGAGCTCGAGCCGCGCCCGCGCGAGGCGGTCCGGACCGACGTCGCGGGCGCGCATCGAGCGGGAGACGTCGAGCGCCACCACGAGATCGACGCCGAGGCGGCGCGTCTGCTCGCGCCGCGCGCCGCACTGCGGGCGGGCCAGCGCGACGGCGAGGAGCGCGAGGGCGAGGAGCGAGAAGACGAGGCGCGCCGCCGGGCGGGCGACGCCGGCGGTGGGCGCGATCCGCGGCGCGAGCGCGCCCGCGGCGAGGGCGAGCGCCCTCCGGCGCCGCGCGAGCGCGAACACCCCGAGGGCGGCCAGGAGCGCGACGGCCACGAGCAGGCGGAGCCTGTCCGGCGCGCCCAGCCGGACGAGCTCTCCCAGGAGCCGGAACGGCTCGCTCGGCGGCGCGGGCGCGTTCGTCACGGGAAGGACCTCCAGCGCGTCGCGCCGAGCGCGAGGGCCAGGGCGGCCAGCCAGAACGCCGGCGCGAGGAGGGCGGGGAAGTGCTCCCGCGCGCGGCTCGTCCCGCCCGCCTCGAAGATGCGGGTCTTCTCCATCCGGTCGAGCACGCCCTGGAGCCCCGTCTCGAGCGAGGCGCGATCGGTCGCGTTCCAGTACGCGCCGCCGGTGACGCGCGCGATCTCCTGGAGGAGCGCGGGGTTCACCGGCAGCTCATGGTCCTGGTAGATGGGCCGCCCGAACACCTCGGCCACCGGGAAGGGCACCCGCCCGCCCTTCCCGACCAGGATCGGGAAGACCGGGATGCGCAGGGCGCGGGCGAGCGCCGCGGCCTCGAGCGGCGCGATCTGGCCGGCGTTGCTGTCGCCGTCGGTGATGAGGACCACCGCCCGCGAGCGCGCGTCCGACTCGCGGAGCCGGTTCACGGCGGTCGCGAGGGCGTTCCCCACGGCGGTCCCGTCCTCGATGGTCCCCGTCGCGAGCCCGTCCACGATGCCCTGGAGGATGGCGTGGTCGAGGGTGAGCGGACACCGGGTGAACGCCTCGCCCGCGAAGACGACCAGCCCGACGCGATCGTTCTTGCGCCGCCCGACGAACTCCTTGAGGACCTCCTTCGCGACGTGGAGCCGGTCGCGCGGCTGGAAGTCGGCGGCCCGCATCGAGGGCGAGAGGTCGAGGGCGACGACGATGTCGATCCCCTCCACCGCGGTGCGCTCGACCTCGCGCTCCAGCGAGCGAGGGCGGGCGAGCGCGACCGCCACGAGCCCGATCGCGGCGAGCACGAGGGCCTGGGGGAGCCACCAGAGCGCGGCCGCGAGCCCGCGGCGCCCTGCGGCGACGAGCGCCGCGCGTGGGTGGCGGAGCCGCGGCGCCCGGCGGCGCTCGAGGGCGAGGGCGGCGATGCCGAGCGGGATCGCGAGGAGGAGGACGAGCGCCCAGGGGCGGGCGAGGTGGAGCGTGGGGTCGAAGGCGCTCATCGCACCCTCGTGCCCGCTCGCGCCGAGGCGGGCGAAGTGCGAGCGGTGCTCGGCTCGGTGGGCGGGCGCGTCCGCCGCAGGAGCTCCCACCCGTACTCGAGGCCGGCGGCGCACGCCTCGGGGCGCGCGGGCGCGCGCGCGAACTTCACGAGGTCGGCGTGCGCGAGGAGGAGCTCGAGGCCGCCGGCGTCGATCCGCGGATCGGGCGCGCGGGCGAGCGCGGCGAGGAGCTCGCCGGTGGTGAGGTCGAGCGCGGGGAGGCCGGTCACCGAGGAGAGGTACCCGCGGACCGCCTCGGCGAGGCGCTCGATGTGCTCCTCGCCGCGGCCGTGACGTGGGAGATCCTCGGCCGCGAGCGCGGAGAGCCGGCGCTCGAACCGCTCGGCGGGGCCGGGCGCGGACGGCGCGCCTCCGCGCGCGCGGCGGCGGACGAGGAGCGCCACGGCCGCGGCGGCGAGCGCGGCGCCGCCGAGGATGCTCAGCGCCCACCAGAACGGCCGGAGGCTCCGGACGAGGAGGGGGACCGGCGGGGCGACGTCGCGGAGCGCCAGCGCGCCGGCGTCCGCGGCGGGGTCGAGCATGCCCGCGCCGACGATGCGGGGTCCCGGCACTGCGAGGCGCGCCTTCCCCGACGGGCGCTCCACCTCGAGCACGACCTCCGGCACGTCCACGGCGCCGAGCGCGAACAGCGCGAGCCGCACCGTGCAGGTGGTTCGCGCCTCGCCTTGCTCGACGACCCGGACGCAGCGGGCGTCCTCCGCCGCGCGAAACGGCTCGAGCGGGGGCGTGCCGCGGAGCAGGTACCACTCCTCGGGCGCGTGGCGCACCTCGACCTCGTAGCCGAACGGCTCCCCGAGCCGGACGGTCGTCTTCTCGGCGCGGACCTCCACCGAGCGCGGCGCGGCGTCCGGGAGGGCGGCGGCGGGGGCGGCAGAGGTGCGTGCGGAGATTGGGGAGAGTGCCACCGCGATGGCGAGCGAGCGCAGGACGGGGCGGAGCGGCCCTCGGGCTCGGGCTCGAGCACGGGAGGGCGTCACGCGAACCTCCGTGCGCGCGCCCGGAAGAACGCGAGCAGCGGCGCGACGTGATCGGCGGCGTCCGCGCGGACGACGGCGTGATCCAGGCGGAGCCGGGAGAAGAGGGCCGCGAGCCGCTGCTCCTCCTCCGCGACGGCGGACTGGAGCCGCTCGCGCACGGCACGGTCCGCGAGGTCGGCGCGCACCACCGCGCCGGTCTCCGGGTCCTCGAGCCAGGCGAGCCCGGCCGGCGGCAGCGCGGCCTCGAGCCGGTCGGTGAGCCGGACCGGGACGACGTCGTGCTTGCGCGCGGCGACCCGGAGGGCGCGCTCGAAGGGGAAGGCTGCGACGCTCGCTGCGCTCGGGCTCGGGGTCGGGCTCGGGCTCGGGTCGATGAAGTCGGAGAGCAGGAACGCCACCGTCCGGCGCCGCATCGCCTTGCGGAGGAACTCGAGCGCGGCGGTGAGCGACGTCCGGCGGGAGGCGTGGCGGGCCTGGAGGATCTCGGACAGGAGGCGGAGCGCGTGGCGCCGGCCCTTGCGCGGCGGGACGAACCGCTCCACGCGATCGGTGAACACGACCAGCCCGACCCGATCGCCGTTCGCGACGGCGCTGAACGCGAGCAGCGCGGCGATCTCCGCGGCCACCTCGGCCTTCGTCCGCGCCGCGGACCCGAAGTCGGCCGAGCCGGAGAGATCGCAGAGGATCATCGCCGTGAGCTCTCGCTCCTCGACGAACCGCTTGACGTGCAGCCCGCCGGTCCGGGCGGTCACGTTCCAGTCGATCGCCCGCACCTCGTCGCCCGGGGCGTACGGCCGGACCTCGCTGAAGTCCATGCCCCGGCCCTTGAACACGGAGTGGTACTGGCCGGAGAGCGTGTCCTCCACCGCGCGCCGGGTCGCGATCTCGATCCGGCGGACGCGCTGGAGGAGCTCGCGGGTGTTGGGACCGGTCAAGGGACCTCGATGCGATCGAGCACCCGGGAGACGACGCGCTCCGGGGTGACCTCCTCGGCCTCGGCCTCGTAGGTGAGCGTGATGCGGTGCCGCAGGACGTCGTAGGCGACCGCCTTCACGTCCTCGGGCGTGACGTAGGCCCGCCGCCGCAGGAACGCGTGCGCGCGCGCGGCGAGGGCGAGGAACAGCGTCGCCCGGGGCGAGGCGCCGTACTCGACGAGCGGGGCGAGATCGGCGAGGCCGTGGCCGCGAGGGTCGCGCGTCGCGAACACCAGGTTCACGACGTAGTCCTTCACCCGGTCGTCCATGTACACGCGCAGCACCGTCCCGCGCGCCGCGGCGAGCTCGGCGGGGCCCACGACGCGGGCGGCGTGCGGCGGGGCGGCCACCACCATGCGATCCATGATGGCGCGCTCCTCCTCGCGCGAGGGGTAGCCGACCTTCACCTTGAGCATGAAGCGATCGACCTGCGCCTCGGGCAGGGGGTAGGTCCCCTCCTGCTCGATCGGGTTCTGCGTGGCGAGGACGATGAACGGATCCGGGAGCGCGAACGTCCGGTCGCCGAGCGTGACCTGCCGCTCCTGCATCGCCTCGAGCAGCGCCGACTGCACCTTGGCGGGCGCCCGGTTCACCTCGTCCGCGAGGACCACGTTGGCGAACACCGGGCCCTGGCGCGCGGAGAACGTGTGCGTCCGCGGGTCGTAGACCTGCGTGCCGACGACGTCGGCGGGGAGCAGGTCGGGCGTGAACTGGATGCGGCTGAAGGCGCAGTCCACCGCCTCGGCGATGGTCTTCACCGCGAGCGTCTTCGCGAGCCCCGGCACGCCCTCGAGCAGCACGTGACCGCTGGTGAGCAGGCCGATGAGCACCCGCTCGACGACGTAGCGCTGCCCGACGACCACCTTGCCGGTCTCGTCGAGGAGCCGCTCGACGAACGCCGCCCGGGTGAAGACCTCCTCCTGCACCGCCTGGATCTCGGCCCGCGCGTCGGTCATCCCGCCGAGTCTCCCACGCTCTCCCGTCAGGACGAAAGCCCCGAGCCCGTGAACGAGCCCGCGCCCGAGCCCTGCCTCGGCAGGAGAGCCCCGCGAGAGCCTCACGTCTCGGACGTTGCGTCGGCCGACCGGATCGTCGAGAACGGCCACGGGAGGACCCATGCAGAATCGTCGAGCGATCATCCGGCGGGTCGGCGGCCCCGAGGTGATGGAGGTCGTCGAAGAGGAGATCGGACCGCCCGGTCCCGGGATGGTGCAGGTCCGGGTGCTCGCGTCGGGCGTCGCCTACGGGGACGTGCAGAAGCGCCGCGGCTTCGTCCCGGGCATGCGCCCTCCGCTCACGCCCGGCTACGATCTCGCCGGCGTGGTCGAGGCGTGTGGCCCGGAGACGAGCCGGTTCGCCCCGGGGGATCGGGTCGCGGCGTTCGTCGTGAACGGCGGAAACGCGGAGCGGGTCCACGTGCCGGAGCGCCACCTCGTCGCCGTGCCGAGCGGGATCGAGAGCACGGAGGCAGCCGCGCTCGTCCTCGACTACGTGACCGCCTGGCAGATGCTCCACCGGGTGGCGCGCGTCGAGCCCGGCGCGCGCATCCTCGTCCACGGCGCGGGAGGCGGCGTCGGGACTGCCCTCCTGGAGCTCGCGCGCCTGCACGGCGTCGCCGTCTTCGGCACCGCATCCCGGGCGAAGCACGACGTCGTGGCGCGGCTCGGCGGGATCCCGATCGACTACCAGCGCGAGGACTTCGTGGACGTGGTGCGCGCGCGCACGGACGCCGGCGTGGACGCGGTCTTCGACGGCATCGGCGGCGTCAGCCTCGCCCGGTCGAGGGCCTCCTTGCGCCGCGGCGGCTGCCTCGTCGCCTTCGGGGTCACGACCGAGGCCCCCCTCGGCCGTCGCGCGATCGCAGCGACCCTCTTGCGCATGGCCGTCTACCGCATCCACTCCTCGGGACGGCGCGTCGCGCTGTACGGGATCGGCCGGCGCCGAGGTGCGGACGATCCGACGATCCCCGAGGATCTCGCCCGCGTCCTGGCACTGCGCGCGGAGGGGAAGCTGGCGCCCGTGATCGGCGCGGTCCTGCCGCTCGACGAGATCGCGCGGGCGCACGCGATGAAGGAGCGCGCGGAGGTCGCGGGCAAGATCGTGCTCGTACCGCGCGAGACGTCGCGGACGGCCGGGTGACGCGAGTGACGCGGGACCGGCTGCGCCGCACTCTTCTAGTGCCCGCGCAGGAACCGCAGCGCCCACATCACGGCCAGCCCGCCGAGCACGGCGAGGCCGTGCGAGAGCCGCGCCCCGTGCCGCCGGTGGACGTCCGGCAGGATGTCCGAGAACGCGAGGTGGAGGAACGTGCCCGCGCTCGCCGCCACCGCGAACGAGGTGAAGGTCTCGGCGTGCACGAGGTGGCGGAGCGCCAGGTAGAGCCCGGCCCCGAGCGGGATCATGAGCGCGAACGTCGCGTTCATGGCGAGCGCCTTCGCCCGCGAGTACCCCTCGTGCCGCAGGATGGCGGAGAGCGAGAAGGCGTTCGGGACCTTGTGCGCCAGGATGGCGAGGAAGACGAGGAGCCCGAGCTCCGGCTCCTCCGACGACGCGCCGAGCGCGAACCCGTCGATGACGGTGTGGATCGAGAGCCCGACGAACGCGGCGAGCCCCATGGTGTGCGCCTCGCACCCGGTGCCGTCGCCGTGCACGTGGTGCGTCTCGCGGCCCGCGGCGGCCGCGGCCTCCTCCGCGGCCGGCCCCGGCTCGGCGCAGGCGTGGACGAGGACGAACCGCTCGACGACGAACAGCACCAGGAACCCGACCGCCACGAACGGGAGCGCCGTGGCCCCGCCGCCCTCGACCGCCTCCGGCAGCATGTGGAAGAACGAGGCCCCGAGCATCACGCCCGCGGAGAACGAGAGCATCACGTCGGAGCGCGACACCCGTCCGACGAGGGGCAGGGCGCCCCCCGCGAGGGCGCCGGCGAGGATGGCGAGGGTGTAGAAGGCGAGGGCGCTGGTCGCGGTCATCCGGGGTGGCTCGCGTTCACTCCGCGTCAGCGTCGGCGCGGAAGCCCGGGTCGAGGTCGAAGCTCTCGCTCCCGGGCGGGAAGTGGTGCTCGAGCAGCGCCTCGACGTCGGCGGCGGTGTGGAGCTTGTCCGCGTCGCGGCGGAAGTGGACGCCGCCCCTGCGGCCGCGGGTGTACCACAGCAGGTGCCGCCGGAGCTCCCGGATCGCCGCGCCCTCGATCTGCTGCGGCGTCTCGCCCGGCTTGGCGTTCCGGCCGCGGTGCTCGATCTGGAGCCGCACGTGCTCGAGCACCGTGCCGATCCACTCGTCCCGCGCGAGCGGCGGCGGGGGCGGCAGGCCCCGCTCGGCGGCGGCGAGCTCGCGGAAGATCCACGGGTTCCCGCAGGCGCCGCGGGCGACGAGCACGGCGTCGCAGCCGGTCTCTTCCCGCATCCGGAGCGCGTCGCGCGCGGTCCACACGTCGCCGGAGCCGAGCACCGGGATCCCGACCGCCCCCTTCACGGCGGCGACGAGATCCCAGCGCGCGCGGCCGGCGTACATCTGGTTGCGCGTGCGCCCGTGGAGCGCGACCGCGGCCGCGCCGCCCGCCTCGGCCGCGCGCGCCACGTCGACGCAGTTCACGTCCGCCTCGTCCCACCCCGCGCGGATCTTGATCGTGACCGGGACCGGGACGGCGCGCGCCACCGCGCGGACCGCCGCCTCGACCCGCGCCGGGTCGCGCCCCAGCGCCGCGCCCGCGCCGCTCCCGCACACCTTCTTCACGGGGCACGCCATGTTGATGTCGATGATCCCCGCCCCGGCCTCGACGGCCACCGCGGCGCCACGGGCGAGCACGTCGGGCTCGGCCGCGAAGATCTGGACCGCGAAGGGCTCCTCGTCCGGCTCGCGGTCGAGGTAGCTCTGCGTCTGGAGCGTGCCCTGGACGAGGCCGTGGGCCGACACCATCTCGGTGTAGGCGAAGCTCGCTCCCATCCGCCGGCAGATGGCGCGGAACGGACGATCGGAGACCCCCGCGAGCGGGGCGAGGAAGAAGCGTCCGGGGAACTGGTGAGGGCCGATCTGCATGGGGCGGGATCCGGGGCGGTCTAGCACGGCGCGGGCGCGCGCGGGGGATGAACCCGGAATCTCCGGGCGCCGGCGATGGTTCGAGAACTAAGCGGGGTCTCGCTCCCGCGCAGGGGTTCCGTCCGGCCGCGCGGGGCGCCCCGGGTGTCGCTGGAACTCGGCCGGGGTCTGACGCTCGAGCACCGCCCATGTGCAGCCTGTTCGCGCGGAGTCCGACGACCGAGGACGGACGGGCCCACATGCACCCAGACGCGGAGCCGGTCGGGGAAGCGCGGACCGGCGCCGAGGCGCGCGGGGCGGGCACTCGGCTGCATGGCCCAAAGCGGCGTCGCGAGTTTGATATCCGGAGCGGTATCGGTACCATGAACCAGGCCCCGGTTCCGAAGCCGGCGGCACGTTGCCGAGGAACGATGAGGCCGAACTCCAAGACGATCTCCGTGCTGTTCACCGTCAGTGTCGCGTCCGCCGCGTTCGCGCTCGAGCCGACCACCGCGCTCACCACCAGCGTCCCCGCGGGGCTGCCCGAGGCCGCCCAGACCGCGTCCGAGGCCCAGGCGGCGCGCGCCGCCGAGGTCGCGTCGGGCGCCGTCGGCCTCGCGCCCGCGGCCGTCCCGGTCCCGCGCCTCGTCCGGTCCGCCTCCGCGCAGGCGCGCACCGGCGCCGATCGCCCGTACGAGGCCGCCGAGGACGACAGCACGGACGCGCCGGAGATCGCCGCCGAGATCGACCAGGAGTCCGCGGAGCTCGAGGACCTGCGCCAGGCGGAGGAGTCCGCCCACGTCGCCGACGCGCCCGCCGGGCCGTCGCAGCCGGGGAGCATCGAGCTGCTCCCCGAGCTCGACATGGACCTGGCGACGCTCCAGGCGAAGTACGACATCCCGATCGACGTGAACCCGCAGGTGGTCGCGTACATCCGCTTCTTCCAGTCGCCCGCTGGACGCCGGCACTTCGCGAAGTGGCTGTCCCGCTCGCACCGGTACATCCCGCGGTACCAGCAGATCCTCGAGGAGGAGGGCCTCCCGAAGGACACGGTCTACCTGGCGATGATCGAGAGCGGCTTCGGCAACTTCGCGTACAGCCGCGCGCGCGCCTCGGGCCCGTGGCAGTTCATCGCCTCGACGGGCAAGATGTTCGGCCTCCGCCAGGACTTCTGGGTGGACGAGCGGCGCGATCCGGAGCGCTCGGCGCGCGCCGCGGCGCGCTTCCTGAAGCAGCTGTACGAGCGGACGGGCGACTGGCGGCTCGCGTGGGCGGGCTACAACGCCGGCCTGGGGCGCGTCTACAGCGCCCAGAAGAAGGGCTACGAGGACTTCTGGTCGATGGCCGCGGCGCCGGGGCAGCGCGTGCTCCGCTCCGAGACCAAGGGGTACGTGCCGAAGCTCATGGCGGCGGCGATCGTCTCGAAGCACCCCGAGGCGTTCGGCTTCAGCCCCGACGAGATCGAGCGGCAGCAGTGGACCGAGTACACCGAGGTCGAGATCCCCTCGGCCACGCTCCTCTCCGTCCTCGCGCGCGCGGCCGGCATCTCGGAGAAGGAGCTCATCGAGCTCAACCCCGAGCTCCGCCGCTCCTGCACCCCGCCCCGGAGCTACCAGCTCAAGATCCCCGCCGCCGCGGCTGAGTCGTTCGCCGCCGCCTGGCCCGAGGTCCGCGCCAAGGTCCGGACGACCTTCGCCGGCCACGTGATCCGCAGGGGCGACACGCTCTCGCGCATCGCGCGCCAGTACGGCGTGCCGGTGCAGGGGATCATGGAGCTCAACGGGCTGCGCAACGGGAAGAAGCTGCGCGTCGGCACCGAGCTCCTCATCCCGCGGCCGCTCCACGGCGCGAGCCTCGCCTCCTTCTCGCCGGCCGACTCCGAGGAGGACCGCCCGAAGCGCGCCGCGGTGTCGCCGCGCGTCCGGCACGACCGCCCGCAGAAGGCGAAGGCCTCGGGCCGGACGGTGCTGCGGGTCCGCTCGGGCGACACGCTCTGGTCGATCTCGCAAAAGTACGGCGTCGAGATCTCGGACCTGTGCCGCTGGAACGGCATCAAGAGCGCCAACAATCACAAGCTGCTCCGCGGCTCCCGGCTCGTGGTCTACCAGGACCGCGGCTAGCGGCGCGGATCCCGAAGCTCCAGGCCGAGCTCGCCTCGCTGGAACCGCGTATGCCCCGGAGGAGGTCGTGGCTGTTCACGCGCTCCCATTGGAGCGTGCCGAGCGTGCATCCATCACATCTTCCCGAGTCCCGGTTCGGTAGGTTGGGGCCGATCGCCGGTCCTGCACCGTGCGAGGGGACGGGGAAGATGCTCGAGCTTCGAAGCGACGTGGTGGTGCTGGCGGGGACGCGCGAGGTCCGGATCGTGGGCTCCACCCGCGAGGCCGAGTCGGAGCTCGCGAGCGGCTTCCTCCCGGCGGTGGTCCTCGTGGGGCCGGGCCTGCAGCGCCCGGCGGCGCAGGCGTTCGCGGCGTCCCTCGGGGCCGGCTCGTCACGGGCGCGCATCCCGGTGATGCGGTTCACGGCCGACGCGGACCAGGTCAAGCTCACGCTCGTGAGCCCGCCGGAGCCGGCGGAGTCGCCGGGGCCGGAGGAGCTCTCGAACATCCTGATGGTGCTCGACGAGCTCGCGAACGAGCTCTCCCTCATGGACCGGTGGCGGCGGAAGGACAACCGCTGGATGACGTGGCCGACGTGAGCTGGGCGCATCGCGCTCGGCGCAGAGCGTCGGGGACGCGCTCCAGCTCCGCTCGCGCTGAACTTTCTACGTCAACGTCCGCGCCGGCTCCACCCGCGCCGCAGCGGCGGCGGGGGCGAGCGCGCCGAGCACCGCGGCGACGGCGGGGACGATGACGCCGAGCGCGGGGAGCCAGGCGGGGAAGGCGAAGAACGTCTCGGGCCGGAAGGGGAAGTCGGGCAGGAGCCCGAGCGCGGCGCGATCGGCGGCGAACGAGAGGGCGAACGCGAGGGCGGTCCCGAGCAGGCCGCCGGCGAGGCCGATCATCGCGCCCTCGAGGAGCACCACGCGGTGCACGTCGGACGGGGTCGCGCCGAGCGCCTGGAGCACCGCGATCTCCTTCGACCGGCCGCGCACGCTCGCGGAGAGCGAGCGGGCGATGGCGAGCGCGGCGAGCACGCACATGACGACGGCGAGGAAGGCGAGGGCGCCGGTGGTCACGGCGATGATCGCGCCGATCCGCTCGGCGGCGGCGCGCTCGCCCTCGTCCACGTTGAACCCCATCTGCCGGACGGCGGCGGCGATCGCGGGCACGTCGTCGGGGCGGCGCGCGAGCAGCGTCACCTGCGAGTAGGTGGTGTCCTTGCCGTACTCGGCGTGGAGCCGCCGGGCGGTCTCAAGCGGGATCGCCATCATGTACATCGGCACGCGGTCGGAGAACGCGGCGAGCCGCACGCGCGCGGCGTACACGCGCTGCTCCTGCTTGCCGGGCACGATCGAGCGGCCGATCTCGACGGGCATCTGGAGCCCGTGGAACGAGACGCCGGGCGGGAGCCGCGGCAGGTTCCACGAGGGTGCGATCGTCTTGTCGTAGACCTCGACGAGCCGGCGGGAGATCACGATCGGGATCGGCTGTCCGGGCGGCGGGTCCTCGAAGGCGTGGCCGGCCTCGAGGTCCTCCTCGACCATCGCGGGCGGGATCCCCACGACCGGGATCTGGAGCGTCATCCCGGGGGGCCAGCTCTCGGCGAAGCCGGGCGGCGCCTCGGGCGCGGCGACCGGCACCTTCAGGCTGAGCCGCGGCCAGGCGGCCTCGACGCCGGGCAGCTCCTCGAGCCGCCGCGCCGTGGCGTCGTCCAGCTTGCCGCCGCCGAGGAGCCCGCCCAGCGAGATGCTCGCCGGGACCACCTCGACGAGCCGCGCGTCGCTGGGGAACATGCGCCGGGCGGCGGCGCCGACGCCGAGGCCGAGCGCGAGGAAGAAGACGAGCGCGGCCGCGCCGGCGCAGGCGGCGGCGGCGTCGAGGATCGCGCCGCGGCGGTCGGCGCGGATCCGGGCGCGAGCGATCCAGAGGAGGCCGCGGGCGCTCACGGGCGCCTCCCCGCCGCACGCTCCTCGGCGGACGCGACGGCCCCGACGCGTCCCGGGACGAGCCGGCCCTCGTGGAGCTGCAGCACGCGGGTTGCGGCCCGCGAGACCCGCTCCTCGTGCGTGACGACGAGCACCGAGAGCCCGCTCGCGGCGAGCTCGGTGAACGTCTGGATGATCTCCTCCCCGGTCGCGGCGTCGAGGTTCCCGGTCGGCTCGTCCGCGAGCAGCACGCGCGGGCGCGCGAAGAGCGCGCGGGCGATCGCGACCCGCTGCGCTCGCCCCCGGAGAGCCGCGCGGGCGGCGCGGACGCGCGGGCGGCGAGGCCGACGCGGACGAGCGCGTCGGCGGCGCGCGTCCGGACGGCGCCGGGCGGCTCGCGGTCTGCTTCGCGGAGCATGCCGGGGAGCATGACGTTCTCGATCGCCGAGAGGCCGGGGAGCAGGTTGAAGGACTGGAACACGAACCCGATGGTCTCGTTCCGCAGGCGGGCGAGCGCGCGGGCGGAGAGCCCGGCGAGCGGCGTCCCCGCGATCTCCACCTCGCCGCGGTAGTCGCGGTCGAGGCCGCCGGCGACGTGCAGCAGGGTCGACTTCCCCGAGCCCGACTGCCCGACGATGGCGACGAGCTCCCCGGGCCCGACGGTGAGGTCCACGCCGCGCAGCACCGGGTGCTCGCGATCGCCGTCGCGGAAGCTCTTCTCGACGCCGCGGAGCGCGATCACCGGCCGTCCTCCTTCGCCTTCTTGGCCGGGGGCGGGGCGGCCTCGACCTCGAGGCTCACGACGAGCGCGGCGTCGCCGAGGTCGGCGCGCGCGGAGACGGCCTGGAGGCGGTCCAGCGGCGCGAGGAAGCTCTCGACGATCGAGCGCATGAGGAAGCCGGCGGGGTCGGAGCCGTACGCTTCGTCGGGCAGGCCGCGGACCGCCGAGGCGAGCGTCCGCGGCGCGAGCACCGCCCCGCCGAGCCCGCCCTCGAGCGCCGCCGCCGACGCCTTGGACGGCGCGGTCCAGCCGGGGCCGGTCCGCGCGGCGAGCGCGTCGAGCGCCCCGGGCGCGCCGCCGGCGGCGAGCAGCCGCTTCCCGTCGAGGCGCCAGGCGAGCTCGCCCGAGGGCGTCACGATCCGCCCGGTGCGGCCCGAGGCGTCGGCCGGCCTCGGCGGCTCGCCGCTGCCCCGCAGCGCGGCGAAGAGGCCCGGGAGCTTCGCGAGCGCGCGCGCGGCGTGCGCCTCGTCCTTCACGTCGCCGACGATCTCGAACCGGACCACGCGGAGCGGGTCGGCCCGGACGTCGGCCTCGGAGAACTCGCGCAGATCGAGCCGGGGCGAGAGCGAGATCGACGCCGCAGCGCCGGGGGCGAGGACGTCGAAGAGGTCCTGCTGGAGGTCGAACCCGTGCTCCGCCAGCCAGCGCCGGTCCCGCGCGGGCACGCCGGGCAGGAGGAGCCGGCCCAGCGCGGCGGGGTCGCCGTCCCATCGGAGCGCGAGCGGCGCGTCCGGCGAGAGCGCGCGCAGCGCCTGCTTCGAGCCGCCGCCGCCCGGGCCGCGGAGCGCGGCGGCGTCGCCGGCGAGGCGGACCGCGAGGCCGACGCGGAGCACGCCGGGCTCGGCGGTCGCGCCGAGGACGACGTGGTGCGGGAGCCGGAGGGTCGCCCCGCCGGGCGTGGTCGCGGCGAGGATCGAGTACCGGTCCCCGATCGCCTTGCGCAGCTCGCGCCAGGCCGGGACCTCCGCGAGGGCGTCGGCGGGCGCCCGGGAGAGCGCGGCCCGGACGGCCTCGCCCGCGCGCGCCCCGGAGGAGAGCGCCGCGGTCCGGTCCTCGCCCCGCGACGCGAGCACGAGCGACGGCGCGCCGCCGCCCTCGCCGGCGTACGACCAGATCCGGAGCGCGCCCTCGGTGTTCTCGGTCCGCCGCGACGCGCCGAGGCGCTCGCGCGCCACGCGGGCGACGACGGCCTCGAGCGCCGCGACGTCCTTCACCGGGAGGATCACGACCGGCGTCGGGGCGAGGGCCCCCGGCGGCGCGGGCTCGATCCCGACCGCCAGCCCGCGCGACGGGTCGATCCCGGCCTGGGCGACGGCGTCGGGATCGAGCGGGTCGAATCCGAGCTGGCTCGAGAGCATGCCGCGGAGCTGCCGCACGGAGCCGGTGCCCGGGAACCGTGCGGTGGTGTCCTGGAGGGCGGCGAGGTCCTTCGCCGCGCGGCGGAGGTCCGGGACGACGATCGCGACCTCGGTCCGAGCGGCGAGGAACCGCTCGGGCGGGGGCCCGGAGGAGCGGCGGCACGCGGAGGACACGACGAGCGCTGCGGCGAGAGCGAGCAG
>DASPMI010000112.1:0-46955 GCA_035627135.1 Anaeromyxobacter sp. | reverse complement strand
GGTGCAGTCCATGCGCAGTCATCTATCACCGCGACCAGCGCCATCACCACGAACACCGCCGCCACCAAGAACACCGCCGCCACCAAGAACACCGCCACCGCGGCGCGCGCGAGGCTCGCCCTTCGACTCCGGGCCGCTTCGCGGCCCTGCGCTGAGGGCGAACGGAGGGCCAAGAGCCCCGGCGCGCCGCCCCGCCGGCTCACGTCGCCCGGAGCAGCAGCACCGGCACCCGGATCTGGTGCTGCACCCGGTGCGCCGTCGTCCCGAGGAACAGGTCCGCGAAGAACCGGTGCCCGTGCGTGCTCATGGCGACGAGATCGCACCCCTCGCGCTCCACCCACTTCACGATCTCCGTCGGCGGATCGCCGTAGGCGAGCACCGGCTCGGCGGCGATCCCCTCCGCCGCGAACTCCTGCTGCACCGCCGCGAGGTACGCCGCGTCCTCGGGGATCTCCGGCGTCACCGCCTCCGCGCCATACGTGCGCGCCGCCCAGCCGTCCGCCACGTGCAGGAGGACGACGCGGCGCGTGCCCGCCGCGCGGGCCAGCCGCTTCACGTGATCGATGATGGCCCGGTCCGTGGGGCGCGTGTCGAGCGTCACCAGGATGGTCCCGTACATCGCGGGCGCGGTGGCAGAGGCGTCGCTCATGAGCCGGTGATGATACGCCACGCGTTGGAGAGCGACTCGGGCAGCCCGTACAGGTCGAGCGCCACGATGAGGGCGGCGCTCGTCCAGCCGACGCCGAGGAGGAGCGGCCCGTTCCGCCACTTGCCCATGCGGGCGCGGGAGCTCGTGAAGTGGAGGAGCGGGATGAGCGCGAAGGGGAGCTGGAGCGCGAGGACGACCTGGCTCAGGGTGAGGAGGTCCGTCACGCTCGAGTCGCCGCGGATGCCGATGATGACGAGCGCGGGCAGGATCGCCACCGACCGGGTGATGACCCGGCGGACCCACGGCTGGAGGCGCCAGCGCATGAACCCCTCCATCACGACCTGTCCGGCCAGCGTCCCCGTGATCGTGCTGCTCTGGCCCGCGGCGAGGAGCGCCACCGCGAAGAGGATGCTCGCCGCGGCGGTGCCGAGGAGGGGCGCGAGGGTGAGGTAGGCGACGCGGATCCAGTCGACGTCGCCCGTGAGCGGGACGACCTGCCCCGCGCCCACCGCCACCTCCGTCTTGCCGTGGAAGGTCGTGGCGGCGAGCACGAGGATGGCCGCGTTCACGAAGAAGGCGATCGCCAGCGCGAACGCCGAGTCGAACGTGTTGAGGCGGATGGCGGTGCGGATGGAGGCGTCGTCCTGCTGGAAGCGCCGGCTCTGCACGAGCGCGGAGTGCAGGTAGAGGTTGTGCGGCATCACCGTCGCGCCGACGATGCCGATGGCCACGAACAGCATGCCCTCCTCGCGGAACCCCGGCCGCGCGAGCGCCGCGCCGATCTCCCGGAAGTCGGGCGCGGTGGGAGGCAGGACGAAGATCTCGATGAAGTAGCAGACGCCGATGGTGAGGACGAGCACGAGCACCACCGCCTCGATCGTCCGCACCCCGAACCGCTGGAGCGCGAGCAGCAGGAAGACGTCGGCGGCCGTGATGAGCACCGCCCAGAAGAGCGGGATGTGGAAGAGCAGGTTGATCGCCACGGCGCTGCCCAGGACCTCGGCGAGGTCCGTCGCGCAGATCGCCGACTCGCACAGGAGCCAGTTGGGCCAGCGCGTCCAGGCGGGGTACCAGTCGCGGCACGCCTGGGCGAGGTCCTTGCCGGTGGCGACGCCGAGCCGCGCCGACATCACCTGCACGAAGATCGCCATGAAGCTCGCGAGGGCGACGACCCACAGCAGCCCGTACTTGAACTGCGCGCCGGCCGCGAGATCGGTGCCCCAGTTCCCCGGGTCCATGTAGCCGACCGAAACGAGCAGGGCGGGACCGACGAAGACGCGCCACTGCGCCCAGAAGCCCGCGTGGGGGGACGGAACGGGAACCGACGCGTGCATCCCCTCGAGCGAGACGGCGGAGCGCGGGTCGGCAGGCGGAGGCGGGGCGCCGGGGGCTGGGTCGCTCGGCTTCATGCGTGGGGAACGAGTTGTAGCGCGGTCACCGGCCGGCGGTCACAGCGGGACTACGTGCCCCGATGGGAGTAAACGGGTTGGTGCGCTGCCCGGGACGGCCCATCCGGGTCCCTGGGGAAATTCCCCCCGGGGTGCGCGCGCATACGCGCACCACACGAGCGAAAACGCCCATTCCGTGGGAGCCCAGAGGGCGCTCCTTCACGGTGCGTGGTCTCCTCTTCGAACGGCGCGCGGGCACGTCCCCGCGCGCCCCGCACGTTCCGTCAACGGCCGCGGCGCGGCAGAGGGGTCGACTTCATGGCGAATTCGTCGAGTGGCGTGGGGCGGCGTGAGCTATTCCGGGGCGCGGCGATGGCGTCGATCGCCGCCGCGTTCGCTCCCGATGTGGCGCGGGCGAGCACGACGCCCACGCCCGCGGTGCGGCGCGCGCGGCAGGGCGAGCTCCTCCCGCCGCCCGCGCTCGGCGGCGGCCCCAGGACCGAGAGGTTCTGGCGCCAGGTGCGCCGCGCGTTCGTCCTCCCCGAGGACTACATCCACCTGAACACCGGCACGACGGGGTCGCCGCCCGCGTTCGTCCTGGAGAACCTGGCCGTGTACGGTGCGCGCAAGGCGCTCGATCCCCGCGACTGGGAGAAGACGCTCCACGCCGAGTTCCCCGACCTGTTCCCCCTCGGGACCTCCCTCTTCGGCTCGTCGGCCGTCGCCGCGCGGCAGGCGCAGGTCGCCGCGGCGTACGGCGCGAACGCCGACGAGATCCTGCTCAGCTACAACACCACCGACGCGTGCAACCTCATCTTCGCGGGCACGCCCTGGGCGCCGGGCGATCGGATCGTGACCACGTCGATGGAGCATCCCGCCCTGAACGGGCCCATCGCCTGGGCGCGCGATCACCACGGGGTCGAGGTGGTGGTGATCGACATCCCCTCCACCTTCACGGCGCGGCACACCGTCGAGGAGGTCGTCTCCTGGTTCGACGCGGCGCTCGCCGCGCCGCTGCGCAGCGCCGGCGCGAAGCAGTACGTCGCGTTCTCCGAGGTGTTCTACAAGAACGGGCTCCGGCTGCCGGTCGCCGAGATCTGCGCCGCCGCCCGCGCCCGCGGGGCGTTCACGATCGTGGACAGCGCCCACGGCTGGGGCCAGCTCCCCATCGACTGCCATGCGTACGGGGCGGACTTCATCGCCGGCGCGGGCCACAAGTGGCTCTGCGGCGGCCCGGGCACGGGCATCTGCTACGTCCGCAGCTCCGGGAGCGCCCTCCCGCCGTTCGCGATGGGGAACTTCTTCCTCTACGGCAACCCCTCGCAGGCGCCGAGCGCGAACTTCGGCAAGCGTACCTGGCCGCCCGGCACGTACCTGCAGCTCCGCGGCGAGTCGAACACGCCCGCGCTGTACGCGATGACGGACGCGCTCGCCTTCTTCCGGGCGATCGGGCTCGGGGAGATCTACGAGCGCGGGACGAGCCTCGCCTCGTACCTGCGCGGCCGGATCGCCGAGCGCTGGGGCCCGGGCGCGCTCTGGGTGGAGGACCATCCGGACGCCCGGTTCCGGACCGCCCTCGTCTCGTTCAACCCGTTCCGCGGCAAGGACGACCCGGCGCAGTACGCGACGCTGAACACGGCCATCAGCGGCATCCTCGCCGCCCTCGCGGCCGAGACGCCCAAGATCTACGTGCGCAGCACCACCTGGCGGGATCGGTCGTCCGATCCCGCGGACAACCGCGTCGGCTTCCGGGTCGCGACGCACGGCGTGTACCTGGACTACGACGACGTGGACTGGGCGGTCCAGCGGCTCGCGGCCCACGTGGACGCGACCGGGCTGCCGCAGCTCCGGTGACCCGCGTGCGAGCCGTCATGCGAGCACGCACGGTGTTCCCGCTCGTCGCCGCCGCGCTCCTCGCCGCGTCGGGCGCGCGCGCGGCGGACGAGGGCGGGGATCTCGAGGCCATCCGCCGGCGCGGCGTGCTGCGCCACCTCGGGATCCCGTACGCGAACTTCGTGACGGGCGGCGGCGACGGCCTCGACGTGGAGCTGATGCGGAGGTTCGCCGCGAAGCTCGGCGTCGCCTACGAGTTCGTCGAGACCGACTGGCCCGACGCGATCCCCGACCTGACCGGCCGCCGGGTCTCGCCGCGCCAGCCGGACCCGAGAGCGGCGCGCGCCGTCCCGGTCCGCGGCGACGTGCTGGCGACGGGCATGACCGTGCTGCCCTGGCGGACGCGCTCGGTCGCGTTCTCCTCGCCCGTGTTCCCGACGCAGGTCTGGGTGGTCGCGCGGGCCGCGTCGCCGATCGCGCCGATCAAGCCCGCGGGGCGGCTCTCCGACGACATCGCCGCGGTCAAGGCGCTCCTCCGCGGGAAGGTGGTCCTCGGCGTGGCCGAGACCTGCCTCGACCCGGCGCTCTACGGGCTCGAGCGGACCGGCGCCCGCCTCGAGCTGCGCAAGCTCCGGCTGGACGAGGTCGCGCCGGCGCTCATCCAGGGCGACGGCGATCTCGCGCTCCTCGACGTGGCGGACGCGATGGTCGCCCTCCAGCGCTTCCCGGGCAAGGTCAAGGTCATCGGGCCGGTGAGCGAGACGCAGCAGATGTCGGTCGCCTTCCGGCCCGGCGCGCGCCAGCTGCGCGAGGCCTTCGAGCAGTTCCTCGCCGACTCCCGGCGCGACGGGAGCTACGACGCGCTCGTGCAGGCGTACTATCCGGAGGCGCCGGTGTACTTCCGGGAGTTCTTCGCCGCGCGGTGAACTCGCAGGAGCTGCAGGGTCCATGGACAGGGCAGTCCAGACGAGGCGGTGGTCGATGGACGCCAGGCGGGCCCGGCGTCTGGGGCTCGCCGCCGTGGGCGCCGTCGCGCTCCTGGCGCTCCTCGCCGCGTTCCTCGTCGTCCACTACCGGTCGGCGGCCACGCTCCGGCGGAACCTGCTCGCCCAGCGCGCGCAGGAGGCGAGGCTGCACGCCGCGGCGGTGGGCCGGCTCCTCGACGCGGCGCAGGAGGCCGTGCGGTTCGCGGCGGCGTCGAGCGAGGTGGACGCGTTCTTCAAGAACCGCGACGTCGGCATGAGCATGGAGTACGGGCTCCGGCTGAGCCTCGTCCCGCTCGCCCAGCGGCTGCGCGCGGCCGTGCACGGCCCCTCCGGGCGGGTGGTCCTCTCGCGGCTCGTCCTCGTCGACGGGGACGGGACGACGCTCGCGGTGTCCGGCCCCGGGGACTGCGGGGCCGGCGCGCGCCCGGAGGAGGGCTTCCAGCTCGGCCCCGACGGGCGGGATCTCGCGATGGTCCAGCCGTTCTGGTTCAAGGGCCGCGTGGCGGCGCACCTCGTCGGCTGCGTCGCGCCGGAGGCGGTGCGCGCGGTCGTCCCGCAGGCCGGCAGGTCCTGGGTGCGCCTGCTCGACCCGCACGGCCGGCCGTACCGCACCTCCGAGCGCGCGCCCTCCCCGCTCGACTGGTTCGCGGCGCTCGAGGCGGTGCCGCCGGACGGGCGCGAGATCCAGGTCGAGGACGCCGGCACGTCGTTCCTCGCCGCCCGCGTCCCGGTGCCCGGCCACCCGTTCACGATCCTGCAGGTGGACCGGACGGAGGATCTCGTCGGGAGCCTCTCGCCGCTCCAGAGCGTGCTCGGCCTCAGCGGCGCCGCGCTCGCGGTGCTCCTCGGCGCCGCGCTCGCCTTCGTCTTCAGCGGCCGGTCGCTGCTCCTCGCGACCCGCCTCGAGGAGTCGCTGCGGAGCCAGCGCGAGCTCGAGGCGCAGCACCAGGCGCTGCAGCGCGAGGTCGCGACGCGCCAGAAGCTGGAGGAGCGGCTCCGCCACTCCCAGAAGCTCGAGGCGGTCGGCACGCTCGCGGGCGGCGTCGCCCACGACTTCAACAACCTGCTCTCGGTCATCAACGGCTACGCCGCGATGGCGCTCCGCGAGCTCCCCGAGGGCCACGCGGGCCGCGAGGATCTCCGGGAGATCCTCGCCGCCGGCGGGCGCGCGGCCACCCTGACGCGGCAGCTCCTCGCGTTCGGGCGCCGGCAGGTGCTGCGCCCGGAGGTGCTGGACCTGGACGAGGTCGTCGGCGGGATCGAGAAGATGCTGCGCCGGCTCATCCCCGAGAACATCGAGCTCGCGGTGACGCGGGCGCCGGGCCTGCGCCGGGTGCGGCTCGATCCCGGCCAGCTCGAGCAGGCGCTCGTGAACCTCGTCGTGAACGCCCGGGACGCGATGCCCCGCGGCGGCCGGCTCGAGATCGCCGCCGCGGACGTGGTCCTCGCCGACGGCGACCCGCGGCTCGGTCCCGACGCGGTCCCCGGCGCCTACGTGCGACTGACGGTGAAGGACGGCGGCGAGGGGATGGACGCGGAGACGCGGGCGCGGTGCTTCGAGCCGTTCTTCACGACCAAGCCGCCCGGGCAGGGCACCGGGCTCGGCCTCTCCACGGTCTACGGGATCGTGAGCCAGAGCCGCGGCTTCGTCCGGGTGGAGAGCGAGCGCGGCGCGGGCGCCACGTTCGAGCTGTACTTCCCGGCCGTGCACGGCGCGCCGGCGGCGCGACTCGAGCCGGCGGCGCCGGCGCGGGAGGGCCCGGCGCGGCCGGGCGAGACGGTCCTGGTGGTCGAGGACGAGCTCCAGCTCCGCGAGCTCCTCTGCACGCGCCTCTCCGCGCAGGGGTACGAGGTCCTCTCGGCGGGGGACGGGGCCGAGGCCCTGGAGATCGCGGAACGGCACGCGGGGCGGATCGACGTCCTTCTCTCGGACGTGGTGATGCCCCGCGTCTCGGGGCCGGAGCTCGCGCGCAGCTTCAAGGCGCGGTTCCCGGGCGCGGCGGTGGTCTTCATGACCGGCTACGCCGAGGAGGTGGTGGCGCACCACGGCGCCCTCGACGACGGGGACCTCGTCGTCGAGAAGCCCGGCGGGCTCGACTCCGTGGCCGCGGTCCTCCGGACCGTCCTCGACGGACGCCCGGGCGAGGTCCCTCGTTGAGCGCGATCCTCCGCCGGCGTGTCCGACCTCGCCATCCGCTGCCGCGGGCTCGTGAAGCGCTACCCGCCCGACGTGCTCGCGGTGGACGGCCTCGACCTCGAGGTCGCCCGCGGCGAGTGCTTCGGCCTGCTCGGGCCGAACGGCGCCGGCAAGACGACCACCATCGAGATCCTCGAGGGCCTGGTCCCCCCGACGGCCGGCGAGGTCGAGCTCCTCGGCCGCCGGTGGACGGACGCGCCGCGCGCGCTGCGCGCCCGGCTCGGCATCACGCTGCAGGAGACCCGGCTGCCCGAGCGGCTCACGGTCGCGGAGATCCTGCGCCTCTTCCGCTCGTTCTATCGCCGCGGCCGCACGGTCGCCGAGGTCCTCGCGCTCGTCGGCCTCGAGGAGAAGCGGTCGGCGCGGTACGAGCGCCTCTCGGGCGGCCAGAAGCAGCGGCTCGCGATGGCCTGCGCGCTCGTCTCGGAGCCGGAGCTCCTCTTCCTCGACGAGCCCACGACCGGCCTCGACCCGCAGTCGCGGCGGCACCTCTGGGACGTGGTCGTCGAGACGCGCCGGCGCGGCCACACCGTCCTCCTCACGACGCACTACATGGACGAGGCCGAGCGGCTCTGCGACCGGGTGGCGATCGTGGATCGGGGCAAGGTGATCGCGCTCGGCACGCCGCGCGAGCTCGTGGCGCGCGTCGCGGGGACCGAGGTGGTCGAGTTCGAGACCGCGGCCGACGCCGTGGACGAGGCGGCGCTGCGCGCGCTGCCCGGGATCGCGGCCGCCGCGCGCGACGGGGCGGGCTGGCGCCTCACCGTCGCGGAGCTGCACGTCGGCGTCCCGGCGCTGCTCGGCCACCTCCAGGCGCGCGGGATCCCGCTCACCGCGCTCGCCACGCACCGCGCCTCGCTCGAGGACGTGTTCGTCACCCTCACCGGCCGGAGGCTCAATGACTGATCCCGCTCCGCACCCCGCCGCGCGCCCCGGCCTCGCCGAGCGCTCCCCGATGGTGCAGCTCGCGCTCGCCCGGCTGCGGAGCTTCTACCGGGAGCCCGAGGCCGTCTTCTGGACGTTCGGCTTCCCCATCCTGCTCACCATCGCGCTCGGGATCGCCTTCCGGGCGAAGCCGCTGGATCCCGTCCGGGCCGCGGTGGTCGCCGGACCCGGGGCCGAGGCGGCGCGCGCCGCCCTGGCCGCGGGGGAGGGCGTGGACGTCCGGGTCCTCGGCGCGGAGGAGGCACGGCGGGCGCTCCGCGTCGGCCAGGTGGCGATCGTGATCGAGCCGGGGGCGCCGCCCGGCTACCGGTTCGATCCCACGAACCCCGACAGCCGCCTCGCCCGCGCGGTGGTGGACGGCCTCCTCCAGGCCGCGGCGGGCAGGCGCGACGCGTTCGCCGCGCGGCTCGAGCGCTCGTCGGAGCCGGGCGCGCGCTACGTGGACTTCCTCGTCCCCGGGCTGCTCGGCATGAACGTCATGTCGTCCGGGCTGTGGGGCGTCGGCTGGGTGATCGTGGAGGACCGCCAGAAGAAGCTCCTGAAGCGGATGGTGGCGACCCCGATGCGGCGGGGCGAGTACCTGCTCGCCTTCGTCGCCCTGCGCATGCTCTTCCTCCTGGTCGAGGTCCCGATCCTCCTCGGGTTCGCGATGCTCTTCTTCGGCACGCCGCTCCGCGGGAGCGTGCTCGATCTCGCAGCGCTGCTCGGGCTCGGCGCGCTCTCGTTCGCCGGGCTCGGGCTCCTCGTCGGCTCGCGCGCGCGGAACAGCCAGAGGGTGGCCGGGCTCATCGACATCGTGATGATCCCGATGTTCGTCTTCTCGGGCGTGTTCTTCTCGTCCGAGAACTTCCTCGCCGCCATCCAGCCGTTCATCCGGGCGCTCCCGCTGACCGCCCTCAACGACGGCCTGCGGGCGATCATGAACGAGGGCGCGCGGCTCGCCGCACTCGGGTCGGAGCTGCTCGTGCTCGGGGCGGTCGCGGCGGGCGCGTACGCGCTCGCGCTGCGCTGGTTCCGCTGGAGCTGAGGGTACGCCGCGGGCGGCAGGCCTCAGGCTTCAGCCCCGCGGGAACGGCGCTCGGTTGCCGCCTCGCGAGCTTCCGTGCGCCGCCTCGGTCTCCGGCGCTGCCGGGCCCCAACCCGATGCGCACGCTACGTCAAACACCCACGTAGGCGCCCGCGAGCAGGGGGCTCCGCGACGGTCGCCGCGGGTGGAGGGGGAGGGTCATGACTTCGAGATGGCTTTGGGGACTGGGTGTCGCGCTCGCGCTCGCGCCTGCGGCGCGGGCGCAGGACGCGCAGCCACAGCCCGAGCAGCAGCAGGCGCAGCAGCAGCAGCAGCAGGCGTCGCAGGCGGCGAGCACGCAGGCCGCGGCGACGAGCCCAGCGTTCGAGCAGGCGTGCGTCGATCTCCTGCAGGGCCGGGTGCCGTCCGGCGGGCCGGACGCGATCGACGCGCTCAGGCGGGCATGCGAGGGCCTCATGAGCGCGCGGACGTCGGTGCAGCGCGAGGCGGCGGAGCGGGCGCAGGTGCAGCAGGAGCTGGCGGCGTCCGGCGCGCAGCAGGGCGGTGCGCAGGCGCAGACCGGCACGGGCGCGGGCGCCGCCGAGCAGGAGCAGGGCTCCGAGGCGGCGCAGGGGCTCGGCGCGGCGTTCGCGCAGGCCGGGCGCGAGCTCCGGCAGTCCGGCGGCACGCGGGTGCTCGGCCGCAAGACGGGGGGGCCGGTCCGGTTCACGCTCCTCAGCAACCCCGTCGGCTGGTTCACCGGTCTGGGGATCAACGCCGAGGCGTTCGGGTCCGTCATCCCCAAGGTCTCGTGGGTGGGCGGTCTGCGGTACTCGAACACGGACGCCAACAACGGCTCGGTGAACACGTTCGGCGCCGAGGCGGGCGCAGACTACTTCCTGTACGGCCGGAACAACGAGGGGCTGCGGATCGGCCCTCGGCTCGAGCTGGCCGTCGGGCGCGAGACGTTCCAGGGGACGACGACGTTCGCGTGGCTCGGGCTCTCCGGCGAGGTCGGATACAACTTCATCGCCACCAACGGGATCACCGGCGCGGTGGGCGTCGGGGTCGGCGGACGGGTCGCAGGCGACGAGCGCGACGAGGACTTCTCGAGCTTCACCGGCGGCGAGTTCGGGCCGTACGCCAAGGTGGGCCTCGGCTTCAGCTGGTGATCCACTGCAGGTGACGCACCGGGTCAAGCCAGGGACGGGCCCCTCGGGGGTGCCCGTCCCTGCGGCATCGTAGTAGAGCGGTGGGCCGCTTTTCGGTTAAAGCTCCGGCACCCATGACGCCGGAGCAGCGGCTCGCCGCCGTCCGAAGCCAGCTTGAGAAGCGACCCGACGATCCGTTCGTCCGGTACGCGCTCGCCATGGCCCTCCGCTCGGCGGGCGATCTCGCCGCCGCGGTGGCCGAGTTCCGCGAGCTCGCGCGCCGGAGTCCCGACTACGTCCCGACCTACCTCATGCTCGGCCAGGTGCTCGAGGCGCGCGGCGACGGCGCCAGCGCGCTCGTGGCGTACGAGGCCGGGCGCGCGGCCGCGGTGCGCCGCGGCGACGGGCACGCGGAGCGGGAGCTGGCGGCTGCGGCGGAGGAGCTGCGCGCGCGGGGCATCCGGGGACCCACGGCATGAACGACATCAAGACGGACGGCGAAGGGCAGGGCGGAGAGCTCCGGCTGGGCGGGCTCCTCCGCGGGAAGCGCGCGCTCGTCACCGGCGTCGCGAACGAGATGTCGATCGCCTGGGCGATCGCGCGCGCGTTCCACGCCGAGGGCGCGGAGCTCGTGTTCACCTACCCCGGGGAGGCGATCGAGCGGCGCATGCGCCCCGTCGTCCAGACGCTCGAGCCGCGCGCGATCCTCGAGTGCGACGTCGGCAAGGACCAGGACATCGAGCGGACGGTGCGCGCCGTCGGCGAGATCTGGGACCGGCTCGACATCCTCGTCCACTCCATCGGCTTCGCGCCGCGCGGCGCGCTGGAGGGGCGCTTCACCGAGGTGACCACCCGCGACGCCTGGAACGTCGCCCTCGAGGTCTCGGCCTACTCGCTCGTCGGCCTCACGCGGGCCTTCTGGCCGATGATGCGCCCCGGGTCGAGCGTGCTCTCGCTCACGTACTTCGGCGCCGAGAAGGTGGTCCGGAACTACAACGTGATGGGCGTCGCGAAGGCGGCGCTCGAGTGCGCGACCCGCTACCTCGCGGACGACCTCGGCCAGGACGGGATCCGCGTGAACACGATCAGCGCGGGACCGATCAAGACGCTCGCCGCCGCCGGCATCAAGGGGATGCGGGCCATGCTCTCGGAGAACGCCGCCCGCACACCGCTCCGGCGCAACATCGACCAGGAGGACGTCGCGCGCGCGGCGCTCTACCTGTGCTCGGACCTTGCGCGGAACGTCACGGGCGAGGTGCTCCACGTCGACGCCGGCCAGAACATCCTGGGCGTCGTGAGCATGGGCTAGGCCCTCCGAGCCCGAGCCCGAGAGTGCGCCCGGACGGGCCCTCACGACCCTAGAACGCCCGCGCCGTCTCGCCGACGAAGGGGTTCTCCCGCCGCTCCTCGCCGATCGTCGTGTCCGGCCCGTGGCCGCAGTGCACGATCGTGTCGTCGCCGAGCGGGAACAGCACCTCGCGGATGGAGCGGACGATCGCCCGGGGATCGCCGCCCGGAAGATCGGTCCGGCCGATGGACCCCGCGAAGAGCGTGTCCGCGGAGAAGAGGTGGCGGTCGGCCGCGAAGTGGATCGCGCACGAGCCGGGCGTGTGTCCCGGGACGTGGAGGACGGTCGCCTCGTGATCGCCGACCCGGAACCGCTCGCCGTGCGCGTGGTGGCGCGCGACGGCAGGCACGTCCGCGACCGGGGGGAGCCCGAACATCGCCAGCTGGTCCGGGAGCGCGGCGAGGAGCGGTCCATCCGCGGCGTGGATCTGGATCGGTGCCCCCGTCGCGGAGGCGGCTTCGGCGGCCCCGGCGACGTGATCGAGGTGGCCGTGGGTCAGGACGATGCGGGTGACCCGGAACCCCTCCGGCTTCGCGAGCGCGAGCACGCGCGGGATCTCGTCGCCCGGATCGAGCAGCGCCGCCTCACCCGTGCGATCGCACGCGACCAGCCAGGCGTTCATGGCGAACGGGCCGACGACGGCGTGACGGACTACGAGCATCCTGGCGAGTCCGACCGCCCTGAGCGTAGGCCCTGCGGAGCAGGGCCGGAGTCGAAGGGCGGGAGGGAGCTACGGCGTGAACGAGCTGCCGCAGCCGCAGGTGCTCT
This sequence comes from Anaeromyxobacter sp., assembly GCA_035627135.1. Classification (GTDB taxonomy): domain Bacteria; phylum Myxococcota; class Myxococcia; order Myxococcales; family Anaeromyxobacteraceae; genus Anaeromyxobacter. The sequence goes on along the minus strand of DASPMI010000112.1, from coordinate 34,684 downwards.
TGGCGTTGGGGTTCTCGAACTTGAACCCGGCGCCCTGGAGGCCGACCACGTAGTCGATGGTCACGCCCTGCAGGTACATGTGGCTCATCGGATCGACGTAGAGCTTCACGCCGTCCTGCTCGAGGGTGAAGTCGTCCGGCCGCGGCTCCTTCTCGAAGTCCATCGAGTACTGGAACCCGGAGCAGCCGCCGCCGACGACGCCGACGCGGATCCCGTGCCCTTCGAGCCCCTCGCGGACGATGGCGTCCTTCACCATCTCCACCGCCTTCGCGGTGAGGACGATCGGGTTCGCGGGCGCCGCCTCGCGGGCCGTGCGGGCGGAAGGGGCGGTGAGGGTGGCATCCATTGCGTGGTTCTCCCAGAGGGCGCACAAACGCCCTTTTCGGTTCGACGAGAGAGCTTAACAGCCGACCCGGGGGGCTTCAACGCGGGTTGCGCCGCAGCTCACCCTCGTCCCGAGAGGTGTCGGCCTCCGTCGACGGGCAGCACGGCGCCCGTCACGAACGGCGCGCCCGCGAGGTAGATCACCGCAGCGGCGACGTCCTCCGGGCTCCCCGCGTGGCCGAGCGGGATCCGGCGCTCGAGCTCCCGGCGGTGCGCGGCCGGGACGCTCTCCGGCCAGAGGACCGTGCCCGGCGCGACGGCGTTCACCCGCACCGCGGGTGCGAGCTCGAGCGCGAGGCACTCGGTCAGCCGGACGAGCGCCGCCTTCGAGGCGCAGTACGCGGCGTACTCCTTCCACGGCACGAGCCCGCCGCCCACGTCGGCGATGTTCACGACCGCGCCGCCGGAGCGGGTGAGGAGCGGCGCGAGCGCCCGCGTGAGGAGGAGCGGGCCGCGCGCGTTGAGGTGCAGCTGCGCGTCGAACGCGGCGGCGTCGGTCTCGGCGAGCGGGAGCCGCTCGAAGCCGGCCGCGCTGTTCACCAGCAGGTCGAGCCGCTCGAAGGACTGCCGGAAGGCCGCCGCGAGCCGCGCCGGACCGTCCGGGGTCGCGAGGTCCCCGGCGAGCGCCGCCGCGAACCCGCGCGGCCGGTGCGTCCGGTAATGCGCCGCGACGATCCAGCCCTCGCGCGCGAGCGCGCGCGCGATCGCCTCGCCCACGCGGACGCCGGCGCCGGTGACGAGGGCGACCTTGCGCGTCCGCGTCCGAGCGGCAGACGGACGCGGTGAGGCCGCTCGTGCCGAGCCTGTCGAAGCACGAGCGGCGGTCTTCCGCGGGGCCATCGCTCACCGCTCCTTCTTCGGATTCCACTCGACCTCGGCCCGTCCGGCCCGGTGGTTGGCGATCCGCGCGGCGACGAACAGGAAGTCGGAGAGGCGGTTCAGGTACGCGAGCACCTCGGCCGCGACCTCGTCCGGGCCGGCGGCGGCGAGGGCGACGACGCGCCGCTCGGCGCGGCGGCACGTGCAGCGGGCGAGGTGGAGGGTGGCGGCGGTCCGGGTGCCGCCCGGGAGGACGAACTGGCGGAGCGGCGGGAGCTCCGCCTCCCACGCGTCGATCGCCGCCTCGAGCCGCGCCGTCCAGCGCGGCTCGACCGCCGGGATGGCGGAGCGCGCCTTCGCGGCGCGCGGCGTGGCGAGCTCCGCGCCCACGCAGAACAGCTCGTCCTGCACGCGCGCGAGGTGCGCCTCGAGCTCCGGGTCCTCGACGCCGGCGCGGACCAGGCCGAGCGCGGCGTTGAGCTCGTCCACCTCGCCGTAGGCGTCGACGCGCGCGTCGCTCTTCTTCACGCGCGGCCCCCCGAACAGGCCCGTTTCCCCGCCGTCGCCCGTCTTCGTGTAGATCTTCACCGCCGTTGCCTACCACGCGCGTGAGGCCGAATGAAGCCGCTCTTCGAGCCGGAGGAAGCCCTGGACGTCGGCCGCGCTGCGGCCGAGCGCGCCTGGGCCGAGGGGATGACCGTGCTGCGCCCCGACGGGAGCGTGGTGCCGATCCCGCTCCTCGCCGAGCCGGAGGTCCTCTCTCGCGCCTTCCTCGCCGACGCGGCCGCGGAGGCCGAGCGCATCCTCTCCGGCGCGGTGAAGCTCGCCCGCGCGCTCCTCGGCTCCGGGGACGCGCGCGATCGGGCCGCGCTGGTCGAGCCCTTCTCCGGGCTCGAGGCCGAGGCGATGCGGAAGCTCTTCGAGGCGCCGCTGCCCGTGCTCGTGGCGCGGGTGGACTACCTCGTGCCCGAGGGCGGAGGCGCTCCGCGCGCCCTGGAGCTCAACGCGACCATCCCCGCCATGCCCGCCTACGCCGACGTGGCGGCGTTCTCCTGGATCCGCGCCGCGGCGCGCGCGCGGGGGCGGTCGCCGCGCGAGGAGAACGCGCTCGTCGCCGCCTGCGGCAGCCACATGGAGCGGCTGCGCGAGGCGGTCCTCGCGCACTACCGGGCGCGCGGCGGGACCGCGACGCGGCCCTCGATCGCGATCGTGGCCCGCCCGGGCGACGCGCAGATCGGGGAGCTCCGGCGGCTCGCGGCGCACTTCCGGCAGATGGGCCACGCGACCGAGAACCTGACCCCCGGCGACTGCGTGCCGGAGCGTTGGGACGTCCTCTACCGGCACGTCTGGGCGCACCGGGTGGACCCCGCCGCCCCGTTCGCGCGCGCGCTCCTCCAGCCGGAGCGGTTCGTGCTCCTCAACCCGGTGAACGGCCTCCTCGAGGCGAAGGCCCTGTTCGCGCGCCTCTCCGAGTGCGCCGAGGACGCCGCGCTCGCCGGGCGCGCCGGCCTCGACGACGCCGAGCGCGCCGCTGCCGGGCGGCTGCCCTGGACGCGCCGGCTCGGGCCGGCGCTCGTCTCGCAGGTGATCGCCGAGCGCGAGCGGTTCGTCGTGAAGCGGAGCTGGGACTACGGCGGCAAGAGCGTGCACCTCGGCGCGGAGCTCGGGCAGGAGGAGTGGGCGCGCGTCGTGGAGGAGGCCGCGCGCGACGAGAAGGGCGGCGGGTTCGTGGTGCAGGAGCGGATCTTCGCCGCCCGCCGTCCCGCGACGCGGATCACCCCCGAGGGCGCGAGCCGCGGGGAGCTGTACCGGGATCTGTCGACGTACTGCGGCCTCGGCCCGTCGCGGCCGAGCGGGTCGGTGGTCCGGGCGGCGGCGTCTCCCGTGGTGAACATCCTCGGCGGCGGCGGCCTCGCGCCGGTGGTGCCGGAGGACGTGTACGAGGCGTTGAGGTAGGCGTTGCCGTTGCCGAGCCTCTGTGCTGCACGGAGTGCCCACGGTGCCCACGCCGTCCGTTGTTCATCCGCTCGCCCCGAGCCTGTCGAAGGGCGAGCGGGTGGTGGTCGTGAGTGTCCGAACGGCGGCGGCTGACGGCTGACGCCCTTGCCACTTTGTCCTCCCGGCACCCCGCTCGCGGCCTCGCGGTGCCTGCTTGTCAGCTCACGCCTGGCGCGCGCGGCGCGACCGCTCGCACATGCGCGTGATCACAGGCCGGCGTGGCGCCGGCGGCGCGGCCCATCGGTTGCGGTACGGCGCGCGCAGGAGGATTCATCATGCGCGTCTTCGCAGCGCTGCTGCTCGTGGAGCGACAGGGAACAGGAGTCCCCCGGCGGCGGGGAGAAGATCCGGACGGAGATCTCCGGCGAGACCCTGGATGGGCACTCGCTCACCGCGGGCGTCTTCCTCGCGCCGCGGCTCGAGCTCAGGCTCGCGTTCTGAAGGGGCGAGCGGTCAGAGGCGGCGCCAGCTCGGGCCGCCGGATCCCTGCCTCGGAGCGCGACACGGGGCGCTCGTCCGAGGCGGGGGTCGTTCATTCGCGCGCGAAGTCCACGATCTTGGGGATCCCCGCCCGCACCTCCACCGGCCGATCGGAGTGATCGCGGTCGAGGTGGACCACCATCGCCTCGGGCCAGGCCTCCGCGTATCCGTTGACGTGCGCCGGCTCGTTGTCGAACGCGAGCACGGCCGGTCCGAGGCGGTTCACGTGCGCGATGGCCTCGAGCTTCCACGCGTCGTCGTGCAGCTCGGGGCGGGGCTTCATGAACAGGTGGACGTTCGCGCCGTCGGGCAGCGGGAAGCCGTGGACGCGGAACGTCTCCCGCGTGCCGCCCTCCATGCCCTGCCCGCGGCCGGTGACGTACGCGACCGTCGCGCCGGCGCCGAGCACCTCGCGCACGAACTCCGCGGCGCCCGGGATCGGGACGTCGAGCCGGCAGTACGCGCTCGTGAAGAACCACTCGCGCCAGAAGGCGCGCGCCGGGCCGGCGTGGCGCTCGATCTCCGCCGGCGAGAGCCCGAGCTCGCGGAGCGCGTCGGCGAGCGACCAGCCCTTCCAGTGCTCCGGCCGTGCGTCGAGCAGCTCGGGCACGCCGACGGTCCGGCCGTAGTCCTGGAGGATCCGGGCCTGGCGCGGCCGGTTGTCGAGGAGGGTGGAGTCGAGGTCGAACACCGCGACCCCGCGCGGCGCCGCCTGCCGGGCGCGGTCGAGGGCAGCGGAGAGGACGTGTGCCTGCTGCGCGGGACGGGCGCGGTCGGGGTCGGTCACCCAGCGTGTCTAGGCTGGAAGTGCCCACATCCGGAAGGCTCCGGATGTGGGGGGGCGGCCGGCGCCGCCTGGGTCCGGCGGGCCGCATTCTCGCCCTCGCCGGTTCCGGGCTATGTTCCGGGGCGGTGGCCGATCGCGCGAAGATCCTGGTGGTGGACGACTCGCGGACGCAGCTGGACTGGCTGGTCCAGGTGCTCGAGCGCGAGGGGTACGAGGTGCGGACCGCCGGCGACGGCAAGGACGCGATCCGCAAGGTGCTGTCCGAGCCGCCCGATCTCGTCCTCCTGGACATGATCCTCCCGGACATGGACGGGCTCGAGGTGCTCCGGATCGTGAAGGCCCGCCCGGAGGATCAGTTCATCCCCGTCATCATCCTGTCCGTGAAGTCGGACCTCGACTCCAAGGTGACGGGCCTGCGCATCGGCGCCGACGACTTCCTGGCGAAGCCGTTCGCGGAGGCGGAGATCCTGGCCCGCTGCGCGGCCATGCTCCGCATCAAGAACCTGCAGGACCAGCTCCGCCGCACGCAGCAGAAGCTCGCGGAGCAGGCGATCACCGACGAGCTCACCGGCCTCAAGAACCGGCGCGCCTTCGACGAGCGGCTCCAGGAGGAGTTCCGCCGCGCCCAGCGGTACACCGACCCCGTGTCGCTCATCATGATCGACCTCGATCACTTCAAGCAGGTGAACGACCGGTACGGTCACCCGTTCGGCGACGTCGTCCTCGCCGGCGCCGCACACCAGATCCGCACCTCGACGCGCGACCCGGACATCTGCGCGCGGTACGGCGGCGAGGAGTTCGCGGTCATCCTGCCGAAGACCCACCTGCAGGGCGCGCTCTCGGTGGCGGAGCGGGTGTGGAAGGGGCTCGGCACGAAGGAGCACCGGCTGCCGGACGGCGGCGCCGTCCACGTCACCGCGTCGCTCGGCATCGCCTTCTACCCGTCGAAGGACATCACCTCGCCCGAGCTGCTCCTCCGGTTCGCCGACGAGGCGCTCTACCAGGCGAAGCGCGCCGGCCGGAACACGATCTGCCTCTACCAGGCGCAGGCGTACCGGTACGACGCGAAGAGCTGATCGCGTCTACCTCCCCGCCAGGCCCCGCCGGCTCCCTCACCCCACCTCCGCTCGACCTACCGCTCGCCCGGTCGAAAGCGCTCGCATGCCGCACCCGGGGTGGTGCTTCTGGGCTGGGTCATGGGGCTATCATGACCCCGAGACGATAGTGACCCGGACCCTGGCAGATACAACCCCCTGGAATCAGGGCACCCTGGGTCCATCCGGACTGGATCGGACGATGCACCGAGGAGGGCCGCCTGATGGAACTCAAGGTCGCCCAGTACGCGGGAGAAGCAACGCGGCCCGACCCGATCGTCGAATCCACGCTGCTCATCGTGGACGACGACGAGCACGTGCGCCGCGCGCTGCGCCGCGTGCTGCGGAGGGCCCGGTGCCGGGTGCTCGACGCCCCGGAGGCCCAGACGGCGCTCGACATCCTCTCCCGCGAGACGGTGCAGGTGGTCGTCTCCGACTACCGCATGCCGGGGATGTCGGGGGTCGAGTTCCTCCGCGCGGTGAAGGAGCGCTGGCCGCGGATCCAGCGCGTCCTCCTCACCGGGCAGGCCGACTCGACGGCGATCGAGGAGGCGGTCAACCAGTCCGAGATCTTCCGGTTCATCTGGAAGCCGTGGGACGACGGCCACCTCCTCATCACGATCCAGAGCGCGATCGACCAGTTCTGGATCGTCGAGGACAACATCCGCCTGCAGCACCTCCTCGAGCAGCGGAACTCGCAGCTCGAGCGGCTCAACCGCGACCTCGACGGGCAGCTCTCCGCCCGCTCCGCCGCGCTCGTCCGCGCCGCCCAGGAGTGGCGCGCCTGCTTCGACGCGCTCGGCGACCCGCTCGCGATCCTGAAGGACGGCGGGTGCGAGGTGGTGCGCGCCAACACCGCCTTCGCGCGCGCGGCGGGCGTGGTCCCGAGCGCGCTCGCGGGGCTCCGCTGCACCGACCACGCGTTCGGCGTGCTCCCGTGCCCGTCGCAGTGCGCGATGCCCTCCGGCTCGACCACCGAGCGCGAGATCTCGTTCGGCGACCGCATCTGGCTCCTCCGCTCGTTCCCCTTCGACCCGGGCGGCGGCCAGGTGGTGACGTTCAAGGACGTCACCGACGAGCGCGAGGTGACGCGCCGGCTGTTCCACGCCGAGAAGATGTCGGCCGTCGGTCAGCTCGCGGGCGGCGTCGCGCACGAGATCAACAACCCGCTCGGCGGCATCCTCGCCTTCGCGCAGCTCATGAGCCGCGAGGAGCGCAGCGCCGAGGACATGGAGAACCTGCGGCTCATCCAGGACGCGGCCAACCGCGCCAAGCGGATCGTCGAGTCCCTCCTCCGCTTTTCGCGCCGCCCGCGCGAGGAGGAGAAGGGGCCGGTGCCCCTCCCGCAGGTCGTGGAGGACGCGCTCTTCCTGCTCTCCTCGCAGCTCAAGGAGGGCCGGACCGAGGTGATCCGGCGCTGCGAACCGGCGCTGGCGCTCGGGAACGCGAACCAGCTCCAGCAGATCGTGGTCAACCTGCTCGTGAACGCCCTCCAGGCGATGAACGGCGAGGGCACGGTCACCATCTCCACCGGCGAGGCGGGCCCCGGGCGCGTCCAGCTCTCCGTCGCCGACACCGGGCCCGGCGTCCGGCCGGAGATCGCCAAGCGGATCTTCGAGCCGTTCTTCACCACCAAGCCGGAAGGGCAGGGGACCGGGCTGGGCCTGTCCATCTGCTACCAGATCGCCGAGGAGCACGGCGGGTCCATCCGCGTGGACACCGGCGCCGAGCGCGGCGCGATCTTCGTCCTCGAACTCCCCGCGGCGTCGCCGCGGGCTTGACCTTGCTGTCGCGCAGCTGAAGGAGGCACCACATGGCCGACGGGAACGAGACCAAGCCGATCCGCGTGCTGGTCGTGGACGACGAGCCGACGCTCCTCCGAGCGCTCGAGTCGCTGCTGCGGAAGAAGGGCTACGAGGTCACGGGGCTCGACTCACCCATCGTGGCGACGCAGAAGCTCGCGCAGGAGGACTACGACGTCGCCCTCCTCGACATCAAGATGCCGCAGCTCTCCGGCCTCGAGCTCCTCTCCGCGGTGAAGCACCGCCGGCCGGAGGTCGAGGTCATCATGATGACCGGCCACGCCACGGTGGAGACCGCGCTCTCCGCCGTCCGCGCCGGCGCCTACGACTACCTCACGAAGCCGTTCGACGACGTGGAGCTCGTCGCGCGCGCGGTGGCCAAGGCCGCCGAGCGCAAGATGCTCTTCGATCGCAACCGGCAGCTCGAGAGCGCGCTGCGCGAGCGCGAGGGCACGCAGGGCGAGGGGCTCGTCGGCACCTCCTCCCCCATGCGCGAGGTGACCCGGATGATCGAGGCGGTCGCCTACAGCGCCGCCACGGTGCTCGTGACGGGCGAGAGCGGCACGGGCAAGGAGCTCGTCGCCCGCGCGCTCCACGCGCGGAGCCCGCGCAAGGGCCAGCCCTTCGTCGCCCTCAACTGCGGCGCGCTCACCGAGACCCTGCTCGAGTCCGAGCTCTTCGGCCACGTGAAGGGCGCGTTCACCGGGGCGCAGCGCGACCAGAAGGGCCTCTTCGACGCCGCCGACGGCGGGACCATCTTCCTCGACGAGATCGGCGACATCCCGCTCGCCACGCAGGTGCGCCTCCTCCGCGTGCTCCAGGAGGGCGAGATCAAGCGAGTCGGCTCCGCCGACTCCGTGAAGGTGGACGTCCGGATCATCGCCGCGACGCACCGCGACCTGCCCAAGCTCGTGAAGGCGGGCAAGTTCCGCGAGGACCTCTTCTACCGGCTCAACGTCATCAACATCCCGCTCCCGTCGCTGCGCGAGCGCGTCGAGGACATCCCCCTCCTCGCGCACCACTTCGTGCGCCGCTACGCGGAGCGGCTGGGCAAGAAGGTCCGGGCGCTCTCGCCCGAGGCCATCGAGCTGCTCTGCGGCTACCGCTGGCCGGGCAACGTCCGCGAGCTCGAGAACGCCGTCGAGCGCGCGGTGGTGCTGTGCCGGGGCGACATCATCACCCCGGCCGACCTGCCGCCCGCCGTCACCGGCCGGACCGCCCCGCTCGTCCGCGAGGCGCCGGTGAACGGCGACGAGACCGCGTGGCTCACGCTGTCCTACGCCGCCGCCAAGGAGCAGGCGCTGCGCCGGTTCGAGAAGAGCTACGTCGAGGCGCTGATGCGCGCCTGCGACAACAACATCTCGGCCGCGGCGCGCAAGGCGGGGATGGATCGCTCGAACTTCAAGCGCGTGCTCCGCAAGTACCGGACGGACGTCGAGCCGGACTCGGCCGACGAGGGCGGGCCGCCGAACGGCGAGATGGCCGCGATGTGAAAGGGGGCGGGGGCGCTGCGCCCCCGCCGTCTTCCTAAAACCTGAACGCCAGCGCGACGCTCGCGGAGATCTGGAACTCCGGACCGGGGAAGCCGAACTCCACGTCCTCGGCCAAATCCGCCTTGTCGCGCAGGCCTTCCTCCCCGTTCGGGAAGACCATGAACCCGGCGTTCACGAGGAGGTCCATCGAGGACCGGACGCGGAACTGGCCGAAGCCGCCGGCGCCGATGCCGCTCCCGAGCACGGAGTTGTAGCGGTAGCCGCCCTGCAGGCCGATGCCGCCCCACGACTTCGGCGGACTCACCATCACGTAGAGATCGGGCGCGACCTGGAGCGAGTTGTAGATGTCGAGGTCGACCTCCTCGTCGCCCTCCTCGTCGGTCGTGGTCGTCCCGAGGATGATCGGCACCCAGCCCGCGGTGGCGCGGAGGCCGAACCTGGGCGTCCCGAAGCTCACGCCTCCGCCGAAGGACGAGAACGGCCCGGCGGACAGCAACAGGCTGAACGCGGGGCCGCTGTCGACCTGGTCGTCGGCGTGGGCGCGGGCCGGTGCCGTCGCGAGCAGGGCGAGGGCGGCGAGGACGGACGGACGTACGAAGAGACGCAGCATGGTTCCCCTCCAGGTGCGGGTGAGGCCCTCAGCGAACCACAGCGGGGCGCGCGCGTCACCGCGAAAAGCGACCGCGTCGACCCGCGGCTGCCGGAGGATCCGCGCGGCCCACACCGGCGCCGCCGCGCCCTGCGCGTCCTACAGGCTTCCCTCGGGGATCCGCGGGTTCGCGTTGGCCCGCTCCGTCGTGAACCGGAGCAGGAGCCGCTCGGCCTGGACGGCCTCGACGGCGCGGGGGAACCAGTCGCCGCCCGTCGGGGAGCCCCAGCCCAGCAGGCGCACGTCCACGAGGGCGCCGCCCTCGGGGGCCACGAGCCGCAGCGGCTGGAAGGAGTCCTTGTCGACGTACAGCATGGGCCGCGCCTCGCGCGCGCGGCCGCCGACGACGTAGGCGACCCGCCCGTCGAACCGGCCCAGGCTCTGCTCCGCGAGCGACACCCCGCGGCGCGTCAGCGCCGCGGCGTACGCGTCGGACGCGTCGCCCGCGGTCGAGGTGCCGAGCAGCGTGCAGAGCGCGCGCAGCGTCGCGGTCACGGCGGGATCGGTCTCGAGCCCGCCCGTCCCGGTCACCCTGCCGTCGCGCAGCGCGACGAAGGGGCTCTCGGCCGGCGTCGCGCCGACGACCTCGAGCCGGCAACGGCCGGGGACCTTCAGGAGGAATCGCGCGGGCATCGTCGCGATCCCTCCCGCGGGCTGGCCGGCGGCGGCGCGGAGGCGATCGGCGAGGGGGCCCTCGGCCTGGAGCGTCCCGGTCACCTCCAGCGCGGCGACGGCGAGCTTCTCGCGCCGCTCGCCGAGGCGGCGGAGGACGGACGTCGTGGGCAGGAGGTAGGCGAGCGCGGGGAGGGCGATCGCGGCCAGGGCGGCGGCGGCGAAGGGACGGAGTCTGCGGGACATGCGTCCCTCGATATCACGAGGCCGCGCCGCGCAGGAACTCGCGGAGCGGCCCGGCGAGCTCCGGCCGCTTGAGCGCGTACATGATGTTGGCCTTGAGGTACCCGAGGCGGTCGCCCGCGTCGTAGCGGTCGCCCTCGAACCGGTAGCCGAGCAGGCCCTCCTCGCGCGCGAGCACCGCGAGGCCGTCGGTGAGCTGGATCTCGCCGCCCACGCCGGTGGGGATCTCCTCGAGGATGTCGAAGATGCGCGGCGGCAGGACGTAGCGGCCGATCACGGCGAGGTTCGAGGGCGGGTCCTTCTTCGGCTTCTCCACCAGCCGCTCGATGCGCGTCGTGCGCGCGTCGACGCTCCGGCCCGCGGCGATGCCGTACATGCTCGCCTCGGCCGGCGGCACCTCCATGAGCGCGATGGTCCCGAGCCCGTTCCGCTCGTAGCAGTCGGCGAGCTGCTTCGCCGCCGGGACGGCGGCGTCGATGACGTCGTCGCCCAGCATCACCACGAACGGCTCGTCGCCGATCACGTCGCGCGCGCAGAGCACCGCGTGGCCGAGGCCCAGCGGCTCCTGTTGACGGACGGTGATCACGTTCGCCATCTGCGCGATCTCGCGCATCTGCTTGCGCAGCTCGTGCTTGCCGGCGCGCTCGAGGTGCGCCTCGAGCTCCCCCGCGATGTCGAAGTGGTCGACGATCGACTCCTTGCCCCGGGCGCAGATGAGGACCACGTCGCGGACCCCGGCGGCCACCGCCTCGGCCACGATGTACTGGATGGTGGGCGTGTCGACGATGGGGAGGAGCTCCTTCGGGACGGCCTTCGTGGCGGGGAGGAACCGGGTGCCGAGCCCGGCGGCGGGGATGACGGCCTTGCGGACCTTGCGGGAGGAGGGCATGTCGCCGCGAATCTAGCGCACGATCCCCGCGCCAGACACGGAAACGGCGGGCGCCCGGGAGGGCTGCGCGGCGCCGCCCGTCACCGCTCCTGCTGCTCCGCCTCCGTCTTGCACGCGATGCACAGCTCGGTCATCGGGCGCGCCCGCAGCCTGGCGCTCGCGATGGGGCGTCCACAGCGGGTGCACGTCCCGAAGGTCCCGGCGTCGAGCCGCGCCAGCGCGTCCTGGAGCTTCGGGATGAGCTTCCGGTCGCGATCGGCGAGCCGGAGCGACCACGCCCGCTCCTCCTCGGCGGTCGCGCGATCGCTGGGGTCCGGCAGCTCGTCCCTCGCCTGCTCGCCGGCCAGGTGGTGGACCGCCTGGTTCCCGTGGCCGATGAGCTGCTGGAGCTGCGCCGTGAGCATGCCGCGGTACCGCTCGACCTCGCGCTGGCGCATGAGGCACCTTCCTCCAGCTTCGCTGGAGCCTCCCGCATCGGATCCGAACGTCCGGATCGACGCTAGCCCGGTCTCGATCGGCGCCGCAAGCAACCTTGCCGGGGGCGCCCCCGGGCCGTATCCTCGCCGGGTGCACACGCGCCCACTCCGGTTGGCGGCAGCGCCCCTCCTCTCCCTGCTCCTCGCCGGGGCGGCGGCCGCCGAGCCACCGGCGCCGCTGACGATCCCGGATCTCGCGGGTCCGCGCACGCTCGCGCTCCAGGCCGGCGTCGGCCTCGCGAGCGGGAGCGAGGCGCTGTTCTCGAACCCGGCGGCGCTCGCGGCGCGCAAGCGCTACGTGGTGGACACGTTCTTCCTGACCGACCGGCGGGCCGACCTCGAACGGAGCGCCGCGCGCCAGGACTTCTTCGGCGGCACGGCCGCGGATTCGGCGACGACCGGCGTCGCCGCGGGGTTCGGCTACACGCGCGCCATGAAGGGCCTCGAGACCGGCACGTTGCTCCGGCTGGCGCTGGCCACGCAGCTCACCCGCGGCCTCTCGGTCGGGCTGCAGGGCAACTACTTCGACCTGCGCGGCGCGGAGCGGATCGACAAGAACTTCAACCTGGACGCGGGCGTCTTCCTGCAGGTGAGCCCGAAGGTCTCCGTCGGCGCCGCCGGGTACAACCTCGTGAACACGGAGCACCGCGGCGTCCTCCCGCGCGCCTGGGCGGCGGGGTTCGCGGTCGGGTCCGACACCTCGCTCCAGCTCGTGGGCGAGTACCGGATCGACGTCGATCGCGCCCGGGGCGCCGACGGGAGCGCGAAGTCGACGAGCCGCTACTCGCTCGGAGCCGAGTACCTGTTCGCGAACGCCGTCCCCGTCCGCGCCGGCTTCGCGCGCGACGAGACGCTCGACACGAGCTGGTGGTCGGTCGGCGCGGGGTACGTCACCCAGCGGTTCGTCGTCGATCTCGCCTTCCGCCAGAGCACCACGGATCCGACCGCGCGCACGTACGCGCTGGCGATCCGCGCGTTCGTGCCGCAGGAGTGAGCCGGCGACCGCGCCGGTGCGGCGCTCACACCTCCGGCAGCACCACCGGCGCCCCGGTCTTCGCGTTCTCGCCGCGCCAGACCGGGAGCCCCCAGACCTCGCGCACGCGCTCGGCGGTGAGCACCGCCGCGGGCGGGCCCTCGGCCACCACCCGGCCCCGCGAGAGGACCACGAGCCGGTCGCAGGCGGCCGCGGCGAGGTTCAGGTCGTGGAGCACGGCGACGACGCAGAGCCCGCCCCGCGCCGCGGTCTGGGCCATCCGCATGGCGGCCACCTGATGGCCGAGGTCGAGGAAGGCGGTCGGCTCGTCGAAGAGCAGCACCCGCGGCTCCTGCGCGAGCGCGCGGGCGAAGAACACGCGCCGCCGCTCGCCGCCGGAGAGCGCGTCCACCCGCCGGTCGGCGAGGTGCGCGAGGTCGCAGGCCTGGAGCGCGCCCTCGACCGCGCCGCGATCGAACGGGCCCGGGAGCGAGAGGAGGCCCTGGTGCGGCGCGCGGCCCATCATGACGGCGTCACGGACGGTGAGCGCGCCGCCCACCCGCGGCTCCTGGGGGACGAACGCGCAGAGCCGCGCCACCTGGCGGCGCGGCGCGCGCGCCGGGTCGAGGCCGGCGAGCCGGACGGTGCCCGCGCCGGGCGAGAGCAGCCCGGCGGCGAGCCGGACGAGCGTGGACTTCCCCGCGCCGTTCGGCCCGAGCAGACCGACGAACTCCCCCTGCCGCGCCACGAGCGAGGCCTCTTCGAGCGCGACGGTCCGGCCGTAGCGGAACGAGACCGCGCGCGCCTCGACGATCGGGCCGGAGCCGTCGGCGCTCACGCCGCGCCTCCCGCCTCGGCGCGGACGGCGCGGCGGAGGAGCCAGAAGAAGAACGGCCCGCCGAGGAACGCGGTCACCGCGCCGACCGGCGGCTCCGTCCCGAGCGGCAGGAAGAGGACCCGCGCGAGCGCGTCCGCGAGCACGACGAACGCGGCCCCGAACAGCGCCGAGGCCGGGAGGAGCACGCGGTGGTCGGGGCCGGTCGCGCGCCGCACCAGGTGGGGCACGATCAGGCCGACGAACCCGATCATGCCCCCGAGCGCGACCGCCGCGCCGGTGGCCGCGCTCGCGCCGAAGAAGACCCAGGCCCGCGTCCGGTCCACCTCGACACCCAGTGAAGCCGCCTCCTCGTCGGCGAGGGTGAGCAGGTTGAGCCGGCCGGTGAACGCGAAGAGGAGCCCCAGCGCGGCGCCCACCGCGACCGCGCCCGCGCCGAGCCCCTCCGGGCCCTGGTACGCGATCGTGCCGACGAGCCAGTACGTGAGGCGCGCGGCCTGCTCCGGCGGGACCAGCACCCGCAGCAGGGTGATGACCCCCAGCACGAAGGCGTTGAACACCACCCCGAAGAGGAGCGCGGTCTCGGGGGAGGTCCGCCCGCGGGCGCGGGCGAGGCCGAAGACGAGGACGGCGGAGGCCGCCGCGCCCGCCATGGCGCCGAGCGCCACCGGGACGTCGTGGGAGAGGAGCACCGCGCCGGCGCCGAGCGCCTGGGCGGCCGCGGTGGCGGCCAGGATCACGAGCGATCCGCCGAGGGCGGCGCCGCCGGCCACGCCGAGCACGTACGGCTCGGCGAGCACGTTGCGGAGCAGCGCCTGCAGCGCGACGCCCGCGCCCGCGAGCGCCGCGCCCACGAGGGCGGCGAGGAGGGCCCGGGGGAGGCGCAGCTGGAGCACGATGGCCGCGTCCGGCTCCCGCCCGCGCAGCGCGGCCCACGGCGAGACGGGCTGCGCGCCGAGCGCGCAGGACAGCGCGACGGAGAGGCCGACGGCGAGGACGCCGAGCGCGACGCCCCACGCGATGCGGCGGCGCAGGTCGGCGATCATCGCGAGGTCGCCTCCGGGTGGATCGCCTCGAAGAGCATCGGGAGGGCGCGCTCCAGGCCGGGCCCGGGGCGGAGCGCGGCGTCGCTCGCGAGGCGCCGCACGGCGCCGCGCCGCACCGCCGGGATGGCGGCGAGGGCGCGATTGCCCCCGCGGCCGTGCTCGCGCACCGCGGCGTCCACGACCACGTCCGGATCGAGCGCGGCGGCGCGCTCGACCGGCAACACCGGCCACGCCACCGTGCCCTCGACGACGTTGCGCGCGCCGACCACGCGGAGCAGCTCGTCCGGATAGCTCCCCGGCCCCGCGACCACGAGCGGCTCCCGGCCCACGATGAAGAGGACCCGCCGCGGCGGGAGCCGGGCGGCCCGCGCGCGGGACCGGGCGATCGTGTCCTCGAGCCGGGCCGCGAGCCGCTCGCCCGCGGGCCGGTCCCCCAGGGCGGCGCCGACGCTGCGGCACGCGGCGAGCACGTCGGCGACGTTGACGATGGGCAGGGCCAGCACCGGGATGCCGAGCTCCGCCAGGCGGGAGACCGCGGGCATGGCGCCACCGTCCGCGAACCACAGGACGAGGTCGGGCCGGAGCGCCAGCACCGCCTCGGCGCTGGGGTCGAGGAACCCGCCGACGCGCGCGAGCCCCTTCACCTCGGGCGCGTCGTCGAACTTGGTCACGCCGACGAGGCGATCGGTCCTGCCGAGCGCGACGACGACGTCGGTCAGGCTCGGGGCGAGCGAGACGACGCGGCGCGGGACGGCCGGGGGAGGGGGGCCCAACCACCGCGCCCCGCCCGCGGCGGTGCCCGGACCGCCGTCGGGCCAGGGGCGGTCCGCCGCGGCGGCCGGAGCCGCCGCGAGCAGGAGCGCCAGGGCGAGGGCGTGGTTCAGTAGCCGCATGCGAGATCGGCGACGTACGCGAAGCCGTTCGAGCGCGGGCAGAGCTCGGCGCCGTCCACCGCTCCTTCCTCCGGGTCGAGCCGGAAGACGCGGCCGGAGTTGCGATCGGCCACGTACTTCCCTCCGGCGCAGAAGGCGAGCGTACCAGGGGCGGCATCCGCGGGCGCGGGGAGGATCGCTCCGACGACCGGCGGCGACTGCGAGAGGTCGATCGGCACGAGCCCTTGCGCGAACACCCGCAGGACGGGGAAGTCCGAAGCGTCGAACGCGCCGCAGGCGACCCAGAGCGTCGCGCCGTCGACCGCCACGTCGGAAGGATCGAGGCACCCGGCGCCGAGGTCGACGAGGCCGCCCGGGCCGGCGGACGTGTCGAGCGTGTTCGCGCCGAGATCGATGACCGCGAGCCGGCCGGTGCTCCCCGCCGGTGGGCTCCAGTTCTGGTAATTCCACAGCGTCACGAACGCGCGTTGACCGGCGACGGCGATCCGCGCCGGCTTCGCGTCCGCCCCGGGCGAGGCGAGAGGCTGCACGTTCACCCGCGTGACCTCCTCGATGCAGGGTGGGGCCTCGCAGCCCACCGACGACACGTCGAGGACGGCCACCTCGTTCCGCGCGTTGAGCGCGACGTAGGCGCGATCGCCCGAGAACGCCAGGCCGAGCGGGTTGGGGTTGGGCTCTCCCGCGCCGACGAAGGCGTGCTCCTCGACGACGTCGCCCGCGGGAGTCAGGACGAGGAGCGTGCCGAGCGAGCTGTGCGAGACGTACAGGTAGCCCTCGTGGGCGGCCAGGAACTGGATGTCGGGAGTGGCGTCGCTGCTCCACCGCAGGGGGATCGAGCGGACCTGCGGCGGGTCGCGCGCGATGCGGGAGATCTTCTCCGCCTGCCGGGGCCGGGCGCTCGCCACGTAGAGCTCGCCGTCGAGCTCTGCGAGCGCGATCGGCCCCGGCGCCACGTCGATCGGAGGCCCGGCGAGCGCGAGCGTGGGGCTGGCCGGCTGCACCTCGTCGCTGTTGAAGCACGCGGCGTAGAGCGCGGCGATGCAGCGCCCGCCGACGCAGCGCTCGCCGTCGCCGCAGGCGCGGTTCTCCGCGCCGCAGTGGTTCACCTCCGCGGTCCGGCACTCGCCGAGCCCGCAGGTCTCGCCCGTGCCGCAGGCGCGCCCGCAGGAGCCGCAGTGCGCGGGGTCCACCTCGAGCGCCACGCACCGGCCGTCGCACGCGACGCGATCGTCGGGGCACTCCAGCGTCTGGCGGCAGCCCGGCAGCGCGGCCAGGGCGAGCGAAGACACGATGAGGAACATCGAGCGGCGCGACACGAACGTCATGGGCGAGAGCTCCCTTCGGAGGACCCGGCGCGCACGGTGAAGAGGACCGTGCGCCCGGGGAGGGGGTTCATGAAGCCGTCCTGGCGGTTCCGGACGTCGAAGGCGTTCCGGACCTCGAGGCTCAGGTGGACGTCGGGGGCGCGGGAGAGGCGGACCGAGCCGCCCGCGTCGAGCGTGAACGCCCCGGGGATCGGCTGCTCGTTCGCGAGATCGAGCCAGCGGCGCGAGACCCACTGCCCGTCGGCGTGCAGCCGGACCGGGCCCGCGCGGCCGGTCACGCGCGCCAGGAGGCGGTGCTCGGGCCTGTGGGGGAGCACGTTGCCGACCTCGTTCGGGCCGCCGCGCAGGTTCTCGGTCATGAGCCAGGTGTACGAGACCGCTGCGGAGAGGTCGCCGAACCCGCGCATCGGGCTGCTCGCGCCTTCGAGCTCCATGCCGCGCGCGGCCGAGCGCGCGAGGTTCTGCGGGGTGAAGACCCGGAACGACGCCCGGTCGTAGACGACGAGATCGTCGTAGAGGACCGCGAACCCGCCGACCGTGAAGGACCCGTGCCGACCCTCGACCACGAGGCCAGCGTCGCCTCCGAGCCCGGTCTCGGGGCGGAGGTTCGGGTTCGGGGCGATCGCGCCCTGCTGGAGGTGGAGCTCCGCGAAGCTCGGGATCCGGTACGTCCGGCCGAAGCTCGCGCGGACGGAGACCGGACCGGCGAGCTGGGACGAGAGGCCCAGCTTGGCCGAGATCCCGTCGTACGCGCCCGTCCGCTCGAGCCGCACGCCGGGTCCGACGCGTGCGCGGCCGCCGAGGAGCGCGACCTCGCCGGCGAGCGTCGCCGCGAGCGTCGTCCGCGCGCGGCCCCCGATCCCGTCCGCCGTGAGCCCCTCGGCGCCGGCCTCGCCCGAGGCGGCCACCGTCCACCCGTTTCCTGCCCACGCGAGCCCCACGGATGCGCCGCCCGCGAGCGCGCGCTGGTCCACGGCGTTCCCGTCCTCGACCTCCTCGAGGCGCACGGCGAGCCGCTCGGCGCGGAACCATGGACCGGCGGTGAAGGTCAGCCGCTCGCCGAGCCGGCGCCGGTACTTCACCGCGAGGAGCCCGCGCGCCTCCTCCTGCCAGTCGTTCCACGTGGTGCCGGTCTGGAGGTTTCCCGGAAGATCGCGGCGCCCGGCCGCGAGCTGGAGCGCCGCGTCCAGCCGCGCTTCTTCCGAGACCCAGTAGCCCTTCGCGAGGCCGCCGCCCTGCATCGCCCCCGCGTGGCGGCGCGTCTCGCGGCGGTCGTTCCGGAACGTGTTCTCGAACGGGAAGTCGCCGTCGGTGGTCGAGCCGGTGACGTGCCCGAGCAGGCCCCAGGCCTCGCCCCCGGCCGCGGCGTGGGCCGCGCCCTCCCACGTGCCGAAGGAGCCCGCGGTCGCGCTCGCGCCCCAGGTGCCCGGCCGCACCGGCAGCGTGACGACGTTGACTACGCCGCCGAGCGCCCCGGACCCGTGGTGAACCCCCTCCGTCCCGCGGACGACCTCGATCCGCGCGATCCACGGCGCGGGGATGGTCGAGAGATCCACGCCGCCGCCGGCGGCGCCGTTGAGCTGGAGCCCGTCCACGAGCACCTTCACCTGGTCGGCGCTCGAGCCGCGGATCGAGACGAGCGCGAGCTGGCCCGGCCCGCCGTGCTCGGAGACGGCGACGCCCGGCGACGTCGCGAGCAGCGTGGCGGTGCGCTTCGCCTCGCCCGCGAACTCCGCGGCGTCCACGGTGGTCACCGCGGCGCCGGGCGCGCGCGCCGACTCGGCGAGGGGGCGGACCTTCACCACGACCTCGTCGGGAGCCACGGTGTCGTCGGGCACCACGGTCCCGGGCGGCGGCGGCTCGTTCTCGGGCGGCGGCGGAAGCTCGGAGGAGGGCGGGGCCGGAGCTGGCGGGGCGTCGGCCGGCTCCTGGGCGCGCACGCGCGCCGCGGCCGCGAACGCGACCAGCGCCAGCAACAGAGCAGTTCTCGGACGGCGAGCCATGTGTCGTCGCGTCTCCTTCGGACGCGCGAGCCTGGATCGCGAACCGTCGCGATCCCTGCGCTCGGAGGGAGGTCTCCTGGCTCCCGGGTAGAGGGCGTTCACCCTCCGGCCGTGCCGCCTTCCCCTCGCGGAGCGAGAGTGGCGACCGCTGCACGGCTTCTCCCCGGCTACAGTGGCGGGACCGCGCCGGACTTGGACCGGCTTCCCTGTTCCTCCGAGCGGGTGATGCGGTCTGCGAGATACGCGTTCGCGGCACCCGCGTCAAGCGTGCCGCTTGCGTGCGACCCGCCGCCTGTGGTTGGGATGCGCGCCGTGCCGCGCGCTCGCCTCCGGATCGGGACGACCTCGTTCGTGCACCCCGCGGGATGGGCCGAGAACGTCCGGCGCCTCGCGGGGCGCGTGCAAGACGTGGAGCTCCTGGTCTTCGAGCGGCCCGGCCCGGCCGGGCCGTCCCCGGCGGAGATCGGGGAGATCGCCGCGCTGGGACGCGCCGGCGGCCTCACCTTCTCGGTGCACGCACCGCTCGACCTGGCGCTCGCGAGCGCCGACGAGGTACAGCGCGAGGCGAGCGTCGAGGCCGTCCTCCGGACGGTGGAGCTCGCCGCGCCGCTCGCGCCGCACGCGGTGATCGTGCACGTGGAGGAGGCGCCGGGCGCCGCGGCGCCGGACACCGCCGCGCGCGCGGCGTGGCGCGAGCGGGCGGAGGTCTCGCTGCGAACGCTCCTCGCCCAGGGCGTCCCGCCCCGGCTCCTCGCCGTCGAGACGCTCGACGCGAGGTTCGAGCACGTCACGCCGCTCGTGGAGGAGCTCGGCCTCTCCGTCGCCCTCGACGTGGGGCACTTGGCGCGCGACGGCGTCGCCTTCGACACCCTCCTCGAGCGGCACCTCGCGCGGACGCGGGTGATCCAGTGGCACGGCACCGAGCCGGGGGGGCGCGATCACCGCTCGCTCCGCCACTACCCGCGCCCGGACGCGCTCCGGCTCCTGCGGCGGCTCGACGCCGCGGGCTGGGAGGGCGCGATCACGCTCGAGGTGTTCCGGGCCGACGATCTCGACGACTCGCTCGAGGTCCTGGCCGAGCTGCGCCGCGCGGCGCCCGGGAGCGGAGCGGAATGACCGGACCGAAGATCATCCTCGTGGGCGGCGGGGTGCGCTCGGGCAAGAGCGCGTACGCGGTCGAGCGGGCGCGCGCGCTCGGGACGCGCCGCGTCTTCCTCGCGACGGCGCGGGCGTACGACGACGAGCTGCGGGAGCGCATCCGGCGGCACCAGGAGGAGCGCGCCGGCGACTTCGTCACCCTCGAGGAGCCGCTGGACCTCGCCGGGGCGATCGCGCGGCTCGCGGGGTTCGACGTCGCGGTGATCGACTGCATCACCCTCTGGCTCGCGAACCAGCTCCTGGACGGCGTCGCCCCGGCGCAGATCGAGGAGCGCGCCGCCGGCCTGGCCCGCGCCCTGCGCGCCGCGCCGTGCCACGTGATCGTCGTGACGAACGAGGTCGGCATGGGCGTCCACCCCGAGACGGCCCTCGGCCGGACCTTCCGCGATCTCGCCGGCCGGACGCACCAGGCGCTCGCGCGCGCCGCCGACGAGGTGCACCTCGCCGTGCTCGGAACCCTGCTCCGCCTCCGCCCGGGCCCGGTCGAGGTGCACGCTCCGTGGGACGCCCCGTGAACATGCTCGAGCAGGTCCGCAGCGCGATCCGCCCCGCCGATCCCGAGGTCGGCCGGCGCACGCAGGCGCTCCTCGACCAGAAGACCAAGCCGCAGGGCAGCCTCGGCCGGCTGGAGGAGCTCGCGGTCCGCGTCGCGGCGGCGCGCGGCGAGGTGGTGCCCGCGCCGCCCGTCAAGGCGGTGGTGGTGATGGCCGCCGACCACGGCGTCGCGGCCGAGGGGGTGAGCGCGTTTCCACCGGAGGTGACCGCGCAGATGGTCGCCAACTTCGCCCGGGGCGGCGCGGCGATCAACGCGCTCGCGCGCGCCGCGGGCGCCGAGGTGGTCGTCGTGGACATGGGCGTCCGCGCGCCCGTGGCGCTGCCGGGGGTGATCGCGCGCCGGATCGGGCCCGGGACGTCCAGCTTCACGGCCGGACCGGCGATGACCCGCGCGCAGGCCGTCGCCGGGCTGGAGGCGGGGATCGAGCTCGCCACGGAGCTCGGCCGGCGCGGCGTGACCCTCCTCGGCGCCGGCGAGATGGGGATCGGCAACACGACCTCCGCGGCCGCGCTCTCGGCGTGCCTGCTCGGAGCGCCGCCCGACGAGCTCGTCGGGCCGGGCACCGGCGTGGACGAGGCCGGGCTCGCCCGGAAGCGCGACGTGGTCCGCCGGGCCGTCGCGCTCCACGGGATCCCCGGCCTCGATCCGGTGGAGGCGCTCGCCCGCGTGGGCGGGTTCGAGCTCGCGGGCATGGCGGGGCTGGCCCTCGGCGCCGCCGCGCACCGGATCCCGCTCGTCGTGGACGGGTTCATCTCCAGCGCCGCCGCGCTCGCGGCCGTTCGGATCGCGCCGGCCGCCGCCGGCTACCTCGTGCTCTCGCACCGGTCTGCGGAGCCCGGGCACCGCCTCGTGACCGAGGCGCTCGGGCAACGCCCGCTGCTCGACCTCGAGCTGCGCCTCGGGGAGGGCACCGGCGCGGCGCTCGCGATGCCGCTCGTCGACGCCGCGCTGCGCATCCTCCGCGAGATGGCCACCTTCGCGGATGCGGGCGTCGCGGAGAGATCGAGCTGAGCCGTGCCCGCGCCCCTGCGCCACCTCGCGGCCGCGCTCCGGTTCCTCACGAGGCTCCCCGTGCCGGGGCCGCCGCTGGACGCGCGGGACCTCGGGCGCGCCCTGGCCTTCTTCCCCGTCGCCGGCGCGGCGCTCGGCGCGCTCGTCGCCGGGACAGGGTGGCTCCTCGCGCCGCGCCTCGCGCCGGGGGTGCTCGCGGTGCTCCTCGTCGCGCTGCTCGCCGCGCTCAGCGGGGGGCTGCACCTCGACGGCCTCGCGGACGTCGCCGACGGGCTCGGCGGCGGCCACGGAGACCGCGCTCGGACGCTCGCCATCATGAGGGACAGTCGCATCGGCGCCTTCGGCGCGGCGGCGCTCGTCCTGCTGCTGCTGGTGAAGGTGGCGGCGGTCGCGGAGCTCCTCGGCCGCGGCGGGGCGGAGTGGGCGCTCCTGTGCGCCCCGGTGCTGGGGCGCACCGCGGCGGTCCCGCTCGTCGTCCTGTTCCCGTACGCGCGCCCGGAGGGGCTCGGCCGCGCGTTCCACGAGGGCGGCGGGCCCCGGGAGCTCCTCGTCGCCGGCGGCCTCTGCCTCGTCACGCTCTGTGCGGCCGCCGCGACCGCGGCGGGCCTCCGCGCATTTCTGCCGGCGGCGGCCGGCCTCGGCGCCGCGGTGCTCGTCGCGCTCGCGTGCCGCCGCAGGCTCGGCGGGCTCACCGGCGACGTGTACGGCGCCGCCATCGAGCTCGCCGAGGCTGCGTTCCTGCTGACCGCGACCGCGCGGCCGTGGGCCTAGCTCCCCGGTCGCGCCGCGACGGCGGGCGCAGGCGTCCCCACGATCACGTTCGCGCGGACCCTGGCGAGCCATCGCGGCCCGATGCCCTTCACGACGAGGACGTCCTCTGGCTTGCGGAACGGCTGCTTCGCGCGCGCCGCCACGATCGCCTGCGCGCGCTTCTCGCCGACGCCGGGCAGGCGCATCAGCTCCGTCACGCCGGCCCGGTTGAGGTCGATGCGGTCGGCGGCGCCGAGCGGCCGCTTCGCCTCCGCGAGGGCGGACGGCGCGGCGAGGAGGAGCGCCGCGAGCGCCAGGGCGCGAGCCCCGGGCCTCACGACCGCACCTCGACCGTCTCGAACTCGCGCCGCGCCATCGGGACCGGGCGCGCCTCGGCGGGCGGCTTCGGCTCGCGGATCTGGAGCTTGTTCGTGCCGATGGGCAGCGCGTCGAGGAGGAGCGTGATGCTCCCGTCACGGTTGGTGAAGGCGGCCCCGATCCTGGGCCAGTAGGTCTTCTCGCCGTCCTTGCTCTCCGGGATCGCGTAGACCGCCAGGCGGCGGGCGGACCCGTTCGTCTCGTTCATGTCTGCTCTCCTGTCGAGGGCCTCGTGTCGGCCCGCGCGCAGGAGAGCAGGGGGCGTGCCGGCGCCAACCCCGCGGGATCACGCGGGGTGCCCTGGAACGGCCGTTCAGGTCGCGGACCCCGAGGTCCGCGGAACGGCCGCCCCGTGAACGAGCGCGCGCCCGAGAGAGCCGGCCCGGGTCGCGTACGTGCACCCTCAATTCACCGCGCCCGGCGGGAACTGCTTCACGGTCCCGACGTCCACGACCCCGAACCGTGCCTCGTACTTCTCGAGGTTCTCCTGGATGGCCTGGAGCAGGCGCTTCAGGTGCTTGGGCGTCGTGATCACCCGGGCGCGTACGGTCGCCTTGGGCGCCTGGGGCTGCACGTACATGAGGTCGAGGGTGAACTCGGTCTCGGTGTGGTTGACCATGGCGAGGTTGACGAAGACGCCCTGGGCGGTGACCGGGTCGAGCTCGATCTGGAGGTGGATCTGCGGCTGCTGAGGGGGTTGGTCGGCCATGGGCGTGCCATAGCAGGATCGGGGTCGGCGGGGAACGTCGGGCGCTCGGGCTCGGGCTCGTTCACGGGAAAAGCAGGCCTCCCCGGGGCCCACCCGGGCCGACCGTTGAAAGCCATCCCGGAGCGGGATAACCGTTGCGCGTGGACCCGCGCGATCCCCGTACCGAGCGTGAGGACGTCGGCCTCGGCCACGGCGGAGAGCTCGACCTCCCCGGCGGTCCCGACGCCGCGCTCGTCCTGCACGGGCTGACCGGCTCCACGCTCGAGATCCTCCCGCTGGTCGAGCGCCTCCACGGCGCGGGGCTCCGCGTGCTCGCGCCCGTGATGGCCGGGCACGGCGGCGCCCCCGCGGCGCTCCGCGGCGTGCCCTGGACGGCGTGGGTGGAGAAGGCCGAGCGGGACCTCGCGCGGCTCGCCGGCGCGCGGCGCGTGTTCGTCGCGGGGCTGTCGATGGGCGCGATGGTCGCCTGCACGCTCGCCGCCGCGCACCCGGACCGCATCGCCGGCGTGGTGCTGCTCGCCCCGGCGCTCGAGCTCGCCTGGCCCGGTCGCCTCGGCGCGCGCCTCGGGCTCCTCCCGGTCGCGCGCGAGGTCGTGGTCTCGAAGTGGTACTCCGACGTCCGCGATCCGGCGCTGCCCCGGCGCACGTTCGGCCTCGACGGCCTCCCGCTCGGCGCGGTGACCGAGCTCGCGCGGCTGGAGCGCCACGTCGACGCGCTCCTGCCGCAGCTCCGCGTCCCGGCCCTGGTCGTCGCGGCGGGCCAGGACCGCACCGTGACCGTGCGCGGCGCGCGCCGCCTCGCGCGCCGGCTCGGCGCCCCCGCGCGGCTGGTGGTGCTGCCGGAGAGCGCGCACCTCGTGCTCCTCGACCTCGAGCGCGAGCGGTGCCTCGACGAGGCGATGGGGTTCCTGCGGGAACTCGGCGCCTGCCGGGCCGGGGGCTCGGACTCGGGCGCGGGCGCGGGCTCGGGCTCGTTCACGGGGAACGCGGGATCCATCCACGAACGCTGAGGAAGACACTCATGGCCTCCTACGTGCTCGCCATCGACCAGGGCACCACCAGCACCCGGGCGGTCGTGCTCGACCGCCGCCTCGCGGTGCGCGCGCAGGTCAACCAGGAGTTCCGGCAGGTGTTCCCGAAGCCGGGCTGGGTGGAGCACGATCTCGAGGACATCTGGGAGACGACCGTCGCGGTCATCCGCCGCGCGCTGCGCGAGGCCGGCGTGGACGGGAAGGAGATCGCGGCGATCGGGATCACCAACCAGCGCGAGACGACCGGCCTGTGGGATCGGCGCTCCTCGCGCCCGCTCCACCACGCGATCGTCTGGCAGGACCGCCGGACCACCGACGCGTGCGCCCGCCTCAAGGCGGACGGCAAGGAGCCGTGGGTGCGCGAGCGGACCGGCCTCGTGCTCGACCCGTACTTCTCGGGGACGAAGCTCGCCTGGCTGCTCGAGCACGTGCGCGGGGCGCGCGCGAAGGCCGAGGCGGGCGCCGCGGCGTTCGGCACGATCGACACCTGGCTCGTCTGGAAGCTCACGGGCGGCGCGGTCCACGTCACCGACGTCTCCAACGCGAGCCGGACGCTGCTCATGGACCTCCGCACGCGGACCTGGGATCCGGAGCTGCTCGGGCTCTTCGGCGTGCCCGCGGGCGTGCTCCCGGAGATCCGGGCCTCGTCCGAGGTCTACGGCCGCACGCGTGGCGTCAAGGTCCTCCCGGACGGCATCCCGGTCGCGGGGATCGCGGGCGACCAGCAGGCCGCGCTCTTCGGGCAGGCCTGCTTCGAGCCGGGGGACGCGAAGTGCACCTACGGCACGGGCGCCTTCCTCCTCCAGAACGTCGGGCCCGAGCCGACCGCGTCGTCGCGCGGCCTCCTCACGAGCGTCGCCTGGACGGTGAGCGGCGAGACGAGCTACGCGCTCGAGGGCTCGTCCTTCATCGCGGGCGCGGCCGTCCAGTGGCTGCGGGACGGCCTGAAGCTCATCAAGCGGGCGAGCGACGTGGAGGAGCTCGCGAAGCAGGTGCGCTCATCCGAGGAGGTGGTGTTCGTCCCTGCGCTCACCGGCCTCGGCGCCCCACACTGGCGCCCGGAGGCGCGCGGGACCTTGCGCGGCCTCGACCGCGGGACCACGGCCGCGCACATCGCGCGGGCCACGCTCGAGGGGATCGCCTTCCTCATCTTCGATCTCGCCGAGGCCATGCGCGCCGAGGCGGGGAAGCCGTTCCCGGCGTTCAAGGTGGACGGCGGTGCGTCCCAGAACGACCTGCTCATGCAGTTCCAGGCCGACCTCCTCGGCGTGCCGGTGGAGCGGCCGCGCATGATAGAGACCACCGCCCTCGGGGCCGCCTTCCTCGCCGGGCTGGCGGTGGGGTTCTGGAAGGGCCGGGACGAGATCCGCCACGGGTGGAAGGTGGGGAAGCGGTTCACGCCCAAGATGAAGGCGACCGAGCGCGAGGCGTTCCTCGCCAAGTGGCGGCGCGCGGTCCAGGCGGCGTAGCGCCGGGGCCCGGACGGCAGCGGGCGTGCGAGCGTCCGCGCGAGACCCGTGGGTCGAGACGGCCGCGCGGGTCGCCAGCACTCCGAGCAAACGTTCAACCTGCAACGTCACTTGCTGAGGGATCGGGCGCATGCCAGAGTTCGTTCGCCCTCCGCGGGCGCGGGCGACGGGCGGCGGCACGGACCGCCGCGCCCGGGGCCGGCGGAGGCAGGTCTTCACCCAGAGATACTCGATCCACTCGATTGGAGGACGTTGGATGCGTTACGCAGCGCTCGTCGCGGTCCTGCTGTTCACGGGGTGCTCCCACTTCCGCGCGAAGCCCGCCGAGGCGGGCGAGGCGCCCGCGGCGGAGCAGGCCGAGGCGCCCAAGGCGCCGGAGCCGAAGGACGACGCGGTCGCCCGGCTCGAGTTCGTGAGCACCGGCGCGACCAAGAAGGGCGGGAACGTCAACGACACGGTGTACTCGGAGAAGCCGGGCGACGCGAAGATCCTGGACAAGAAGCACGAGGACGGCGTGCTGACCTACACCGGTCAGCTCGGGTTCGGGCAGGGCTCGGCCTGGGCGGGGTTCGGCTTCGGCGTGAACTTCACGGGCGACGCCTCGCCGGTGGACATCACCAGGGCCCAGACGATCACGTTCCGCCTCGCGTCGGCGACCACCCGCTCGCTCCGGCTCCGCATCACGGGCCCGGACAAGGCGATCCAGAACGCGGGCTGCTACCCGGTCGTCATGCAGCCGGTCACGCCGGATCTGACGGACTACGAGATCCCGCTCGCGAAGTTCGCGCCGGAGGGCTGGTGCGGCCCGAACGCGCGGACGATCCAGCAGACGGCGCCGCAGGCGCAGGGCGTCGAGGTGGTGGACATCGCGTACCAGCGTGCGCCGAGCACGTTCTCGGTCGGCATGATCGTCGTCAAGTAAGGGCGCTGAGCAACACTCGGGGCGCGCGGGCCGCTGGGTCCGCGCGCCTTCTCATTGGCCGGGTCGCGGCTGGGGAAGGCCGCTCGTGCTGAGCCTTTCGAAGCACGGGCGGTGAAGGGGCATCGTGTGGCGGGTCTGTGGCCGCTCGTGCTGAGCTTGTCGAAGCACGAGCGGTGAAGGTCGAGGGGGCGGGCGCATTCGGTGCCGTACGCCTCGCCTTGCGGGTCGCTTCCGTGGGCGGCCGGCCGGCTCCGCCGGTGCGCCGACGCGGAGGAGGAAGTGCTCGGCGCCTACAGGCGATCGTGGGCCGCGCGCGGAGCGCGATCGGGGCGGCGGCCGCTCGGCCAAACTCGCTCGGCCACTTCACGCGTCGCTTCGCGCCGCGTGGTGGCCGAGCTCGGACATGGCCTCGCGGGCGATCTCTCCGGGCCGCGCGCCATGACTCTCGGTGTGGGGTGCGCCTGCGCTGACGGTCGGCGCACCGGCGGAACCGGCCGGCCGCGGTGGGACGCTTGTGTGGCGGCTCGGCTGCTGCGGCGATCGTGGGGGTGCGTGCGGGTGGCGGGTGCGAGTGCGAGTGCGGGCGTGGCGCGGGTGTGGGCGTGGTGCGGGGAGAGCCGTGGAGCGCGGGGCGTGAGATGCGACGGGTGTTGAGGACCGGGAGCCAGTCAAGACATCGCTGACAGTTCTGGTTTGAGTCGCGGGCGCGGCCCGGGCGCGCGGGGCACGGCCGGCGAGGATCCCGGCCGCGGCGGCGATCGCGACGGTGACGGCGAGCGCGGCGAGCCGGCGCCGGCGGAGGAGCCCGCCCATCACGGTTGCGCGCCACCGCGCTCGTCCCGGATCACCACGCTGCGGTGGACGACGGGGTCGCGTTCCGGGGGTCGGCGTTGAGCGCGTCCGTGCGCGCGCGGAAGCTCACGAGCTCGCGGGGGGAGAGATCGCGGACGGTCGTCACGCCCGCCTGCGCCCACCGCCGGAGCTGCTCCGCGTCGTGCTCGGCGTGGACGGCGTCGGCGACGGGGGCGAAGCCGGTGCCGTCCACGAGGCGGGCGTGCACGAGGGCCGTCGGCTCAGGGCACGTCCGCCGCGGGCGTGAGCCCCGGCCGCTCCGCGGCCTCGGCCTCCACGCGCAGGACCTCCTCGACGACCGCCGGACGGCGGCGGCAGTTGTCGCACCGCCCGCACGGCTCGGCGCGCTCCTCGCCGAAGTACTCGCGCATCATCTGCACGCGGCAGAGCGCGGTCTGCGCGTAGCGGATCATCGCCTGCAGCCGCTCCAGATCGCCCTCGTGCCGGCGCTCGTAGGCCGCGAGGAACGCGTCCCAGGCGTCGACCGACGGGAACTCGCGCACCTTGCGCAGGCGCCCGGCCTTCCGCTCCGCGACGCGCATGGACTCGAGCAGCGCGGCGACCACCTGGGCGCGCCGCTTGCCCACGCCGCTCGCCTCCCCGAGCGCGGGGACCGCCAGCGCCGCCGGCGCGACCTTCGAGAGCGCGTCCCACGCGGCCTGGAGGTCGGCGCGCTTCGGGTAGCGCCCGCCCATGAAGAAGCTCTGGATCCGCTTGTCCTCGCGGCGGAAGAGGAGCACCGCCCGCGCCGGGGCGCCGTCGCGCCCGGCGCGCCCGGCCTCCTGGTAGTACGTCTCGATCGAGTCCGGGAAGTTCCAGTGGACGACGAGGCGCACGTCCGGCTTGTCGATGCCCATGCCGAAGGCGCTGGTCGCGACCATCACCGGGACCTCGCCGCCCATGAACCGCCGCTGCGCCTCGGCCCGGATGCCGGGCCGGAGCTTGCCGTGGTAGAGCTCCGCGTCGACGCCGGCGCCGCGCAGGTACGCGTGGACCTCGGCGGTGAGGCGGATGGTGGCGCAGTAGACGAGGGCGCTCCCCTGCGCCTCGCGCAGGAGCTCCAGGATCGCCTCGCGCTTCGTCCCCGCGGCGGCGCACTCGCGGACCTCGAAGGAGAGGTTCTCGCGCTCGATCCCCGTCGAGACGACCTCGGGATCGCGAAGATCGAGCCGCGCGACGACGTCGTCGAGCACGACCGGCGGGGCCGTGGCGGTGAGGGCCATCACCGGAGGCCGCCCGAGCGCGCGGATGGCCTGCGCGAGGCCGAGGTACGAGGGGCGGAAGTCGTGCCCCCACTGCGAGATGCAGTGCGCCTCGTCCACGACGAAGAGCGAGACCCCCTGCGCGCGGAGCGGATCGAGCACGGCCGGGTTCTCGATCCCCTCGGGCGTGAGATAGACGAGCTCCTTGGCGCCGCGGCGGATCGAGCGCTCGGCGGCGCGCTTCTCCCGCTCGGTGAGCGTCGAGTCGAGCCGCGCCGCGCCCACGTCGGCCTCGGCCATCTTGTCGGTCTGGTCCTGCATCAGGGCGATGAGGGGCGCGACGACGACGGTCGTGCCCGGCAGGAGCACGGCGGGGAGCTGGAAGCAGAGCGACTTGCCGGAGCCGGTGGGCATGACGCCGATCGAGTCGCGCCCCGACAGCGCCGCCTCGATGAGCTCCCGCTGCCCGCGCCGGAACCGGCGCACGTCGAACCGGTCCCACGCCTCGGCGCGGACGTCGCTCCAATCCACCTGCTCGCGTTCGCGTTCGCGCTCCCGCTCTCGTTCGGGCATCACCCCGTCAAGGTGGGGGTGGTGGCGGCGCGGCGCAGGAACGGCCCCGTGGGGCGGGCCGGCGGCGCGCCGGTCGCTCAGCGTGCTGGGGTCGCCGGCGCCCCCGGTCCCGCGAGCGGCCCGTACCGCCGGAGCAGATCCGCGAGCTGGGCCTCCCGCGCGCGGACGCGCGCGTCGTCGCCCAGCATCGCGTACACCTCCAGCGCCTGGCGCATGGTCCCGAGCTGGCTCGCGTTGCGCGCGAGCGAGGCCTCGAACGCACGCGCCGCCTCCTCGCGCCGGCCCTCCGCGGCGAGGAGCGTGCCCTCGAGGGCGTCCCTCTGCGCCGCGGCGTGCGAGGCGTCGGGGACGCGCGCGAGCCGCCCCCGGGCCGCCGCGCGGTCGCCGTCCTCGTACGCCGCCGCGGCGAGCGCGAGGTCGGCGATGCACGCGTAGGCGCCGCCCTCGTCCGACGACCGGCGCCACCACGCGAGCGCCTCGTCCCGCCGGCCCTGCGTGAGCAGGACGAGGGCGTGCGTGTTGCGGTGCGCGCTGAGATCCCCGGCGCCACGGAGCGGGGCGAGCTCGACGGCGAACCCCGCGAGCGCCGTCACCGCCCACGCCGCGGCGTGCGAGCGGCGCGTCCGGACCGCGGCGAAGAGCTCCGCGAGCCCGGCCGTCGCGCACGGGAGCAGGACGAGGACGAGCGGCGCGCGGATCCGCATGTTCGAGAAGACGAGCACCAGGGTCGCGCCGTACGCGAGCGCGGCGGCGGCGAGGAGCGCCGCGCCCCGGCGCCGGCGCAGCGCGAGGAGGACGAGGCCGGCGACCCCGAGCGGGAAGGCGATCGTCCAGCCGAGCAGCGGCGCGCGCAGGAAGCGGACGTGATCGGCGAGGAACGGCAGCGACTGGTCGTCGCCCTCCTCCCATGCGTGGACCGCGGCGTGGGCCTTCGCGAGGAGCCGGCGCCCGAAGGGGGCGGGCCGTGTCCACGCAAGGCGCGCCACCTCGCCGGCCCAGTACGACGAGGCCTCCGCCTGCGTGAGCGGCCGGCCGGCGCGCCGGCTCGCCTCGACCGTGAACTCGATTCCCTGCGTGTCCGGGTGGGTCGAGGCGAACGGGACCGGGTTCCAGTACGGCGTCGGGCCGTCCGGCGCGTTCCCGCGGTAGAGATCGAAGCCGCCCAGGGGGACGGGCGAGAGCCGGCCGGCGCCCCGGAGGTTCGCGACGGCGAACGGCGCGGTGGCGGCCGCGAACCCGGCCGTCGCGAGGAGCAGCACGCGCGCGGGTGCCCGCCACGAGCGTGAGCCGCGGCGGAGCTCCCACAGGATCCAGGGCAGCGCGACCGCGAGGACGACGCCGGCGTTCTGGCGGACGTTCACGAGGAGGCCGGCGACGGCGCCGAGCGCGAGGGCGCGCCAGGGGCGGTGCGCGCCGTGCTCCGCGAGCACGAGCCACACGAGCCCGCCGAACAGGACCAGGCCGAGCGGCTCCTTGAGGAGCGTCACGCTGAAGAGGACGAACGGCCCGTACACCGCCCCGGCGAGCGCCGCGGCGAGGCCCGCGCCGGTCCCGCCGAGCCTGCGACCGATCGCGAAGAGCCAGCCGCACGTCGCGACGCCGAGGGCGACGTTCAGGAGGCGGACCCAGAGTGGTTCCGCCCCGAGGACCCGGTAGACGGCCGCGAGGGCGTAGGCGGGGAGCGGGCTCAGGCTGTGGACGTGGTACGGCGCGCCGGCGACGAGGTGGCGCGCCCAGCGATCGTAGGTCCGCTCGTCCCACCAGAGGAAGTCCGCGTAGAGGCTCTCGCGCAGCGAGATTAGCGTCGTGAGGCGGAGGGACAGGGCGAGGAGGAGGATGACGGCGAGGAGGAGCTTCCACCGTCGGGCCGGGATGGTGCGGATCCTTGCGAGGATCGAACTGCCGGGCGCGGGACCGGGAGCGGGTTCGGACGCGGGGGCGGGGACGGGGACGGCTCCGGGCACGGCGTCGGGCGCGGGATCGTTCCGGCCTGGCTCTCGCGCGCGCACGGAGGAGCAGTGCCAGAGCCTTCCGTGGCCCGCAAGCGGTTCGCGTTGACGCTCGCGAACGCGGTCGTCTACGCTCGCCGCGTGCGCCCCGCTCCGATGAAGCACGAGGACGCCGCGGCGGCGGAGCCAGTCACCGGCCGCCGCATCGCCGTCCTCGGCGGCTGCGGCCGGGTGGGTCTTCCCCTGGCGCTGGCCTTCGCGGCGCAGGGGAGCGACGTCACGGTCGTCGACGTGGACGCGGCGGCGGTCGCGCGGACGAACCGGGGCGAGATGGGGTTCCGCGACGCGGGCGCCGACGAGCTCCTCCGCGCGCACGCGGGCGTGAACCTGCGCGCCACCACGGCGCCGGAGGCGCTCGCCGCCGCCGACACGGTGATCTGCGTGGTTGGTCGCGCGAGCGCAGGCAGTGACGAGGGCGACGCGTTCCTCGCGCTGGTCGAGGCGCTCGCGCCGCACCTCCGCGCCGGGCAGCTCCTCGTGCTCCGCTCGACCGTGCCGCCCGGCACGACGGAGCGCCTGGCGCGCTGGCTCGACGCGCGGCTGCCGGGGATGGACCTCGCCTGCTGCCCCGAGCGCGCCGTCGAGGGCCACGCGCTCGAGGAGCTCGCGCGCCTGCCGCAGCTCGTCGCCGGCGCGACCCCGCGCGCTGGCGCCCGGGCCCGCGCGCTCTTCGCGCGGATCGCGCCGGAGGTGGTCGAGCTCGCGCCGCTGGAGGCGGAGGTCGGCAAGCTCCTCTGCAACGCCTGGCGCGCCGTCACGTTCGCGGTGGCGAACGAGTTCCACGCGCTGTGCGCGGCGCGCGGGCTCGACTACGCGCGCCTCCACGGGGCCGTCACCCGCGACTACCCGCGGGCGCAGGGGCTCCCGCGCGCCGGGCTCGCCGGCGGGCCCTGCCTCTCGCGCGACGTGGAGCGGCTCGCGGCGTTCGCGGACGGCGACTTCTCCCTCGGGCGCGCGGCGGCCGCGGTGCACCGCGCGTTCCCGCTGGTGCTCCTCGGGCAGCTCCGGCCGCTCGGGCTCGGCGGCAAGGTCGTCGGCCTCCTGGGGATGGCCTTCAAGGCGGAGAGCGACGACGGGCGCGACTCGCTCGCGTTCGAGCTCGCGCGCCTGCTCGCCCCCGAGTGCCGCGCGGTGCTCTGCACGGACGAGCACCTCCGCGCGCCCGGGCTGGTCCCGCTCGAGCGCGTGCTCGCCGAGGCCGACGCGCTGGTGGTGACGGCGCCGCACGCGCGCTACCGCTCGCTCTGCCCGCGGCAGCCGGTCCTCGATCCCTGGAACGCGCTCGGGCGCGGCTCGCTCCTCCGATGAAGGTCCTGGTCACCGGCGCGAGCGGGTTCATCGGCGGCTACCTCGTCCCCGAGCTGCTCGCGGCGGGGCACGAGGTGGTCGGGATCGACGATCACTCCAAGTACGGCCCGGTCCCGCGCGCGCACGACGATCACCCGCGCTACCGGCTGGTCGTGGGCGACTGCAAGGACGTGGGGCTCATGAAGGAGCTCGCGTCCCACTGCGACGAGCTCGTGGCCGGCGCGGCGATGGTCGGCGGGATCGCGTACTTCCACGCCTTCCCCTACGATCTCCTCGCGGAGAACGATCGCATCACGGCGGCGACCTTCGACGCGGCGATCTGGGCGCACCAGCACCGCCGGCTCCGGAAGATCGACGTCCTCTCGAGCTCGATGGTCTACGAGCAGGCCGAGGAGCTCCCGGCGCGGGAGGGGCTCGAGCGGCGCTGCCCGCCGCCGCGCTCGACGTACGGGTTCCAGAAGCTCGCGTGCGAGTACTACGCCCAGGGCGCCCGCGAGCAGTACGGCCTCCCGTACACCATCGTCCGCCCGTTCAACTGCGTCGGCGTCGGCGAGCGCCGCGCCCGCGCGGCGGGCGAGTCCACGAGCGGCGGCGTCCGGCTGGCGATGAGCCACGTCGTCCCGGACCTCGTCCAGAAGCTCGCGAAGGGGCAGGACCCGCTGCGCATCCTGGGGAGCGGCGACCAGGTGCGGCACTACACGTACGGTGGAGACCTGGCCCGCGGCATCCGCGCGTGCGTCGAGCACCCGGCGGCGGTGAACGAGGACTTCAACCTGGCCGCGCCGCACGGCCACACGGTGCGCGAGGTCGCGGAGCGGATCTGGCGCCGGCTCCGGCCCGGCGCGCCCTTCCGCTGGGTCTCGGAGCGGCCGTTCCCGAACGACGTGCTGCGGCGCGTGCCGGCCGTCGACAAGGCGCGCCGGCTCCTCGGGTTCGAGGCGACCACCACGCTCGACGAGGTCCTGGACGAGGTCGTCCCGTGGGTCGTCGAGCAGGTCCGGCGCGGGGCGATATGACCCGGGCCGAGCGCCCGCTGACGATCGTCGTCCCCGTGTACGCGGAGGGGGAGAACCTCGCGCGCTGGTGGGCGCGGACGGCGCCGTTCCTCCCGCCGGGCGCCCGGGTCGTGCTGGTCTACGACCGGGAGGACGACGACACGCTGCCCCCCGCCCGCGCCCTCGCCGCGCGCGGCGCCCCGCTCCGGCTCCTCCGCAACGAGGGCCGCGGCGCGCGCGCGGCCATCCTGAGCGGCCTCGCCGCGGCGCCCGCCGGCCCCGCGCTGGTGACGATGGCCGACCTCTCCGACGACCCCGCCTCGATCGGCCCGATGCTCGACGCGTACCGCGCCGGCGCCGACGTGGTCGTCGCCTCGCGGTTCGCGCGCGGCGGAGCCCAGCACGGCGGACCGTGGCTCAAGGGCCGGCTCGCGCGGTGGGGCGGGAGGAGCCTCCGGTGGCTCGCCGGCTTCCCGGTGAGCGACGCGACCAACGGCTTCCGGCTCTACGACGCGGAGCTCGTCCAGAGCCTGCGCCTCGGCCGGGCCGGCGGGTTCGAGGTCGCGTTCGAGATCACGCTCGAGGCCTGGCGGCGGAGGCTCCGGATCGCCGAGGTGCCCACGGTCTGGCGGGCGCGCGAGGCGGGGAAGAGCCGGTTCCGGCTCGTCCGCTGGCTGCCCCGCTACGCGTGGCTCTGGGCCCGGGCGATGGCGATCGGGGTCGCGCGGCGGGGGCGGTGAGGCCCGGGCGGCACGTGGTCGGTTCGCGGAGCGCTCACTCCACCCGATCCAGCGCCTCCTCCACCGTCGCGACGCCCTCGAGCTCCATCCCGGGCGGCGCCTCGCATCGCCGCGCGCTCGCCGCGGGCAGGAACGCGCGCGTGAAGCCCAGCCGCGCGGCCTCCGCGAGGCGGACCTCGGGCTGCGAGACCGCGCGGACCTCGCCGGCGAGGCCGACCTC
>DASPMI010000111.1:0-28869 GCA_035627135.1 Anaeromyxobacter sp. | reverse complement strand
TGGTCCGGGCCCGCGGGACGACGCTCGGGGCGGACAACGGGATCGGCGTCGCGGCGGCGCTCGCGGTCCTGGCCGAGGGCACGGCCCACCCGCCGCTCGAGGTGCTGCTCACCGTCGACGAGGAGACGGGGCTCACCGGCGCGAACGCGGTGCGGGCGGGGTGGCTGCGCTCGGCGCGGCTCCTCAACCTCGACAGCGAGGAGGAGGGCGAGCTCTCCATCGGCTGCGCCGGCGGGCTGGACACGCTGGCCACGCGGCGCGTGACGTTCGCGGCGCCGTCCCCCGGGCGCAGGG
Organism: Anaeromyxobacter sp.; assembly: GCA_035627135.1. GTDB lineage: Bacteria > Myxococcota > Myxococcia > Myxococcales > Anaeromyxobacteraceae > Anaeromyxobacter. The sequence continues at coordinate 28,575 of DASPMI010000111.1, read as the reverse complement.
CGCTCCGGCTCGAGGTGACCGGGCTCCGGGGCGGGCACTCGGGGATCGACATCGCGGCCGGCCGGGGAAACGCGCTCCGGATCCTCGGACAGCTCCTCGCCGAGGTCGTGCCGGCGCACGGGCTCGAGCTCGGCGGCGTGCGGGGTGGGAACAAGCGCAACGCGATCCCGCGCGAGGCCTGGGCGGTGGTCCACGTCGAGCCGGGGCGCGAGGCCGCGCTGGCCGCGGAGCTCGCGCGGCTCGCGGACGCCTGGCGGACGGCGCTCGGCGCCTTCGATCCCGGGCTCGCGGTCGCGCTCGCGGCGCCGAGGGCGGACGACGCGCCGGCCGCGGCGCGCGCGCTCGCGCCGGCCGACGCAGCCGCCCTCGTCGGCTTCCTCCTCGCGGCGCCGAACGGCGTCGAGGCGATGAGCCCGGACATCCCCGGCCTCGTCCAGACGTCGACGAACCTCGCCGTCGTCGAGACGAAGGACGCCGCCGTCGAGGTCTCGTTCCTCACGCGGAGCGCCATCGACTCCTCCAAGGCCGCGCTCGCGGCGCGCATCGCCGGCGCCGCCGCGCTCGCCGGGTTCGAGACGCGCTCGTCGAGCGGCTACCCGGGCTGGCAGCCGGCGCCGGGCGCGGCCGTCGTCCGCCTGGTGACCTCCGCGCACGAGCGGCTGTTCGGGAAGCCGATGATCGTGAAGGCCATCCACGCAGGGCTCGAGTGCGGGATCCTGCGCGGCAAGTACCCGGACGTCGAGATGGCCTCGTTCGGCCCGAGCATGTGGGACGTCCACACGCCCGACGAGCGCGTGTCCATCCCCTCGGTCCAGAACTTCTGGCGGCTGCTCACGGCCGTCCTCGCCGAAGCCTGACCCTGTTCCCACGAAGGAGAGCCGCACCATGGCCGCCCCCGCGTTCGAGTACCAGGACCCGTTCCCCCTCGCCCAGGACGACACGAAGTACCGCCTCCTCACGAAGGAGGGGGTCTCGGTCTCCAGCTTCGAGGGCACGGAGATCCTCAAGGTCGAGCCCGCCGCGTTGACCCGCCTCGCCCGCGAGGCGATGCGCGAGATCTCGTTCTTCCTCCGCGCGTCGCACAACGATCAGGTCGCGAAGATCCTCCGCGATCCGGAGGCCTCCCCCAACGACAAGGGGGTCGCGATGGCGTTCCTGCGGAACGCCGAGATCGCCGCGCGGGGCGAGCTGCCGCTGTGCCAGGACACCGGCACGGCGACCATCGTCGCCAAGAAGGGGCAGCAGGTCTGGACCGGCGTGAAGGACGAGAAGTACCTGTCCGAGGGCGTCTTCCAGACCTACGTCGGCGAGAACCTGCGCTACTCGCAGACCGCGGCGCTGGACATGTACGAGGAGGTCAACACCGGCACCAACCTGCCGGCGCAGATCGACATCTACGCGACGAGCGGGATGCGCTACGACTTCCTGTTCCTCGCCAAGGGCGGCGGCTCGGCCAACAAGTCCCAGCTCTGGCAGGAGACGAAGGCGCTCCTCACGCCCGAGAAGCTCGAGGCGTTCCTCGTCGACAAGATGCGCCACCTCGGCACCGCGGCGTGCCCGCCGTACCACATCGCGGTGGTGGTCGGCGGGACCTCGGCCGAGGCGGCGATGAAGACCGTGAAGCTCGCCTCGGCGCGCTGGCTCGACGGGCTCCCCACGCAGGGGAGCCGGCAGGGCCAGGCGTTCCGCGACACCGGGCTTGAGGAGCGGCTGCTCGCGGCGGCGCACCGGCTCGGCATCGGCGCGCAGTTCGGGGGGAAGTACTTCGCGCACGACGTCCGGGTGATCCGCCTCCCGAGGCACGGCGCCTCGTGCCCGGTGGCGATGGCCGTCTCCTGCTCCGCCGATCGCAACGCGAAGGCGCGGATCGATCGCGACGGGATCTGGATCGAGGAGCTCGACCACGAGCCGCAGCGCGTCCTCGTGTCGCTCGGCGGCAAGGGCGGCAAGCACGCGCACGGCGAGCGGATCGACCTCGACCGGCCGATGAAGGAGATCCTCGCGGACCTCACGCGGTTCCCGGTCTCGACCCCGCTCCTCCTGTCGGGGACGCTCGTCGTCGCGCGCGACATCGCCCACGCGAAGTTCAAGGAGCTCCTCGACCAGGGGAAGCCGCTCCCGCGGTACCTGCTCGACCACCCGGTCTATTACGCCGGCCCGGCGAAGACGCCCAAGGGGAAGCCGTCCGGCTCCTTCGGCCCGACCACCGCGGGCCGCATGGACTCGTACGTCGATCTCCTCCAGTCGAAGGGCGCCTCGATGGTGATGATCGCCAAGGGCAACCGGAGCAAGGCGGTGACCGAGGCCTGCAAGAAGTGGGGTGGCTTCTATCTCGGCTCCCCCGGCGGCCCCGCCGCGGTGCTCGCGGAGGAGAACATCCGCAAGGTCGAGTGCATCGACTTCGCCGAGCTCGGGATGGAAGCGGTCTGGAAGATCGACGTCGTGGACTTCCCCGCCTTCGTGCTGGTGGACGACAAGGGGAACGACTTCTTCCAGAAGCTGGGGTGCTGAACGGAAGCCTTCGGGCTTCGGGCTTCAGGCTACAGGAGAGGCTCCGGGCAGTTCCCGGAGCCTGTAGCCTGGAGCCCTCGTCGTTTCAGTCCCAGTACACGCCCAGCCGCCCCTCGGCGAACCAGATGTCCTCCTCGACGTCGCCGACCTTGACCTTCTTGGTGAGCGCGCCGGCCTCGACGAACCCACCGACGCCCAGCGCGCCGATCCGGACGCCGAGGGCGCCGCCGTACCCGAAGGACTTCGGGCCCTCGATGAGGTTGCCGTAGCTCAGGATGCCGCGGACGTAGAGCGGGAAGAGGGGCGGCTTCACGACGATCATCGGGCGGAGATCGACGTCGAACTCCGAGTCCTCGACGTCGCCGAGGTTCGCGAGCGCGCCGAGCTCGAGCTTCACCACCGGGAACGAGTAGCCGGCCGCGAGCATGACGTTGGTCGGGATCCGCTCGGTCGGCTCCGGGTCCCAGCGGAGGCCGCTCCCGAGCGACGCCTCGAAGAGGCCGCCGGCGCGGGCGGACAGCGGGGCGAGGAACAGCGTGAGCGCGACGGCTGCAGAGAAGAGCTTCGCCATGTGCTTCCTCCAGGCTGGATGATGCGCCCGGGCCGTCCTCCGGGACGACCGCCGGGTGGGCGTGGGGGGAAGTCTACGCTCGAACGCTCGGCGGGTGAAAACACCGGGAGTACGCGCGTGTGGTCGGATCGGCGCGCGTTGACTACGGGACCGCGTCGTACCGGTCGAACTTCATCGTGAAGAGCGCCCGACCTTGCGAGAGCGACCGGAGCTCGGTGGCGTAGCCGAACAGGCGGCGCAGCGGGGCCTCGCCCTCGATCACCTTCACCGCCGCCCCGCGCTCGGACACGTCGAGCACGGTGCCCTTCCGGCGATCGATGCTCCCGATGACCTCGCCGAGGTGCTCGGCGGGCGCCACGATCTCGAGCCGCATGAGCGGCTCGAGGATCATCGGGCCCGCCCGCGCGGCCGCGTCGCGCACCGCGTCCGCACAGGCGATCTTGTAGGTGAACGGCTTGGACGAGCCCTCGCGCCAGGTGAGGTCGAGGACGGTGACCTGCACGTCCTGGAGCGGGTGGCCCTCGAGGGTGCCGGCCTCGGCCGCCTCGCGGGCGCCGTCCTCGAGCATCCGCCGGACGTCCTCGCGCAGGAATGGGAGCGATGCGGCCTGCGGGGCCATCGTGAACCCGAACCCGGCGCCGCGCGGGCGCGGGCCGACGCGCACGGAGACCTGGCCGAAGAGGGCGCCGTCCTCGAGCGTCCGCTCGAACGTCGCGGTCGCCTCGGCCTCGCGGGAGAGCGCCTCGCGCAGGAGCACCTGGGGCGACCCGGTGCGCACGGAGAGCCGGAACTCGCGGCGCAGCCTCTCGGCGACGATCTCGAGGTGGAGCTCCCCCATCCCCGAGAAGAGGAGCTGGCCCGTGTCCGGGTCCTCGCCGAACCGGAACGTCGGATCCTCGTCGGCGATGCGCGCGAGCGCCTCGAGCAGGAGCTCGCGGTCCTTCTGCGAGCCGGCCTCGATCGCCTGCGAGATGACGGGCTCGTAGGAGGAGAGCCGCTCGAGCAGCACCGGGTGCGCCTTGTCGGTGAGCGTGTCGCCGGTGCGCGTGTCCTTGAGCCCGGCGACGGCGAAGATCTGCCCCGCGCCCAGGGCTGGCACGCGCTCCTTCTGGGCGGCGTGCATGAGGAGCACGCGCCCCACCTTCTCGAACTTGCCCTGGCTCGCGTTCCAGACGGCGTCGCCCTCGGCGATCCGCCCGGCGTAGACGCGGAGGAAGACGTGCCGGCGCCGCTCGTCGAGGAGCGAGACCTTGAACGCCAGAGCGAGCAGCGGCGCGGCGTCGCCGACGGGGCGCGGGACCTCCGCGCCCGTCTGGGGATCGTGCCCGGTCGGCGGCGGGACGTCGAGCGGGGAGGGGAGGTACGCGCAGATGGCGTCGAGCACCTGCGGGATGCCGCGGTTCCGGAGCGCGGAGCCGGCGAGCAGCGGGACGAAGGCGCCCGCGAGCGTCACGCGGCGGATCGCGGCGCGGAGCGCGTCCGGCGGGACGTCGCGCTCCTCGAGCACCGCCTCCGCCGTGGGGTCGTCGTGGTCGGCGACGACCTCGACGAGCTTGGCCCGCGCCTCCTCGCCGGCGGGCGAGAGGCCCTCGCTGGTGGTGAAGTCGCGCGGGTCCGCGGGATCGCCGAACCGGATGGTGGTCCGAGCGACGAGGTCCTCGAGCCCGGAGAACGCCGCCTCGGCGCCGAGCGGCCGGTGGACGGGCGCGATGGCGTGGTCGGGGAAGTGGCGGCGGAGCGAGGCGAGGGTCATCGCGAAGTCGGCCCCGACGCGGTCCATCTTGTTCGCGAAGGCGATCCGCGGGACGCGGTAGCGGTCCGCCTGGCGCCAGACCGTCTCGCTCTGGGGCTCGACGCCGTGCGCCGCGTCGAAGACCGCCACGGCGCCGTCGAGCACGCGGAGCGAGCGCTCCACCTCGATGGTGAAGTCCACGTGACCGGGCGTGTCGATGAGGTGCAGCTCGTGGCCGGTCCACTCGAGCCGCGTCACGGCGGAGGTGATGGTGATGCCGCGCTCGCGCTCGAGGTCCATCCAGTCCATGACGGCCTGGCCCTCGTGCACCTCGCCCATCTTGTGGGTGCGCCCGGCGACGAAGAGCAGGCGCTCGGTGAGCGTCGTCTTGCCCGCGTCGATGTGGGCCATGATGCCGAGGTTGCGGATGGCGCGCATCCGCCGCTCTGCGCCGTCTGCTTTGCCCTCCGCCATCCTTCACATCCTCCCGGGCCCGAGGCGATCATGCTGGGGGAGTGCTCGGCTCCCGTGGCGCTGCGCGCCGGGAGCCTGCGCTCCCCCAGACCCCCTGCTCGCTCCGGGGCAGGCTTATCCGCCTGCCCCTGCGCTCGCCAACGAGTATACGATGCGCGCCCGTGCGCGACCTCTGCCGACGCTGCCTCCGCCCCCGGACGCTCTGCCTGTGCGAAGGCCTCGCGCCCGCCGCCTCGCGGACGCGGGTGCTGATCCTCCAGCATCCGCGCGAGGCGCGGCTCGCCATCTGCAGCGCCTGGCTCGCGCGGGTCGCGCTCGAGAACGCCGAGCTCCACCAGGCGGTGGACCTCGACGCGCACCCGCGGGTCCGGGCGCTGGCCGACGAGCCGGGCGCCGCGCTGCTCTACCCCGGCCCCGAGGCCGCGCCGGCCGGCTCGCGCGCCGGCGCGCCGCCGACCTGGCTCGTCGTCGTGGACGGCACCTGGCACCAGGCCGAGAAGATGATCGCGCGGAGCCGCATCCTGTCCTCGCTCCCGAGACTGTCGGTGAATCCGGACGGCGGGAAGGGGTACGACGACCTTCGCCGCGAGCCGGAGGCGCACTGCCTCTCGACGCTCGAGGCCGTGGCGCTCGCGCTCGGCGCCCTCGAGGGAGACGCCGCGCGGTTCGAGCCCATGCGGGCGGCCTTCCGCAAGATGGTCGACCAGCAGCTCGAGTGCGCGCGCGGGGCCCGCAGGAATCCCAGGCACCGGCCCGGGCGCGGGAAGGCGAGGGCGGGCGCGCATTCCGGCTGACAAGGCGTCCGGGCGCCCTTACCCTCCGTGGCATGAGCAAGCCCGGAAAGAGGCGCTGGCCGAAGGTGCTCGCGATCGTGGCCGGGACCCTCGTGGTCCTGGTGATCGTCGGCGTGCTGATCCTGGATCGCGTCCTCCTCCGCGTCGCGAACGACCAGGCGGCGAAGCTCTCGACCGAGCTCCAGCGGCCGATCGCGATCGAGGGCGTGGCCACCCGCCTCTGGGGTGGGCTCGGGGCCAAGGTCACGGGGCTCTCGATCGGCGCAGGGCCGGGCGAGTCGCTCCCGCTGCTCCAGCTCCAGCGCGCCGAGGTGTCGCCGTACCTCTGGCGGGCGCTGAAGAGCGGCGGCGAGGAGATCGCGATTCACGAGGCGGTGGTCGAGGGGCTCCGCGTCAACGTCGAGAAGCTCCCCGACGGCACCACCAACCTCGAGCGGCTCGCGAAGCGGCTCGAGGAGCGGAGCAAGGCCGAGCCCGAGCCCGCGCAGGAGCCGGCGCAGGAGGGCGCGGCGAAGCCGCCGCCGTCGCTGGAGATCGGCCGGGCCGCGGTCGAGAACGCGCGCATCGCCTTCCTGGATCGGACCGTCGAGGGCGCCAAGGAGCTGTTCGTCGAGGACCTCGACGCCGAGGTCCGGGACCTGAAGGTCGGCGAGCCGGTCGAGCTGCGCGTGAAGGCCGCGGTCCTCGCCGCGCAGCAGAACCTCGACCTCACCGTCCGGGCCGCGCCGCTGCCGGCGAGCCTCGTGCCCACGCCCGAGAAGATCGTCCTCAAGGTGCAGCCGATCGATCTCGGCCCGCTCGCGCCGTTCGTCCCGAGGTCGGTCGGCCTCCAGGGCGGGCGGTTCCAGGCGGACCTCGACGCCGACCTCGGCGCGGCGGTTCCGGGCGGCGAGGGGCAGACGAAGGTCGTGGGCGGATTCCGGGCGACGGACCTCGCCTTCGCGGGGCAGGCCGCCGGGAAGCGGCTCGACGCCTCCCTCGCGGCCGACGTCACCGCGGACGTGAAGGCCGGGGACCTGGATCTCCGCAAGCTCGAGCTCATCGCAGGGCCGGCGGCGCTCGTCGGGACGGGGCGCGCCTCGGGCCTGCGCGGGCAGACGCCCAAGGTCGAGGGGCTGGAGATCACCTCGCGCGGGCTCGACCCGGCGGCCGTGACCGAGCTCTTCCCCGCGCTCCGGAAGCAGATGGGCGGGGCGGTCGTGGCCGGTCCGATCGGCCTCTCGCTGCGCGGCAGCGGCTCCGCCGCGGCCCAGCGCCTGGAGCTGCGCGTGGACCTCGGCCCCGTCCGGCTCGCGATCCCGCGCCAGCTCGAGAAGGCCGCGGGGGCGCCGATGACGCTCGTCGCCACCGCCGACGCCGAGCAGGGCGGGCGCGTCCGCTTCGACGCGGACGCGGACCTCGCGGGCGTGGACCTCCGGCCGGGCGGCGCGCTCGCGAAGAAGCCGGGCGACGCGCTCTCGATGCGGGTGAGCGGCGCGCTGGCGCAGCCGGGCGGCGGCGTGGACGTCACCCTCTCGCGGCTCGCGCTGAACGTCCTCGGCGACACCCTCGCCGGCAAGGGTCGCGTGTCGATGGCCGGGCAGGGCAGGTCGAAGACCACGAAGTTCGACGCCGAGCTCGCCGGCGAGCGCCTCGATCTCGATCGGCTCCTCGTCGCCGCGCCGGAGGAGAGGAAGAAGGAGGAGAAGGAGGAGCCCGCGTCGAAGCCCGACCCCTCCGCCTTCGCCGGCCTCTCGGGCGAGGCCCGGCTGCGGCTCGGCCTCCTGAGGATGAAGCGGGTCGAGGCCCGGAACGTGCTCGCGCGCGTGCGGGTGAAGGAGGACCAGGTCACCCTCGAGCAGGCCCAGCTCCAGGCGTTCGGCGGATCGGTCGACGCCGCGGGGACCACCATGCGGCTCGCCCACCCCGACGAGCCGTTCAAGGTCGTGACGAAGCTCCAGGGCGTCTCCGCGGAGCAGGCGCTCGGGCTCCTCGGCGACCGGAAGCTCCTCTCCGGCACGCTCGACCTGGACCTGAACCTGAACGGGCCCGGCCTCGACAAGGCGTCCCTCCTGAAGCAGCTCACCGGGATCCTCCAGGGAGAGATCCGCGGCGGCCAGTTCCACGGGAAGGACCTCGTCTCGTCCGTCGCCGGTCCGCTCGCGAGCAAGCTGCCCTTCGCGAAGAAGCCGGCGGAGGGGAACACCACCAGCCTCGGCAAGGAGCTGCCCTTCAACCTGCAGATCAAGGACGGGGTCGCGCAGCTCTCGAAGCCGCTCCGGTTCGACGCGGGGCAGGGCGAGGTGGAGCTCACCGGCGGGATCGGCCTCGACGGCTCGCTCCGGCTCCCGGCGACCGTGGCGCTGACGCCCGACTTCGTCGCGCGGCTGACGGGCGGGCGGGTGAAGCCCGACGCGCCGGTGCCGCTCACGTTCCGGCTCGCCGGGGCGGCGACGAGCCCGCGGGTCGAGGGGCTGAGCGTGGACGCCGCGGCGAAGGCCCTCGCCTCGCAGGCCGCGACCGGCGCGATCGGCAAGGCGCTGGGCCTCGGCGGCGGGGAAGGCGACGCCGGGAAGGACGGCGCGAAGCAGGGGGACAAGCCGGACGCTAAGAAGCAGCTCGAGCAGGAGGCCGCGAAGCGGCTCAAGGGGCTGTTCGGCAAGTGAGCGCGCGAGCGCCGGACGGCGCCGCGCTCCCGCTCGAAGACACGACGGCCGCTCGTGGCGAGGACGTCGTCCACGAGCGGCGCCGGGCTCGAGCTCACTTCACTTCTGGGCGACCTTCCGGTCCTTCTCCTCGGCGGCCTTGGGCTGCGCCTCCGCGGACTTCTGGTCGTGCTGCGGCTGCGCCTTGGCCTCGTCGGCCTTGGGCGCCTGGGCGACGGGCGCGTGGTCGGCCTTGGCGTCCGCGGTGGTCTGCTTGAGCCCGCAGGCGAACGCCGGGGTGGCGATCGCCGCGGCGGCCAGGACGGCCGCGACGCGTGTCAGGATCTTCATCGGGACACTCTCCTCGCCGGCGGGGGTGGAACGCCGACCCCCCATCGATGATGACCGGCGGGCCCGGGCGCAATCGCCCGGGGCCCGCCCGCCCGAGAGGGGGTGAGGAGTCGCTTACGGCGCCGTCAGGACGCGAGGTCCCGGTCCGTCCGCGCGTGCGCCGTCAGCCAGTCGGGGATCCAGCGCTCGGGCCGGAGGGCCGAGAGCCCACTGGCGTCGCCGCGGGAGGCGAGGGCGACGAGCGCCCCGAGGTCGGCGAGGAAGCGATCGTGCTCGCGCGCGTGACGGACGAGGCTCGGCGCCTTCCGGTCGCGCAGGCGGCGCTCCTCGGCCTCGAACTGCTCCCGCGCCGTGGCGAGGAGCTGCTGGGCGAGGCGCGCGAGCTCCCCCGGCTTCCCGTCGCCCATGGCGGAGACGAGCCGCTCGGCGTCGCGGAGCATGGCCTTGCGGAGGCCGTCGATCTTGCCGTCCGGGCAGCTGACGGAGGACCACTCTTGGTTCATTCGCGCCTCCTCGGGTGGGTTTCGTGCGGAGGGTATTCGGAGCGGCGCGGAGGAGACAAGTCCCCAAGGTGCTCGGAACGAGCTGTGCGACAGCGGTTTCCTCGCTCGCACCTGCTCGAACGGGTCCTCCCAGGGTGAAGCAGGCGCACCGCTCCGAGGGCTGGGGCCGCTGTAGGTGCCGCGGCGCGGACGCTACTTGGGCACCGAGGCGTGGAAGGCGGCGACCTCCTCCGGGCTCGGCGCGGGCACCTCCGCGTCCGCGGGCGCGGGATCGGGGAGGGCGACGAGCTCGGGGATCGCGAGGGCGACCTGCGCGGCGGGGGCGGCGGGGCCGGTGGAGCGCGCGGGCTCGAGCGCGGTGCTCTTGGAGCAACCGCAGGAGGAGAGCAGGACGGCGGCGAGGGCGCTGACGAGGGGCTTCATGTTCACTCCGTGAGAGGTGGTGTCCGCTGAGGGACGTTGCCCGGGAGTGCACCCGACGTGCCGGGCCGGCGGGCCGCGCTCCACGCGCAAAGGGCCCGTCGCGGCGCGTTCGCGCCGGCGCGAGCGCGGGCTCGTGTCGCGCAGGACACGTGCACCGCCGTGTCCCCCACGGCGCCCCGGGCACGCCCTCGCTCCTCCGCCGCGCGGCTCGGAGGGGGCGCGGCGCGATGCCGGGGCGGCGGCGTGGACGGGCGCGGGGCTCCGGCTTCGCCCTAGGATGCACCCCATGGCGCGCCGCCTCCTCTGCCTCCACGGCCACTTCTACCAGCCTCCGCGCGAGAACCCCTGGATCGACGCGATCGAGGTCCAGGACTCGGCCGAGCCCTTCCACGACTGGAACGAGCGGATCGCGGCGGAGTGCTACGGCCCGAACGGCGCCGCGCGGATCAAGGGCGAGGGCGATCGCATCGTCGACATCGTCAACAACTACCTCCACCTCTCGTTCAACTTCGGCCCGACCCTGCTCGCCTGGCTCGAGCGGGCGAACCCGGAGACCTACGCGCGGATCGTCGAGGCGGACCAGCGGAGCGTGGAGGTGCGTGGGCACGGGAACGCGATCGCCCAGGGCTACGGCCACACCATCCTGCCGCTCTCGAACGCACGCGACCGGCGCACGCAGGTCCGCTGGGGCGTCGCGGACTTCCGGCGGCGGTTCCACCGGGCGCCGCAGGGCTTCTGGCTCCCGGAGACCGCCGCGGACACGCCGACGCTCGCGACGCTGGTCGCGGAGGGCATCCGGTACACGGTCCTCTCGCCGTACCAGGCGCTGCGGGTCCGCCCGCCGGGCGGCGCCTGGCTCGACGCGCGCGACCTGCGGTTCGACCCGACCCGGCCGTACCGCGTGCGGGTCGAGGGCGGCGAGCTCGCCGTCTTCTTCTACGACGGGCACATCGCCCGCGATCTCGCGTTCGGCGGGGCGCTCGGCGCGCCCACGCAGCTCATCGAGCGCCTCGTCTCCGGCTTCGACCCGGGCCGCGGCCACGACGAGATCCTCACCGTCGCGTTCGACGGCGAGACGCTCGGCCATCACAAGAAGGGGGGCGACGAGGTGCTGGCGGCGGCGCTCCGGAAGCTCGCCCAGCGGAGCGACGTGGAGCTCGTGAACCTCGGGCAGGCGCTCCAGCGCGTCCCGGTGGAGTGGGAGGCGGAGATCGCCGAGGGCTCCTCGTGGAGCTGCGCCCACGGCGTCGAGCGCTGGCGGTCCGACTGCGGCTGCCACACGGGCGGGGGGGCGGGGTGGCGCCAGGCCTGGCGGGCGCCGCTGCGCGACGCGCTCGAGTGGCTCCGCGCGCGCACGGACGCGGTGTTCGAGCGCGAGGCGGCGGCGCTCCTGCGCGAGCCGTGGCGGGCCCGCGACGAGTACGTCGAGCTGGTGCTCGACCCGGAGCGGCGGGACGCGGTGGAGTTCCTGCGGCGGCACGCGGGGCGGACGCTCGGGGCCGACGAGGAGGTGCGGGCGCTCCGGCTGCTCGAGCTCGAGCGCCACACGCTCCTCTCGTTCACGAGCTGCGGCTGGTTCTTCTCCGAGCTGTCGGGGATCGAGACGGTGCAGGTCCTCAAGTACGCCGCGCGCGCGATCCAGCTCGTGCAGGAGCTCGTCGGGCTCGATCTCGAGCCCGAGTTCGAGGCCCGGCTCGCCCGCGCGCCGTCGAACCTCCCCGCGCTGGGCGACGGCCAGCAGGTCTACCGCCGCCTCGTGAAGCCGAGCGTGACCACGCTCGAGGGCGTCGCCGCCCACATCGCGATCGCGAGCTCCGTGCGCGAGGTGCAGGAGGCGGGCCGGATGTTCTGCCACGCGTTCCGGCTGGACGCGCGGCGCACGGTGCAGGCGGGCCCCATCTCCACCACGCTCGGGCGGATGCAGCTCGAGCACCTCCACACGCGCGAGAAGCTCGACGCGCTCTACTGCGTGCTCCACTTCGGCGAGGCCGACTTCCGCTGCGGCCTCACGCCCTACCGCGGCGAGGCCCACGAGGCCGAGGTCGCGCGCGCCCTGCTCGAGCGCCCGCAGTCGGAGTCCCTGGCGCATCTCCTCCGCGACGCCGACCGCCACTTCCCGGGGCGCGACTACGTCCTGCGCGACCTGTTCGTCGACGAGCGGCGCCGCGTGGCCGAGCTCCTCCTCGAGGGGACCATGCGCCGGTACGCGGATCACTACCAGGAGATCTTCGAGGACAACCGCCGGCTCATGGAGTTCCTGCACGAGATCGACTCGCCCATCCCCGATCCGCTCCGGGTCGCGGCCGACTTCACCCTCACCCGTCGCGTGCTCGAGGTCACCCGCGCGGCGCGCCGGGGGGAGGTGGATCTCGCTGCGGCCGAGGTGGAGCTGGGCGCGATGGTCGAGCTCGCGACGCGGCTCGGCGCCCGGCTCCAGGCCGGCGCCGTCCGCCGCGAGGTGGGCGAGCTCGTCGCGCTCCAGGTGGCGGAGCTCGCGGCGGGGAGGCCGCCGGCGCGCCCGGCCGAGCTGCTGCTCCGGTTGCTCGGGCTCGCCCGGCGCCTGGGGCTCGAGCTCGACCTGTGGAACGCGCAGAACCGGCTCTGGACGTGGGCGGGTGCGGCGCGGGTCACCATCGACCGGGACCTCGCCGCGGCCCTCGCGCGGGGGTTCTGGTTCGACGAGGCGACGCTGCTGGCGCGGGCCGGGTACTGACGGCCGGACGGGCTCCACGCGGACACGAGCCCGCGTCCCTCGGTCACGGGTCGTGGCAGGCGCGCCGTCCGCGGATGTGCGACGGAGGCCGCGCGGGTGGACGACCGCGCACCGGCCTGCACCGCGAGCGAACCGCGCACCAGGGCTTGAACCCCCCGCGAACTCGGGGGATCATCACTCCAGGCGCGATTCACCCCTGGATCGTGCGGTCCTCGGAGGCTCCATGAAGGCGGGCGTGGCCTTTGCCAACGACACGAGCGGCTACGTGGCGGGACGCCGCGCTGCGGAGGAGGCGATCCGGAAGACCGGTGCGCTGAAGACGCCCGACGTCGTCCTGGCGTTCTGCGCCGGGTCGCTCGAGGCGAACGCGGCGTTCGCCGGGATCCGCTCGGCCGTGGGCGCGCGCGTCCCGATCCTCGGCGGCTCTGGCCTCGGCGTGGTCACGAACGAGCAGGTGAGCCGCGACGGCGTGTCGGTCGCGGTGATGGATCTCGGGGCGCCGCTCGCAGGCGTCGCGTTCGCGGACGGCGTGCAGAAGGACGAGAAGAAGACCGGGAAGAAGCTCGGCAAGCAGCTCTCGGAGGGCGGCGCCGGGAACGCGCTCCTCCTCTTCTATGACTCGCTCCGGAAGCCCGCCGCGGGGACGACGCCGCCCGTGATGAACGCGTCGCGGCCGCTCCTCGCCGGCCTGGCGGAGGGGTTCCCGGGCGCGCCGCCGGTCGTCGGCGCCGGCCTGCTCTGCGACGCGGGCCAGAAGCCCACCTGGCAATACTGCGGTGACGACGCCCGCCAGGAGCACGTCGTCGGCGCGTTGCTCGGGACGAAGGTGAAGACGATCGTGCAGGTCATGCACGGCTGCGCGCCGGTCGACAACGCGGTGCACGTGCTCTCGAAGGTGAAGGACGGCGTCGTCGGGCTCATCGACGGGAAGCCCGCCGCCGATCGGATCGACGAGCTCGTCGGCTCGCGTGACTGGCGCAGCCAGCGCCCGGTGCACCGCTTCTCGCTGGGGCTCGCCCTCGGCGACCGGCTCACGACGCTGGGCGAGGACGGCTACGTGAACCGCCTGCTCGGCGGCGTGATGCCCGACGGGAAGTCGGTCGCGCTGTTCGAGCCCGACCTCGAGGACGGCGCCCAGGTCCTGCTCATGAAGCGCGATCCGGCCGCCGTGCTGGAGTCGGCGCGCAACGGGTGCGAGGCCGCCATCGAGCGGATGAAGCGGCAGCGGGCGCGCCCGCGCGCCGCCGTGTACCTCGACCACGGTGGGCGCACGGCCGCCACCGCCGGCACCCCGACCGAGGAGGCCGCCGAGGTCCAGGCGATCATGACGCGGGAGGGCATCCCGCTCGTCGGCTTCTACTCCGGAGTGGGCGTCGCCCCGGTGCGCGGCATGAACCGCGGGTTCGACTGGGCCGGCGTGCTCCTGCTCCTCGGCGAGGGCTGACGCGAGGGGCGTCCGTGCGCATCCTCTCGGGATGCTGTACGCCATCGCTGCCATCCTGCTGGGCATCTGGATCGTCGGTCTCGTCGTGAAGGCGACCTTCGCGGCGATCCACCTGTTGCTGCTGCTCGCCGTCGCCGCGGTGATCTGGGGCTACCTGCGATCCCGGATGCGCCGCGGCACGGCCGGATGACCGGCGAGGCGCCGGCGCCCTAGTGACCGGGCAGGACGTCCATCGGAGAGGAGCTCGGCAGCTTCTCGGCCTTCCCGAGCACGTCCTGGAACGAGAGCTTCTCCATCGCCCTGCGGAGGAAGAGGAGGTGGTCCTCCTCCTCGTGGAGGCGCTTCTTGAACTCGCGCCTGGCCTCCCGGTCGCCGGCCTCGTCGGCGATCTGGACCAGGAGATCCCACCCGGCGTTGTCCACCAGCTCCGCGGCGAGGAGGGCGTGGAGCAGGTGCGGGAGCTCCGCGTCGGACATCACCACCTCCTCGATCCCCTTCGACTCCCGGGTGACGAGGCGGGACCGCTCGGTCTCGGAGTGGGCGTCGCCGCCGAGGCTCCGGATCTGCTCCTCGAGCCACTCCTCGTGCTCCTTCTCCTCGTCGCGGTGCTTCTGGAGCTCCTCCAGCATCCGCTGCACGTTCGCGTCCTGCGTCGCGCGCGCGACCTCCAGCACGCGATCGTAGAGCTTCACCCCTGCCCGCTCGAAGGCGAGGCGCTCGTTCAGGACGTCGATCACCTTGGCGGAGTCGTACTCGGCCAGCTTCGGCATGGTCCCCTCCCGTGTCGGTCGATACGAGCACCCTGATCACGTCGGCGCGCGGCGGGGAGCCTGGGCCAGGAGGCGGGACCGCCGGTGGCTCGGCGCGGGCCCTGGCGGCGGTCTCGACGCGAGCTGCGCCGCCTTCTCCCAGGACTCGGGGCTCGAGCCGACGACCTCGACGATCTTGTAGACGCTGCTCGTCATGGGTCCTCCTCGCCGCCGAGGACTGGCGCGGGCGGCATGCTGGACGTCAGCGCACGGGGAGAGGTTCGGCAAGGGTCGCCTCGGGTGTTCCCGCGGAGGGTTCCGTGCGCAGGGCGCCGCCGGGAGATCAGCCGACCACGCGGCGGAGCCGCGTGCGCGACATGAGCCGCACGGCCAGGAAGGAGAGGACGGCGGCCGCGGCGGCGTTCGGGAGGATCATCCAGACCTCCTGCCCCCGGAGGGCGGGGAGCCGCGCCTCGGCCATCCGGAGCCCGACGACGAAGAAGGGGTGGACGAAGTACACGCCCATCGAGAGGGCGGCGAGGCGCGCAACGCGCAACGAGGGCCGGCCGCCGGCGCACAGGAGCAAGACGGGGACGCTCAGGCCGAGTCCGTTGCCGGCGAGCCAGAGCGCGGGGGACGGCCGGAGGGCGGCCCCGCCGGGAGCGGCGCCGAGCCAGAGGATGGCGGCGGCAGCGGCGGCGGCGACCGCCGCGGCGATCGGCGCCACGATGCGCGCGCGCTCCGGCCCGGGCGCGATCCCTCCCCACCAGCCGCCGAGCGCGAGCCCTGCGAGCGCGTACGGCACGTACCCGAGGATCCCCAGCGCCGTCCGGAGGACCAGGCCGTCGCGGCCGACGGTCTGCTCCAGGGCCGCGGTGATCGCCGCGACGGCGATCGCGAGGAGCGCGACCCGCGCCGGGGAGCCGGCGCGGCGGGCGACCGCGGGGACGGCCGCCATGAGGGCGAGCAGGAGCGGCGTGAAATAGAGGTGCGCGGCCGCGGTGCCGAGGAGGAGCCCCTCGGCGACGGCGCGCGGCGAGGGGAGCTGGCCCGTCTGCGCCGCCCGCGCCGCGAGGAAGGCGACCACCCAGAAGGCGTGGGCAGGCACGAGGCGCTGCGCGCTGGTCCGGAGGAGGCGGCCCGGCGGTGCGCCGGCGGACAATCGCGCGGCCATGCCCACGAACGCGAGGAGGATGAACGCATTGACGGGGATCGAGACCACCACCCGGAACAGGATGGCCTCCCAGGTCGCCACGTCCGGCGGGGCCCGCGAGAGGACCGGATCGCCCGGCGGATACGCACAGTGAACGAGGACCACGCCGGACGCCGCGGAGACCCGGAGCCGCGCGTCGCGCCAGGTCTGCTCGAGGAGGCCGAGCGTGGAGCGTGCGGGCGGCGAGGCGAGCTCGAGGGCGCGCTGCATGGTGTCTCAGGAAGATGGCTCCGTGCGCCCGGCGGCCACCTCTCCCGACGGCGGTGCACGTTCGTTTTCCGCGGACGAGGGGCGGGCGAACGTCGCCGGGAGGTTCCATGCGGCGTCTTCCTCAGCCGCTGCTCCACGAGCCCCCGTAGGTGTCCGTCACCGCCGCCGACGTGGCGCCCCGCCGCGTGGAGGACCTCCACGCGGTTCGTCGCGGGGGCATCGCGCGCCTCACGGCGGTGCGGATGGACGCCGCGCACCTCGCGGTCGGCGACGCGTCGCCTACTTCGAGTCGGCGGGGGCGCGTGCGCCGATGGTCGAGGTGCACGACGACTGCGGCCCCGAGGTCGTGGTCATGTCGGGACTCCCCGGGGCCGGCAAGGACCACTGGCTCCGGCGCCACCGGCCGGGCCTGCCGATCGTCTCCCTCGACGTCCTCCGGGAGGAGCTCGGCGTCGATCCCGAAGACGCGCAGGGGCCGGTCGTCGCGGCCGCGCGGGAGCGCGCGCGGGTTCACCTCCGCGCCGGCGCGCCGTTCGCCTGGAACGCGACCCACCTGAGGGCCGAGGTCCGCGGGGCGGTGATCCGGCTGCTGCGCGACGACCGCGCCCGGGTGCACGTCGTGCACTGCGAGGCGCCCGCGGCCGAGCAGGCGGTGCGGAACCGCGGGCGCGCGGCGGCTGTGCCTGCGGCGGCGCTCGCGCGGATGCTGAGCCGGTGGACGGTACCCACGCCACTCGAGGCCCACGAGGTGACTTACGCCGTCCCCCGCGGCGCCGGCGCGCCGTGGCCGCCTAGAACGTCGCGCGACGAGGTCGTGTAGGCGGATCGCGCCCGCGCGGCGCCGGCGGCGCTTTCGCTTGGTTGGGCCGGGCGCGTATGGCACGCTCGGAGCAGCACTTCGTCGGGGGACGACATGGGGCTCCTGGACAGACTTCGCGGCGAGCTGGTCGACATCATCGAGTGGCTCGACGACGGGCACCGGACGCTGGTCTGGCGGTTCCCGCGCTGGCAGAACGAGATCAAGAACGGGGCGCAGCTCGTGGTGCGGCCCGGGCAGGTGGCGGTATTCGTGGACCGGGGCCGGATCGCGGACGTCTTCCCGCCCGGGATGTACGCGCTCACCACGGCGAACCTGCCGGTCCTCTCGACGCTGCAGGGCTGGAAGTACGGGTTCGAGAGCCCGTTCAAGGCCGAGGTCTACTTCGTCTCCACCGCGCAGGTGACGGATCTGAAGTGGGGGACGCCCAACCCGGTGATGCTCCGGGATCCGGAGTACGGGCCCCTCCGGCTGCGCGCGTTCGGCACCTACGCGCTCCGCGCGGCGGATCCGAAGGCGCTGCTCCAGGGCCTCGTCGGCACGGACCAGTCGTTCGAGGCCGACGAGATCGGCGAGCTCCTCCGCTCGCTCGTGAACGCCGAGTTCGCGCAGCTCGTGGGCGAGTCGAAGATCGCGGCGCTCGATCTGGCCGCGAACCTGGCGGCGCTCTCGGACGGCCTGCGGAAGCGCGTCCAGGCCCGCATCGACGACGAGTACGGGCTCGAGCTGCCGCAGCTCGTCATCGTCAACGTCTCGCTCCCGCCCGAGGTCGAGAAGGCGCTCGACGCCCGCTCCAGCATGGGCCTCCTCGGAGATCTGCAGCGGTACCAGCAGTACCAGATCGCCAACGCCGTGCCGGCGCTGGCCCAGAACCCGGGTGGCCTCGCCGCCGCGGGCGCCGGGATCGGCATGGGCCTCTCGATGGCCGCCCAGCTCAACCAGGCGATGCCGCCGCCGATGGGCGTGCCCCCGCCCTCGCCGGGCGCCTGGCAGACCCAGGGCGCCTGGCACGTCGCGCAGGGCGGGCGGACGATGGGGCCGTTCGACCTCGCGGCGCTCGCGGCGGCGGTCGCGCGCGGCGAGCTCACCGCGGCGAGCCTCGTGTGGACCGCGGGGATGAACGCCTGGACGGCCGCGTCCCAGGTCCCGGCGCTCGCGCAGCTCTTCGCGGCGCCGCCTCCGCCTCCCCCGCCGCCGCCCCCGGCCCCCTGAGAGGAGGACGCGCATGAACCCCATCGCCACGGCCTCCACCGGCGGTGCCGCCTCGACCTCGAACGGCGCGGAGCGCGGGCGGAGCTTCCCCTGCGACCGCTGCGGCGCCGAGCTCGAGCTCCGCGCCGGCGGCGCCGCCCTCCAGTGCGGACACTGCGGGGCGGAGCACCCGCTCACGGTCGCGGCCGGCGCCCCCGTCCAGGAGAACGACCTCCGCGCGGCGCTCGCGCGCCAGGTCGAGCTGCGCAGGGCGCGCGCGGGCACGGCGGCGGCGCGGGTGGAGCTCGGCTGCCGGGCGTGCGGGGCCGCCGTGACGTTCGAGGGCACGCTCACGAGCACCTTCTGCTCGTTCTGCGGCGTGCCCGTGCAGCGCGCCGACGCCCGCGAGGCCGGCGGCGGCGTCCCCGTCGACGCGGTGCTCCCGTTCGGCATCGAGGGCCCGGCCGCGCGCGCGGCGGTCGCGGCCTGGGTGCGGGGACGCTGGTGCGCGCCCGGGGACTTCCGGCGGCGCGCGATCGCGGGGGACGTCCAGGGCGTGTACCTGCCGTTCTTCACCTTCGACGCGATGACCGCGACCGAGTACGTCGGGGAGCGGGGAGAGCACTACACCGTCAAGGTCGGGACCGGCGAGGAGGAGCGGGAGGAGCAGCGCACCCGGTGGTCCCCGGCGTCGGGCTCGTTCCACCGCTTCTTCGACGATCGGCTCCTCCCTGCGTTCCGCTCCCTCCCGCCGAAGCTCCTGCGCGAGCTCGAGCCGTGGCCGCTCGAGCGGTGCCTCCCGTTCACACCCGAGGCGCTCGCGGGGAGGCTCGCGCACTCCCACGACCTCCCGCTCGACGAGTGCTTCGCCGCGGCGCGGAAGGAGATGGAGGAGGAGCTCGCGGACGAGGTCGAGGAGCGGATCGGCGGGGACGACCAGCGCGTCCACTCGATCCGGACCGGCTGGGCCGGCCTCACGTACCGGCAGCTCCTCCTCCCGGCCTGGCTGCTCGCGTACCGGTACAACGGCCGCACCTACCGCGTCACCGTGAACGCCTGCACCGGCGAGGTGGTGGGCGAGCGGCCGTGGAGCGCCGGGAAGGTCGTCCTGGCGGTCCTCACGCTGGGCCTGTCGCTCTTCTTCTGGCGCTGACGGCGGCGCGGGCTACTCGGTGGTGCCGCTCGCGCTGCCCGCGCCGGTGCTCGCCTCGCCCGAGGTGCGCGCGGTGGCGGCCGCCGCCTTCGCCACCTGGCGGGCCATCGAGAGGTGGCCCTTCATCGCCTGCTCGGTCTGGCGGAGGAACGCGGCGAGCTCCGGCACGCTCCCGCGGGCCCGCGCGGCGAGGGCGCCGACCTCCCTCGCGTTCTTCTCGTGGTCCCTCACCATCTGCGCCATGAACGCCTGGTCGAAGGCGGCGCCGGACCTCGACTGCACCGTGCGGCGCGCCTGCTGCGCCTCCTGCTGCTGCGCGTCGTAGACCTTGCCGGTGACCGGGACGTTCATCGCCTGCGCGAGGGCCAGGAGCTGCTGATCGTTCCGCCCGTGGTCGTCCACCATCTGCTGGGCGAACTGCCGGACCTGCGCGTTCGACGCCGTCTCGACGCCGAGGCGGCCGAGCTCGATCTCCGCCGCGTTGGCGGCGTGGAGCCGCTGGAGCCCGTTCCGGAGCTGCTCGTCCTCGAGCGTGGGGTGGGGGCTGGCGACCCCGGTGCCCTGGTCCGAGGTGGTGCGCTCCTCGGCGGACGCGCCCGCGCCCGCGCCGACGCCGCTCGCGGCGCGGCCCTCGGCCGGGAGCAGGACGAGCGCCGTCGCCAGCCCGGCGGTCAGCCAACGATCGTGCCTCATGTGAAGTCCCCCTCGGCCGCGTGCGCGGCTCGCACCTGCAATCTGGGGGGACGTTCACCCGCCCGCACGCGCCCCGCGGCCCCGCGCCCGGTGGGCGGAGGGCCGGAGGGGCGAACCGCGGCCTGCTAGGCCCGCGCGGGCTCGCGCTCGTGCACACGGCCCGACGTCGCGCCCTCGAGCGGCGCCAGCACGCGGCGGCGCGCGTGGGCGTCGAGCGTCTGCAGCCCACGGTTCACGGCGGACAGGACCGCCAGCACCGACGCGGTGACGATGTTCTCGTGGACGCCGACGCCGAAGCGCGGCCCGGCGCCGTCCACGGCCAGCTCGACCATCGCCGCCGCCTTCGAGTCGGCGCCGACGCCGGTCGACCGCTCCTCGTACGACTGGAGGCGGACGGGGACCTTCAGCGCGTGGACGAGCGCGTCGATGGGCCCGTTGCCGTGGCCGACCAGCACCGCCGGGCGCCCCTGGACCTCGACCGTGACCTGGACGCCGCGGCCGCCGTCGAGGATCTCGTGGCCGAGGTACGCGATCGGCTCGGCCTGCTCCAGGTACTCGCGCGAGAAGATGCGCCACAGCTCGTCGGGCGTGATCTCGCCGCCGGTCGCGTCGGCGTGGCGCTGGACGGCGCCGGACAGCTCGACCTGCAGGCGGAGGGGCAGGGTGAGGCCGTGCACGGTCTCCAGGATGTAGGCGACGCCGCCCTTGCCGGACTGACCGTTGATCCGGATGATCGAGTCGTAGGTGCGGCCCACGTCCTTGGGGTCGATGGGCAGGTAGGGGATCCGCCAGCTCCCGCCGCTCGCCGCGGCGGCCGCGGCGAAGCCCTTCTTGATGGCGTCCTGGTGCGAGCCGGAGAAGGCGGTGAAGACGAGGTCGCCGGCGTACGGGTGGCGGGGGTGGATGGGCAGCTGCGTGCAGTCCTCGACCACGCGGGCGACCTGGCTGATGTCGGAGAGATCGAGCCCGGGGGCGACGCCCTGGGTGTAGAGGTTCAGCGCCAGCGTGACCAGATCGACGTTGCCGGTCCGCTCGCCGTTGCCGAACAGGCAGCCCTCGACCCGCTCCGCGCCGGCCATCATGGCCAGCTCGGCCGCGGCGACCGCCGAGCCGCGGTCGTTGTGCGGGTGCACGCTCAGGATGACGGCGTCGCGGCGCGCGAGGTTCCGGTGCATCCACTCGATCTGGTCCGCGTACACGTTCGGGGTCGCGACCTCGACCGTCGCGGGCAGGTTCAGGATGATCCTGCGGTCCGGGGTCGCGCCCGCGGCCTCGACCACGGCGTCGCAGATCTCCTTCGCGAACTCGAGCTCGGTCGAGACGAACACCTCGGGGCTGTACTCGAGGCGTACGTCCGTCCCGGGCAGCTCCGCCGCCAGCGCGCGGATCAGGCGGACCGAGTCCACCGCCATCTTCACCACCTCCGGCTTCGTCATCCGGAAGACGACCTCGCGGAACACGGGGGCGGTGGCGACGTAGAAGTGGACGATCGCCCGCTTCGCGCCGCGGAGCGACTCCATCGTCCGGCGGATGAGGTGCTCCCGGGCCTGCGTCAGCACGACCAGCGTGACGTCGTCCGGGACGTGGCCGCCCTCGATCAGCAGCCGGACGAAGTCGAAGTCGGTCTGCGAGGCGGAGGGGAACGCGACCTCGATCTCCTTGAAGCCGATCGCGCACAGCGTCTGGAACAGCCGGAGCTTCTTCTCCACGCTCATCGGCTCGAAGAGCGCCTGGTTCCCGTCGCGGAGGTCGGTGCTCATCCAGGTGGGAGCCTGGGTGAGGACGTTGCCGGGCCAGCGGCGGTCGGGCAGGTCCACGGGGCGGAACGGGGCGTACTTGCTGGATGGGTGCGTGATCATGGGTCGAGAAGGTAGGGCGGGGGAGGGGGCAGGTGCTTGCGAAGATCCGGCCCTGCCGGGTGCGCTCGGCAATAATCTTGCGAAAACGACGTCATACGAGGCAGAACATGCTTGCGTCAGCGTACAAGAGGACAGACCATGCCTACCTCCGCCCCCCTCGACCGCTTCGACCGGCTCATCCTCGAGCACCTCCAGCGCGACGGGCGGCTCGCGAACCAGGAGCTGGCGGACCGGATCGGGCTCTCGCCGTCGCCCTGCCTCCGGCGCGTGCGCGCGCTCGAGCAGCGCGGGCTCATCACCGGGTACCGCGCGATCGTGGACGCGCGGAAGCTGGGGTTCTCGCTCATGGCGCTCGTGCACATCGCGCTCGACCGGCACACGCCGGAGCGGTTCGCCAACTTCGAGGCCAAGGTGAAGGTGCTCCCGGAGGTGCTCGAGTGCCTGCTCATCGCCGGCGAGGACGCGGACTACCTGCTCAAGGTCGTCGTCCGCGACATGGACGGCTACCAGAGCCTGCTCCTCAACAAGATCACCCGGATCGAGGGCGTGACCGGCGTCCACTCGAGCTTCGTGCTCCGCCAGGTGGTGGAGCGGACGTCGATCCCGACGAGCCCCTGAGCGCCGCCGCGCAAACGCTTGCCGCGTGCGCCCGGCGCGCCGCGGCGTACGGATCCGTACGCCGCGATCGGTGTTGACTCACCGTACAATCGTTTGCGCGCGGACACGCGGGTCCGCACCTTGACCGGCCCGCGGGCGTTCCCTAGCGTGTGCGCCCAGCGCGCTCGCCGGGTCGTCTCCTTCCCCCGTGTCCCGGGGAGCGACGAACATCACTGTTAGTGAAAGGTGCTCCCCATGGACCATGTCGCCAGGTTTCCGGCGCTCCTCGCCGCGGCGCTGCTCGCGCTCCCGTGCGCCGCCGGCGCCCAGGGCTTCAACTACGCCGAGGCCATGCAGAAGGCGCTGTTCTTCTACGACGTGCAGCGGTCGGGCCGGATCCCGGCGAGCGACCCGGTGACCTGGCGCGCCGACTCCGGCCTGCGCGACGGCGCGGACGTCGGGCTCGACCTCACGGGCGGCTGGTACGACGCCGGCGATCACGTGAAGTTCGGCTTGCCGATGGCCTCGAGCGCGATGACGCTGAGCTGGGCCGTCCACGAGTACGGCGACGCGATCCAGCGCGCCGGCCTCCACCCGAAGACGCTGCAGACGATCCGGTGGGCCACCGACTACTTCATCAAGGCCCACCCCGCGCCCGACGTCTTCTACTACCAGGTCGGGAACGGGAACGTGGACCACGGCTGGTGGGGTCCCGCCGAGGTGATGGAGGAGGTGATGGCGCGGCCTGCGTACAAGGTCACGACCGCGTCGCCGGGGTCCACCGTCGCCGGCGCGACCGCCGCGGCGCTCGCGGCGGCCTCGATCGTGTTCCAGCAGAACGACCCCGCCCACGCCGAGCTCTGCCTCCGCCACGCGCGCGAGCTGTACGAGTTCGCGGACGCGACGCGGAGCGACGCGGGCTACCGCGCCGCGACGGGGTTCTACGACTCCTTCAACGGCTACTGGGACGAGCTCTCGGCCGCGGCGACGTGGCTGTACCTCAAGACCGGCGATCCCGCCTACCTGGCGCGCGCCGAGGCGGCGGCCCTGAACTGGCAGAAGGAGGGGCGCACCACGACCTGGGCGTACCGCTGGACGCACTCCTGGGACGACATGCACTACATGACCGCGATCCTGCTCGCGCGGATCACCGGGAAGCAGGTCTACGTCGACGCCGTCGAGCGAAATCTGGCGTTCTGGCTGCCCGGCGGCGGCGTCACGTACACGCCCGGCGGGCTCGCCTGGCTCGACCGGTGGGGCTCGCTCCGGTACGCGGCGAACGCCTCGTTCCTCGCCTTCGTCTGGTCCGACGCGCCGCTCGGCGATCCCACGAGGAAGCCCGCGTACCGCGCGTTCGCCGAGCGGCAGATCGACTACATCCTCGGCCGGAACCCCCGGAGCAGCAGCTACGTCGTCGGGTTCGGGCAGAACCCGCCCCGGAACCCGCACCACCGGACGGCGCACGGCGCCTGGTACAACGACATCGACGATCCGCCGAACAACCGGCACGTCCTGTTCGGCGCGCTCGTCGGCGGCCCGGGCAGCAACGACGCGTACGCGGATCTCCGCACGGACTACCAGAAGAACGAGGTCGCGACCGACTACAACGCCGGCTTCTTCGGCGCGCTCGCGAAGATGTACGCCCTCCACGGCGGCGCGGTCCTCGCGAACTTCCCGGCGGCGCACATCGAGCCCGCCGGGCAGCCGATGCCCGAGTACTTCGTCCGGGCGAAGCTGGCCGCGGAGTCCGCCACGAGCACGAGCATCGTCACCCAGACCAGCAACCGGTCCGCCTGGCCGGCCACCGTCCGCGCGAACCTCTCGTACCGCTACTTCTTCGACGTCTCCGAGCTCGTCGCCGCCGGCGGCTCGATCGCGGACGTCCGCGTGACCCAGGGCTCCGGCGAGGCGGGCGTCGTCCGCGGGCCGTTCGCGTGGGGCGGGACGGTCTACTACGTCGAGATGGATCTGACCGGGACCAGGATCTTCCCCGGGGGCCGCGCCGAGAGCGAGCGGGAGAGCTCGTTCACGCTCAGCGCGCCCGTCTGGAACCCGGCCAACGACTGGTCGCGCCAGGGCATCGCGGCGAGCCCGTTCACCTACGAGCCCGTCGACCTCACCGGCTACACGCCCTACGTCCCGGTCTACGCCGGCGGCGTGCTGCTCGCGGGGCGGGAGGCGCCGAAGGACGGGCAGCCTCCGCCGGCGAGCACCCCGATGTCCGTCGCGAGCATCACGCTCGCGCCGGGCGTGCAGAACGGCGCCAACGTGGCGACCGCGCAGGTCCGGATCGTCGACGCGGCCGGTGCGCCGGTCTCCGGCGCGCAGGTCACCGCGACGTGGAGCGGCCTCGTGAGCGGGACGGCCGCCGCCTCCACCGACGGCGCCGGCGTGGCCCGGTTCACGTCCCCCCGCACGCGGAAGAGCGGCACCATCACCCTCGCGATCACCGGGGTGAGCAGGACCGGGTACGTCTACGCGCCCGGATCCAACGTGGAGACGACCGACTCGGTCGCGGTGCCGTAGGCCGCGCGGATCCTCGGAAGGCGTAGCCCGCCGGCGCACCGCGCACCGGCGGGCTACGAGCTCCCCCACCCGTGTTCGGGGGAGCGGGCTCTGAAACGGTTCAGAAGGCGCCGCGCTGCATTGGTCAGGCGGATTCACCAATCACGATGCGTGACGCGCTGTCAAGTGCCCGCGCGCGCTCGCCGTGAAGGGGCGCGGCGCGGGCGCCGCAGCTCCCGTGGTTCTCGTGGGTTCCGCGGGCGGCGCGGCCCGAGGGGCCCCGAAAGGCTCCCGCCGCCGCGCCGTGTCGAAGCGAGGAGCGGGCCCGCGGGCCGACCGTCACCAGCTCCCCGAGGCGCCCCCGCCCGACGATCTCCCGCCGCCGCCCGAGAACCCGGAGCTGGACCGGCTCGAGGAGCGCCCGGAGCTGGAAGAGCTGGAGGACCAGCCGAAGGACGACGAGCTCGACGAGCGTGACGACCACGACGACGGGCGATCGCGCCAGGGCGCGCCGTCGCTCGAGGAGCGCCGCCCCGAGCCGCCCTTGCCGGCGAGCTGGATCACCCGCAGGACCGGGACGCCGGCCGCGAAGACCAGGAACAGCGCGAACAGCTCGACGCTGGCCATCCCCGCGACCAGCCAGACGAGGCACGAGGCGCCGTAGGCGCGCCAGCCCCAGCGCCCGCCGACGGCGACGCAGAAGATCCCTGCGGGGAAGGTGGCGACGAGCATGGCCATCGCGACGACCTTCGCGAGCTGCGCGAAGGCGGCGAGGATCGCGGCGCCCACGCCGGGCGCCTCCGGGGCGACGGCGGCGAGCGGAGGGACCTCGACCTCGGGCGCGGCGGCGTCCGCCTCCGCGGCGGCCGCGCCGTCGGGAGCCGCCTCCGCGTCCGGGGCAGGATCCTCGGCCGGCACGTGCCCGTCCAGCCGGGCGATGATCGCCTCGACCGCCCGCGCCACGCCGCCGGGGAAGTCGCCGACCGCGGAAGGCCGGGGTCATCACCTCGTCGAGGATCTGCTGCGCGGCCGCGGCCGGGAGCGCCTCCTCGAGCCCGGCCCCGACCTCGATCCGCATGCGCCGATCGCCCGGGACCACCAGCACGAGGACGCCGTTGTCCTCGCCGGCGCTGGCCGAGCCCCCAGCCGTTCGCGACGCGGAGGGCGAACGCCTCGATCGGCTCTCCGCCCAGGGTAGGGACCGTGAGCACCGCGATCTGGGTGGTCGTGCGACGCTCGTGGCCGGCGAGCAGGGCGGCGAGCGACCGGGTGTCGCCGAGGATCCGCGCCTGGTCCACGACGCGCCCGGTGAGGGGCGGGACCTCCGCGGCGCGTGGCGGAGCCCCGGCGAGCGCCGCGAGGACCAGCGCCGCGGACGCGCGGAGCGCGCGCACCCGGCCGCTCCGCGACACCTTCGGCGCGGCGGCCTCGACCGTCGTCGGTCTGCTGTCGAGCATCGGCTCCCCGGTGAGCGCGCAGCCTGCCACGGGGGCACGGGGTCGGCAACGGCGGGAGGTTCCGGCCGGCCATCCCACACGGCTGGCGTGACTCAGGGGGTGTCCGCCCACCCGGCGGCGTGGCCGGCACCGGGGGTCGGGCGCCGGCCGGTCATCTGCTAAGCTCGAGGCGACATGGCGTCTCTGGACCTCGATCAGGCGATCGTCGAGCTCGTCGGCAAGCAGAAGGTCAAGGTGCCGCCGTACCCGGCGGTCGCGTTCCGCATCGAAGCGGTCGTGCGCGGGGGCAACTACGGGCTCGACGATCTCGCGAAGCTCGTCTCCTCCGACCAGGTCCTCGCGGCCGACGTGCTCCGCTGCGCGAACAGCGCCCTGTACGCGCGCGGCGCGCCGGTGGCCTCGGTCAAGCAGGCGGTCGGCCGGATCGGCGCGAAGGACGTGGCGCGGCTCGCGCTCGCCTCCGGCCTCGGCGCCCACGCGCTGGCGGCGGGCCGGCTCTCCTCCGTCCGCCGGAAGGTCTGGCTCGACGCGCTCGCCTCGGCGCTCCTGTGCCAGGACCTGGCCCGCGCCCGCAAGCTCGCGCCCGACGTCGCCTTCGCGGCGGGCCTCCTCCACGACTTCGGCAAGGTCGTGGTCATCGCCTGCATCGAGGAGCTCCTCCAGAACCGGAACGACGTCGCCCCCAAGCTCGAGGACGAGTGGCTGGCGGTGATGGACCGCTACCACGTGGAGCTGGGCATGGTGATGGCGGCGCGGTGGGACCTGCCGCCGGTCATCGCCGACGCGATCTCGCTGCACCACGCCGCCGAGGTCACGGCCGCGTCGGAGCCGATGATCGTGAAGACCGTGGCGGCGGTCGACCGCGTGCTCGCGCTGCTCGCGGTGCACACCCGGCTCGGGACCGAGGAGCTCGCCGCGCTCGGGGAGCTCGGGCAGCACGAGCGCGAGGTGATGGTCCGGACGATCGAGGGCCTGCCCGGGTTCATCGCCGCGTTCGAGAACAGCGACGTGTGGAAGGGCGATGCCCGCAGCGGCCTCGTCGCCGCGCCGCCGCCGCCGGCGCGGCCGGTCACCGGGCCGAAGCCGAAGGCCTACCCAGTGGTGCTGAAGCTCGGCGACCGGGAGCACTCGTTCCAGCTCCTCGGCATCGGGGCCACGCACTGCATGATCGCCGGCAAGAGCGCGGTCCCCGAGAACCTGCTCATGGAGCTCCAGGTCGCGTGCAATCCGCCGCTCAAGGGGTACGCCAGCGTCAAGCTCGCGTGGCCCGAGCAGGGAGGCTGGACCCTCCTCGTGCAGCCGTTCGGGCTGACCGAGGGCGCGCAGTCGCGCTGGAAGCAGCTCGGGGCCGAGGCGGACGCGGGGGCGTGACGGCGGGCGCCTTCGCCGCCCCGGCGCGGCCCTAGATCATGTCGTCCTTCTTCGGCGTCGCGGGCGGCTCCTGGCCCGGGGCCGGCTGGTAGGGCTCGACCAGGTCCGGGGCGATGAAGCCGGTGGTGCCGTCGGGCAGGTACACCTCCGTCCCCTGGGGGGCGGGATCCGCGAACACCCAGAACGGCGGGTCGAGCTTCACCGGCTCCTCGCGCTGCCAGAGCACCGTGCCCGGCTCGAAGGTCGCGACCGCGGGCCGGGTGAGCCGGACGTCGGGGTGCACGGTCGCCGTCTGCTTCACGACCACCGCGCGGTAGCCCCGCGGCGGAGGTTCGGTCAGCTCGCGCGGCTTGTCGAGCGCGGCGCGCTGGCCCGCCGTGAGATCTCGATACCGGATCTTCACGTCGCTCCGGGGGTCCACCATGCGTTCGCTCGTCGTCCTGATCGCTTGCGCCGCCATGCTCGCGGGCTGCGCCGCTTCGGTCCAGGTGCTCCCGACCGGCCCGCGGCACGCCGCCCGCCGGGCGGACTGCCGTGTCGAGTTCCTCCGGGTGAAGGCGCCCGAACGCGCGTTCGACGAGGTCGCCGTGCTGCAATACGAGGGCACGGAGGAGCGGCTC
>DASPMI010000110.1:0-12691 GCA_035627135.1 Anaeromyxobacter sp. | reverse complement strand
CACGCACGGCGAGCAGACCGGGCGCGTGATGATCGCGTTCGAGCGGTGCCTCCTCGCGCGCGCGCCGCGGCCCGACCTCGTCGTCGTGCCCGGCGACGTCAACTCGACGCTCGCGGCGGGCCTCGTCGCGGCCAAGCTCGGCATCCCGGTCGCGCACCTGGAGGCGGGGCTGCGGAGCTTCGACCGCGCGATGCCGGAGGAGCTGAACCGCGTCGCGGTCGATCACCTCTCCGACCTGCTCCTCACGCCCAGCCCCGACGCCGACGAGAACTTGGCGCGCGAGGGGATCCCGGCCTCGCGGGTCGCGCGCGTCGGGAACCTCATGATCGACACGCTGCGGGTCCACCTCGCGGCGGCGCGGGCGAGGCGCGTGCCGGAGGAGCTCGGGCTCGCGCCGGGCGGCTACGCCGTCGTCACGCTCCACCGACCGTCGAACGTGGACGAGCCGGCGGCGCTCGGCCGGCTGCTCGGGGCCCTGGCCGAGGTCGCGGCGGCGCTGCCGGTCGTCTTCCCCGTGCACCCCCGGACCCGCGCGCGGATCGCCGCCGCCGGCCTCGAGCGCGAGGCCGCCGCGCTCCGGCTCGTCGAGCCGCTCGGCTACCTCGAGTTCCTCTCGCTCACGAGCGCCGCGCGGCTCGTCCTCACCGACTCCGGCGGGCTGCAGGAGGAGTCCACCGCGCTCGGCATCCCGTGCCTCACGCTGCGCGAGAACACCGAGCGGCCGATCACCGTGACCGAGGGGACGAACGAGGTGGTCGGCACGGACCCGGAGCGGATCCTCCGTGCCGCGCGCCGCGCGCTCGGCGCCGAGGCACCGCGCGGCCGCATCCCGGCGCTCTGGGACGGGCACGCGGGGGAGCGGGCCGCCGACGCGGTGTGCGCGTTCCTGGGGATCGGGCGGGAGCGGGCGCGGGGGTGAGGCCGCCGGCGGGGCGCGGCCGGGTCCCGGGAGCGAGGGACCCGCCTGCCTGCCCGTCCGCTCGAGCGGGCGCTGATGGTATGTTCCGGCGGTGAGCGTCCCCGCCCCGAGCTCCGACGCGGCGCGAAGGGATCCAGAGCGGCCTGGGGGGACCACGGTCCGGGTCCCCTTCACCGTCGAGCCCAACTACGCGGGCTGGCGGCTCGATCACTACCTGAAGGAGAAGATCCGCCGGCTCTCGCGCGAGCGGGTGCAGCACCTCATCGAGCACCGGCTCGAGAGCCTCGACGGCCGCAGGCTGAAGCCCTCGACGCGCATCCAGCCCGGGCTGCGCTTCGCCCTGCTCAAGGAGGCGGAGCCGGAGCCGGAGACGCCGATGGAGTTCGCCGTCGTCCACGACGACGACGCGCTCCTCGTCGTGGACAAGCCGGCGGGGCTCCCGGTCCACCCGACCGCGCGCTACTCCGCCCACACGTTCACGACGCTCGCGCGAGACCGGTTCCCGGAGCGCAAGGTGGATCCCGCGCACCGGCTCGACCGCGAGACCTCCGGGCTCCTCGCCTGCGGCGTGCGGCCGGAGGTGACGCGCGTCCTGAAGCGCGACTTTGCGAAGGCGCGCGTGGCCAAGACCTACCTCGCGCTCGCGCTGGGGTCGCCCGCGGAGGATCGGTTCACCGTCGAGGTGCCGCTCGCGCTCACGGGCGCGTCGGCGGTGCGGGTCCGGATGCACGCCGACCCGGCGGGCCTCGCCTCGGTGACGGAGTTCGAGGTGCTCGGCCGCCGCCGGGCGCCGGACGGCGCCGCGGTCGCGCTCCTCGCCTGCCGGCCGCGCACGGGCCGCCAGCACCAGATCCGCGCCCACCTCCACAGCGCCGGCCTGCACCTCGTGGGCGACAAGATCTACGGGCCGGACGAGACCATCTTCGACCGGTTCACCAAGGGTGAGCTGACCGAGGCGGATCGCGCCGTGCTGCGCCTGCCGCGCCACGCGCTCCACGCCTGGCGCCTCGAGCTGCCCCACCCGCTCACGCGCGCGGGGCTGCTCCTGGAGGCGCCGCTGCCGGCCGATCTGCGGGAGTTCTGGGACGGCTGCGCCGCAGCCGGGGAGGGACGGACATGATCGACCACGTGACCGGGTTCGTGACGGGGCTCGTCGGGGTGTCGCTCGGGGCGGCCGGGCTCCTCTTCGCGCTGCTCGCGGGGCTGCGGATGCTCTGGGTCGTCCGCAGGCCGGACAAGGGCCACGTCGCGCGCGGGATCGCGGTCGCCGGGCTCGTGCTCCTCCTGTGCGGCGCGCTCCTCGTCACCGTCGAGGATCGGGCGAGCGACCCGCTCCGCGCGGTCTCGGATCGCTCCGCCCTCTGGGTCGCCGGAGGCGCCGTCCTCCTCGCGCTCTACGTCGGGTACCGGTCGGCGCGGCGGCGGGCGCGGGCGGCGCGGTCCGCCGCGCCCGCCGAGCCCGCTCCCCGCGTGGAGCTCGAGCTCGAGGAGCCGGAGCGCCCGCAAGCAGAGGCGCCGCAGAAGTAGGGCGCCGCTCGGGCGCTCGCGAGGGCTCGTCAGCCGCGCCGCCGCGCCTCCGCCATCTCGGCCTTCCCGATCCGCGCGCGCTGCTTCACGGCGAGCACGTAGAACCGCTCGCGCAGCGCGGCCGCCTCGGGCTCCGGGAGATCGCCGTGCCGCCCGCGCTCGGCGACGCGCCGCTCGACCGCGTGCGCGATCGAGATCGCGGCGGCGACCGAGACGTTGAGCGACTGCACGAAGCCGCGCATCGGGATGACGTACTGCGCGTCGCAGCGCGCGAGCGCGTCGGCGGAGACGCCGCGGTGCTCGTTCCCGAACACGAGCGCCACCTTGCCCGCGAAGGAGAGCTCCGCGAGCGGCCTCGACCCGGGGCCGAGGTGCGTGGCGTAGACGGCGTAGCCCTCGGCCCGGAGGTGCTCGAGGCAGGCGCGCGTCGACTTCCAGCGGTGCACGTCGAGCCACTTGTCGGCGTTCTGGCTCACCTTCTTGTTCCGGTCGTAGGGCTTCATCACGCCCTCGACCACGTGCAGGTCCTGCACGCCGAACGCCTCGCACGTCCGGAGCACCGCGTTCACGTTCTGCGGGTCGCAGAACGCCTCCATCACGACGGTGAGCGTCCGCGTGCGGTTCGCGACGACCTCGTCGATCCGCGCCTTGCGCTCCGGGACGAGGAAGTCGGGGTCGCCGAGGCGGGGGCGCGCGGGCGGCTCGTCCGCCGCCGCGCCCGCCGGACCGTCGAGCTCCTCGAGATCGGCGAGCCCGTCCGGATCCTCCGGCGGCTCCGCGGAGTCGGGCTCGAGGCCGTCCTGATCGAGGTCGTCCTCGATCATCCCTTGGCCCTCGGCTTGTTGAGCCGGCGCGCCTGACCGGCGCGCCGCGGCGTCGCCTCGCGGAAGACGGCGCGGCCGATCGCGTCGACGAGGGCGTCCACCCCCTCGCCGGTCACGGCCGAGATGAGGTGCACCTTGACCGGCTTCTTCCGGCGCCCGAGCAGCTTCGCGAGCTTCTCGCCGCCGGCGCGCGCCTCGGGGACGTCGATCTTGGTCACCGCGACGATCTGCGGCTTCCGGGCGAGCTCGGGCGAGTAGAGCGCGAGCTCCTCGTCGATGGCGTCCAGGTCGTGCTTCGGCGCCCGGCCGGGCTCGGGGCTCGCGCCCTCGACGAGGTGGACGAGCACGCGGCACCGCTCGACGTGGCGGAGGAACTGGTGGCCGAGGCCGGCGCCGGAGTGCGCCCCCTCGATGAGGCCCGGGATGTCGGCGACGACGAAGCTCCGCTCCCCGCGCCAGGAGACGACGCCGAGGTTGGGCGTGAGCGTGGTGAACGGGTAGTCGGCGATCTTCGGGCGCGCGCGCGAGATGCGGGCGATGAGGGTGGACTTGCCGGCGTTGGGGTAGCCGATGATGCCCACGTCCGCGAGGAGCTTCAGCTCGAGGACGAGCTCCTTCTCCTCGCCCGGCGTGCCGTCCTCGGCGTGGCGCGGCGCCTGGTTGGTGGACGTCGCGAAGTTCATGTTGCCGAGGCCGCCGCGGCCGCCCTTGGCGATCACGACCCGGTCCTCCGGGCCGGCGAGATCGACCAGCGTCTCGCCCGTCCGCGCGTCCTTCACCACCGTGCCCGGCGGGACCCTGAGGACGAGGTCGGCGCCGTCCTTGCCGTTCATGTCCGAGCCGCCGCCGTTCTCGCCGTTCCGCGCCTTGTGCTCGCGCACGAACCGGTAGTCGAGGAGCGTCGAGAGCTGCGGATCGACCGCGAGCACGACGTCGCCGCCGTTGCCGCCGTCGCCGCCGGCGGGCCCGCCGCGCGGGATGAACTTCTCCCGCCGCCACGCCACGGCGCCGTCGCCGCCGTCCCCGGCCTTCACGCGGATCTGGACCTCGTCGACGAATTTCACGCGGAACTCCTGGAGTGGTCCTTCAAGGTAGACCTCCAGAAACGCGGAACGCCGCGAACCCTGTGGGCCGCGGCGTCCTCTTGGTCCGTACGTCCTGAGCGTAGGCCCTGCGGAGCCGGGCCGGAGTCGAAGGACGGTGCGGAGCTACCCTTCCAGGACCGACACCACCCGCCGATCGCCGCGGGTCCGCGAGTACTTCACGGTGCCGTCCACGAGCGCGAACAGCGTGTAGTCCTTGCCCATGCCCACGTTCTTGCCGGGGTGGACGAGGGTGCCGACCTGGCGGACCAGGATGTTGCCGGCGATGACCTTCTCCGAGCCGTACACCTTGATGCCGCGGTGCTGCCCGGGGGAGTCGCGCCCGTTGCGCGAGGAGCCCTGACCTTTTTTGTGAGCCATGTTTCGTTGCCTGCCTTCCGCGCCGGGTCAGGCCCGGACCGACGTGATGAGGACCTCGGTGAAGGGCTGCCGGTGACCGCGCTTCTTGGTCCAGCCCTCCTTCTTCTTGCGGAAGTGGACCACCTTCCGCTGCTTGCCCTGGGAGACGATCTCGCCCTCGACCGCCGCGCCGTCGACGAGCGGCTTGCCGATCTTCGCGCTGCCGTCGCCGCCGACGAGCAGCACCTCGAAGTTCACCTTGCCGCCGAGGTCCCCGGTCAGCTTCTCGATCTTGAGGCGGTCGCCCTGGGCGACGCGATACTGCTTCCCGCCGGTCCGAATCACCGCGTACATCGCCATCTCCTCGGAATCTGGGAGGATGTTTTCGGCTCCGCGCGATGGTACGCCGCGCCGGCCGGGCCTCCGGAAGGGCGGTCATATACGATCCCGCCGCTGCGGTTGTCAAGGATTCCCGGGGCTTGGGTGAGGTCGCGGCAGCCGAGGGAGTTCGCGGGGTTGCGACGGGGGCTCGGCCGGCGCCGATCGGCGTCGCGCCGCCCACCAGGCCGAGAACGCCTCGAGATACGTGTAAAACACCGGCGTCACGAAGAGGGTCAGGGCCTGCGAGAACAGCAGGCCGCCCACCACCGCGAGGCCGAGCGGCTGGCGCGCCTCGGCGCCGGCGCCGATCCCCATCGCGATCGGCAAGGTGCCGACGAGCGCGGCGAGCGTGGTCATCGTGATCGGCCGGAACCGGACGCGGCACGCGTCGTAGATCGCCTCCCGCGGCGTGCGCCCGCGCCGCCGCTCCTCGAGGGCGAAGTCCACCATCATGATGCCGTTCTTCTTCACCAGCCCCACGAGCAGGATGACGCCGACGAAGGCGTAGATGGAGAGCTCGGTCCCGAAGACGAGCAGCGTGAGGAGCGCGCCGAACCCGGCGAACGGGAGCGCCGTGAGGATCGTGATCGGGTGGACGTAGCTCTCGTAGAGGACGCCGAGCACGAGGTAGATGAAGGCCACGGCGAGCAGGAGCAGCCAGCCGAGCCCCGCCAGCGAGGACTGGAACGCGTCGGCGACGCCCTGGAACCGCGTCGTGACGCCGGCGGGCAGCACCTCCGCCGCGGCGGCGTTCACGGCCGCGACGGCGTCGCCGAGCGAGGTGCCCGGCTCGAGGTTGAAGGAGAGCGTGACCGAGGGGAGCTGGCCCGCGTGCGAGACGGTGAGCGGCCCCACCCCCGGGTCGAGGCGCGCGACGGCGTCGAGCGGCACGAGCCCGCCGGCGGAGGAGCGGACACGCAAGAGAGACAGGGCCTCGGCGCCCGCCTGGTACCGCGGCTCGAGCTCGACGATCACCTGGTAGTCGTTGCTCGCCGTGTAGATCGTGGCGATCTGCCGGCTCCCGTACGCGGTGTAGAGCGCGGTCTCCACCGCCTCGGGGGTGACGCCGAGCGCCGCCGCGCGCTCGCGGTCGATGGCGACCTTCACCTGCGGGTTCGCGAGCTGGAGATCGCTCGTCACGTCGCGCAGCCCCGGCAGGTCCCGCAGCCGCGCCTCCAGCGTCGGCGCGGCGGCGTAGAGCGCGTCGGTGTCGGTCCCCTGGAGCGTGACCTGGTACTGGCTGCGGGAGAGCTGCCCGCCGATCCGGATCGTGGGCGGGTTCTGGAGGAAGACCTGGAAGCCCGGGATCTGCGCGAGCTTCGGGCGGAGCCGCGCGATCACCTCGTCGACGCCCGGCCGCTCGCCGCGCGGGGCGAGGCGGACGAAGAACCGGCCGGTGTTCCCGGGCGTGCCCGGGCGCGCGCCCGCGCTCGACATGAACCCCGCGACCGCGGGGTCCTCCGCCAGGATGGCCGCCGCCTCCTGCTGACGCGCCGCCATCGAGTCCCAGCTCGCGCCCTGCGGACCTTCGGTGAACGCGAAGGCCTGGCCGGTGTCCTCGCTCGGGAGGAACCCCTTGGGCACGGCCATGAACAGGGGGACCATGGCGACGAGCGAGACCGCGGTGACCGTGAGGATCGCGCGCCGGTGGTCGAGGGACCAGCGCAGCCCGCGCAGGTAGATCCCGAGCATCCCGTCGAAGACGCGCTCCGTCGCGCGGAAGAACCGTCCGTGGGGCCGCTCCTGCGCGCGGACCCGCAGGATCCGGGAGGCCATCATCGGCGTGAGCGTCAGCGAGACGAGGCCGGAGATGAGGATCGCCACCGCGATCGTGACCGCGAACTCGCGGAAGAGGCGCCCGACGATCCCGCCCATGAAGAGGACCGGGATGAACACCGCCGCGAGGGAGACCGTCATCGAGACGATCGTGAAGGCGATCTCCTTCGCGCCCCGGAGCGCCGCCTCGCGCGGCGGCTCGCCGCCCTCCACGTGGCGGACGATGTTCTCCAGCATGACGATGGCGTCGTCGACGACGAACCCGACCGCCAGCGTGAGCGCCATGAGGGAGAGGTTGTTGAGGCTGTAGCCGAGGAGCGACAGCACCCCGAAGGTGCCGGCGATCGACATCGGCAGCGCGAGGCTCGGGATGAGCGTCGCCCGGCCGCTGCGCAGGAAGAGGAAGATGACGGCCACGACCAGCACGATCGTGAGGAGGAGCGTGAGCTGGACGTCGTGGACCGACTCCTTCACCGGGATGGACCGGTCGAAGAGGACCTCGGCGCGGACCGACGCCGGGAGCTGCGCCTGCACCTCGGGGAGGACCGCGAGGACGCCGCGGGCGACCTCCACGGTGTTGGTCCCCGGCTGGCGCTGCACGCCGAGCACGATCGCCCGCTGGATCCCCTCCCCCCGCCTGAAGTACCAGGCGGCGGTCTCGTCGTTCTCGACGCTGTCGATCGCGCGCCCTACCTCCTCGAGCCGCACCGGGGAGCCCTTCCGGGTGGCGACCACGAGCCTGCCGTACTCCTCGGCGCGGGCGAGCTGCCCCGAGGACTGGATCGTGGTCGCGGTGCTCGGGCCCTGGAGCGTGCCGGTGGGGAGGCTGGGGTTCGCGGCCGAGATCGCCGACGCCACCTCGTCGACGCCGAGGCCGCGCGACGCGAGCTGGAGCGGGTCGAGCTGGATCCGGACGGCGTGCTTCTGCGAGCCGAAGACCTGCACCTGGGCGACGCCCGGGATGGAGGAGATGCGCTGCGCCAGGAACGTCTCGCCGTACTCGTTGAGCTCGGAGAGCGGCAGCGTGGGCGAGGTGAGCGCGACGATGACGATCGCCTGGTCGGCCGGGTTCACCTTGCGGTAGCTCGGCGGGGCGGGCAGCGTCTCCGGGAGCCCGCGCGCCGCCGCCGCGATCGCCGACTGGACGTCCTGGGCCGCCCCGTCGATGTCGCGCGAGAGGTCGAACTGGAGCGTGATCTCGGTGGACCCCAGCGTGGAGCTGGAGTTCATCGTGGCGAGGCCCGCGATGGTGGTGAACTGGCGCTCGAGCGGCGTCGCCACCGAGGCGGCCATGGTGCTCGGGCTCGCGCCGGGGAGCGACGCCGTCACCTGGATCGTGGGGAAGTCGACGCTGGGCAGGTCGGCCACCGGCAGCTGCCGGTACGCGGCCATGCCGAAGGCGAAGATCCCGCCCATGACGAGCGTGGTCATGACCGGCCGGCGGATGAACGGGCCGGAGAGGTTCATCGGTCCCTCGCCTGCCGCTCGGGGGCCCGCCCCGCGCTCGCGGGGCGCCGCGCCTGCTCCGCCGGGCGCGCGCCGCGGGGGCGCGCGGGCGCGACGGCGACGCGGGCGCCGGGGGCGAGGTTCATCTGCCCGTCGATCACCACGACCTCACCCGCCGAGACGCCGCGCGTGATCACGGTCTGGCGCGCGTCGGCCTGTCCGACCTCGACCTCGCGCTGCTCGACGGTGTCGCCCGGGCGGACCACGAAGACCGAGCGGCCCTCCTGGCCCGCGATCACCGCCGCGCTCGGCACCACGATGGCGCCCCGCTCCACGGCGAGCTCGATCCGGACGTTCACGAACTGTCCGGGCCAGAGCGCCTGGTCCTCGTTGGCGAACCGGGCGCGGGCCTCGATCGTGCCGGCCGCCGGGTCGACGGCGCTGTCGAGGAACGTGAGGGTGCCCTGGCGCGTCTCGCCCGCGGCCTCGGCGTCGACGCGCATCCGCCCGAGCCCCTGGCGGAGCGCGCGCACGTGGCGCTCGGGCACGCGGAACGAGACGAGCGCGGGCCGCAGCCGGGTGACGACGACGAGGGGATCGTCCTGGTTCGCCTGCACCACGTTGCCGCGCTCCACCAGGATCGCCCCGGTCCGGCCGTCGATGGGCGAGGTGACGAGCGACCGCGAGAGATCGAGCTCGGCGCGCTGCACCGCCGCCTCCTGGGCCTCCACCTCGCTGGCGAGCGAGCGGGCGTTCGCCACCGCTGCCTCGTACTGCTGCGCCGAGACGAAGCCGCCCCTCCGCAGCGGACCGTAGCGGCGCGCGTCCGCCTGGGCGTTGGCGGAGAGGCGGCGCGCGCGGGAGAGGGCGGCGCGGGCCTGCGCGAGCGCGGCCTCGTACGGGCGGGGATCGATCTGGAACAGGCGCTGGCCCGCCCGGATCTCCGCGCCCGGCTGGAAGAAGACCTCGACGATGGGCCCGGTGACGAGCGGGCGGATCGACACCGTCGCGTCCGGCAGGACGGTACCGACGGCGGGGAGCGTGCGCGGCACGTCGCGCGCCTCGGCGGTGGCGACGCGGACGGGAGTGGGCGGACGTGCGGGCGGACCCTTGGCCTCTCCGCTTCCGCACGCGAGGAGGAGGGGCCCGAGCAGCGCGAACGCCGCGAGGAGCGGGCCCGCGGGGGAGAGGTCGTGACGCGAGGGCACTCCCTCGGCAAGCTAGGCAGGCGCCCTGGGCCTCACAACCCGAAGTGGGACGGGGAGAGCCCCTTCCACGCGCAGTACGCGCGGAGCTCGCGCTTCACGAACGACCACGCGACGGCGACGAGCAGCAGGTCGTCGGCCCAGCCCGCCGGGATGAAGACGTCGGGGACGAGATCGAGCGGCGACATCACGTACGCGCCGGCGGCCAGCAGGGCGGCGACCGCCTTGGTGGAGACCCGCCGGTAGCTCCCGTCCGCCGCGTCGCGCAGCACCATCCAGAAGAGGCGCAGGCGGGCGCGGAGCTTCCCGGGGCTGGCGCGCGCCCACCACGGGGGCCGGTGCAGGAACGCGCCGAGCCGCGACGCGCGCTCCGGCAGCGCGTCGGGCGTGACGTCGCGCGCGGCCGCGGCCAGCTCGCGCGCCGCGGCCTCGCGGCAGGAGAGGCACCCGGCGTTCGAGCCCTGCGGGCGGCCACAGGCGGGGCAGCGTCTCGGTCCCATGCCCCCGATCTTGTCACGCGCCGTCGTCGGGGCGAGGCGACTTCGGGGGCACCGCCGCGCCCCGGGCTCACCCGGCCTGCCCGCGCCGCACCACGTCGGGCTCGGTCTCGGTGGACTCGACCTCGTGGAACCGGCGGTAGTCCAGCGCGCGGCGCCCGTCGGGGAGGACGGTGGCGATCGGCGCGAACCGGACGTCCCACCGGAGCCGCCTGGCGGGGTACACGTGCCGGGCGTGGATCGCCTTGAGGAGGTGCTCGTCGGTGCCGCTGAAGATGACGAGCAGCTCCGCGTCCTCGGCCGCGAGCGACTCCGGCGTCTCGCCCCAGAGCGGGCTCTGCCGGTCGATCTCGTGGGCGACGGTCCATGCGTGCTCGAACAGCGGCGTCTCGGCGCGCACGAGCGGCAGATCGTGCGCGCGGCGGACGAGCTCGCCATGCGCCTCGCGCTCGTTCCGCACGAGGAGGAGCGACGTGCGCGCGTCCACGACGTGCCCGCCGCGCTTGTTCGCCATCCGGAAGAGCAGGGCCTTGGTCTGGCCGCGCCCGTGGGGCGCGATGGCCGCGACCTCGCTGAAGAGGACGAGCGCCTTCTGCATCGAGAACTTGGCCATGACGATGCCGGCGCCGATCACCAGCTCCGCCCAGCGGACGAACCCCTCGAGCGCGAAGACGAACCGCGCGAGGAGCGCCCGCGGGTCGAGCTTCGCCGCCTCGACGTCCGCGCCGTTCACCCAGGCCATGAGGGCCTGCATGAGCGAGCCGGGCGGGACCTGCCCCGCGTCCTGCAGACTCCAGTGGGCGATCTCGAACCCGGCGCCCGTCACCAGGTAGACGAGCGCGTAGACGACCAGGAGCTGGAACCAGCCGCCCGTGACGAGCCGGTGGTAGACGTCGGAGAGCGGCTTGCGCCGGAAGCCGATGACCACCGTCTCCCGCCCGGCGTGCCCGAAGACGCGGGTCTGCCCGAGGTCGCCCATGGAGGCCAATCCTACGCTGGCGCGGGGCTCGGGATCACGTTCCGTGCGCCCCCGAGCCGCCGCGCGCTCTCCCACACGCGCCCACGCGACGCGTCAGAGCTGCGTGAAGAACCTCCAGGCCTCGGCCTTGGTCCACGTCCTGTCGCCGCCGCCGCTGTCGGACGTGGAGCCGTCGACCGGAGCGGGGGTGTGGCCCGCGCCGCTGAACGCGGCCCACGGGGTAACCGCCGCCGGGAACCGCGACGCAGGTCGTGACCAGCTGCGCGGGCTGCAGACCGGGCTATACGTGGCGAGGTGAACCCTCGAAAATGCGCGCGACCCTCGGGTCGACGCCGCTCGTTCGCGCCGATGCGCTCTACGCGCGCGGGCGCCCCAGCCCCAGGAACACCCGCGCGAAGAAGTACGCGGTGATGACCAGGCCTGCGCTGGCCGGGAACCACCTGCCGCGGAGCGCCAGGATCACCGTCACGACCGCGCACGCCACCAGCGCCGCGCCCAGAAACCACCGGCTCGGCCCGCCGGCGGCGCCGGCGCCCGCGGGGCCCGCGCCCCATCCCGCCCAGGGCATCGTCAGGTCCCTCCGTCGAGCTTCTTCTTGAGGAGCGCGTTCACGATGGCCGGGTTGCCCTTCCCGCGCAGCTCCTTCATCACCGCGCCCACGAAGAAGCCGGTCAGGTTCTTCTTCCCGCTCCGATGCTTCTCCACCTCGGCCGGGCTGGCGGCGAGCACGCGATCGACGACCGCCTCGATCGCGCCCTCGTCCGAGACCTGCGCGAGCCCCTTCGCCTGGACGACGGCGGCGGGATCGGCGCCGGTCCGGAAGACCTCCTCGACCACCTGCTTCGCGCCGGGGCCGCCGATGGTCCCCGCGTCGATGAGCTGCAGGACCGCCGCGAGCTTCTCGGGCGTGAGCTTCCACGCGGCGGGGCCGGTGCCGGCCTCGTTCGCGAGCTTCGCCACCTCGCCGTTGACCCAGTTCGCGACCTTCTTCGCCTTCTCCGGGCCGGCGCCGTACGCCGCGACGGCGTGGTCGAAGTACGACGCCACCTGCGCGTCCGAGACGAGCACGCTCGCGTCGTACGCCGAGAGCCCGAGCGCCGTCGTGTACCGCTGCGCCCGCGCCCGGGGCAGCTCGGGCAGCGAGGCCCGGAGCCGCTCGACGAGCGCCGGCGCGACGACCACCGGCGGCAGGTCGGGCTCGGGGAAGTAGCGGTAGTCGTGCGCCTCCTCCTTCGAGCGCATGGAGCGGGTCTCCCCGCGGTCGGGGTCGAAGAGCCGCGTCTCCTGGACGATCGTCCCGCCGCCCTCCACGAGCTCCACCTGGCGCCGGGTCTCGTACTCGATCGCGGCCTTGAGGAACCGGAACGAGTTCATGTTCTTGATCTCGCACCGGGTGCCGTACTTCTCCGCGCCCCTGCGCATCACCGAGACGTTGGCGTCGCAGCGCAGGGAGCCCTCCTGCATGTTCCCGTCGTTGACCCCGAGCGCCATCAGGATGGCGCGGAGCGAGCGGAGGTACTCGACGGCCTCGTCGGCGGAGCGGAGGTCGGGCTCGGAGACGATCTCGAGGAGCGGGACGCCGGCGCGGTTGAGGTCGACCCCCGAGCTCCCGTCCGCGGCCACGCCGTGGACGTTCTTGCCCGCGTCCTCCTCCATGTGGATCCGGGTGAGCCGGGCCGTCTTCTCGACGCCGTC
>DASPMI010000109.1:0-2374 GCA_035627135.1 Anaeromyxobacter sp. | reverse complement strand
CGCGAGGTCCTGCTCGAGCCCCTGGATCGTCTCGAACAGGAGCCGCAGGCCGTCGTACGAGAGGAAGTCGGCGAGCACCGGGATGACGAGGTCGCTCGCCGCCATGAGCGCGTTCAGGTTGAGGAGCCCGAACGACGGCGGCGCGTCCATCACGACGAAGTCGTACTGGCCCTCGACCTCCTTGAGCGCGTTCCGGAGCCGGTACTCGCGGCCGGCGAGCGGCATCAGCGCGAGGTCGATCGTGCTCATCGAGAGGTTCGCCGGGACGAGCGAGAGGCCCGGCATGCGCGTCGGCACCGTCACCTCGGCGACGGGCGTCTTGCGGATGAGGACGTCGAGCAGCGTGTGCGCGAAGGACGAGCCCTCCTGGCCGAGGCACTTCGTGGCGTGCCCTTGGCTGTCGAGGTCGATCATGAGGACGCGGTAGCCGCGCTCGGCGAGCCGGTAGGCGTACGACGACGAGACGCTCGTCTTGCCGGTGCCGCCCTTGAAGTTGAGGAAGAGCTGCGTGCGCGGCGGGAACGGCTCGGGGGCGCGCTTCAGCTTCTCGCGCAGCACCGGCAGATCCTCGGGGCCGTACTCGGCCTTCTTGCCCAGGACGTTCAGCACCTGCCTCTCGGTCGCGGAGACCACCTCGGCGAGGCGCTTGGTCGTGTATCGGACGGTGTCCATCGGTCGTTCCTAGGCGGTGAACCAGCGTGAGCCGCGCTGCACCAGCGTGCCGCGGGCGCGGAGGGTCTCGAGGGCGGCGGCGACCGCGTCCGGCGTCGCGCCGACCGCGGCCGCGAGGTCGGCCGGGGCCACGCCGCGCAGGGCCATCCGGACCTCGGAGAGGATGGCGGCCTCGAGGCCCGGAGCGGCGGGCTGGGGGACGGCCTCCTGGACCATGACCGCGGCGGCGGCGCGGGCGACGGTGGCAGGCCGAGCATCCGCTCGTCCTGAGCTTGTCGAAGGACGAGCGGCGACTGCCGTCGAGATTCTGAGCCCGAGCGGCGGTCGAGTGTCCGCTCGCCCTGAGCTTGTCGAAGGGCGAGCGACGACGGGAGCCGCCGGACCCGCGGCGTTCGCCCCCGCCAGCACCGCCTCCCGCAGCT
This sequence comes from Anaeromyxobacter sp., assembly GCA_035627135.1. Lineage (GTDB taxonomy): Bacteria > Myxococcota > Myxococcia > Myxococcales > Anaeromyxobacteraceae > Anaeromyxobacter. The sequence continues at coordinate 1,280 of DASPMI010000109.1, read as the reverse complement.
CGGCCCCGTCCATTGCCGCGAGCCGCGCGGCGATCCGGCGGGACGTGGCGCGGAGCTCGGGCGCGGGCCCCTCGGCCGAGACCGGCTCGCCCGCGACGCGCGCGAGGGACGCCGCCGCGGCGCGCCGGACGTTCTCGTCGGGGTGCTCGAGCGCCCGTGCCAGCGCGCCCTGGGCCCGGGCGGTGGGGCGGCCGGAGAGCGCGGCGGCCGCGGCGCGCGCGACGCCGCGGTCGGGATCCCCGAGCGCCACCGAGAGCGCCGCCTCGGCGCGGTCACCCCCGGTGAAGCCGAGGAGGAGCGCCGCGCGCCGGCGGACGAGCGGGCTGGGATCCGCCAGGGCCTGGGCGATGCGCGGCTCGGCATCGCCCGACGCGACGCGCGCGAGCGCCTCCAGCGCGGCGACCCGCACCGCCGGCCGCGCGTCCTCGAGCGCGCGCGTGCAGAGGTCGGCCGCGAACGGCTCCTGGAACCGCCCGAGGGCGCCGAGGATCGCCGCCTTGACCGTCTCGTCGGCCTCGCGCCCCACCGCCGCCGCGAGGAGCGGCGCCGCCGCGCGGGCGCCGAGCGCCTCCAGGGCGCGGACCGCGCGCGCGCGCACCCGCGCGTCGGGCGCGGCGAGGTCGTCCATGGAGCGTTCGTAGAGGACGCGGTCGGCCCGCGTCGGGAGCAGGTCCTTGAGCCGGTCCGCGTCGCGCCCGGAGAGGCCGACGCGCCCCTCGGCCCGGAACCGCTCGGCGAGCGCCGGCACCGACTCGGCGGCGCGGCCGCCGCGCGCCGCGGGCACCGCGTCGGCCGGCCCGCGGATCCCGGCCGCCTCGGCCGCGGCCTTCCACGCGCGCAGCGCCTGGATCTCGCCGCGCAGCTCGGCGATGAACCCGGCGAGGTCCGCCCCGCCCTCCTCCGGCCCCGGCGCGCCGTCCCCGCCCGGCGCGCCGCCGACCCGCGCGCGCTCCACGAGCCCGGACAGGAGCCGCTCGCGCTCGCCCTCGAGCAGCCGGACGCGCTCGCCCAGGTCGTCCGCCCGCGCCTCCGCGTCGCCGTGCGCGCCGCGCTCGGCCGCGAGGGCCTGGGCGAGCTCGGTCTCGCGCCGGCGCGCGTCGATCGCCTCGGCCCGCGCGCGCTCCGCGGTGGTCCGCGCGGCGGCGAGCTCCGACTCGAGCTGCGAGACGCGGCACTCGAAGAAGACGATCTTCTCCAGCGCGCTCCGGAGGATGCCCTCCGGATCGACCGCGACCGCCGCCTCACCGACGCCCAACGTCCCGTCGCCCATTCACCCGCCG
>DASPMI010000108.1:0-10637 GCA_035627135.1 Anaeromyxobacter sp. | reverse complement strand
AGCGCCGCGGCGTCGTCCGGGAGCGCCCGGCGCACCGCGACCATGCGCGCCCGGCGCTCCTCGAGCGGCGCGTCGTCCAGGTACGACCAGACCTTCCCGCCGACGATCTCGTGCGCGAGCGGCGACGGCTCGCGGGTGTCCACGCCGAGGAGCCGGATCTCGCCGCGCGCGATCGCCGCGAGGTGCGCCTCGAGGCCGGGCAGGTCCAACGCCTCGGTGAGGCAGTCGCGGAGCGCCTCGGCGACGAGCGGGTGATCGGGGACCTCGATCGGCCCGGGCGGTGCGTTGTCCTGGCACGCGACCTGCGCCGGGAACACCGCCGCGAGGAGATCGTCGGCGCGCATGCGCGCGAGCGCGGGCGGGAGCTTCTTCCCCTTCCAGAGCCGCGGGATGGCGAGCGCGCGCGTCGCCGCCCAGCGCCAGCGGACGCCGAACATCGGCGCCTGGAGCACCGCCTGCCGCAGCACCTCCTCCACCGTCCGCTCCGTCACGAACGAGAAGATCGTCTCGAGCGGGAACGAGTGCTGCGGCCCGAGCGAGAGGAGCACGCCCTCGTCGGTCGCGGCGGCCTGGAGCTCGAAGTCGAAGGTCCGGCAGAACCGCTTCCGCAGCGCGAGGCCGAGGGCGCGGTTGGTGCGCGCGCCGAGCGGCGCGTGGATGACGAGCTGCATCCCGCCCGCCTCGTCGAAGAACCGCTCCGCGATCCAGGTCCGGCGCGTCGGGAGCGCGCCGAGGGCGGCCCGGCCGGTGGCGAGGTACTCGACGAGCTGGCGCGCGCCGGGCTCCGGCACCGCACACTCGTCCATGATCCAGGAGACGACCGCGCCCACCCCCGTGAACGAGCCCGCGCCCGAGGACGGGCCGTGCTCGGACGCGGAGGTCGGCCCAGCCTCCACGAGCCGCGCCTCCACCTCCTCCCGCAGCGCCGACACCTCGTCCGACAGCGCCGCGCTCCGCCCCGGGGCCTCGGCGTTCCAGAACGGCACCGACGGCGGCTGCCCGTGCGCGTCCTCCACCCGGACCGCCGTCGCCTCGACGCGCCGCACGCGCCAGGAGGTGTTCCCGAGCAGGAACACGTCGCCCGCCATGCTCTCGACCGCGAAGTCCTCGTCCACCTGCCCGACGATGGCGCCGTCCGGCTCGAGCACCACCGCGTACTGCGCGTTCTCGGCGATGGCGCCGCCGCCCGTCAGCGCCGCGTACCGCGCGCCCCGGCGCCCGCGAACGAGCCCGTGCACGCCGTCGCGGTGCAGGAGCGCCGTGGCGCGGCCCGCGCGCGGCGCGACGCCCTCGGCGAGCATCTGCACAACCGCCTCGAACGTCTCCCGCGCGAGGGCGCGGTACGGCCAGGCGGCGCGCACGAGCCCGAAGAGCTCGTCCTCCGCGACCGGCCGCGCCGACGCCTCCGCCGCGAGCTGCTGCGCGAGGACGTCGAGCGGCGCGTCGGGGATCCGCGTGGGCTCGAGCCGCCCGCGCCGCAGGCCGCGCACGACCGCGGCGCACTCCACCAGCTCGTCGCGGGTCACGGGGAAGAACCGGCCGGACGGCGTCGCGCCGTACACGTGGCCGGAGCGCCCCACCCGCTGCAGCGCCGCGGCGAGCGCGCCGGGCGCGCCGAGCTGGACCACGAGCTCCACCGCGCCGACGTCGATCCCGAGCTCGAGCGACGAGGTCGCGACGATCGCCTTGAGCAGGCCCGCCTTGAGCCGCTCCTCGGCGAGGAGCCGGCGCTCGCGGGAGAGGCTCCCGTGGTGCGCGGTGACGGCCCCCTCGCCGAGCCGCCCCTCGAGCGCGTGCGCCGCCCGCTCCGCCATCCGGCGCGTGTTCACGAAGACGATCGTCGAGCGCCGCTCCGACACGAGCTGCGCGACGCGGTCGTAGACGCCGTCCCAGAGCTCCTTCGAGGCGACGGACGAGAGCTCGTCGTCCGGGATCTCGACGCCGAGATCGAGGGCGCGGCGGCGACCCACCTCCACCGTCGTGCACCGGGGCGCCCCGTCCTCCCCGACGCGCCCGGTCCCCACGAGGAACCGCGCCACCTCGGCGAGCGGCTCCACCGTGGCGGAGAGGCCGATCCGCTGGGGTCGCCGCCCGGTGAGCGCGTCGAGCCGCGCGAGCGAGAGCGCGAGGTGCGCGCCGCGTTTGTCCCGCGCGAGCGCGTGGATCTCGTCGACGATCACGGTCTCGACGTCCGCGAGCAGCTCCCGGCCGCGCGCCGCGGTGAGGAGCAGGTACAGCGACTCGGGCGTGGTGACGAGGACGTGGGGCGGCCGGCGCAGGATCGCCTGGCGCCGGCTCCCGGTCGTGTCGCCGGTGCGGAGCGCGACGCGGAGCGCGGGCGGCGCGTGGCCGGCGCGCGCGGCCGCCTCGGAGAGCTCCGCGAGGGGACCGAGCAGGTTCCGCTCGACGTCGTTCGAGAGCGCCCGGAGCGGGGAGACGTAGACCACCCGCGTGGCGTCGGCGAGCCGGCCTGCGAGGCCGTCGCGCAGGAGCCCGTCCAGGGCGGAGAGGAACGCGGCGAGCGTCTTCCCCGAACCAGTCGGCGCCGACACGAGCACGTCCTCGCCGCGGGCGATCGCCGGCCAGGCGCGCGCCTGGGGCTCCGTGGGCGCGGCGAAGCGGCCCTCGAACCACGCGCGGACGACGGGGTGGAAGGTCTCCAGCGACACGGAGGTGTTCTAACGGGGACCGCGTCCCCGGACCCGACCGCCCGTCCTCGGCTCGCCCCTCGAAGGCCCGAGCCCCCCTCCGCGCGGGCCCATATCATCCGCGTGCCGCACCCCGCCGCGCCGGGCGACCTCCCCGGGCGGCCGCCGCCAGGAGAGGACCCATGCTCGTCCGCGAGACCGCCTTCATCCGCATGTTCGCGCTGCGCGTCCCGGTGCTCCTCTTCCTGGGCCCGCGGGTGCTCGAGCTCGACGAGGAGGGCTGCGCGGTGGAGATCCCGCTCGGCTGGCGCTCGAAGAACCACGTCGGCTCGATGTACTTCGGCGCGCTCTGCGCGGGCGCCGACATCGCGGCCGGTCTCAACGCCTTCCGCGCGATCCGGGAGGGCCACCCGAAGGTCGTCCCGCTGTTCAAGGACGTGCGCGCGGAGTTCCTCAAGCGGGCCGACGGCGACGTCGTCTTCCGCTCGCGCGATGGGCGCGCAGTGGCCGAGGCCGTCCGAAAGGCCGACGAGACGGGCGAGCGGTTCACGCTGCCGGTCGAGGTGGTCGCCACCGTGCCGAAGAAGTACGCGGACGAGCCGGTCGCTCGCTTCTCCCTCGGCCTGTCGCTCCGCCGGAAGGACACGAGTCGCGCGGAAGCCGTGCGGGCGACCGCGTAGCAGGGCTCGGGCTCGGGCTCGGGCTCGGGCTCGGGAGGGTTACGGCCGGGCGACCTGGAAGGCGGGAGTCTGGGGAGCGGGCGCCGCGAGGATCCTGCGCTCCTGCAGGATCGCGATCAGCTTCGTCGGTGGCGTGCCGGGGTGGCCGACGATCTCGACGTGTCCCGCGGTGACCTGCACGCGGCTCCACCTCGGGTCGGCCTCGACCACCGGGTTGCGCTGTTCGGTCAGGCTGAAGACCGCGTCCGGCTCGTCGCACCCGCCGCGGAGCGAACGCCGGCGGCACGCGCCCCGCTCGAGGGTGACGACGGCGATCGCCTCGGTCACCTCGGGGATGAGCGTGCCGGGCTTTCGCACGAAGTCCGAGCTCGGCGGGGTCTCCTGCCAGGTCTCGCCCGCGACGAGGCCGCAGACGGCGGCGGACACGCCGAGGGTGAGCAGGTGGAGCCACGTCCGGCCGCAGTCGGCGACGCTGCGGATCCCGCCGAACGGCGCCGCCACGGTCACGAGCGAGTACGTGAACGCGCCGGGCTCGAGCCCTCGCGCGCGCTCCTTGACGAGCGCGCGCCGCGCGATGAGGCCGCCGAGACTGTGCCCGATGATGGTGATCCGCCCGGGAGGGAGCCGCGCCTGGAGCGCCGCGAGGGCCTGCGCGAGGCTGCTCGCGCTCTCCTCCAGGCTGTCGCGGTCGTCGTACGCGAAGCAGGCGGTCTGCTTCCCCTCGACCTCGAAGTGGTACGAGAGCGCCGCGTACCGCTCGCCGGAGTCGGCGCGGCCGGGCACGAACACGACGAGCGGCCGCGCCGGGTCGAGCTGCAGCTCGGCGCCGTCGGCGCCGCAGACGACGAGCCCCGGGATGGGCGCACCGGGATCCTCCCGACCCACGTGCACGAGGGGCGCGGGCGCCGACGCGCACCCGCCGGAGAAGAGGACCACCGCCGCCCACACTGCTCGCCTGCCGCCCGCCGATATCATCGCCGGTTGCAAGGTGCGGACGCGCACGGGCGCGGGCCGCTCCCTGCGCGGGCAAGTCTGGGGCGTACGCGCCGGTACGCGGTTCGCTCAGTCGACCTCGGCGACGAGCTCGATCTCGACCGGCGTCCTGAACGGCAACGACGAGACCCCCACCGCGGAGCGGGCATGCCGCCCAGCCTCTCCGAACACCTCGACCAGGAGATCCGAGCAGCCGTTGATCACCTTCGGGTGATCCCCGAACTCCGGCGGCGCGGCGACGAGGCCGAGCACCTTCACGATCCGCTTCACGCGGTCGAGCGTGCCGAGCTCGGCGCGGAGCGTTGCGAGGAGCGCGAGGCCCGTCGAGCGGGCGAGCTGGTAGCCCTCCTCCAGCGTGAACTCGACGCCGACGCGGCCGGCCGGCAGCTTCCCGTTCACGGGCAGCGGGCCTTTGCCCGAGGTGAAGAGGAGGTTCCCGGTCCGGACCGCGTTCACGTACGACGCGACCGGCGGCGGCGCCGGCGGGAGGGTGATGCCGAGCTGGGCGAGGCGGGCTTCAGGGGACATTCAGGGCTCCTTGTTCACGCTCGGTACCACCCCACGTCCGGCGGCACCGGCCGCTGGTCCGTCGCGTGGTACGACTTCGCGAGCCGCCCGTCGAAGTACACCCGGATCACGATCTCGGCGAGCACGCCCGTGGTGACGAGCTGGATCCCGCCCATCACGAAGAAGAAGCCGAGGAGGAGCAGCGGGCGGCCGCCGATGTCCTGGCCGGAGAGCTTGAGCCCGAGCATGTAGGCGAGGATCCCCATGCCCACCGCGAGCACCGCGAGGCCGGCGACGCCGAAGAAGTGGCCGGGCCGGGCGCGGAACCGGAGGAAGAAGTAGACCGCGAGCAGGTCCACGATCACCCGGAACGTGCGCGAGATGCCGTACTTCGAGCTGCCGCGCGCGCGGCTCCGGTGGCGCACGGGGACCTCGGCCATCCGGTCGGGCGAGGTGACCGTCGCGAGCCAGCCGGGGATGAACCGGTGCATCTCGCCGAACAGCCGGATCTCGCGGAGGACCGAGGCGCGGAAGGCCTTGAGGCTGCAGCCGAGGTCGTGGAAGTCGAGCTTGGTCGCGTCGCGGATGAGCTGGTTGGCGATGCGCGAGGGGATCTTGCGGAGGACGAACCCGTCCTGCCGCTTCTGCCGCCAGCCGGCGACGAGGTCCTTGTCCTCCTCGAGGAGCTTGGCGACGAGCGCGGGGATGTCGGCGGGGTCGTTCTGGAGATCGCCGTCCATCGTGACGATGACGTCGCCGCGGGCGGCGTCGATGCCGGCCTGCATCGCCGCCGATTGCCCGAAGTTCCGCCGGAGCCGGAGCACGCGCACGTGCGGCCCCACGTCGGCGGCCCGCCGCTCGAGCGCGCGGCCCGTGCCGTCGCGGCTGCCGTCGTCCACGACGACGAGCTCCCAGGGCGCGGGGTAGTCGGCGAGCGCGGCCTGGACGGCGTCGACGAGCGGCGCCGCGTTCTCCACCTCGTTGTACATCGGCACGACCACGGAGAGCCGGTGCGGGAGCGTCGTCGCGCGGACGGGGACCTCCGGCGCGGCGGCGGTCTCGGGGCGAGGGGGAGCGAGGACGGCGTCAGGCATGATCGGCCTCCGGCGGCGGCGCGGTCGAGCCGCGCGGGGAGAAGACCCAGGCGAGCCCTCCGGCGGCGAGGGCGCTCGCGAGCGAGAAGAGGTGGAGCGCGAGGGCGGGCGCAGCCGCGTGGAGCACCGACCGCCCGAACACGGCCACGCCGGCGGCGACGCCGGCCTCGTACGTCCCGAAGTTGGCGGGCCCCTGGATCGGTAGGATGCCCGCGAGCTCGCCCCAGAGCGCGCCCGTGACGGCGTCGAGCCACGGGAAGCCGCCGAGGTGCGCGAGGAGCAGGCCGAGCGCGGCGAGCTTCACCGCCCAGCTCCCGGCGCCGAAGAGCCAGCCGGCGACGCCGTGGCGGGGCGCGTCCGACAGCGCCTCGAGCGCGGCGAGCGCGGTGCGCAGGAGCTTCGAGCGCGGCGGCGCCGCCTCGGCGCGCCGCGCGACGAACCGCTGGACGAGGGCGATCCCGAGGAGAACGGCGGTGAGCACGAGCACGGCGAGCCCGCCCCGCGCCCAGAGCGGGAAGCGCGGGAGGAACAGGACGAGGAGGAGCGCGAGGAGGAGCATGTCCTGCGCGCGGATCCAGACGAGGCTCGCCACCGCCTGGCCGAGCGGCACGCCGAGTCGGCGATTCACGAGCAGTGGATAGGCCGCCTCGCCGCCGCGCATCGGGACCACGTTGACGGCGGCGTTGTGGAGGAGCATGACCCGCAGGCACTCGCCGCGCGTGACCGGGTGGCGGCGCGAGAGCTCGGCGTGGATGCGGAGCCCGCGGCAGAGGTAGCTCGCGGCCAGCCCGGCGGTCGAGAGCACCCACGCCCACCAGGGAGGCGGGCGGACGGCACCGAGGAGCTCACGCCAGCTCACGTCCGAGACCTGGCTCGCCAGCCAGGCGACCAGCCCGCCGAGCACCGCCCAGGCGAGCCCTGTCCGGACGGCACGGCCGAGCTTCGTCGGTGCGCGGGTCGTGTCCAAGGCGGCTCCGTTCTATGCCAGGGGCGGCCGCGAGGCCAGACCTCGGCGCGACGTCGGGCGGGGTCCGTGCTAGGGGTTACGAGCTCATGCGTACACCCGCTCGTCCTGAGCCTGTCGAAGGACGAGCGGGGCAGGGTCCGAACGATCCAGCCCCGCTCCTCCCCCCCGCCTGGCACGCCACCCTCTGGGCGCTCGTTCTCGCGGTGCTCGCGGCCGGGCTGTTCCTCCCCGACCTGATGCAGAACGACGCCCCGCAGGACGCCGTCATGGCGCTGCGGATGTTCCGCGAGGGCGACTGGACCCACCTCGTCAAGAACGGCGCGCCGTACCTCGACAAGCCGCACCTCCTCTTCTGGTCGGCGATGGCCGGGTACGCGCTCTTCGGCGTGCACGACTGGAGCTACCGGCTCCTGTCGGTGCTGGTGAGCCTCCTCGGCGCGTGGTCGTGCGGCCGTCTCGCAGGGCGCCTGTACGGGCGGCGCGCCGGGCAGCTCGCGGCGATCTTCTTCATCACCGCCCAGCGGATCGTCCTCTCGAACCACGACGTCCGGATGGAGGCGCTCCTCGCCGGGTTCACCGCCTTCGGCCTGTGGCAGCTCGCGCGCTGGGCGGACACCGAGGACCTCCGTTCCCTCGCGCTCGGCGCGGCGGGGATCGGCCTCGCCGTCGGGACGAAGGGCATGGTCGCGGCGGCGCTCGCCGGACTCTGCCTGTTCCTCTACCTGTGGGGCCGCGGGCGGCTGCGGCTCCTCGCGTCGCCGCGCCTGCTCGTCGGCGTGGCCGCGTTCTTCGTCGCCCTCGCGCCGGTCCTCTACGCCTACTACGTGCAGTTCGACCTGCACCCGGAGCAGGTCGTCCGCGGCCGGACCGGCGTCTCGGGCGTCCGGTTCATCCTCCTCGGCCAGAGCGCGGACCGGTTCACGGGCGGTCACGGACAGGCCGGCGCGAACGACTACCTCTTCTTCTACTACACGCTGCTCTGGGCCTTCCTGCCGTGGGTGCCGCTCCTCCTCGCCGCCTGGGGCGAACGGTTCCGGGCCCTCTGGCGCGGGCGGCTCGCGGCCTTCCGCGGCGCCGAGCAGCTCACCTTCCTCGGGCCGTTCGTCTACCTCACCGCGCTCAACTTCTCGGCCTTCAAGCTCGACCACTACGTGAACGTGGCGTTCCCGCTCCTCGCCGTGCTCGCCGCCGGGTACGCCGACGAGGCCGCGCGCGCCGGCGGCCGGAGGCTCCGCGTCCTCACGCGCCTCCAGGACGTCGTCGTCGTCCTCCTCGTGCTCTTCACGCTCGCCTGGAACGGGCTCGCCTTCCGGGTCGAGTCGGCGTGGGTGCTCCTCGGCGCGCTGCCGTTCGCCGCCGCGCTCGCCCTCGCGTATCGCCTGCGCGAGCCGCTCCAGCGGCTCTGGGTCCCGTCGGCGGTCGCGATCCTGCTCGCGAACTTCCTCCTCAACGCGAGCTATTACCCGCAGCTCTCGCGCCTCCAGCCCGGGGCGGCGTTCGCGGAGGAGGCGCGGGCGCTCCCGATCGACTGGAGCCGGTTCTACTTCGTCGAGCGGATCTACCAGCCGTTCCAGTTCTACACGCGCCAGCTCATCCCGAACGTGGACGCGGCGCACCTCGCGAGCGCGGTGCGCGGCGGCGGGCCGGCCTGGGCGCTCGTCTCGGACGCGGGGCGGAAGCAGCTCGAGGATGCCGGGCTCGCGGTGCGCCCACTCCTCGACTCTCCGGCGTGCCGGATCACGGTCGTGAAGTGGTCGATGATCGATCCGCGGACGCGGGACGCTGCGTGTCCGCGAGCGTGGCTGGTCGAGATACGCCCCTAGGACTCCACGCCCACCAGCCGCGCGCTCTCGTCCCAGAGCCGCCGCGCGAGCTGATCGTCGCGCGCGAGCGCCGACGGCTTCGCGGGCTTGCCCTTCTCGAGGTAGACCCCGCCGTACCGCGCCACCTCGGCGTCCGGCGCCGCGGCGAGCTGGACGATGGTCCTCGCCCCCTTCTCCGGCGAGAGCATGAGCCTCTTCGCGAGCGCGATGACGACGCGCGCGAAGCTGGGAGCGCCGTCCCAGATCCGCGTCGCCACCGCGCCCGGGTGGAGGCAGGTCGCCGTGACGCGGCTCCCGGCGAGGCGCCGCGCGAGCTCGCGGGTGAAGAGGATGTTCGCGAGCTTGGAGCGCCCGTACGCGCGCATGATCGCGTACCCGCGCTCCATCTGGAGATCGGAGAAGTCGAGATCGCCGCGGTGATGCCCGGTGCTCGCGACGGTGACGACGCGCGCGGGCGCGCTCTCCTTCAGCCGATCGAGGAGGAGCCGGGTGAGGAGGTACGGCGCGAGGTGGTTCACCGCGAACGTCCGCTCGTACCCGTCCGCGGTCACCTCCCGCGCCCCGCTCACGCCGCCCGCGTTGTTCACGAGCACGTGGAGCCGCGGCCAGCGGCGGAGGACCTCGGCGGCGAGGGCGCGGACCTCGGCGAGCGCGGCGAAGTCGCAGCGGAGCGAGGAGACGGGACCGGGCTTCGCCGCCGCCGCGCCCGCGGCCTTCACCTCGGCCTCGGCCGCGGCGAGCCGCCCGGCGTCGCGCCCCACCAGCACGAGCTCCGCGCCCATGGCCGCGAGCTCCCGGCTCGCGGCGAGGCCGATGCCGGAGCTGGCGCCGGTGACGAGGACGACGCGGCCGGAGAGATCGGGCATGACGCTCCCTAGCACGGGTAGAGACTCTCCGTGAACCACCACTTCCCGCCCCGCTTCTCGAGGCACATGGGGGCGCCGGGCGTGACGGTGTCCTTCGCGCGGAAGTCGAAGCACGGCATCCCGGCCGCGGCGCGCGCGTCCTCGCGGAAGGCGACCACGACCGCGATCTCCTTCGCCCGCGCGAACAGCTCGCGCAGCGATCCGGGCCGATCGCCCTGCGCCGGGGCGCCCGGGCCGCCGAAGATGACCCCGTGCAGCCAGCTCGCCTCCGCGCGGAGGTCGCGCGCGACGCGCTCCCGCGGCACGAAGTCCCCGCCGCAGCGGAGGCCCTCCGCCGGAACCCGCGCGACGAGCGCGGCGACGTCGCCCCGCTCGATGTCCCGCTGGATCTGCCCGGCCACGGCCAGGACCTCGCGGGCGATCTCGCTCCGCCTCCGCTCCAGCGCCGTATCGGCGGGCGCCGCGGCGAGGGACAGCCCGAGGGCGAGCGTGAGCGAGAGCATCCCCCGGGAGCATATCGCGGCCGCGGGGCGGCGCCGCGGTGCCTCCTCGGGTCCTCCGGCGCCGCCCGGCGCGCGGGGGAGCCTCGCTCAAGGAAAGCGTGTGTCGAGCAGCTCGAGCAGCTTCCGCAGCTTGACCGTGACGTGGCGCGCGCTGGGATACACGACGTGGAGCGGCTGGGGCGGAGGGGCCAGGGCGTCGAGCATGGTGCGGAGCGCGCCGCGCCGGACGTCCTCGGCGGCGAGGTACTCGGGCAGTCGCGCGATGCCGTGGCCTGCCAGGGCCAGCGCCCGGAGCAGCTCGAACCCGCTCGCGGAGGCGCGGACGTGGACCGGGACCTCGGCGATCCGGCGGTTGCGGCGGAGCGGCCACGACCGCGGCGCCCCGCTGAGGACCAGGCAGTCGTGGTGCGCGAGGTCCTCGATCCGGCGCGGCGTCCCACGCGCGCGGAGGTAGGTGGGGCTCGCGTACAGGCGGACCTGCTGCGGCCGGCCGAGCCGGCGGCTCACCAGCGACGAGTCGGCCAGGTGCCCGGCCCGGATCGCGAGATCGAACCCC
>DASPMI010000107.1:0-5516 GCA_035627135.1 Anaeromyxobacter sp. | reverse complement strand
GCCCTCTCGGTGTCGCTCGACAAGGCGCTCGCGAAGCGCATGGTCCGGACGCACGGGATCCTCACCCCCGACTACGTCGTCCTGCAGACCGGCCGCGAGCGGCTGCCGCGCGAGCTCGACGTTCCGCTCATCGTGAAGCCGGTCGCGGAGGGTACGTCGAAGGGCGTCACGGGCAAGTCGGTGGTCCGCGACGAGGGGGAGCTGCGCGAGGTCGCCCGGGAGCTCATCGCCAAGTACCGCCAGCCCGCGCTGGTGGAGCAGTACGTCGCCGGCCGCGAGTTCACCGTCGGGCTCCTCGGCGAGCGGCGCCCGCGGGTCCTGCCGCCGATGGAGATCGTGTTCCTCGACGCGAGCGATCCGACGCCGGTCTACTCGTTCGACATGAAGCAGGAGTGGAGCAAGCAGCTCCGCTACGAGGTCCCGGCGCGCCTCACGGAGCGCGAGCTCGACCGGCTGGAGAAGGCCGCGCGGGAGACGTTCTTCGCCCTGGGCTGCCGCGACGTCGCCCGCCTCGACTTCCGCATGGACGCCGACGGGCGGCTCTTCTTCATCGAGTGCAACCCGCTGCCCGGGCTCACGCCCGGCTGGTCCGACCTCGTGCTCATCGCGCAGGCCGCCGGCATCGACCACCGGAGCCTCATCGGCGAGATCCTCTCCTTCGCGATCCGCCGCTACGAGGAGCGCGAGCGCGCGCGCGAGCGGGCCCGCCGGGCGCAGGCGGCGGCGGGGCGCGAGCCGGCGCCGGGGCGCGGGGAGGGCGGGAACGGCAACGGGCAGGCGCGGAGCGACGAGGCCGAGGGCTGACGTGCTTGCCTTTCGGGGCGCGCCGGGTACGCTCGGCTCCAGCCGAGCAAGGGGAGGGCACGCACATGGCAGCTCGTCTCATGGTGATCTCGATCGCGGCCGCAGGCTGGCTCGCAGGCTGCGCGCACGCGGCGAAGCCCTCGGCGGACGCGAAGGGCGCCGCGCCGGCGCAGCCCGCGCCGCTCGGATCGATCGACAAGGACGCGATCCGCGCCGTCATCCAGGAGCACGCGCCGGAGATGCGGAGCTGCTGGGAGAAGCGGCTCGCGGCGGACCCGCGCCTCCACGGCAAGGTCGCGATCAGGTGGGTCATCGAGCCGGACGGCTCGACGAGCCACGCGATGCCGGCGCCCGAGGCCACCACCCTGCACGACGCCGAGCTCCACGCATGCATGACGGCGCGGATCGCGACCTGGCGGTTCCCGCGACCGAAGGGAGGCGGCGTCGCCGTCATCACGTACCCCTGGATCTTCCGCACGCACGATGGGGCCGCGGCCGTGCAGGAGCCGCCCGCACCCTCCGCGCCGGCCGGCGAGCGCCGCGCCGAGATCGCGCCCGACCCGTAGGCGCGCGGACCCCCGCGCGGGACGGGAGCGCCGCCGGGTTTTCGCGCCGGACATGGCTCCGGGCTATTGCTCTTCCATGCCCGACACGCCCCGCTGCCGCGCCCGCGACCTCGGTATCTCGCTCGGACGGTTCAAGCCGGGGCGGTGGAACGCGATCACCGACGTGGCCGGGGTCCGGGTGGGCCACTCCACGCTGATCCGGGGCTCGGGGGCCCTGAAGCCCGGGAAGGGCCCCGTCCGCACCGGCGTGACGGCCATCCTCCCCAACACCACCAACGTCTTCGAGGACCGGGTCGTCGGCGGCGGGTTCGTGCTCAACGGCGCGGGCGAGGTCTCCGGGATGACGCAGCTCCTCGAGTGGGGGCTCGTCGAGACGCCGATCTTCCTCACCAACACGCTCTCGGTCGGCGCGGTCTCGGACGCCGCGGTGAAGTGGATGGTGGAGCGGTACCCCGGCATCGGCGACGAGCACGACGTCATCATCCCGCTCGTCGGCGAGTGCGACGACTCGTGGCTCAACGACATCGCCGGCCGCCACGTGCGCGAGGAGCACGTCGCGGAGGCGCTCCAGACCGCGAGCGACGGGCCGGTGGCCGAGGGGAACGTGGGCGGCGGGACGGGGATGATCACCTGCGACTTCAAGGCGGGGATCGGCACCTCGAGCCGCAAGCTGCCGGAGGCGATGGGCGGGTACACCGTCGGTGTGCTGGTGATGTCCAACTTCGGCGTCATGCACCAGCTCCGCGTGGGGGGGCTCCCCGTGGGCGAGGTGCTCGACGCGCGGTACCGGAAGAAGCTGCCGCGCCGGCACAAGGACTACGGGTCGATCATCGCGGTGATCGCCACCGACGCGCCGCTCATCACGCACCAGCTCAACCGCGTCGCGAAGCGGGCCGCGCTCGGGATCGGCCGGGTGGGCTCCTCCGCGATGCACGGCTCTGGTGAGATCATCCTCGCGTTCTCCACCGCCAACCAGGTGCCCCGCGAGACCAACAAGATGGTCTACCGGATGAAGATCCTCCTCGACCAGCGGCTCGACCCGCTCTACGAGGCGGTGATCGAGGCGACCGAGGAGGCGATCCTGAACGCGCTCTGCATGGCGCGGGACATGGACGGGGTGAACGGGAACGTCTGCCGCGCGCTGCCGCTGGCCGACGTGAAGGAGCTCGTGGCGGCGTGGCAGGAGGTGAGCGCCCGGCAGGCCGCCACGCCCAGGCCCGCCGGCGAGCGCCCGCCGCCGCCGGACGTCCCGGGCCGGCTCCGCGCGGCGGTCCCGCCGGTGCGGCCCAGCGCCACCCGCGGCGCGGAGGGGATGCCCCGGCCGGTCCGGCCGGCGACGCCGCCGCCGGCGATGCCCGAGCGCGAGGGCCGCGGCGGGGGCACGCCGGGCGACGGGACGACGCAGGGGTGACGCGCGCCGGCTCGGCCGTGTTATACAGGCGCCCCGCGCGTTTCCGCCCGCGCCGCGACGTCGTCGAGCCCGGGCGGCTCCATGTTGCCGGGAGCGTTTCCTGGAGGACGAATGGCCAACTCGAAGAGCAAGCACATCCGCGTGAAGTCGCGCCGCCGCCAGCAGTGGAAGGCGCGCAAGAAGCGTCAGAAGGCGGCCGCCAAGGCGAAGAAGTAGACGGGCGACGCCCCCGCCCCGAGGTGAAGCCCGCTGGGGCGGGGACGCAGTCCCCGTTCGATCAAAACGCCAGGACCAGGCCCACCTGCGGGCCGCGGAACATCAGCTCCGGCGCGTCCACGCCGTCGCCGGCGACGTCGACCCACCGCCAGCCCGCGCTCACGCCGACCGGTCCGCCGTGGACCGCGAGGCCGAGGAACGTGTCCGCGATCCGCTCCGGGAACGGCGTGATCCGCGCGTGCCCCTCGATGCCGATTGGACCGACCATCCCGAGCTGACCGGAGATGCCGAGGTTCGGGCCGAGGATCGTCTTGCCGCGCCAGGGCTGGTCCACGACGACCGCCGAGTCGGGCAGGTCCAGCATCGAAACGCCGGTCTCGAGCCGCAGCCGGAACGACCGGTCCGACAGGACCGTCCAGGTCAGGTGCGCGTTGGCCAGCGTGGCCGGGTCGCTCTCGTCGTCCCGGAGCTGGCCGGTCACGTGCTCCCGCGCGAGCGCGCTGACGTCGAGGTTGAAGCCGACGGCGCGCGTGTCGAGGCCGAACGTGAGGCCGGCCATGTACCCGTCCTCACGCCCCGCGCCGTAGAGCGAGAAGCGCGTGTAGATCCGGTCCTGCTCGCGCCGCTCGGCGACGGGAGCGGCCTGGCCCGGCGCGTCCTGCGGCGGCGCCGAGGGGGGCGGGGGCGCGGGCGGCACCGGATAGACGGGGTACAGCGGGTACCAGCCCCAGCCCCAGCCCCAGTACCGGCGGTGGTGGTGGTACGGCCGTCCGTGCCGCGGGACGGGCGCGCGCGGGTAGGGGCTGCGGTACTCGCGCGGCGGCGGCGGAGGAGTCGGAGGAGCCGGGGCGACGACGCGCGGTGGAGGTGGGGCGTCGTGCGCGAGGGTGCCCTGTGGAAGCGCAGCGGCGAGCGAGGCCACGGCGAAGAGACAGGTGGTGAGCCGCATGGGATCGTCCTCCACCCGACCGAGATAGCAACGGCGGTGCCACCCGGGGACACCCCGGGATCGAACGCTCCGGCAGCGGTTCCGTGCGGGAGCGCGTGGCCGGCGGCCCGCCCTGGTGATGCCGCCCGAGGACAGGGGCGTGAATCCCGGAGCTCGCTGGCTCGCTGCGAGCCGGCTCCGGGAGAACGGCCTTGACGTGCCGGGCGCCGCCGGGTTACTCACTGCCTCCCGCGGCGCCCTCCGGGGAACCGCGGCAAATTCGCGGCTCTCGGCAACATCCCAGCGAGGGAGCGGCGAGCAGGACGAGGTTTCGGGCCCGTGGCGCAGCTGGGAGCGCGCCTGAATGGCATTCAGGAGGTCACCAGTTCGATCCTGGTCGGGTCCACCATCCTTGTAGTGCGGCTTTCGAGGGCGGTTCCGGGTGCTCCTGGAACCGCCCTTCGCCTGTCCGGAGGGCGAGCGGGCGGGCGGGTGCGACTCGTCTCCGCCTGGTCCGCGCGCCTCCGGAGGGTCACGGGTCGTCCGAGGACCCCGGCGGGCCGGGATCCTCGGCCAGGCGGGCGCGGCGGCAGGGCTGGCACACGGTGCCGTGCGGCACGAGGTGCACGCCGCGTTCGCAGATCTCGAGGAGCGTGTAGCCTGCCGCCTCCTCTTCGTTCACGGCGCCGTCCGCGCCCTTGGCCCCGGCGAGCGCGCGGTCGCGCGCGCGGGCCTCGACCAGGCGGCTGCTCCAGTGCGCGCGGACCGCGGCGGCGAGCACGGCCGGATCCACGGGCTTCATGCCGCCCTCGCACTCACGGGCACGGGCCGCTCCGCGTCCCGCGCGATCCGCGCCTGGGCCCGCGCGAGGGCGAGCCGCATCACGTCGATCGCGCGCTGCCGCTCGCCGATCGTGCGCGTGGGGCTCCACCGGGGATCGCACTCGGCCGTGAGGAGCTTGCCGGCCTCGATGCTGGCGCACCGGAGGCACCGGTACACGGCGTACCGGCTCGTGGGGACGGCCTCGTCCTCGGACAGGCCCTCGTCCGCACTCGTCGCAGCACGCCCAGGGCTCGAGCTCGCCGTGCCGCTCGGCGTCGTCCAGCCCGTCGTGCTCGTCGTTCGCTGGGTTCATCCTCCCGTCCCTGGCCCCACCGGCCGAGGCGCTTTGCGTTCCGTGGTGCCGCTTTTTGCAAGTGCTAATCAGCCTGGCAAGCGCGCATCCGGTCCCGGCCGGAGCGGCGGCCGCGCCTGGAGCCGCTACTCGAGCTCGGCCCTCGCGCGGGCGAGCTCCCACGCGGCCGCGCGAGCTGCCGGTACGCGGCAGCGGCGCGATTCGCGAGGAGCTCGGCCCGGGCGAGGTCGGACGTACGGAGCGCCTGGGCCGCCGCGGTATGGGCCGTTTCGGCCCCTCGCCGCGCGCGCTCGTAGTCGCGCACGCGGCGGACCAGATCACGCTGCAAGAACCTGCTGCTCGTCACTCCCGCTGATTCGGGCACCTAAGTCGCGGTGCAGGGAGCGCACGAATCAGGACGCCAGGGCGCGCCGTCGCGGGCTCGACCTCGGTACCACGCCCCCGCGCTGCGCATGC